>NZ_JAPYKR010000024.1:0-38948 GCF_037179655.1 Mesorhizobium sp. Cs1299R1N1 | reverse complement strand
TCAACGCGACCCGCGCGGCCGTGGAAGAAGGCATCGTTGCCGGCGGTGGCGTTGCCCTGCTGCGCGCTTCGGCCAACATCAAGGTGACCGGCGTCAACGCCGACCAGGCCGCCGGCATCAACATCGTGCGTCGTGCGCTGCAGGCTCCGGCCCGCCAGATCGCGGCCAACGCCGGTGCGGAAGCTTCGATCGTTGCCGGCAAGATCCTCGACAACGCAAGCGGGACCTTCGGCTACAACGCCCAGACCGGCGAATATGGCGACATGATCGTCATGGGCATCGTCGATCCGGTCAAGGTCGTGCGCGCGGCCCTCCAGGACGCGGCCTCGGTCGCCGGCCTGCTGGTCACCACCGAAGCCATGATCGCCGAAGCTCCGAAGAAGGACTCGGCTGGCGGCGGCATGCCTGGCGGCATGGGCGGCGGCGGCATGGGCGGCATGGGCGGCGGCGGCATGGGCGGTATGGGCGGCATGGGTTTCTGACCGCGCAATTTGACCATCTCGGAAGGGCGGCAGCGATGCCGCCCTTTTGCTTTTGCCTTTTGTCGATAGGGGCTATGGCAGCTCCATCGAGTCGGACCTTGGAAGGCCCTTCGCGCTTGCAAACAATTTTTTGTGCATTGCAATATGTTGCTCGATGGATATGGTTCCACTGTCGGCCATCTACTCCTCCCAGATGCGATGCCGACGCTGAAATGCAGCGCACCTCCTCCCGCGCTGTTTTCGACATCGGCCCGCTGCCATCGCCGCGGCAGCGGGCCTTTTGCGTGAGCGATAGGGTTCGCCCGAAGCTGGCTCTAAGCGATGCGGATGCTGTGGACTTCCAAGCCCTTCTTCCCCGGACGGCATTGGACCATTACCTTTTGCCCCTCCACCAGATTGGTGAGGCCAGAATCGGTCAACACAGTGGCGTGAACGAAGACGTCCTTGCTCCCATCTTCAGCAGCAATGAAGCCGAAGCCCTTTTTGGGATTGTACCACCTCACTGTGCCCGCACTCTCCGTCGTTCCACCCACTGCAGAGACGGATCCTTCAGCACGATGGGCAGGCGGCGACGTTTTGGCGACCTCGTCAATCTCCAGCAACTGGGTGACCTGAGGACCCTTTGACCGCTCTTCGACGGCGACCTTGAGCCGGGTTCCTTGGGAGACACTGCGGCTTCCGGCTAGCTCAAGTACTCTGCTGGGCAGGTAGGCATCCCTACCGTCCAAGAGTTTGACGAAGCCAAATCCTTTGGTCACGTCGAACCACTTCACCTCGGCATCGACAGGATCTACGGACATGGGAGGCGGACGTTGAAAATAGCTGGGCTCGGGAGGCCGTTCCGAAAAAGAAGCCGGTTCGTCGTCATTCCAATGCCTGCGTGGTTTGCGATGATCTCTATATCGACTCATGATCGTCTCGGCGGGATAGCGAAGGCACGGTGGTCCGCTAAGATAATCTCCATCGGGCGACGCGCTAGTGTCAATTGCCCTTGTGGCGCAAAGCTCTCTCAATCCATTGTGTCCAACTGGTTTGTTTTGCCGATTTGAGCAAAGGCGTCTGGTGCATTGGGCGGGCTGGCATTATGTGCAAGGAAAATCCCCAGACGATCATCGATAGACCTCGATGCCTGGGCCGCGAACATCCCTGTAGGGATCGCGTCGACACGCTTCAGCGCAAAAACCGGCACGACGAGTGAACTGCCAATTGTCGAATGGCTGATGAGCACCTCGGTTTGTTCGATCTAATCGACGTTCTGGGCCGCAGTGAATGCTGCAGACTTCGTGGGGACGGGTGCTCGGCCGAAACGAGCGAAGGAGGCAAAAGTCGAGGTTCGCGTGCAAACTGCCCAACGCCAGGCGCTGGCGCGGCTGCGCAATCACCGCTTCTTTTGCTTGGCGAGCTAAACGCCGAGATCAGTGTACTCGTCACACGAACTCAACGCCTCCAGCCGGGCCGAACTCGTGGCCGAGCTGGACAGGCCGAAGCAGGGGCAATTGCCGGACCTGCCCCGTCTTTGTGCACTGGAAACGCGGCCGTGTCGCGCCCGACTATCGAGATCGACGGACACTGGTATTCCACGCGCTCCAGCAAGAGATCTTTGAGCCGGGTGTCATCGGCCCAGTCCTTGAGATCGGTCACGCGTGCGCTCGGCATATCGTCCCGTGTCAAGATCACGCGATCCTCGCAGATCTCGGCTGTTCCCAACACCAGCCAGTTCAAGCTCCCCCCGGTCCGGGGGGAGCTCGTGCATCAGACGGCCCCCGAGTCGATTTTGGAGTGCCTGCCGATCGGCGACGAGGTTGTCGAGATGCCGTGACTGTTGCACTGGCAACCGCTCTTGCGCCAATTGCCCAACCAACGCCCGCGTGCCGTCCACCACGAACACGCCGCAATCATAATCGTTCTGTTGCTGGGACATGCGGGCTGGCTCCAGGCGCGCACCCAGCCGTGCTGCAACTACTGAAGCAGGTACATCATTGTGTCCGCGGACGGAGTCGTAGTGATACGCAACCGGGCTTTCCCGATCGCGGCGGTCAACCAGCAGCAGCGACCAATGAGTGCCGCGGCGATTGGGGTCCGTGGTGCTGGCGTCGCTCACTGGCACAAACACGAAGTCGGCTGTGTCGTTACCGTCTCTGTAAAGGATGCCATCCAATGCGCGTTGCATATCGATACCCCCACGCAGACTATAAAGAGCTATGAGGGGGTCCACGAACCGCGTCCGGGCGGCGAGGTTCGGATAGGTCACCGGCAACTCCTGGGCCAGGAGATCGTAATCTCTCTGAATATGCTCGTCACCCAGCCATTGCTCGGCGCCGAGCACCTGCCCGGTGCGGGCATGCGACGAGGCTCCCGGATCCAAAGCGTCTATATGAGCCACGGATGGCGTAACCGGAAGCTCCGGCCGATAGTAAGCATCGTCCTGCCATTCGGCCTGTTCCAACTGGCCTTCCGGCAGCCACTCATTCGCGTCAAAGTCGGACGGCACTCGCGGCGGCCAGCTTGAGCCGGACGACGCAGTTTCCTGCCGTTCGGCGTGTCCTAACGCGCCTTCCGGCAGCCACTCCCTCGCATCGAAGTCGGACGGCACTCGCGGCCAGCTTGAGCCGGACGACGCAGCTTCCTGGCGTTCGGAGTGTCCTGACTGGCCTTCCGGCAGCCACTCATTCGCGTCAAAGTCGGACGGCACATACGGGGACCAAGTTGAGCTCGACCCGGCAGGCTGCGGAGCCCAATCAACCTGTTCAGAGGAAGCCACACCCAGCGCTCTGTTCGCCTCAACAACTGCTAGGTACTGCCGAAGCCTGTTGAGACTCAGGGTGACCTTTCCTTCGGCGTTGGTGAAATCCTTGTGATCGGCTTTCAACGACAGTTTCTGCTGAGCAGTGCCGTTGAGTCGGCTCACTATGCTCGCCCTACCCTCCCTTTGGAGCCAATCACTAAACCTGCGTTGCGCGCTGGCAATGGTCACACTTACGTTTTTCTGCCGGGATGTCGGCCTGGGTCCGAGCTTGATCAGCTCTTCCTTGGCCAGGCCCTCAATGATGCGGGCGTCGTCGGGATAGGGATTATGCCGGTTGGATTGCCGGCTCGTTTGGATTCCGCCGCCTAGGTGCTGCTGAAGCCGGTCGAGACTCAGGGCGGTTTTTCCATAGGCTGTGTTGAAGGCCTTTTGGTCTGCTTTCAACGACAGTTTCTGCTGAGCAGTGCCGTTGAGTCGACCCGCTATGCTGCCTCTGCCCTCCCTTTGCAGCCAATCACTAAACCTGCGTTGAGCCCAAGCAGTATTCCAGACGACTTTTCTCTGTTTGCCCACCTCGGGTCCGAGCTGGCGCAGTTCTTCCTTTTCCAGGCCGTCGATAATGCTGGCGTCATCGGGATAAGGACTATGCCGGTTGATTTGGGGATCGGCGCCTAGGTACTGCCGAAGCTGATCGAGTTGAGAGCTGGTCTGTCCTGTGGCTGTGATGAAGGCCTTGTGGTCTGCTTGCAACGACAATTGCTCCTGAGCACTGCCGTTGAGTCGGCTCACTATGCTTCCCTTACCCTCCCTTTGGAGCCAATCACTAAACTTGCGTTGCCTGGAAGCGATCACTGAAACGCGCGTTTTCTGTGGGCGAGTCGAGTCCGGTGCGAGCTCGGCTAGGTTTTTCTTTTCCAAGCCATCGATGACGAGGGCGTCCTCGGGATAAGGGCCAAGTGTTTGGCGCCCCATCAGGCGGGGCCCGGCACCGACTGACTGGAGCCCCTCAGCCCCGAGCCTCCGGAAATGGGACAACGCCGACGAGAGACGGTCGCGATCGTCCCCTCCGGCTTTCGTGTAGTCCTCGATGTCGATGGCCAGCGACCTTGGCTCGTTAAAAGCTCGAGTCGTCAACGGACCCCTGTTTTCTTGACGGAGCCAACGAGCAAATCCCCTAAGAACGCCTAGATTGTCCTTGATGGTAGGCTCGGGAACCTTTCCCTCCCCTCGGCCGATGGTGCCGTCGGGAACGACTTCATAGGCTCGGAGTTCTGCCGCGAACTGCTCGATGAGGCGCTCGTCCGCGGGATGCATGTCTGCGCCGGTGGGGGGGCGACTACGCTTGGCCGAGTCCATACGAAGCTCTGAATGGACCACGTCGGACACCGGGCTGCGGGACGACTTTTCGCTACGGCTTCCGAAGACTTTGCCGAGGCCTGATTTTACACGAGAAAACAGTCCACGGCTTTTGCTATCCTTGGTCCGCGTCGCGGTCTGCGCCTCCGATGGCGCTGTGAAACGCGTGCTACCGAATGACCTGTCACGCAGGTCAGACTGCGAGCCCGTCGGAGCCGAGCCAAGGTGAGCGCGAGGAATATCAATGCTGTGCCGCGTACTGCTGAACCCACTGTCGCGCAGATTGGATTGCTGCGGCATGCGCATTGAACCGCCGATGCCAGTGCGCCGCAGACTTCTTTGTGCCTCAGCGGGTCGAGTGCCGGGCGAACTCAACTTAGCGGAGCTCTCCTCAGAAGAGCTGAGTTGAAGCTCGCTCAGCTGCTGTTCAAAGACAGCTTGATCCGCAGCCATGTTGTCCGAGCCTTGCCTCGCACGCTGCAGCTCTTTCTGCTCAGCGTACCAACGGGTCCAATAGTCTGGGTCGTTATAGTTCGCGTCCATAATACTATCCCTAGCTGAGATGAAACTGCATAGCTGCCCCATGTAGGGACGAGCCGCTTCGACTCGGGTTTCCGCAGCAACAGACTCTCGCGGCCAGAACTCGAGATATTTGAAGACTGTTGCAGACACAGCTTTCGAGAATCTGACGGGTCGCGGACGAGGCCAGCCCGGACCTGAATACCTGGGGGTTGGTGGAGGTCCTTCCCGAGCGCGAATTGTGCAACCGGTTGTTGAATCTGACCGCCGAGCGGCGGAATCTGCAAGGGTTAGCTGTTCGCTCGATACCAGCACCATATCTTGGATGGCTGGATCGCGTGCGATCCAGCGTTAGCTGCGGCCCCATAACGAGCGGAGGGAGCCTGTCCGAGTTCGGGCGTTGATCGGGCTGGCGACCGAGCTTTCGTCCGCAGCCAGCATGGCTTCAGAACATCGCAGCCGATGCTCCACAAAGAGCAACGCGACGCGCTCGAAGCCTCGCTGGAAGAAAGCGAGCGCGCTGCCAAGCCCCCTCGTTGGACCGAAATGACAGCGACGCGGTAACCTCACATCGGCTTGGTCAATGCTGCTCCAGGATCAGCAATATTCGCGCGTGTGGGTTCACCCGCCGGCCGTCCGAGGCCCTATGCTGACACCGGACATGCGGGATAAACAAGCTCTTGCCACAGATGTCCGCCGCGTTGAGGAGAATACGGCTTTGCCGCTCTGCCCGCCTTTGATCCGTCACGTAAAATCCCCCGGCCTGTTCGGCACCATCGATCGCTTGCCGTGCCTTGGCACGCCTGTGAGCGGCCGGACATTCGAGATCTTCAACCCATCGACAGGCGAATTGCTGGCAAAACTTCCCGACATGGGCATCGAGGAGACGCGCGCCGCGATCGGCAAAGCCCATATGGCGCAGCCTCGATGGGCGGCGCTAACCGCCAGAGAGCGCAGCGACATCCTGTGGCGCTGGCATCAGCTGATCGTCGATCACGCCGACGACCTCGCAGCGATCCTCACGGCTGAAATGGGCAAGCCGCTCACCGAGGCGAAGTCGGAAGTCTCGCATGCCGCGGCGTATCTGCAGTGGTACGCTGAAGAGGCCAATCGCATCTATGGTGAGACCATCTCGGCACCGTCGACAGACCGCCGCATGCTGGTCATCAAACAGCCGATCGGGGTCGTCGGCACGATCACGCCGTGGAATTTCCCGGCATCCATGGTGGCGCGCAAGATCTCGCCAGCGCTTGCCGCCGGCTGCACGATCGTTCTCAAGCCGGCCGAACAGACACCGCTCGTGGCGGGTGCGATGTTCGCCCTCGCCGATCAGGCTGGCTTTCCCGAAGGCGTCGTCAACCTGATCTATGCTTCGGATGGCGATGCGGTAGGCCGCGAACTCTGTTCCAATCCCAAGGTCCGCAAGATCAGCTTCACCGGCTCGACCGAGGTCGGACGCCTGTTGATGCGCCAGTGCTCGGACCAGATCAAGAAGCTCAGCCTCGAGCTCGGCGGCAATGCGCCGTTCATCGTCTTCGACGATGCCGATATCGATGCTGCCGTCGACGGCGCGATTCAAGCGAAGTTCCGCAATGCCGGCCAGACCTGTGTCTCCGCGAACCGCCTTTATGTGCAGGCGGGCGTTCACGACAGGTTTGTCGAGGAGTTCGTCGGAAAAGCCCGCCAGCTTTCGGTGGGTGACGGCTTCGATCCAGCTGTAGCTATCGGACCGCTGATCGATAGTCATGCGCTGGCCAAGATCGAATCCCATATCGCCGATGCCGTGGCAAAGGGCGGGGCAGTTCAATGCGGCGGCAATCGCATGGGCAAAGAGGGTACGTTTTTCCAACCGACGGTCCTCACTGATATCTCCGGCGAGATGGCCGTGGCCCGAGAGGAGACATTCGGGCCGTTGGCTCCGATCATTCGCTTCGAAGATGCGGATCAGATCGTGCACGAGGCCAACGACACGATTTACGGGCTTGCCGCCTATTTTTACGCTTCCAACCTCAAGCGGGTGTGGCGTGTGGCCGAGGCGCTGGAATATGGCATGGTTGGCATCAACACCGGGCGCATGTCATCGGAGGCCGCACCCTTCGGCGGCATCAAGCAATCCGGCATCGGGCGCGAAGGGTCGCGCCACGGCCTCGAGGATTACCTCGAGATGAAATACCTCTGCATGGGCGGGATATGAGCTCGCGAGGGTAAGTCGTTACTCCAGGCCACCAGGTCGTCACTTCAAAGCCGACATGCTTTGCCAGTGTTTTCGCCAGTGGCGCCTGCCCCGGATCCGGGCTCTCCGGACTGTGGCAAATCCCGATTAGGCCGGCAGCCTGGCGACAACTCTCGGTTATTGGGGTCTCAAGCCTGCGGCTCAAGCGCAGATCCTACAGGAGGTTGAGTTTGTTCTTCAGTTCCGCGTTCTCCTTGCGAAGGCGCTCAGCGAGAAGGATCTTTAGCCGTTTGTTTTCCTCCTCGAGCGCGACAAGGTCTTTCAGGTCGTCGCTGCGCGGCGCAGGTGTCGAGGCCCGTTTCCAATGGTAATAGGTCTGTTCCGATATGCCAGCCTGCTTTGCGGCGAGTTTCAAAGTGGCGCCGGCGTTGAGTGATTTCTCCATCTCGGAGAGCTTCTGAGCTCGCTCTTTTGCGGAGTAAATTTTCCGGCCGCTTCGAACCGTTGCCGTCGAATCCGACGTTGCAGGCTGTGTGACCGCTCCATTGGTACGGGATGGCGATGTTTTCTCCGGCTTCGACTTGCGCGATTGCGCAACTCTACTCTTGGCCTTTGGCTTTTCTGCTTTCGCAGGGGATTCAGAGGGGGATGCTACAGCTTCAGCGCCATTTGGATCGGGCATATGAGTCTCCGCTTGGGATTTGAACAGATGTTCAGGATCGACGGAGATTACGTTGGAGTCAATCGTCTGACAATTGGGCAGCTCTGCCGCCTCCGATTCTCGGATTGTCTCGGCGAGGGCCGCTGAGATATCAAAGTTCCCCCAAATCGGCCGGGACTGTTTTTGAACGCCACGCTTCCGCTTGACTTCCAAGATGAATGGTCGCGTTTGACGCCTCATGCCGCTTCCTTGTGAGCATTATTGTCTAAGAGGTCCAGTTTCGGGCTCCGATTTTCACCGCCAGTTCCTGTTCCGCGCCGGCCTTTATAGCCCAGAAGGAGCCTTGGCAACTCCATCAGAGCCATAGAGCCCGTCTCCAAACAAGAAGTTCATATGCGAGCCATGACCACCCATGTGGTATCATGCTTCATGGCCATTGCTTCGAATTCGCGCCCCCGGCACGTGCCGGAAAAGAGCTTTCCAGCCTATGCGTATTTACCGGGCAGGCAGCCGCATCCTGTGCGCGATCCCGCTGGACATAGCTATCTGGCCGAGCCGATGCCGGTCACCACGGATGCGGCGCTTGGCTCAGATCCATTCTTCTGGGGTCTCGACCTCTTCAATCACGGGTATTACTGGGAAGCACATGAGGCGTGGGAAGGTCTTTGGCAGGTTGCCGACCGAGGCAGCCCTTCTCGCATGTTCTTCAAAGCATTGATCCTGTTGTCAGCGGCCGGCGTAAAGATACGAGAGGGCAAAACTGCCGCAGCGGTGCGTCACTCCCGGCGCGCCGCATTGCTGTTCCGTCGATTGCGCGGCCCGTCGGAACACATCGTTGAAAACGCGCTCGGCCTCCCGCCAGCGATACTCGCCGACTATACCGAGGCAGCGACAGAGGCTCCGGCGTTGCAGGACGCGCCACTTGGTCAGCCTCGACCGGTGTTTGATTTCGTCCTCCGATCAGATCAGCGGGGCAAAGCCACGCGCAACAACAGCATACCGTCCGCTGCAAGCACCTAAGCAGGTTGAGAGCCAGGTCCGAACGCCGCCTGGCGGCCTCGCCGTTATCAAATGCTGGCGGTTGCCTCGACGACCCTTCCGGCGAGCTAACACCTGAAAGGGACAGGCCCTAAGCGTCGGCTATGGTGTCACGGCTCGCAATTTGGCTGCTTCAAAGTCGAAGGAAACGCGGTTCCGGCCGCGCTGTTTCGCTTCAGAAAGGCATCGTCCTGCTGTGCGAAGAATATCCTGCGTATCTGCATCGGGAGGGATTTCCGCAACCCCGATGCTGACGGTCACCTTTACATCGTCCTGTTGCGCTTTGATCCAGGGTATCCCTTCAACAAGACGGCGGATGTTCTCCGCTATGGTCATTGCCTGCTCCTTGCGCACCCCTCGCAGCAGGACCCCGAACTCTTCGCCACCAAGGCGCCCAACCGAATCGCCAGGGCGCGTTAGATAGACAAGCGCCTTAGCGATTCGAACCAAGGCCTCGTCGCCTTTGGAATGTCCGTGCTTGTCATTGAACGAGGAGAAGTGGTCCGGATCGACAAGGAGAAGCGTGTCGTATTCACCCTCATCGCGCTCCCTGTCCATCCTTGCGATGAATCCGCCGCGACTAAGAAGCCCCGTCATCGGGTCGTGGGTGGTGACGAACGCCAGCCTGTCATGGGTTTCTCTGAGGGCCGCATACGACTTTTCCAGCTTGTCACATGTGTCCTGGATGGTTTCCGACTGGGCGAAGATATAGGCCCCGACAGGCATCCCAATCAGGATGGGGATGAGCGTGCACTCCACCCAACTCAGCCAATCGATCGGCATGCGTAAGGCTATTCTTGCCGTAAACGACAGACCAAAGGTCGCGACGACGGCAATGATCGTCACGACTATCGATTTGCCTAGAATACGCTTGGTGCGAGGCGTCATGTTGTTTCTTTGGAGATTGGTACCGTTTTCTTAGATAGAGGCTCTGAAAGAGCCGTTACCAACTCTACTAAGATTAGTCGGAAACCAGAAGGCTGAGGGGCGGCCCCGTCTCCTGAGCCCCGGAGTGCGTGCGCACGCAAGACAGTGCGGCGAATTTTAGCAACGGTTAAAATGCGAGTTTTTCGATACTGCCGCTGTTCGTTGTCGAACACTACTGCATTCTCCATGGGTGGTGATCATTGAATATGCGCCGCGCGCGGGACGGCCGGTAGAGCCGCTCTCGACACGGCGGGCCCGCGTCCGGCGGCCCGCGGAGCGGACGGGCCGGTGCAACCGCGGCCGAGCATCCCTGCCCGGTCGGGCTAGCGGGGTTTCCAGCCCTGCGCGGGACGCCGTGGCCGGGATCGCGCAGGCTGCGGTTGAGCGTCAGCGCCACCGGTTCGGGCGATCGGCGACCCGGCTTTTTTCCCCCTCCTCCTCTCCTTCCCTTCCCATTACTATTCCCATTGATTGCCACGTTGGCTGACATTATATTGCGTCAGGCTAAGCGGCAAAACCAGCAGGAGAAAGCAATGGGTCTCGTCCAGTATTCCGATAATGGCCTCTTCGCGCCGCGCAAGATCGCGCAGGCGTTCCGTACGACCAGCGAGGAAGTCGCGCGCACCGCGGGGCTTGGCAGGGACGCGGTCCAGCGCAAGGACCGCATTCGGTCGGACAAGACCCAGCGTCGGCTGCGCGAGATGGTCGAGGTGATCAACAAGGTCGAGCCGCGCTTCGGTTCGCAGTTGATGGCCTATGCCTGGTATCGTTCGGAGCCGCTTCCGGGCTTCTCCGGCCAGACGGCTATGCAGCTCGTGCGCGGCGGTCGTGCCGATGACGTGCTGGACTATATCGACGCGGTCGACGCCGGCGTGCACGCCTGACCCGGTGCTTTGTCGTGGAAAGCTTTATCGGGCGTTGAGTCCCATTTATGCGCGCGAGCCGCTATCCGGCCGTGGTGCCGAACTCTACGGCGGACGATTCAATCCGAAGGGTGTGCCGGCGCTCTACGCGTCACTGTCGGTGATGACAGCGCTACGCGAAGCGAACCAGGTCGGCAATCTCCAGCCGACGACACTCGTTTCCTACGACGCGGAAATCGATGATGTCTTCGACGGCCGCGACGCGGAGGCTTTGTCGGCGCAGGATATGCATGCGGCTACGCTCGCCGACGGCACATGGCGCGATCAGATGAAGGCGAGCGGAGAAGCGCGGACGCAGGCCTTTGCCCGCCGCCTGATGGATCAGGGTTGCAACGGCCTGCTTGTCCGCAGCTTCGCACCCGGCGCAACCAGGCAGGATCTGAACCTCGTGCTCTGGAAATGGGGTGATGCGGCCCCGCACCGCCTCACGCTGATCGACGACGAGGATCGCCTGTCGAGATAGCAAGCCGTCAGGCCGCGATCCGATCGCTTCCGGGCTTGTCGCCAGATGCCTCGACATCGCTGGCGAGATCCGCGTCTACCTCAGCCAGTTTCTCCCGCTTCATCCTCAACTCCGCCTCGAAGGCTTAGGCTTCACCGACGCGCGGAAGATACGATGCAAGACGCTTGCGAGCATCGTCGAGCCGCAGGCGATAGTTTTCCTGTTCGCTGCGTGATCCGGCCAGGTTTGCAGGCGAGCGTCCGGGTCGCATCTACGAGCGGACCATGCGATTAGCTCCCCTCGGCAGACGCGGCCATTGCGATGGGCGATGCGGCGATGAAGAGGATGAACTGAGAAATAGAGTCCTGATTCTCAGTCGCCGCGCACGTTGCAAAGTTAAGAAATAATGATTTACACGCCGCGTCGGTGCAGGCAGGAATGGTGTCCGAGATTAACTGCCCCAGATCGTCTCGTAGATGCTGAGGAGATTGCCGCTGTAGATGCCCACGATTTCCTGTTCGCTGAACTGCCGGCGCAGAAGGGCTTCCGTCAGTGCTTGCATCGTCCGCGGTGTTTCAATGCCGGCTGGAAAGAAGTGGGGCGGAGGCGGATACGCTTTAGGTGTCCAAATATTGTCGGCAACGTACTTCTGATATTGTTTCAATGCGGCGGCATCATCCGCATACGGGTATTGGTCAGCATAGTAGTCGATGCCCAGCGTGACATGCTGCGGGCCTACGAGGCTTGAGATATGGGCAATGTGATCGATAAACCGATCAATGGACGGCCGCTTATCGTCAGATACGAAGCCAGGAAAGCCAACAACTCCAATTGTGCCGTTTTGCGCGGCAATTGCCTTAATGAGCTCGTCCGAGAGATTGCGGGCAGACGGGTGAACGACTTTTGCATTGGCGTGGGACACGATGACGGGCGCCGACGAGTGTTCGATGGCATCCGTGGTTGTTCGAACCCCCGTATGAGCGCAATCGACAATCATACGAACCCGGTTCATGCGCTCTACGACCTGCAGCCCAAATCGGCTGAGACCAGCATCAGAGCGTTCTTCGCAGCCATCGCCGAGACGGTTCCTGACGTTGTAGGCGAGCTGCATGACGCCGACCCCGAGCACCTTGAAGGTGTCGATGAGATTCAGGTTATCTTCGATGGGTGCGGGCCCCTGGAAGTGCATTATGATGCCCATCTTGCCGAGCGCTTTGGCCTTGCGGACATCGGCCGCCGTGCGGACGAGAAGCAGATCGTCACGTTCACGCAACAGCCGGTGCCACGATGCAATTTTCCGCAGCGTAACCTCTGTCCCGTCCCAGAATCCAACAGTCGGAGCGATCGCAGTCAGACCACCCGCCCGATATTCGGCAACCATGTCCTGGTCATCCAAAAGGGGACATACTGCGTCGATAATGATCGCATTCTGGTGGAGGGATTCTGCGGCCGCACTCATTGTCGCTCCTAGCTTTGTTCCATGACCATGACACCTCGCGGGAGGGATTCCCCGCGAGACCGTCTCATCAGTGAAGTGGCAGACGCCTGTACCGGCCCGGCCGGTTCGGATCGAAGAAATGGTTGACCGGACCATTGTCCTGGAAATGCTTTGACCATCGAGCCATTGCCGCAGGGTCGAGCTCAACCCCGAGACCATGCCCTTCGGGCACGGGCACCGTGTTGCTGGTCTGCCGGAAGGGCCCGTTGATAACGACGTCGCCCACTTGCCAACGAAAGAGCGACTGCGAAGCCTCGGTGATCCAGGGCGTGGCAGCAACAACATGGAGGTACGCAGCCGTCATGATACCCAAGTCGTTAGAATAGCACAAAAGCCCTTGCCCATGGCTTCGCTGGCGGCGATGAATTTCAACGCCTTTGAGAGACCTCCGAGGGCGGCGAAGTTGCAGACAAAATAATCGGGAGCGCCAAGCGCTACGGCGCGCCGCAAATCCGGGACGTGGGTCGAGAACGGGATGCGAGAATGCTGCCGCAACGCAGCCATTTCCTCGAATGTCGCGACCGGATCTTCGTAATTGCGAATATTGTAAGGCTCAATCTCCCGCAGCACCCCGCGTGCGGTGGTCAGAGACCACTGCATGTTCGAGTCCAGCTTGATCTGTGCGCCCTCGCCCAAAGCTTCCCGCAGCATTCGCACTGTGCGGATCTCGAGCTGAGGATCGCCCAATATGAGCTTACCCTCGAAAATGGTCGAACCGTACTCTTCGCGCATTTTAAGGCAATGCTCTGTGACGGCTTCGGGTGTCATTTCCCCACCCGCTCCTTCCTGTTCTGGACGAAAGGCAAAATACTCGGAGAAAGGAATGTTCTTACGGACCGCGCCGCCCAGCAATCGATAGAGCGGCATGCCAAATACCCTGCCCCGAATGTCCCAAAGCGCAAGTTCCACCGCACCAAACGCAATCGAGGCAGCGTTTTCACCTGTGTTGACCGTGATCTGCCAGGGTGGGACGCAGCGTGCTTCGCAGTCAGCAAGGTCGAGCGGGTCAGCCCCGATAAGGGCTGGAGCGATATCGGATTTTATGACCTCGCCAAAGTGCCACCAGGGCGCTTCTCCCAGGCCGACCAGACCGGAATCAGTCTCAACTTCGATGATCGATTTGGAAGCGCCGCCGTAGAGGCCCGCCGTCCACCATAACGGTGCCGACAGCGGCACGTTGACGTGTGTGACTTTGATGTTGGTAATCTTCATAAAAATTCCGAGCAGAGGCTTTGCTCAGGATGACATCCCCGAGCAACGATGACTGGTTGCAACGTTTTGGAAGCGCGTAGGCTAAATCCAAACTGCGGCAGCCACCCTCGTGAAGTTTTGCCCCATGATCTTCTTTATGTCTGAGTCGCTGTACTGACGAAGCAACAGGCCCTCAGCGATGTCAGGGAGCTGCTCCGGGAGGATGAACCGCCATGACGAATAGTCCCATTGGTCGGCTTCTGATTCTGGCCAGACATTGGGAAATTCCTTGACCAGGTTCGGCATCTCGTCAGGATCCAAGACGGCGTCCAACCCCAATCCGACATGGTCGACGCCCACCAGGTTCGCCACGTAGTCGATATGGTTGACGATCGTCTCGGGCGTACAATCCTCATCAGCGGCCATGTACTTGCTGACGCCGTTGATACCCACCACCCCGCCGGTCCGCGCACAGGCCTTGATCTGGTCGTCGCGTAAATTGCGCTCGTGATCCCAGAGTGCCCGCGGGTTAGAGTGCGTGAAAATGACAGGCGTCTTGGAAATCTCCATGATTTCCATCGAAGAGCGGTAGCCGGTGTGGGTAGTGCGCTTTTCGACGTCAAGTTCTGACCTGGCCTGGACGAGAAGCCTGTCAAACGCCGGCCGGTACCAGTTACCGTCGTTCCATGGAGAGTCGCTTGCGAATGGTTGGGTAAAAGCCTGATCTTCTGTGGCTAAGCTGCCGAAATAGGAGGCGCAGAAAGGCTTTTTCATCCAGATGTCGCTCCAATAACCGTCGGTCGGCACACGCTTTGGATTGATAGTAATGCCAGCTTTGGCCGCTGATTGCTGGAAGAGTTCTGCGGCGTTGACCGCTCCGGGGAACACGGATTCGGACACGTAGAGATCGATCGCCCCGCTGTGACCAGACTTCTTGTAGTAGAAGCTGGCCTTATCCGGATCGTACGTGTGCTGAGGCAGTTCGGAATAAAGGGGATAGATCGAATTGATCGGATTGTCGTTGCCGATGGTGCCGTATCCCGCCTGCGTTGTTTTTAAGATCAAATTCCGGTCAACCGCATATTTGAGTGCTAGCCGTAAGTCGGGGTTGTCGAATGGCGCCTTGTTCGTCTGCATTACGAAATAGTTGAACGTCGTTGTACCCGCTACGTCGATCTTGATCGACGGGGAGCTCTTTAGCCGCCCGACAATGTTCGGTGTGAGTTCCGAGGCAAAGTGCGTTGAGCCGGCTAGGAGTGAGGACACCCGGGCCATATCATCATTGATCACCAGAATCTCAAGCTCGTCGAACAGTGGCCGCTCTGGCCTGAAATACTTCGGATTCCGCTTAAAGTTGTAGCGGACTCCTGGTTGCGCCGAGTCCAGGATAAACGGTCCCGTTCCAATTCCCTTGGCGGGATCTTCTCCTTCAGGTTGAGCAATCAGCGCTGCATTGGTCATCAGGTACGGGAAGTTGACGTCCCTGCGCGGCCCTAGGCTGCCCCCACTCTTGCCCTGCTTCGGCGGCTTTGCGGGGCGCGCAATCGCCTTGGCGGCACGGTGTCAGACTGAATGTCAGAAACGCGGTCCAGGAGATGCGACTCCACTTCGGCCTTGTTCTATCAGGTGGCAAGATCCGACATCTGAGGCTCTGTCTGGAGCAGGTCAATTCCCGGTCGAGAGCTTCGTCGTTGCCCGGCGCCGGTGACGATACTGCGAAGTGATGATCGAGCGGCAGCAGCTTGCTAGCCGACCCGTGCGGGTGATCGTGGAAGATCCGAGGACAGACGAGGAAGCCAATCGCATAAAGCGGGATTGGATTGCTCCCTGTGGATAGCCCTGTGGAGGTCTTGCGACCCCAGAGCATTCGACAGGTATATTCGGCTAGACGTCCAGGCGAGCGCCAAGTCCCATCGAGGAGCATACCCCGCTCGCCGAGGAGCCTTAGCCGAGCCCTCGACCGATCCACGCGGGTACGGTCAATCTAAGCTGTTGCGGTGAGACTCCGTGTAGGTTCCTGAAGCATTTCGAGAAATGCGACGAGGAGACGAAGCCGCTCGCCATCGCTACGTCGACCAGAGGCAGCCGGGTGCCTTCGATCAGCCGCTTTGCGTGATCGACTCTCAGACTCAGATAGTGCTTGGCGGGCGTGGTACCCACATATGTCCCAAAGAGCCGCTCTAGCTGGCGTCTTGAAACACCAATGCGCTTCGATATGTCTGACATTGCTATCGGAGACTCGATATTCTCTTCCATCACCCTGATGGCTGCGACGAGACTTTCGCTCACGCCAGCGAAGGCGATGCCCGAAGGGCCTGTCTGACGGTTCGAACCAGAACGCTGCCCGTCCACCGTCGCATGCCTGCAGACTTACTGTGCGATGAAGGCGCCCGCCTGCGTTGCGATAAGGTCGACCGCGAGGTCAAACGCTGCCAACTCGCCGGCGCAGGTCGAAAATTGCCCATCTTTTACAAAGAGAGAGTCGCGTATGCGCGGCTGGTTGAACACTTCGGAAAAGGCAGCAAGCCGCGACCAGTGGATCGTGCAGCGCGTACCTGTCAAAAGGCCGGTCTGCGCCAGCAGCCATGTCGCGGTTCCGAAGGCAGATATAGCAACTCCACGACGGGCCATCAGCCGCAAAAATCCATTAAGTTGTGGCGTCAGTTGCCGCTCTACCGGTTCGCCTGCAACAACTGCGAGTTGGCCAGGTCTATGATCGTCCAAGTGGGAAGCCAGATCGTCAATGGTGACATCGACAGGAGCTGCGAGCCCGTTGGCGCCTTCGACCAGGCCCGCTCCCAAGCCAGCGATACGCCATCTAAAAAGCGGCAATCTCGATACGGTGTTGGCGAGACGGAACGGTTCCATGTAGGCGTGAAGCGCCAGGTGGGAGAACCCCGGCAGGACAAGAACGACCACATCAAACGGCCGGTCGGCCATCGCCGAAATCTCCGGCGTGGCCAGCGACTTCATGGCGGCAAGATTAGCTGGCGCGTTCATCAGGGTCCGAATATCGCGACCGGCTTGCCGAACATGCCGGGTTCTGGTTTGACGCCCAAGCCCGGCCGCTCCGGCACGGCGATGTGGCCCTTGTCGATAATGATCGGATTCTTCGCGTCGAAATGGCCTTTGATGTACTCCTGCGCGATCCAGGCCCCCTCCATGCGACGCGGCTCCACGGTCGCCGCGAGATGAACGCAGGCCGCCGCGATGATATCGCCGCCCCAGGCATCGTCGCAGCTGTGCGGAAGCGAGCGTATGGCGCACAGGTCGCGCACTGCTGTCATCTTGGTGAGGCCACCGAGGCGCGTCACTTTGAAGCCGAAACCGTCGGCGATGCCCATGGAGATTGCCCTCAGCACCGCGTTCTGGTCTTCGGTGCTCTCGTCCAGATAGACGGGATGTGTCACGCGACCTTTCAGCGTCGCGATCTCATCCATGGTGTTGCAGGGCTGTTCGAAAACGAACGGGATCGCCTGGCAGAGCCGGTCGAGATGGATCCCGGCAGCGACCGTCAGGCCCCGGTTGCCGTCGACCGCGATGCGCGCCTTGTAGCCAACCGCTTCCCAGACCTTGTGAACGACGGCGACGTCTTCTTCCAGGTTGCGCCCGCCGATCTTGACCTGCAGGCGCGGATAACCGGACTTCACCTTGTCGGCGGCAATCCTCGCCGTCTCGTCCGGCGACCCGACGATCAGCGAATAGTAGGCCGGCACGCGGTCGGTCAAAGCACCGCCCAGCAAAGTCGAGACCGGCACGCCGAGCTTCTGTCCGAGGAGGTCGAGAATGGCCATGTCGAGCGCAGCCTTGGCATAGCCATGTCCGTTCAGGCGCTCGTCCATCCGCTTTGCCAGCAGCCTGATCGAAGCTATCTCGGAACCAATGAGGCCCGGCGCTATCTCGGCAATTGCCGCACGGGCCCCGAGCGCGTGGTGCGGCTGGTAGACCGGGCCGATCGGGCAGGTTTCGCCCCAACCCATCAAACCGTTGTTCGCAACTATTTCGACAAGGGTACTATCGAGCGTCTCCACGTCGTCGCTCGCCATGCGATAGGCTCCGCCTTTGACGGGCAACTGCGCCGTGTAGACGTTGATCCGATCGATGCGCATACTCAGTATTCCTCGTTCAGCGCGTCGACGGCGGGGATCTCACGAGATCGCCGGTCGATATAAGCGCGCAGCTCCTCGTCTTTAGCAATGTCGAGCGTCGGCTCTTCATAGTCGGCCAGCAGCCGACGGGCATGTTCAAGAGCCCGCTGCTTGATGTCCTTGGAACCATCGGCTTTCCACTGCTCGATCGAGTTGTTGTCGAAGAGCTTCGGGATGAAGAAGGCCCGCTCGAAGTTCGCCTGCGTGTGCGGATGGCCAAGGTAGTGGCCGCCCGGGCCAACATCCCGCACGGCAGCCAGGGCCTCGTCGAAGTCGTCCCACTGAATGCCCTTTGTCATGCGATAGCCCATGTCGCATACCTCCGCGTCG
The DNA here is from genome assembly GCF_037179655.1 of Mesorhizobium sp. Cs1299R1N1. NCBI lineage: Bacteria > Pseudomonadati > Pseudomonadota > Alphaproteobacteria > Hyphomicrobiales > Phyllobacteriaceae > Mesorhizobium > Mesorhizobium sp. Cs1299R1N1. The sequence continues at coordinate 20,514 of NZ_JAPYKR010000024.1, read as the reverse complement.
ACGACGAACTTCGCGATCGAACAGTGCATGCCGGCTTCGTTCCAGCCTGCCGAATGCCAGATATAATTGGCGCCCGACATCAGCACCGCCATCATGGTCATGGCGCTCTCATAGCCAGCCTGCGCGTCGAATACCTTGGCTCCGCCGAGCAAGTTCGACGTGCGCCACGGTACATTGTACCGGCGGGCCATCTGGCCGATCATGAAATTCATCAACGAGATCTCGGGCGTTCCTGCCATCGGGGCGCCCGACTGCATCGACACCGTCGAAAGGTAGTGCCCATAGATCGCCGGGCAGCCCTTGCGGATGACCTGGGTATAGGCGAGCGCCGAAAGCGCCTCGGCGTTCAACTGTGCGACAGCCGCCGCGGTGGAAGCCGGCGTGTTGGCCCCGCCGAGAACGAAAGGCGAGCACAGCACCGGCTGGTTGCGCCGGCAGAAGGCGCGCATAGCGCCCAGCATCACCTGGTCCCAGACGAGCGGTGAATTGCCGTTGCAATTGCCGGTCGTGACCGCGTGGGTCTCGAGGAAGTCCTTGCCAAAGAGAACCTCACACATGTCGAGTACGTCCTCGGCATTCTTGGGCGAGGTGGTCATGCCCATGAAGATCTTGTCGGAGTGCTTCATCGATGAATAGGTGATGTGCAGGTGCCGGTGCGCAACGACGAGATCCATCGGCTCGACGATATGATGGGCGGACGAATGCAGTGCCGGCATCATGTGCGCGAGCTTATGGAAGGTTCCGAGGTCGGCGATGGTCGGCCCACGCCTGACATCATCGAGGTCACGCATATAGGGCGCGCCGGTCATCGGCACGAAAATGGAATTCGGTCCGCCGAGCTTGACATTCTTCGCCGGGTCGCGCGCAAAATATTCGATTTTGGGAGGAATGGTCTTGATAAGTTCCATGACGAGCCCGCGGTCGAGGTATACGCGGTCATCGGCACGCACGTCGGCGCCTGCCCTCTTCCAGTCCTCGATCGCGATCGGATCGCGAAACACCACGCCCACGTCCTCGAGGATCGCAAGAGAAGCCTCGTGGATGCGCTCGACCTGCTCGGCATCCATTGGCTCTACCACCGGCAAGCCGCGCTTAAGCGTCGGCAGCATGTCGATCTTTGGCGCCGTGCGGATCGTCCGCCGCGCTTCCCGTCCTCCTCTACGGGAGGCTTGTAGTTGAGCAGTCATGCCGGTCTCCAGGAATTCCACAGATTGAACTCGAACGCGTCCCGACATTGCCATCGCTGTGGGATTCGACCTACTGCAAAAGTCTCACGCGGCTGTTGACTAAAGCTCCGCGGAAAATAAATCTTGTCAACGGAGAGGGCAAAGATTGGGGATTTTAGAGTGCGCTTGACTCTAAAGAGACTTCTGAAAGAAAACTTAGGCGAGAGCTTATTGCTGGCGTGCTTCAGCTTGTCGGTGCCGATGTCGGTCGGCCCAATCATCGGAGCGATGACTTTGCGAGCACTAGGTTTTCTTCGCCCCCCGCCGGACGCATTGGACGCAATGGATCCTGCTTTATCGGATCAGATTTATAAGGGCTTCGCCTGTTTATGCGATAGGCAGGGATAGCTTGTGATGCGGCCCCCGTAGGTGACGTAAACCCGACCGGTCACGCAGGCACTTTCTTCCGAGGCAAGCCAGACCGCCGGATTACCGACATCCCCCGGGTCGCCCAGACGTCCGAATGGGTGCATCACGAGCAGGGCCTTGAGGTTAGTGTCCATCATCTAGTCCCAGTCCGCCTCGGTTATGTCGTCGACCGTCTTCTCGAACAAGATGCCGGCGTTGTTGACGATGATGTCCGGGCCGCCGAAGCGCTCGACGACAGTCTGGACGGCCGATGCAATATGCGCGGAGTTCGAAGATCGGGCGTCTCGTAGATGACGCTCTCGTTGAGCACGTCTCAGGTGGCGGTTCCCCTTCACAACCGCCTTCCTCCGCGAACGCTGCGTGATACCGGCGCCGATTCCGGGCCTGGCGGCAATGCGCCCGAGCGGGGCCGTCTTGCTCCGCTATTGCCGTTGACCGCATTGGGCACACGGCATACACGTATCCCGCTACCGACATGCTCGCGGCAAAAAACATTCGTGAACGCCGCCACGGCCGCCTTGCTGGCGCAATGGGCCGTGTGTCCGGAGCCGGGAGAGTGCCCAGCAAAATGCGATATTCACAATCGCGCGGCCGCCTTGCCCTTCACGCAGAAAATCGACGTGAGATTGTTGTCGAACGTCCGCTCCCAAATTCTCGTCAGTCTTCTCGGCGATGTTGCCCCCTAGAAATGATCCAGGCCTTGTTGAGAAGCACGTCCAGCCGCCCGATGGCCTGGACGGCATAATCGACCAGATCCTCGCAATAGGCCTTGTCCCTGAAATCCTGGCCTTGCTCGAGAGAGTCCGCCTGTTTCTTTTGAGCTCGGCCTTGAGCCAGTCCAAGCCAGCCTTGGTCGGCGGCGCCCGCAATCACACGATAGCAGTTGACGACGAAATGTCTGGAAATCGCATGCCCGACACCTCCGGCCGCTCCTGTTATCACTGCGGTTTTCTCTTCGACGCCGCGAGCCACTCTTGACGGAAGTGGCTTATATTCTGTGAACTGTGCCCTAAGCCAGCAAAAGTGTCACTTCTCCTGTGTTGGTTTGCCGGCACTTACATCTCACGGGCTTATCATGGTGGGAAACGTCGGATAATGATGGAATAGCGTCGTAAACTGCGTAGGGTGGCCTGCATCTTCACCGTATCTGTCATGGGTAAAATTGCCTTGGAGTTAGCGGCGTTATCAGCAGCAATGCAGCTTTTGCATTGCCGCGAGGTGCGCGGCTGACCGCCTCTTGCCTAAGGTAGCGCGGCGCGCGATCATCGCAATGTTTGGAGTTCGAGATGGTTCGCCGCTATTACGACCTACCCTCCTTGACTGCGCTGGCAGTGTTCGAGGCTTCCGCCAGGCACCTGTCGTTCAAGCTGGCGGCTTCCGAGCTCAACGTGACGCCAGGCGCGGTTAGTCGGCAGATCAAGGCCGTCGAGGAGGAAATCGGCGTTCCATTATTTGTCCGATTGGGAAGCGGCGTCATCCTCACCAGTGCTGGGGAAGATTTATACGCTGTGCTGGCTAGCGGCTTTTCCAAAGCCTCTGAAGTTGTCAGAACCGTGAAACGCGGTGACCGCTCCAAAAACGTGACAGTAGCCTGCTCAGATGCCTTCGCAACGATGTGGTTGATCCCGCGCATGCCAGGTTTCTGGACCCGCTATCCTGACATTGCCGTCGACCATCTCATATCTGACAATTCGCGAGACTACCGGCGCGCTGAAGTGGAGCTTCGTATCCGCTATGGGTTTGGTGCGTGGCCCGACGAAACCACTGAACCGCTTTTTGGCGATGTTATCTATCCTGTCTGCGGCCCTGACTTTGCCCATATGCACCGGGATGCCACAGCAGAGTCGCTGTCCGAACTTCCGCTCCTGCACGTCAACTGGGTCGACCCTGATTGGGCTGACTGGGATGAGGTGTTGCGCCGTGCGGGAATTCCCCATGGCGCTCCCCGTGGCCGCAGGTTCGGCAAGTTTTTCGTGACCTTGCAGGCCGCCCAGGCAAATCAAGGTGTTGCAGTCGGGTGGCACCGCTTGGTAGGGCCGCTGATAAGCGAAGGTAAGCTGGTCAGGATTACAGATCTGGAGTTGCCTGCTCCCGGGGGGTATTCCCTTACCTGGAACGATAATCGGACCTTGTCTCCCGCCGCCGAGATATTCCGGACGTGGTTGAGAGAGGTCTCAGCCCAAGAGCGAGCAACCTGATTTTCACAGCTCCCGGCCGGCGCGCCTCTGCATCGCCCATAGCTTCAGCGGCGCTCCAATTGACATCAGCGGTTCTGGATAAAGCCGAGCCGGAGTTTGCTCCTGCAGGGCCTCCGCGACCATGGGTTCGTCGCTGCCGACGGCAAGGTCGGCGGTCAGCATCCCGTAGAGCGTGCCCTGCACCGTTCCCAAACCGTTGCAGCATCCGGCAACGAACACTCTTTCGTCGACTTCTCCGAACGCCGGCGCCGAGTTTAGGGAAAGGCACAGATGGCCTCCCCACCGAAACTCCATCGGCATTTCACCCAGCATCGGAAAGCGTGCCCGAAACGAGCGGTCGTGCGCAGCGCCGATCCGTTTGATCTGCTTCTCGCTCGTCGACATGTCCGAGTTGTAGGTAAAAGTGTTGCGGACGACGATGCGGTCGCCGATGCGCCGGATGGTCGACCCCATCGGATCAGCCGGGATCAGGCCCCAATGCAGCTCACCGCCGAGGGTGGCCTGCTCGCTCTTGGCGAGCGGCCTGGTCATGCTGGCATAAGTGAAGACATGCAGCAGTCGTTTCTTGAAGAATCCGAAGCTTTCGAGATGACCGTTGACCGTGAGTATCAATCGCGGCGCAGAAATCTCGCCCTCGGCTGTCTTGACAATGTGCAGTTTGCCAATTTGCACAGATGTGACTGGAGAGTTTTCGAATATCCGGATGCGGCTCGACAAGCCCTCGGCGAGCCCGCAGATGAAACCGGCCGGTTGAGCCATCACCGTCCCTGGCGTGAAAGTGCCGCCGATGAAGAAGTCGGTTCCAGTGATTTTCTTCAACTGCTGCGCGTCCAACTGCTCAAATGGCTCGGCCAGCCCGGTTAGGTGGTTTTCGAACTCGCGCAGAATAGCAAGGCCGTGATCGGTGGCAGCTCCATGAAACTTGCCCGCCCGAATGAAGAACCGCTGCAATCCATACTCATCCGCCGCCGAGCTTGAGAATTCAATCGCGGCGCGGTTCATGCGAATGCGCTTGCGGTCGTGCCCGTGGCTACCGCCATAGTTCTCGCCGCCTAGCTCGTGGGGCAGGTCGATCATGAAGCCAGAGTTGCGCCCCGCAGCACCCCAGCCGATCCGTTGAGCGTCGATCACGACGATGCGATCTTCCGGTACCAATTGTGAGAGGCGCCGCGCGGCCGCGAGGCCCGCGTAGCCGCCCCCGACTATGACCCAGTCGGCCTCGTGGCGGCCGCGCAGCACCTCATGCGCCTTGGGAGGCGGTAGAATTCCGTACCAGCCCGACAGGTTGATATCGGCAGGCGTTCTAGTGGCCTGATGGAGGCTCATGTGGCTGTCGGCTTAGTCAATGACGCGCGAGACCTTCGGATCGGAAATGTCCGCCCAGATGGTCTTAAGTTCTGTGTACTGGTCATGGGCGTGAAGCGACTTGTCGCGTCCGCCAAACCCAGAAAGCTTGAAGCCACCGAATGGCGTCGTGATGTCGCCCTCGCCGTAGCAATTGATGGTCACCGTGCCGGCGCGGATATCGCGCGCCATGCGATGCGCCTTGCCAAGATTGGCGGTGAAGATTGAGGCTGCGAGACCATATTGTGTGTCGTTGGCGACGCGTACCGCTTCGTCGGCGTTGGCCACCTTGATGACTGACAGCACGGGGCCAAAGATCTCTTCGCGTGCGATCGTCATTTGTGGCGTCACATCGTCGAATATGGTCGGCTCGATGAAATAGCCCTTGCCTTGCTTGTGTGCATTGCCGCCCGCCACGAGCTTGGCGCCTTCCACACGGCCCTTCTTGATGTAGCCCATGATACGGTCGAACTGTTCCTTCGACACGATCGCGCCGAGCCGGTTGCCCGGATCCAGCGGCTCGCCCAGGGGCCATTCCGTTAGCTTGTGAAGCACGGCCCCGATAAGACGGTCCTTGATCTTCTCGTGCACGATAAGGCGGGAATTAGACGAGCAGTTCTCGCCCATGTTCCAGAAGACAGCTTGGGTCACATGCTGAGCGACAACGTCGAGGTTCTCGGCATCGTCGAGCACGATGCACGGGTTCTTGCCGCCGCATTCGAGCACGATGCGCTTGAGGTTGGACCTGGCGGAATATTCCAGAAATTTGCGGCCGACATCGGTCGATCCGGTGAAGGCGACCATGTCGACATCCGGATGCATGCCCAGCGCCTTGCCGGTGATCTCGCCAGGACCAGTGACGATCTGCAGGACGCCCGGGGGCAACCCTGCCTCATGCGCCAGCTCGGCAATCCGCAACGTCGACATGTTGGTCTGCTCGGCCGGCTTGACGATGACGGAGTTGCCGGTCGCGAGCGCCGGCCCGATCTTCCAGGCCAGCATCAGGATCGGGAAGTTCCACGGCAGAACGCAGGCCACCACGCCGAGCGGCTGGCGCACGATCAGCGACACGACGTCGTCGCCCGAAGGTGACGTCTGGCCGTAAAGCTTGTCGGTGGCCTCCGCGTGCCACTCCAGACAATGCAGGGCCTCAGGAATGTCTATGGTTGAGACATCGTAGATGGGCTTGCCGCTTTCGAGCGTCTCCAGCACCGCAAGCTCATGGACGTTGCACTCGATCAGCTTGACAAGGCGCCGCAGCACGCGCTTGCGCTGGCTCGGGTGCGCGCGCGACCAGGCGCCCGATTCAAACGCCAGCCGGGCCTTCTCGACGGCGAGATCGACGTCGGCCTGACCGCAGGATGCAATCCTGGCGATCACCTGGCCGGTCGCCGGATTGATCGTCTCGAATGTATCGCCGGATTGTGCCGCCCGTGCCTTGCCGTCGATCACCGCATTGGTTGGCAGCGGCAGGCTAGCCGCCAGATTCTGGTACTCATCACGCGTTAATAGCGATGACATTCTCGGAAGTCCCCTTTTGCGATTTTGCAGTGATTGACGAAATGACCGCTTTGAGCGTGCGGATCGTCGTCTCGAGTTCCCGCTTCTGCTCGTCGTCGAGCCCTCGCATCGGCTTGCGCACAGGCCCAGCTGGCAGGCCGGCGAGTTCGCAGCCGAACTTGATGCTCTGCACGAACTTGCCGCCCTGTTCCAGAACCCGCATCAGCGGCAGCAGCGCCGACATGATCTGCCGGCCCTTAGTGAAATCCTTCTCGATCACGCATGCTTCATAGAGTGCGATGTGCTCGGCCGGCAGGCAGTTGCCGGCGCCGCACACCCATCCCTTGGCGCCCCAGGCGAAGAATTCCAGCGCCTGGTCATCCATGCCGCAGAACAGATCGATATGCGGATAGTCGCGCGCCAGCGCGTGCAGCTGGTTCATGCTGCCGCTGGACTCTTTGATGGCGCAGAAGTTGGTGCTGCGGCCGACCCGGTCCAGGAACTCGAGGTCCATCATCGTGCCGGTGCGGCCCGGATAGTTGTAGAGCATCACCGGCAGGTTGGCGGCCTTGTCGATGGCCAGCGCATGGTTTGCCAGTTCGAGCTGCGTCGGAACAGCGTAATACGGCGCTCCGATCAGGATGCCGTCATACTTCAGATCTTTGGCGATCAGCGCATATTCGATGCAGTCTTCGGTGCGGATGGCGCCGACGCCGGCGATCAGCGGCATCTTCCCCTTCACCACGGTTTTGGCGAGCTTCAGCAAGCCGACACGTTCATCGCGCGACTGGGCGTAGTATTCGCCGGTCGTGCCGCCGACGATGATGCCGTGCACGGCCGCTGCGACCAGGTGCTCGACCATCACACAGAAGCCGTCGCGGTCGATCGATCCGTCTGCATGATAGGGTGTGGTGACGGGCGGAATAATGCCTTTGAACGACATCGGCCTGGCTCCAGTTCGGGTTCAGGCTCGTCGTTATATGGAAGGTTTGTGCAGCCGGCAGTCGAAATAAAGTCAAGCGGCAGGATACTTTTTTGCGCGGCCCTCGTTACCGTATATACGCATAGGGTAACCGGGTTTCTCTGCCCATCTGCCTATGGGCCAGGTGGATTTTGGAAGAGCCATGGAGTTCGTCCGAGCAAGGAGGTGATCCAGGTGACCCCAAAGTCGATCGTGGCTCGCCGGCGACTAAGATATCGGCGGCCAGACCACGCAAACGGTGAGCCCAGCCACACTGCGCCTCCAAGTTTCCGAGGTCGACGACAGTCTCGCGCCTGGCGCCCATCCCCTTATGCGGCCCCACGGCGAAAAAGTAGCCTGACGCTTGATATTATTTCGACTCCGCCGGCGCCGAATTTTCGATAGCGTGGTCTTCCAGTCGTTCGGCAGTGATCTAGAAACGACGATAACAATGGGAACAGGGAATGAGCAAAGCGCCTCAAGAGGCCGTCATTCGATGCGAGGGAATCTGGAAGGTTTTCGGAGCGAGGGCCAAAGACGCTATCCGTGCTGTCAAGGCTGGACAGCTGAGCAAGACCCAAATCCGTGACGAACTGGACTGCATAGTTGGTGTGCGCGACGCAAGCTTCAGCGTTGGCCGCGGTGAGATATTCTGCATCATGGGGCTGTCCGGCTCCGGGAAGTCGACCCTCATTCGACATATCAATCGGCTCATCGAGCCCACCGATGGAGCTGTGTACATTGAAGACCGGAACGTCAACGCTATGGGCACTAAGGAGCTAAGGCAGCTCCGCGCAGAAAAGATCGGCATGGTGTTCCAGAACATGGCGTTGATGCCCCATCGCAATGTCCGGGACAATGTAGCATTCGCGCTCGAGGTGAGAGGGGTTCCGGAGGTCAAGCGTCGCGATATCGCTCGCGACGCAATCGAGGCGGTTGAACTCACCGGCTGGGATCTCAAGTACCCCGACGAATTGTCTGGCGGAATGCAGCAGCGCGTAGGTCTCGCCCGCGCAATAGCTGCCAATCCAACCATACTACTGATGGATGAACCGTTTTCCGCGCTCGACCCACTCATCAGGCGTCAGCTGCAAGGAATGTTCATGGAACTCTCAGCTGAGCTTCATAAGACGACAGTCTTCATCACCCACGACCTCGACGAAGCAATCCGCATCGGGGACCGTATCGCGATCATGAAGGATGGCGTCCTGGTGCAGGTGGGCACGCCGGAAGAAATCGTAACTAACCCTGCGGATGATTATGTAGCGCAGTTCGTCAGCGGCATTTCCAAATTGGATTTGGTGACAGCGGCTAAAATCATGCAGCCGTTGGAGCAGTATCGTCAGCATGTCAATGCAGACGACCTGGCGAACTCTCCGGTCGCGCGCCCTGCTGACAAGCTTAACACACTCGTCGACCTGTCTATCGGAACCAATCATCCAATTCTTGTGAAACAAGGTGACGTGATCGTCGGGGTCGTAACAAAGGATGCCCTTCTCCGAGGGATTCAGGGGCGCGACGACGTTGCTGGGTTAAATCGGAGGGCCAATTAATGGCGGGCGACAAAAGCTTCAACTGGCTAGATCCGTTCTCGAGTATCGATCTTGATATTGCAGGCCATTCAGATGGCATCAAACAATGGGCCATCGAGCATCGTGAAGCGATACAGCCTCTGAAAATGTTCCTGGACGGCTTGATTCAAGGAATTGAACGAACTTTTCAGACTATCCCACCGTTAGTAATGTTTGCTTTCATTTTGCTGATCGCCTGGCAGGCTGCAGGCCGCCGAACTGCCCTCTACGTAGCGTTCGCGTTGCTCGTTCTTGGCTTGCTCTCCCCAGAGGCCTGGGCTCTGGCTATGACAACCCTGGCCATTGTGGTTTCCGCCGTAATAATTGCCGTTATTATTGGGCTACCACTCGGAGTATTGGCGGGGAAAAGCGACCGTTTCGAGACCATCCTTCGACCAATGTTAGACACGATGCAAACCATTCCTGCATTTGTGTACCTGGTTCCGGTCGTCATGCTTATCGGAATCGGCAACGTCTCCGGCGTGCTGGTCACGGTTATATTCGCGCTCGCCCCGCTAATAAGGCTCACATCTCTAGGCATCCGGACCGTGAACCCAAGTGTGGTCGAAGCGGCAAGGGCTTTTGGGGCAACTCCCTCACAGATCATGTTCAAGGTTGAGTTGCCGATGGCCACTCCGACCATCTTCGCCGGCCTCAATCAGACAATCATGCTTTCGCTGTCGATGGTGGTCATCGCGTCAATGATTTCGGTCAAGGGCCTCGGCAACGAAGTGCTCCGCGCGATGGGTCGGCTCGATGCCGGGAAAGCTATCGTCAGCGGCCTCGGCATAGTGATGCTTGCCATCATCCTGGACCGCATAACTCAAGGCCTTAGTCGGTCGGGACGCGCGCGAGGGCACCGCCACTGGTGGCAGACCGGACCTATCGGCGTGATCGCAAACCTATTCCGCAGGGTTACGTCACGAATATCAACCACTACAAGAGAAGGAGGAAATACATGAAATTCGTTTCTCTCACTGGAGCGATCGTGTTGTCGCTTGCCACCAGTCCTATCCTTGCTAATGAAAAACCCGGTGCAGGCGTCACGGTGCGACCCGTCATACAGCCAGTTATCGAAGAGATGTTTCAGGCGCGGATTGTTTTTCACGCTCTGCAGGACCTTGGCTATACCGTCGCTGACCCTCAGGAAGTGGTTGCTCAGACCGCTCATCTCGCAGTAGGCACCGGCGACGCCGACCTCTACACTGCCAGTTGGGACTCTCTCCACGAGAAATTCTATGAAGAGGCGGGTGGCCCCAAGGTAATGACCAAAATTGGCACTTTGGTCGAAGGCTGTTTACAAGGATACTTGGTCGATAAGGCTAGCTACGATGCTGGCGTCAAGAATCTGGGAGACCTGAAAGATCCAAAGATTGCTGCTAGATTCTCCACCGATGGATCCGGCAAGGCCGAGCTTGCGGGCTGTGTCCCTGGTTGGGGATGCGAACGGGTAATCGAGCATCAATTGACGGAGTACGGTCTTCGCGACACCGTCACCCACAATCAGGGTGAATACAACGCGATCATTGCCGACACGATCGCGCGGTTGAAAAACGGAAAACCCGTGCTCTATTATACTTGGACGCCCTATTGGGTCTCTGGTGCTCTCGTCCCCGGAAAGGACGTCGAATGGCTGAGCGTGCCCTATACTTCGTTGCCGGACGGCGCCAAAGCCAACACCGTATTTAACGGCAAAAACCTGGGCTTCGCGGTTGATAGCGAGCGCATCGTTGCCCGCAACGACTTCCTCAAGGCGAATCCCGCAGCACGCAAGCTCTTTGAGCTTGCGAAGGTCAGCATCAACGACGTCTCAGCCGAGAACAAGTTGATCGCCGACGGCGAGAAGAGTACCGCGGACATCGACAAGCATGTTGATAACTGGATCAAGACTCACCAAGCCGACTATGACGGGTGGCTCAAAGCGGCTCGCGACGCGGCCAAGTAAGGTCAACAGACGGGGCGCTGTGAACGGCGCCCCGCAACCGCTGTATCTGCTACGAATGCAACGACTGTTTCATTATTCTACTTACGAGGCGTTTTCCCATCTGGCGTTCTCATGTACCTCAGCCTCACATTTCGCAAAGATCTATCGGGATCACTTTGGCAAACCCCGGCAGCCAATGAGAGAAGCTCATTGACGCCGTTTGGCCAAAAACCACTGACTTCAGCGAAACGTTAGCTTAGCTTTGGTGCCGGGCCGCTGCCGACGTCGGGCTGGTTATCACAAAGCTACCGAGTCCATCGCCCCGATAGGCCCGGATGAACGAAGACTACAGACCTCGATTTCCATCCGCGAAAACACTCCGTTGGCAAGATCATTATCATTTCAAAGTCACAGAAGCTGATGCCCAACGCCTACGCGGGCTCAGGCTGCTGATGCTTGCGAGACCATAGTTGCTTGTGAGAGAAGGGTTTTGACTTCCTTGGAAAGATCCACGACGTGCTCAGGTGCGACGGTCTGCCCGGCTTCGATGATCCGTTTGCCGACCATATAGGCGCGAGGGTCGTTCATTGCGTCGAGAGCCAGGAGCCGACCCTCCTTATAGTACCAGATCGACTGTGACTGCTCATGATCGCCTCTTCGTTCGAAGATCCGGTCGTAGCCGGTGTTCAACCCCGCTATCTGCAGCTTAACGCCATACTGATCCGACCAGAACCAAGGCTTCACCTTATAGATCTCCGACGCACCGAGCATGTTTTTGGCAACCAGCTCGGCATGGTCGATGGCATTGCCGACGCTTTCAAGTCGGATGTGCCTGCCCTCATAAGGGAAGGAGGCGCATTCGCCGGCAGACCAAATGCTGGGGTCCGAAGTAAGGCCCTGGCCGTCGGTGCGGATGCCATTGTCGATCTCGAGCCCTGCCTCCTCGGCGAGGTCAGTTCTAGGGGTGACCCCAATGGCAACAACGACGAAGTCAACCTGGAGGTTGATGTCATTGGAGAGCACTGCGCCAGACACTTGGCCTCGGCCTGCCAAACGTTCGAGTCCCATATTTTCAAGGATCTTAACGCCGTGGTTGGAGTGCAGGTTACGGAAATAATCCGACGTTGGTGGGGCGGCGACGCGCTGGAGTATCCGAGGGGCCATCTCGATTAGCGTAAGCTCGAGCCCAAGTTTGACCCCAACGGCGGCGGCCTCGAGCCCGAGATACCCACCCCCAACAATGAGAAGCTTCCGTCTGGATTGGAATTCCGCGGCCATTGCGTCGACATCGCCGATCGTGCGTATCGTATACACGCCGTTCAAATCACCGCCTGCGGTTGGCGGCATTCGCCGCGGGCGGGAGCCCGTTGTCAGCGCCAGCTTGTCATAAGGGATTGACTCATTGCCCGCGCGCACCGTCTTGGTCGAGCGATTGATCGACGTAACAGATGCGCCCAGTTTGAGGTTGATTTCATTCTCTTTCCAGAACGAGGGCGCGCGTAGATAAAGCCGCTCCAGATCCATTTCTCGAAGAAGGTAGCCCTTGGATAGCGGCGGTCGCTGATAGGGCGGCGCGGCCTCTTCGCCAATAAGCGTTACCGGCCCGTCATAACCCAAGGCCCGCACCTTCGCTGCAAGCGATGCTCCGGCTTGGCCAGCACCGACGACTACAATGCCGGTCATAACAAAATCCTTCCGCAGATCGGGCCAACCTGCCCAGGCGTTCGACGATAGAGTTCAAACTTGTTTTTCGGGCATGTGAAGGATTAGTCCCTCCAATGCTTCATTGACCCTAATCTGACAGGTTAGGCGCGAACGGGCAGGATCTGGCTCGAAGGCGAAGTCCAGCATATCCTGTTCCATCGCCTCCTTCGGGGGAAGCTTGCCCACCCATTTTGGATCGACATAGACGTGACAGGTCGCGCAGGCACAGGCTCCGCCGCAATCTGCCTCGATCCCGGGGATGCCGTTGTCTCGGGCTCCTTCCATGACCGTGGCGCCGCGAGGAACATCCACAACATGCTCCCGCCCGTTATGTTCAACGTAAGTGATTTTGATCATGGCGATCTTCCTCGACTTGTACTGCCAACAACATGGCGACCAGACGTACTGCGCCCGCGTATTAATTTTTGCGCATTTTTTTCAAGCGAACCCGCGTGCGGGCCGTAGCCTCTTCCGTGCCATTGTGGAAAGTACCGAACCATTTGTCGCAGGGCACCTCAGGTTCCCCATAGTTGCACTCAAAGTAGCGGTGGTGCAGTTGATGGAAAAAGTCCCCGACCTTCAGTCCGGCATCGCTGTCTGCTCCAGCGGTCACGATTTCGTAGCCAGCGTGCGAAGTGATCGCCAGAAGGACCTTCTGCTGCAGCTGGAAGATGAAGTGTATTGGATGGGACGGGATCACCACATGTATTAAAACGGAACTCAGGTAGCCGATGTGCTCGGCTGGGTGCATCGACATGCCTGACCACGGGCCGACGTTCACGTTACGGTGATGTAGAGAGTGGACCTTATTATATATTGGCCTCCAATGCAGCACCCTATGTATCCAGTAAAAGTGAAACACGCCATAGAATGGCAAAAATATAAACCAAATAACAAGCCATACAGGATGTTCAGCAAAGCTCATCATCGGCATAAAACCGTTGGCGTATGCCCATAGGCCTATAACTTCATATGCGGTCCAAATCGTCACCCCACTGGCAATTGACCAGAAGATATTGTCCAGGAATTGGCTGTTGAATGTATATAGGGTGTTTTTCTTGTGGAACGGGCGCGCATCGTACCGCAGATGATTGCCTTGTCTTTTGAACGTGTAGAGATAGAGATGCATCCCTCCTGCCACGATGACCATCAGCGCGAGGTTGCGCAGATAAACGGCCGCGATCCAATTGAAAGCAAAGGTTCGCGCTGTTTCCAATGAAGGCGACAGGTAGAACCACGTCAGCAACGACACGCCAACCACCAGCAGCCGATCCGAGACCGGTAGCCAGGAGTTCCACAATAGCTTCAACCCAAGGATCGGCCCGCGTTTCAAGTTAAATAGCGACCGGTCCTGCAGCGGGAGATCGGGGTGGTAGTTCCACGTCGATTTCCCTGGGAGGGTCACTCCGGGCTTTGTGGTCTCTGACGTCATATCCGCTATCCTTTACTTTGCGCACCGCACGGGCGCGTTTCGTCCAGCCGGGCCCGGAAAGCTTCGAACTCGTTGGCTTTCAACGAGACCGATAGTTCGTTGTAAGGGAATGAGCCCTCGCGCACCGCCGACTGGAAGGCACTGAGAGCTTTCGAGCGCTCCAGCTCGATCTCCTGCTGCAGGCGAAGTACGTTGGCATACGCATGGGCATGGCGTGGCGGATTGGCAGTTTCGCCACAAATGTCCTCTGAAAAAAGGAATGTCACATCTCCCCCGGAACCAGAGCCGATTGAGAAGGTGATCATGCTCGTTCGCTTGTTGAGCTCCTCCAGGACCTGCTGAGGAACCAGCTCGACCTCAACGGCGAATGCTCCCGCGTCTTCCATCGCGCGAAACTGCTCGGCTAGTTTGAGCGCCTCGTCCGCTGTTGTGCCGTAAGCCCGCAACCCTCCGATCCAGGTGCTGTAAGGCGGAACCAATCCCAGATGGCCCATGACCGGAAAGTTGAGATCGGCCAACATCCTGATCGTAGCCAGGCTGCGCGTGGTGTAGAGCGCGTCTGCACCGTGATCCATCGCCCGCATTGCGCCTTCAAGGACGTCATTCTCGGTGGGATGATCGACGAGCATCAGAGCGGCGGTGACGAATGTGTTCGGCGCCGCCTCGCGCACTTCCTTGAGCATTTGACCGCGGGTGATGATCGTATCTATACCGGCGGCGGCAGCCCGCGCCGCCTGTTCGCCATTCATCGCAGTTACTTCGGTAAGCTGCAGCTTCCCTTTGTTGTCGCGCAAATCTGCGACGGTCCAATTTCTCTGAGCCGGACGGTGACCAAAGGTGAAAATATTGCGCATTCCTATGTCTTTCTCCGGGCGTCTCGAATGGAGGCTCGACTTGCTGGCTCAGTACGATGTTGCCTAAAGCGCCGTGAATCAAATGAAAGGTGGGCCCCCTCTGCATTCCCTGGAGGAATACTAGGCAGGGACGCACGAGTTTTGGGCTGGCAGCCCTTCTGGACCGAAGGCATTTTCTGAGGCTTCGCGGGGCCCATCAAGATCCGCTTCGCAAGACGCATTCTTCATGGCGCGTGAGATCGGCAGGGATTAGCCCGTGAACGCTTAGGTCAGGCCGATTAAGCGGAGACGGCTACCGATTTGCAGACAGGGTGAGCTCTCTCGGGGCCCTCAGAACGCGGAGGTCGCAGGGCGACTAATTCTCTCGGTTTCTGACGGGGTAAAGCCGGGAATATTCCCGCCGTACCGCCGCCAGAGCCATTCCTCGAATGGTTCGACTGCAAATTCGGGGCGCCGATGCGCAGGCCAAGCCAGGTGATATTGATCTTCTGTCTCAAGGAACTCGGGAAGCGGTGTCACCAAGTGGCCGCTGGCCAGCGGGTCGCCCAAAAGACGAAGCCAGCCAAGAGCCACGCCCTGCCCAGCCAAGCAGGCTTGAATTGTATTGTAGTAATTGTTGAAGCCCATTGGTTGGTGATCCTTTGGAAGTTCAAGCGAAAAATGCCTCAGCCATTGGCGCCAACCAATCCAAGAAGGGTGCTGAGCCTGCATGTACAGGAGTTCGCAGCCCAACAATTCATCAAGATGTCGCAGCGGCCCTTTTCTATTGATGAATTCAGGGCTGCAAACGGGGGTCAAGATATCCCGAAACAGTGGGCGGACCTTGAAATCGGAAAAATCGGGTTTGCCAAATGAAAGCACCAGATCCACCTGGCCAGCTGTTTCAATCCCCTGGGGGTCTGAAGTCACGACGAAGATTTCGCCGCCAGGAAAGCATTCCCGCACCTCCGCGACGTGAGGCAACAGCATGAATGCCGCGTTTGCGTTAGAAGTCGACAGGACGATCTGTTTTTTTGAGCTTTCTTGCAGGAGATCCTCTAGCGCATCGATGACTTGGGACGCAGCAAGGCTGTACGCCCTTAGCAGTCTGTGACCAGCCGGGGTTAAGCTGATTTGTTTGTGCGCGCGGAAGAAGAGTGGCTGACCCAGGCGACTCTCAAGCTCGATCATCTGCTTGCTGACGGAGCTTTGGCTTAGCCCGACCTCCTCACCCGCCAGAGTGAAGCTGCCGTATCTGGCGGCCGCTTCGAAGGTAGGCAAGAGCCGTTGAATGTTCCTGTATAGGGTCTTCGTTCGCATAACTTATGTTGATAGCGAGAACTGGGAGAGATTCAAGACAAGGACCGTTAAGCACCTGCACAAAGCAGAGTTGGGGCTCCCATTACCTACTATCGGCTTCGGGTATGGCGCGACATATATGGAACGGCCACGCGGCAAGAATTTTTTTAAGACATTTTTTATCCAGCGGGATCGGTGCGGTCATATTCCGGCCTTTCAGCGCAGTCTAAGACCGCTGAAAAGTGACGGCCGAACTTGAACCCGTCTGGATCCGGGATCATTGCTTTGACCGAAGCCGCCGTGATCGCTCCGACGCCCGGGATTGTCGTCAGCCGTCGCATGTCCTCGTCGCGCTTCGTCTCGCCGACGGCGTTCGAGCTTGTCGATTTGACGCATCAACGCCTCAATCTGATCGGCGATTCCAGCCAAAGCCCAATCCCATCGAGACCGGCCTTTTCCAAATTCAAGGCGCTGCCGCTAGGACTAATCCAGACCTCTGGCGAGCCATCACAACTGCGGTCAGACAGTTGAAACCACACGAATGCAAAAACTACTTCCATGCCGCAGGGTACACGACGGAAACTGATGGGAACTTGCTGTAGCTGAAATAGCTCGTACCTCAAGTCAAGCGCGCGGAATACGCAGCCCAGAGTTCGGTACTTCCAGCGAATGGGAAACCGCAATTGGACTCATCGTCGTGGCGACAATTTGAATTCATTTGGAATAGATAGCTACGGGCTCGCCCAAGACGCTCATCCTCGGCACCACGCCAAGACCTGGAACTGTTGGAGCATTGATATGGCCATTTACGACCGTAAATGGCCCATCAGCTGTCTTGACGGCGACGACGTCACGGCTTTCCAAAATGCAGCGAAGGTTGCGCTTCGGTATGGTCTGACCGAGATGAACGATCGCCGCAAACGCGATATCTGACCCTGTGGTTTCCTGGACGCTAATTGTGTAGCCGGCGGCGAGGCATATGTCCCGGTGACGGCGTCCCTTGGTGAGGCCGCCATTCTTAGAGATCTTCAGTCCAATGCCTTCAGCCGCGTCATCGGCGATGAGCTGGATAATATTTGCGTCGTCGACCGCGAGTTCGTCGTAGAAAATGGGTACATTGGATCGGCGACGCAACGAGACGCATTCCCGCCAGGTGGCGCATGGCGCTTCAAGAACGAAATCCAGACCGTCGGGAAGTAAACGCAACATACGTAGGGCCGACTCCACGGTCATGCCACCATTGGCATCGACGATATAGAACTCCCCGGGTTGTTTGTCGGCGAGAGACGCGGCGACCCGAGCCGCGTCGAGAGCAGGATCCTCACCTATCTTGACCGAATGGCCGATGTAGCCCTTCGCACGATACGTGGCGACCCGCTTGCGCATATCCTCGGGGTCCCCCATGTAGATCGAGGAGATCACGGGCATGGCGACATTGGTGCGACCGCCCAGCAAGTCGCACACAGGCATTCCAACTGCCTTTCCGAAAATGTCCCAGCAGGCAATATCGAGCGGCGTCTTGGCGTGAGAGTGGCCAACGAGCGCGGTGTCCATAGCTTCATACACGCGATCCACATGTCTCGGATCGAGGCCGATCAGGCTTGGTGCAATCTCCGCGATCCCGGCGCGAACCCCACGTGCGTGCGCCGCGATCCAGTTGGGGCCGAACGGCGTGCTTTCGCCCCAGCCCTCGGTGCCGTCGTTGGCAGTGACCCGGACGATCGTTGCGTCAAAATTGATATATTCGCGGCCGCCAGAGAGCTTGTAGACGCCCCCCAAATAGGGAAGATCGACTTGAAAGACATCGATACGTTTGATGCTGAGATCGGTCATGAAAAGGGCCTTATTCTGGAATGACGAGCACAAGCTTCCCGCCGATCGTCTTCGTCAGGAATTCCTGTTGTGCTGCAGCGATTTCATTGAGAGGATAGATCTTGCCAAGCAACGGGCGGACTTCATTCCGCTCGATATATTTGACAAGATTCTCGAAGATCACGTCGTCCTGGAAGGTGCAACCGAAGACCGTCAGATCCTTGAGGTAAATTGTCCGCGTATCAAGTTCGACGATCGGTCCCGCGATCGCGCCGGCGATGGCAAGCCTTCCACCTTTTTTTAGAAGGCCAAGCAACTCTCCAAAGCCTGGACCGGCGGCGACATCGATCACCACGTCGACGCTGTTTGCGCCGAGATGTGCAACAACACTTTTACCACGGGGGATAATGCCGTCCGCGCCGAGACTCCTCGCCAGCTCTACTTTGTCGCGACCGATAACTGCGGTTACCGTCGCACCTCTGCGCTTGGCGAGTTGGATTGCGGCCGAACCGACACCCCCGGATGCTCCGGTGATAAGGACATGTTCCCCCATGCGGACATTTGCCCGGTGTAGCATCAACTCCGCGGCAGAATAGGCACAGGGGATTGAGGCAAGTTCAACGTCCGACCAATCGCAATCGACCTTGTAGGTTTCCCGCGCCGGGGCCTTCATGTATTGCGCGAACGCGCCGTCGCAGTCGGAGCCAAGCGTCCAGCATTCCATCAGACGATAGTTAGCGTAGCTTCGCAGCATGTTGCGGACGATCACCCGCTCGCCGATACGGGCCGGATCGACATCGGGTCCGACCGCGACAATTCGACCACAGCAATCGGCCCCCTGAATACGGGGAAAGGTTAGAGGTGTTCCGGACCAACCGGCATCTTCGTCGTTCTTGGTCAAGGTGGCGTTCTCGGTCGGCTCACATACGGTCTTCGAATACCAGCCGATGCGGGTGTTGATGTCGGTGTTATTGATTCCAGCCGCGGCGACCCGGATCAACACCTCACCGATTTCCAGCCGAGGAACAGGTATATCCGTACGATAGTCAAGCTTGTCGACACCGCCATGTCCGGTGAGTTGAACTCCTGTCATAATGTCGGGAATGTTCGCGAGATTCATGCTTGCTTCCACTTATCCGCGGTTCCTGCTTTTTACAGATGTCCTGCACGCGAAGCGCTACCGCTTGGTCGAACACCTGCGAGGCCGCTAACGCCAGGCTACTTGCGATCGGACGGTTAGAGCTTCCTCAGGGTTCACCATCCGTCGATTTCGTTGTGCTTGCAGTTTATAAAGCTCGCAGATCTGATATTGCGTTGACGTTTCGTCGACGGGTCAAGGTGCTGTCTCACCGTGCATTCGCTCTGGAACCTGTGCACCCCTAACTTGTAAGGGCAAGTGCCACTATCAACTATGAAAAATCAAATGAAAACTGGAGGGTTCTTGCATTCCACCATCGAATGCAGATCCGTTGATTGGAGCGATAGAAGCCATACAGCGTTGTGTTATCTGCATCCCCAAAATTGAAGGAGACCGGTAACTTCTCTGGGGTTATGCGACTCGAAGTAGACGCGGTTTGGGCTTGAACAGTAAACGCACCTGCGGCTCTGACTGTCGAAGTCTCGCGGGAAGTCGATCGTGAAGCTCATCTTTTTTTCGGCGGTTCGCATCTGCACTAGCATGTGGGCACCATGCTGATACCACCGCATTTGCTGCTTTTTCGCCATACGTCTGGCGACCGGCGAGTTGACCGCCGACTTAGCAAGAGTGGTAGCGACGCGAAGGCCGGCTCGGTAGCGTTTGCCGTAGTTGACGATCGCACCGCGGTTCGAACGGACATAGGTGAGCAGTTGCGAAGCGAGCACGTGAAGACGCGCGACCGACAGATTTCCAGCCGCTTGCAACGGAACCGATTGCGTAACAATACCCCAGGGGAATCGCTTCAGGTTAACGGCGGTTTTTGTCGGACGAGTGTTTCGAGATAGTCGAGGTCGAGATTGGCGAGTTTTCGGCGGACCTTAAGGCTGTGTTTGTCCTTCGGGTTTCGCACGAGATTCATGGCCATGTGTTTGACGACGGCCATGTTGTGCGGCCCGTGGCCGGTTCTGAGCCGGGCAAGGTCGTCATGGAAGACGACGTCGAGAACCCAGTGCAATCTGTTTTCGATGTGCCAATGGGTGCGTACGGCGTGGGCGAATGTTGTGGCGTCGAGCTTAGCGGAGGAGAGATAGTATCGCCTCTCGCGTTCGGTCTTGCCGTTGCGCTCGACCTTTGTCTCGACCATGCCGATCATGGCCAGATGCGGGAAGCGCGGTTCGCCGGGATAGCGGCGATCAGAGAACA
>NZ_JAPYKR010000023.1:0-41538 GCF_037179655.1 Mesorhizobium sp. Cs1299R1N1 | reverse complement strand
GCGCTCACATATCCGCGCGCAAAAGGCCGGACATATGAGCGCAAGCGATCCGATCAAATCATCTTCAGCCAAAACCTTGCAAGCAGGGGGCCGTCCACATATGAGCACCGGAAGCGCAGAAAACGGCAGCAGCCGACCGGCCTCACGAATTCAGTGACGGGATTTTAGGCGCAGACGCGATTGCGGCCTTGCCTCTTGGCTTCGTAGAGCTGGCGGTCGGCGCGGCGGTAGAATTCCTCGGCGGTTTCCTTGCGGTCCCAGACGGCGAGGCCGACGCTGGTCGTGATCTTGAGCCGGACATTGTTGCCGGAGAGGATCGACATGTTGGCGATCGCCTTGCGGATGCGCTCGGCGAATTTGGCCAGAAGGTCCGCCTCCATGTTGGGCGTGACCACGGCGAATTCCTCACCGCCCAGGCGCGCCACCACATCGTGGAAACGTGTCATGTCCTTGAGGCATCTGGCGACAGCCTTGAGCACCTCGTCGCCGACGTCGTGGCCGTGGGTATCGTTGACTTGCTTGAAATGGTCGAGATCGAGGATCATCAGCCCGACCGGCTTTTCGATGCGCCGGAACTCCTCGAGATATTCCTTCAGCGCGTCGTCGAAATAGCGGCGATTCTGCATGCCCGTCAGACCGTCCGTCAGGGCGGCATGCTCGAACGTCTCGGAGCGGGCACTGAGCGAAACCGTCATGGCGCGCAGCTTGCCTTCTTCCGTCGCCTGTTTGCGGATCAGCGGGTAGATGAAGAAGATGCCGAAAAACAGCGCGGTCGCGAGCAGAACGCCTGTCGCGAACAACAGCTTGTTGAGGTAGATGACCTTGTCCAGGCCCGAAGGCGTATGGAGCTCGGTGGCGAAGGATTGCAAGAGCCCATAGGCGTGCAGCGTCACCAGGCCAGCAGCGAGGATCACGAAAATAAAGACGAAAAAAGCGGATTCCGCCTTATGGAAACGCATCTGCTCCCCGATGGAAAAGTGCCCACCGACCTTATGGCACCGACCGCCTTACGGAGCGTTAATTCCGGCAACTTCGGCGGGAACCTTGCCCTCAAGATCAACTTTTTAAGTTGCATTAGCAGCAAGTGTTTGGATCGTGGTTTCGAGATCGTCACCGGGGCGCAGTCTCTGCCATTCCGGCCCCAGTTGATGGCGAAACCAGGTCGCCTGCCGCTTGGCATATTGCCTTGTCGCGATCTTGGCGCGCTCGATCGCCTCGGGAAAGCTCGATTGCCCTGCCATCGCAGCCTGCAGTTCGCGAACGCCGATCGCCTTCATCGCCGGCAGGTCTGGGTCCAGATGAAGGGCCGCAAGCTGCTTGACTTCCTCCAGCGCGCCCTTGTCCAGCATCCGGTCGAAACGTCTTTCGATGCGGTCGACCAATGCCGCCCGATCCGGCTCGATGACCAGGAAATGCGCGCTCTGCCTGTCGATCAGCGGCCGGCCGCGCTCGGCCTGCCATTCCAGGATCGATCGGCCGGACGCGTCGAGCACCTCGAGCGCCCGCACGATGCGCTGGCTGTCGGTTGGCTTCAGCTGCATGGCGGCCCTCGAATCCTCACGCAACAACAGGGCGTGCAGCTTGACCGCGCCTTGCTCCTTCAACTCATAGCGCCAGCGATCGCGGATCCGCTGCGGAATGTCGGGCATTTCCGAAATACCCTCGGTCAGCGCGCGAAAATAAAGGCCGGTGCCGCCGACGAAGATTGGCCGCCGCGAGAGTGTTCCGTCAGGCCGTTCGAAGAACGTGCCGTCGTCGATCAGTTTCATCACGTCGCGCAGCCAGGCGCCGGTCGAGTAGGCGGAGCCGGGATCGACATGCCCATAGAGAAAATGCGGCGCTCTTGCGAGCTCGGCCGCCTCCGGCCGGGCGGTCAGGACGTCGAGAACCGAATAGCCCTGCATGGAATCGGTGTTGACGATGACGCCACCTGTGCGTTCGGCCAGTTCGAGCGCCAGCGCCGACTTGCCGCTGGCGGTTGGCCCGGCTATCAGGATCGCGTTCTTCACGCGGCCTTCGCCCGCATCCGCGCCGGAATTCACGATGCCGCTCATTGCCACGCTTGTTTCCCATCCCGCTGACCGCGCTCTGTCGCCGTCGCTTGCGAATATGGCCTCACGGTCGGTGGGCGCAAGCACTGTCGTCTGGCTGGCCGAAGGCATTGCCTGTGATCTTGACCTGCCGCCAGAGGCGCAGGCTGATGAAACGACTGCAAGGCTTCGTGCCGCATTGGCCGTTGAGCCCATCGATGTGATCGTCCAGCAGGCTGAAACACGCCGCAAGAAAATCCTTATCGCCGATATGGATTCGACCATGATCGACCAGGAGTGCATCGACGAACTGGCCGACGAGATCGGCGTCAAGGATCACGTGGCGGCCATCACCGCGCGGTCGATGAATGGCGAGATCGCCTTCGAGCCGGCGCTGCGCGAGCGCGTGGCGCTGCTCAAGGGTCTCGATGCCGCCGTTGTCGAGCATATCGTCGCCAATCGGCTGACGCTGGCCTCGGGCGGCCGCGCGCTGGTCCAGACCATGCGCGCCAACGGCGCCTGGACTGCACTTGTCTCGGGCGGTTTCGAGGTCTTCACCACGCGCATCGCTGCGATGCTGGGCTTTCAGGAAAACCGCGCCAACAGTCTGCTCGACCAGGATGGACGCTTCACCGGGCTGGTCGGCGAGCCGATCCTCGGCCGCGCCGCCAAGGCCGAGGCGCTGCTCGAAATCTGTGCGCGCCTTGGCTTGACGCCGGCGGATGCCATCGCCGTCGGCGACGGCGCCAACGATCTCGACATGATCCGCCTGGCCGGCACCGGTGTCGCGCTCCATGCCAAGCCTAGTGTCGCGGCGCAGGCAAAAGTCCGGATCGACCATGCCGACCTGACCGCGCTGCTCTATCTGCAGGGCTACCGGCAGGAAGAATTCGTGCAATGAAATCAATCCGTACCAAACGACTGATCCTGCGCAATTGGGAGGATCGCGACCGCCAACTGTTCCATCGCATCAATTCCGATGAACGCGTGATGGAGTTCTTCCCGTTTCGCCGCGACCGTGCCGCCGCCGACGCCAAGATGGATGAGTTCCGCGCCGCCATCGATCGCGACGGCATTGGCTTCGCGGCCGCTGAGATCGTTGCCACGGGCGAATGCATCGGCTTTGTCGGCATAACCGGAACCGATCACCTGCCGTTCCTGCCGGCCAGCATGATCGAGATCGGTTGGCGGCTGGCGCCCGAATTCTGGGGCAAGGGCTATGTCACCGAGGCCGCCGAGGCATGGCTGGCCTACGGTTTCGAGACATTGGTCCTCGACGAAATCGTTTCCTTCGCCGTCGCCGACAACCGCCGCTCGACTGCCGTCATGGAACGTCTCGGCATGACAGCCGATCCCTCCGCCGATTTCGATCATCCCGGCATTCCCGACAGCCATCCCGCGCTCAAGCGAAATGTGTTCTACCGGCTGTCTCGCCAAGACTGGCAGGCAGGAAAAAGGGCGGCTCTCTAACCGCCCTTTCCGTCAAAATCAGGTTTTGCAGGTCCTGCCGGACGTCAATCCATCCGAATCGTCACGAACCTGAGCTCACCGGTCTTCGAAGCCAGCATCAGCAGCGCGTTCTTGCGCCCCTGCTCCTTCAGCGCGCCAATCCGGTCCATGACGTCCTTGGGCGTGGCAACCGACTCCTGCGCGATCTCGGTGATCACTTCGCCCGGCTGGATACCGCGTTCGGCGGCGGCAGAGTCCTTTGCCACATCGGTGATGACGACGCCGGAGACATCGCCGGCGATGCTGAACTTCTTGCGCGTCTCGTCATTGAGTTCGCCGACCGTCATGCCAAGCACCGCGGCGGTCGAGACAGCCGGAGCCTTGTCGCCGCCCTTGTTCTGGTCGGTGTTGCCATTCTCGCCGCTGGCGAGCTTCTCGCCATCCTCGAGCCGGCCGAGCGTCACCTTCACCGTCTGCTCGACGCCCTTGCGCACGATCAGCACATCGACGGCCTTGCCCACGGGGCTTTCGGCGACGACGCGCGGCAGGTCACGCATTTCATGGATGTCCTTGCCGTCGAACTTGATGACGACGTCGCCGGCCTGGATGGTGCCGTTGTCGACTGGTCCGCCCTTGATGACGCCGGCCACCAGCGCGCCCTTGGCGGTCGCCATGCCCAGGCTTTCCGCGATGTCGTCCGTCACCGGCTGGATACGCACGCCGAGCCAGCCGCGCCGCGTCTCGCCATATTGGCGCAACTGCTCGACGACGCCCGATGCGAGCTGCGAGGGAATGGAGAAGCCGATGCCGATCGAGCCGCCGGACGGCGAAATGATCGCGGTGTTCATGCCGATGACCTCGCCGGCGCTGTTGAACAGCGGCCCGCCCGAATTGCCGCGGTTGATCGCCGCATCGGTCTGGATGAAATCGTCATAGGGGCCCGAATTGATGTCTCGGTTGCGTGCCGAGACGATGCCGACGGTGACGGTGCCGCCGAGGCCGAACGGATTGCCGACCGCCATCACCCAGTCGCCGACGCGCATCTTTGTGGAATCGCCGAATTTCACCGCCGTCAGCTTGTGACCTTTCGGATCGACCTTCAGCACCGCAACGTCGGTCTTGGTGTCGGTGCCGACCAGCGTCGCCTTCAAGGTCACGCCATCGGAAAAATTGACCTCGATGTCGTCGGCATCGGCGATCACGTGGTTGTTGGTGACGACGATGCCTTGCTCGGCGTCGATGACGAAACCCGAACCGAGCGATTGCACCTTCTGGGACCCATTGTCCTTGTCGCCACCGCGGTTCTTGAAGAAGTCGTCGAAGAAATCCTGGAAGGGCGAGCCTTCGGGCAGCTGCGGCATCGGCACGGCGCCCGGCCCTTCGGTGCCCTTCACCGTCTGCGAGGTCGAGATGTTGACCACCGCGCCGAGCACGCCTTGCGCCAGGTCGGCGACCGAGGCAGGCCCGTCGGCGGCGAATGTCGGCGTCACGAAGGACGGGATGGCGGCAGTGCCCAGGACAAGCGCTGCCGTACCGGCGACCAACGTCCGTCGAGCGGCGCGCAAAAGGGTGTTGGATGTCATCGAGAAGCCTCCCGGCATTTCTGAAAGAGAAAAGCGCTTCGACGAAAACGCCGTGTCGCGCCATGATGGCAAGAAATACGGCACGTTTGCGGCTATGGCTATCGGCGGAGTGTAAATCGAGTGTTATTCCGCAAACCGGACGCCTTTACCCGCCCCGCACCAGCCAGACGATGCCGACACCGATGGCGATGGCGGCCAGCCCGCCAATCCGCAATGCATTCTCCGGCATCGACAGCACTTCGCCCGCGAGCTTCCTCGCAAAGCGGGGGAAGCCGCCATAGACCAGGCCCTCTATGACAAGGACCAGGCCTATCGCCGCGAAGAAATCCTGCACCGGCCGTTACTGGCCGGTGCTGGGCTGTGTCGTCGGCGCGGCAGGTGCCGCCGCCGGCGCGGCGGGTGCCGGCGATGTCGGCTTCGCCGGCCCTTCCTTGCCGTCGGGATCGCGGAAGTAGCGGAAGAACTCCGAGCTTGGCGACAGCACCATGGTGGTCCCGGTGCTGTCCAGCGCGGTGCCATAGGCATTCATCGACCGGTAGAAGTCGAAGAAGGCCGGATCACGCTGATAGGCTCCCGCGAAGGTGGCGCTGCGCTGGGCTTCGCCCTCGCCGCGCAGGATTTCGGACTCCTTCCGCGCTTCGGCGACGATCTCGACCACTTCACGATCGGCGCGTGCCGTAATGCGCTGTGCCGCTTCGTTGCCGCGTGCCCTCAGCCGCGCGGCCTCCGCCAGGCGTTCCGCCTTCATGCGGTCGTAGGTCTGCTGTGAAACTTCGGCGGTCAGATCGGTGCGGCGGATGCGGACGTCCTCGATCTGCAAGCCGAGCGAAGTGGCGTCGGGCCTGAGCTGATCGCGAACTTCGCGCATCATCACGGCACGCTCTTCGGAGAGCGCGGCCTCGAAATCGCGCAGGCCGTAGACGCGGCGCAAGGCAGCGTCGAGACGCGTCCTGAGCCGCGCTTCGGCCAGTTCGATCTGACCCGACACTGCCGCACGGAAGACGCGCGGATCCGAGATGCGGTAGGCGATGAAGGCATCGACCTCATAGAACTTGCCGCCCGACACCTGGACGCGAATGTTGTCGAGATCGAAGCGCAGCACCCTGTTCTCGATCAGCTGCACCGTGTCGGCGTCGAAGAACGAGAACGGCGCCTTGAAGTAGATGCCTGGCTCGCTCTTGACGTCAACGATCTCGCCGAAGCGGAGCACCAGCGCCTGTTGGCGCGCATTGACCACGAAGACCGAGGAATAGATCAGGAACAGGATGACCGCCGCTACGACGACGAAGATGGGAAGACGGTTGGCCATCATCACTGGGTACCTCCCGTGTTCGCGGCGGGGGCAGCCGGCGCTGGCGGTTTCGGCTGCAACGCGGGCAGCGGCAGATAGGGCAGGACACCTTGTCCGTTGCCCTGCTCGACGATGACCTTGCTCGAGTCCTTCAGAACCCTCTCCATGGTTTCCAGATAAAGGCGTTTGCGCGTGACATCGGGGGCCTTGGCATATTCGTCGTAGACCGAGATGAAGCGCTGGGCCTCACCTTCGGCTTCCTGCACCACACGGTTCTTGTAGGCGGCCGCGTCTTCGCGGACCTGGGCTGCCTCGCCGCGTGCCTGGCCGAGCTTCTGATTGGAATACTGATTGGCCTGCTCGACGAACTTGTCCTCGTCCTGCTCGGCACGCTGCACCTCGTCGAACGCATCTGCCACCTCGCGTGGCGGTGCTGCATCCTCGATGGAGACGGCGTTGACGTTGAGACCGGCCTTGTAGCCGTCCAGTGTCGTCTGGATGATCTCGCGCACCGAGGCGGCAATGCCCTGGCGGTCGTCGCGGAAAATGTCCTGTGCCGGCCGGCGGCCGACGGCTTCGCGCATGGCGCTCTCGGCAACCTGCCGCAGCATGCCGTCCGGGTCGGAAACGTCGAACAGGTAAGCGCGGGGGTCGGAGACCTGGTAGGCCACCGAAAACTGTACATTGACGATGTTCTGGTCGCCCGAGAGCATCAGGCCGTTGCCGCTGGTGTTGCCACCGCCAATGTCGACGAGCTGCTCTGAAATCTTGGCCGTCTCGACGGTTTCAAGCGGCCACCAATGGAAGTGCAGGCCAGGCTGGGAAAGCTCGGCCTTCGGCTTGCCGAAGCGCAGTTCGACCGCGACCTCGTCGGGCTGCACGGTATAGACCGCCTGGAAGGCCCACAGAACGACCAGCACCGCGGCGATCAGCCCGAACACGGCCGGACTGGCGCCACCGCCGCCGGGCAGCGCGCGCCTCAGCCGATCCTGGCCACGGCGAATGATGTCTTCGAGATCGGGAGGCGACCCCTGCGGGCCGCTCGGCCCCTTGGGTCCCTGCCCCCAGGGTCCCTGATTGTTGCCGCCGCCGCCCCACGGGCCGCCGCCTCCGCCACCTTTGTCGTTCCAGGGCATGAATGTCCTTTCGCTTGGAATTCCCTCAAGCGCCGCGGGTACGGCGCAAATCCAGTGTCGTTCTTCTATAGGGACGCCACGGCACGCTTTCAACGCGATGCCCGTCGACTTCATCCGTTTTGGGCCGGTAGCGACCCTTTGTCGTCCTTAAATACCGTTTTTGTCTTCAAACCATCCCGCGGCGGCGCTCGTAAACCGTATAGCGCGTCGCATGGCTGTCCTTTTCTCCTGACGGAACCTCCTGCGAACTGACCACGTGCCATGTATCTGGGTCGATCGGCGGGAAATACGCGTCGCCGTCGACGGCGGCCAGCACATGGGTAACGTGCAGGCGGTCCGCCAGTGGCAGCGCCTGGGCATAGATCTCGCCGCCGCCGATGATGCAGACCTCGTCGACGCCTGTCATGCAGCGTCCGCGCACCGTTGCCAGCTGGATCGCGGCTTCCAGCGTATGCGCCACCTCGACGCCCTCGGCGCGCCACGCCTTGTCGCGGGTGACGACGATGTTCAGCCTGCCCGGCAGCGGCCGGCCGATGCCTTCATAGGTCTTGCGGCCCATGATGATGGGCTTGCCCATCGTGTCGGCCTTGAAGCGCTTGAGGTCGGTGGAGAGCCGCCAGGGCAACCCACCATCCCGCCCGATCACGCCGTTCGCGGCAATGGCGACGTAGATCGCGACATGCATCAATTTGCGTCCCCGCCATTGCTGTCCGATGGTTCGAGCAGGAGGATATCGATATCGTGCTCGGGATAGAAATCGTGCGCCGTCATCTCGAAACTCGTCGGCCCGACCTTTTTGACGTTGTCGCCGCAGAAGGAGACCAGGGCTTTCGGGTTGCCCTTGTCGACGGTCAGCTTGAACTTGCCGATGGTGCCCGCCGCCCAGTTGCCGCCGGTGGTCAGGATATAGGCGATGCGGCTTTCGTAGAATTTGGGATAACCGTCCGCATTGTCCTTCGCCGCCTTGCGCACCGCATTCTCGAATGTGTCGTCCATGCAGTAGCGGGTCTTGTAGGCTGCGTATGAACCCTGGAACTGGCCCTCATTGAAAAAACTGACAGACGACGTGCCGCCGACGCTCGGCTTGTAGCGGTGCGAGACGTGAACGTCCTTGTTGGCTGGGAAGGCCGAGCGCCACCAATAGGTCGAGCGCAATTGCCAGAACGGCGAATAGCCGGGTTTTTGGCCACTGTCGGCCTCCGCATCCTCGATGATGATGCCGCGGTTGACCCAGTCGTCGGCCACCGCTTGCGGCAGCTTCGCCAGCGCCGCCTTGGCGGCATCGCCGAACGGATTGAAGGGCACGTTTTGCGCCTGCAAATCGGCGCTGATGTCGATGCCGAGCGCGAGCACCTTCTGCTCGAGTTGCGGCTTTGCCGGCGCGCCGTCGATCGTCACCTCGAAGCCGAGGAAGTTGTCGCTTTGATTTTCAGGGATCGCCGGCATCTCTTCGGGATCGCCCGAAATGTCGGGCATCGGGAAGGCCACGATCGCGTCGACATCCTTGTTGGTGTTGTTGTGGAAGACGTAATCCACCGTCACCTTTTCGGGCGAGATGAAAAGATCCTCACTTTGCATCGCCACGGCATCGTTGCGCGACAGGATCAGGCCGCCGGTGCCAAGCTCGGCAACCGAATCATTGGCCAATGCAGGCGCCGCCGACAGGGCCAGTACGGTGGTCAAAACATATCGCAGCATGAAAGCCCCTTCGCCGAGAATGCCCGCGGGACCCTAGCCCTTTCAATGCCGCGTTTCAAAGCCCTTCCGCGTCAGTGGACACGCACGCGGCCTGGACAACCATGCGGTCTGGACAACCATGCGGTCTGGACACGCATGCGGTCTGGACTAACAGGTTACGATCGGGCAGGAGTTCGCCGCATGCGCAAGCTTCTCGTCATCGGCATCGGCGCCGGCAATCCCGACCACATGACGGTTCAGGCCATATTGGGCCTGAACCGGGCGGACGTCCTGTTTATTCCCGACAAGGGCGCCGACAAGACAGACCTTGCCGACCTGCGGCGCGGGATCTGCGACCGCTTCGTCACCAACCCGACCTCACGCCGGGTCGAGTTCGACGTGCCGGTGCGCGCCGAACCAACGTCTTCCTATCGCTCGACGGTCGACGAATGGCATGAAGCCATCGCCGCCATCTACGAGGGGCTGATCCGCGACGAGATCGCCGGGGACGGTTGCGGCGCCTTCCTGATCTGGGGTGACCCCTCGCTCTACGACAGCGCCCTGCGCATCCTGGAGCGCGTGCGTGTGAGGGGCAGTGTCGCCTTCGAGCTGGAAGTCATCCCTGGCATATCAGCCATCCAGGCGCTGGCCGCCAGCCACAAAACGGCGCTGAACCGCATCGGCGATCCCGTGCTGATCACCACCGGCCGCCGCCTGGCCGAGGAAGGCATGCCGGACAATGCCGGCAGCGCCGTCGTCATGCTCGACGGCAAATGCGCCTTCAACACGCTGGCCGACCAGGACCTTTTCATTCAATGGGGCGCCTATCTCGGCACGCCGGACGAGATCATCATGTCCGGCCGCCTCAGCGATGTCGGCGCCGAAATCGAGAAGCGCCGCGACGAAGCCCGCCGGGAAAAAGGCTGGATCATGGACACGTATTTGCTGCGGAAGCAGGAGTAATAGTGAGTAGTGAGTAGTGAGTAGTGAAGCCAACCAACTACTGACTACTGACTACTGACTACTGACTGCTGACTGCTGACTACTGACTACTACTGTTCCCTACCCCGCTTCAATCTCGGCCTGCAGCGCATCCATATGCGTCGCCGCCGCGGCGGACGCCGCGCGCTCGATGGCGCGAAAGCGGCTGACCACCGCCAGACCGACCGTAGTCAGCTGCGCCCCGCCGCCCTTGCGGCCTCCGGTCTGCGCCGAAACCAGCGGCTTGCCGAACACCCGGTTCATGTCCTCGACCAGATCCCAGGCGTGCTTGTAGGACATCTCCATACCGCGCGCGGCGGCCGAGATCGAACCGAACGTGGCGATGTGCTCCAGAAGCTCGATTTTGCCAGGGCCTATCCGTCCGTCCGGATCGAGATTTATCCGCAAGCTCAGCGACGGCATTTTTGCTCCTCCGCGATCGCTTCAGCCTCGGCGACCGTTATTCCAAAACAATATAGCGGCGATCACCACCCCTGTCAGCCGTCGACCTCGAGCGGCAAACCGGCGCCGGTGTTCGCCCGGTCGAAGCTCACGGTCTTGACCACCGCGAAGACCTTGTCGCCAAGCCGCAGCTTCAGCGCCTGCCGCGACTGTTCCGTGATGCGAGCCAGCACGGTTGCGCCATCGCAGTCGATGCCGATCTCGACCGTCGGTCCCTCGCCCGGGCTGATCGCGACGATCGTGCCCGGCAGGATGTTGAGCGCGCTGAGGCCGGTCGGTTTCTCCGTGGCGATCATCACGTCGCGAGCGCGAATGCGGATGCGCACGGGAGCCCCGGGCTTCATCTCAAGGCGCGGCACGCGGATCTCGCCGGCGGCCGAACCGAGCACGGTCATGCCGAAAGTCTCGTCGTGACGCAGCACCTTCGTATCCAGCACGGCGCCACCCTCGCCGCGCTCTTCGGCTGGCAACAGGTCGAGCCTTTGCATGACTGCCTCGGTCGGCCCGCTGGCGATGACCTTGCCCTGCGCCAGCATCACCACATCGCTGGCCAGCCGCGCCACCTCGGCAACCGAATGGCTGACATAGACGATCGGGATTTTCGTTTCGTCGCGCAGTCGCTCGATATAGGGCAGGATCTCGGCCTTTCGGGCTTCGTCGAGCGAGGCCAGCGGCTCATCCATGAGCAGCAGTCTCGGGCTGGCAAGCAGCGCCCTGCCGATCGCCACGCGTTGTTTCTCGCCGCCCGAGAGTTTTGCCGGCCGTCGCCCAAGCAGCGGGCCGATGCCCAGCAATTCTACAACGGCATCCATGTCCGCGTAGCGTTCCGCCGCCGGCGTGAACCAACGGCCGTAGCGCAGATTGCTCAGTACGCTCATATGCGGAAACAGGCGCGCGTCCTGGAATACCATGCCGATGCGGCGCTTGTGCCTTGGCACGAAAATGCCGGCACCGGTATCGACCAGCACCCGGCCGTCGACCACGATGCGCCCCTTGTCGGGCCGGATCAGCCCGGCAATCATGTTGATCAGCGTCGTCTTGCCCGAACCGGATGGCCCGAACAGCGCCGTCAGCCGTCCGGCGCTCCCGAAGTGGGCGTCGATGGCGAAATCGCCAAGCCGATGTCCAATGTCGACAAGGACGCTCATTCGATGTCCATCCGCCGGCCGACGCGCCGCGCCAACACTTCCGAGGCGACCAGTGCCGCCATCGAAATGATGATGGAAATCAGCGTCAGCCGCAGCGCCCCTTCGTCGCCGCCCGGCACCTGGGTAAAGGTGTAGATTGCCGTCGGCAGCGTCTGCGTCTCGTTGGGGATGTTGGAGACAAAAGTGATCGTAGCGCCGAACTCGCCCATCGCCTTGGCGAAGGACAGGATGGCGCCGGCGATCAGCCCGGGCAGGATCAGCGGCAGCGTGATGGTGCCGAACACCCACACAGGGTTGGCGCCGAGCGTGCCCGCCGCCGCCTCCATCTTGCGGTCCACCGCCTCGATCGACAGTCGAATCGCGCGCACCATCAGGGGAAAGCCCATGACGCCGCAGGCAAGGGCGGCACCCGTCCAGCGAAACGAGAAGACGATGCCGAAATGTTCGGCGAGGAATGCACCGGCCGGCCCGCGCCTGCCGAAAGTCAAAAGCAAGAGATAACCGGTCACCACGGGGGGCAGGATCAGCGGCAGATGCACCAGCCCGTTGAGCAGTGCCTTGCCCCAGAATTTCCCCCGGGCAAGCAGCAGCGCGATCGCTATGCCCGGCGGCAGACTGGCCAGCATCGCAGCCGTCGCCACCTTGATGGACAGCCGGACCGCATTCCATTCGTCGGGAGTGAGGTCCAGCAGCCAGGTCATATTGCGGTATCGGGGCCTTTTCGAACTCAGTTGCTCGGCGCGAGCACGGTAAAACCCTGTTCCCTGAAGAGTGCGCCGGCCTTGGCGGATTGCAGGCACTTCAGGAAGGCCGGTGTATCCTTGTCCTTCGAATCGGCGGTCTGGGCAACCGGATAGATGATCGGCGGGTGTGAATCTTCTGGGAAGGTGCCGATCACCTTGACGCCCTTTTCGGCGTGCGCGTCGGTGGCATAGACGATACCGAGGGCCGCTTCGCCGGTCGAAACCAGCTTCAGGGCCGCACGGACATTCTCGGCCTGCGCCACCTTGCCCTCGACCGAGGGCCAGACGCCGAGCGATTCGAGTGCCGCCTTGCCGTATTTGCCGGCCGGCACGGCCTTGAAGTCGCCCATGGCGAGCTTGCCGTCGCCGACCAGCTTGGCGAGATCGAAGCCCTTCTCGATCTTGGCTTCGACAGTCGAATCCTTCGGCGCCACCAGCACGATCCTGTTGCCGAGCAACTTCACTTCCGTATCGGACTTGGTCAGCTTCTTGTCGGAGAGATATTTCATCCAGTCGAGATCGGCCGAGATGAAGACGTCGGCCGGTGCCCCGCCCTCGATCTGCTTGGCCAGCGCCGAACTCGCGGCATAGGAGACGGTCGCGGCCTCGCCGACATCGGCTTCGCAGGCCTTGTTCACCGCGTCGAGCGCGTCCTTGAGGCTGGCCGCCGCGAACACCACCACCTTGCCTTCCGCGTGCGCTGCGGGCATTGCCGCCATCAACGCCGCCGCAAAACCGCTAATGGCGATCGTCCTCAACCCGAAACCCTTGCGCGTCATCGAAAACTCTCCCTGGATTTGAAATCCGGTCGGCTCAAGCCTGCAGACCGATATATCCGCATGGATATAACAAGGGAAGGCCTGGCATTGCCGGAATGCACCTGTTCGAGGGTTGTTCTGCTAAGACCTTCGATCACCAACGAAGCCGTCGCCGACCTCAAGCTCGAAAAAAGCGTAAGGAGGCCTATGCCGTGGTCAAGGCTTCGGACGTGATGGTCGGCATCGACTGAAAAGCCGGGGCTCAGACCGCTATCGGCGCCTTGATCGAGGCATCGGCGACATAGTTTTCCAGCCGGAAATCCTCGAAGCGGAAGGCGAACAGGTCCTTCACGTCCGGATTGATCCACATCGTCGGCAGCACCCTCGGCGTGCGCTGCAACTGTTCGCGCGCCTGCTCGAAATGGTTGGAGTAGAGATGCGCGTCGCCGAGCGTGTGGACGAAATCGCCTGGCTTCAGCCCGGTCACCTGCGCCACCATCAGCGTCAGCAGCGCATAGGACGCGATGTTGAACGGCACGCCGAGGAAGATGTCGGCGGAGCGCTGGTAGAGCTGGCAGGAAAGCCGGCCCTCGGACACGTAGAACTGGAACAGGCAGTGGCAAGGCGGCAACGCCATGGCTTCCACCTCGGCGGGATTCCAGGCCGAGACGATCAGTCGCCGCGATTGAGGATTGCGGCGGATCTCCTTGAGAAGATTGGCGATCTGGTCGATCGAACCGCCGTGGCCGTCCGGCCAGGACCGCCACTGCTTGCCGTAGACCGGACCAAGGTCGCCATTCTCGTCGGCCCATTCGTCCCAGATCGAAACGCCGTGGTCCGTCAGGTACTTGATGTTGGTGTCGCCGGCCAGGAACCACAGCAGTTCATGGATGATCGACTTCAGGTGCAGCTTCTTGGTGGTGGTGACCGGAAAGCCGCGCGCCAGATCGAAGCGCATCTGGTAGCCGAAGACGGAGCGCGTGCCGGTGCCGGTACGGTCGCCGCGATCGGCGCCGTTGTCCAGCACGTGCTGCAAGAGGTCGAGATACTGGCGCATCGGTTCCGGGCTCGATTCGAGATTTGCCGATCATAGCGCATGTGGGCGCTGACGCCACGCTTGTCTGAAGTTTCCCTATCCAGGGGAGAAACTGTTTCAGCGCTCGCTCTGGCGAACCGGAAACGCGGAAAGTCGCCGGCCGGCCGCCAGAAGGGAGTGACCCAAAAAGGTCCTAGAGGGAGCTGAGCTTGCCCAGATCCTTGGCCACCAGATAGTAAAAGGTCACGCGGTTCTTGGTGTTGTCGGCGTGCATCGCCTTGCAGGTCTTCTCGATCGCAGCGTCGGCTTTCGCCCCGTCGCTGACGCCGAGCTTCTTGGCCACCCAGCTCTCCTTGACCCGCGCCAATTCCTTCGGGTCCGTGCAGGACACCAGGGAGGAGTCGCGGTTCCTCAGCGCAATGCCCAGATGCTTGACGATCTTTTCGACCGCATCGGCGTTTGCCGCGGCGTCATATTTCTTCACATCCGCAAGATAATCGGCCATCAAAATTCCCCTCGTCGGCGCCACGGATCCGATCGATGAGGGCTGTGGCGCGCTTGGCAACTTGTGCGCTAGGTCGGTAACTCCTCACCGCTCGCAAAGCTTCGGTTGAGACCACGCCCAAGTCAACCCGTGGCGCGCAAATTGACACAGGGACAAACCACCATTGCGGCCTTTCATTTCCACGCGGCGCCCCCTATATTCGTTTTGTCGGCTTGACCGACTATGGCGATAAATGGGCGATGAAATAAGCCGTTCGGACCCGGGGGCGGTACCCGGCGCCTCCACCAAAAGCCGCTGTCGACGACAGAGCGGTTTTTGCTGGGGGCGAAATAGGATCGACGAAGGTGTAAAGATCGTACTTTTGCCCGGCATTGTACCACCGTTATCGGGCTAAACTTATAGTTGCCAACGACAACTATGCGGAAGCGCGTCTCGCTGCTTAATGCAGTGCGATAGCTTCAAATCAAGCCCTAGGGGTTCGCACTTCTAGGCGGGGTTCGGAGGTACCTGGCAACAGAAACCTCCACTTCCTTTCCTTCCCGCTAAGTACCTGTTCTGCCGTCATTTTATGTTTCCAGTTTTTCAGCGTTTTACAGTTTTGTCCTGTTTCCGTTCTTTCATGCTGAGCAATATCGCCTGCCCGCCTGCCTTCCGGTCGGCATAGCGTGAGTACCGCTCGACCATCGGAATGCTCATTCCCACTGCATCGCTGATCTGCATAGAAGTGTAGCCGTCCTGCCTAAGCCGTATGACGGCGTTCGCTCTGAGGCCGTGCCAGACGGCACCGGCGAGTTGCGGGTGATCCTCCCGCACTTTGTCGAGCTTCTTCCATAAACCGTTCGTCGTGAAAGGCTTGCCTGTTTCCTGCAGGAGGAAAGGGCCAGGCCTCTTCTCCCAAGTCGACATTTCAACTTCTAGCTCTGAGAAGATAGGGCACCATGGGCGTGCGCCGGTCTTTTTCTGCCGGAGGTTGAAACCGCCGTCATCGATATCCGTCCAGCCGAGGCGGACAAGGTCGCTGATGCGCTGCCCAGTATAGCGGCCGAGCACGTAGGCCCTCCGCAACATGCCGGTAAGATTATCGCTCGCGAAGGCGAGTTGCTCGGGTGTCCAAGGCTTGTGCCCCTCGCCCTGCTCGAAATGGGTAACGCCTTGTGTCGGGTCTCGGCTAAGAAATTCACGCGGCCCACATGCCCATCGGCACATAGCTCGGAGAGCGTCGAGCACGTTGTTGGCCGTTCCAGGCTTGGTGGCGCCCAGCGTCTCAATCAGCGCTTGAACGTGAGAGGGCCGGAGGCTTTCTGCTTGCAGGTTGCCCCAAGCCTCCCGGACTACGCGAAGGGACTGCCTGTATTTCTCCTTTGTGCTGTCGGCAAGTTTGCGGGGAAGGCCCGGCCATGCCGCCTCATATGCATCGATAAGAGCGCTGATTGTGTCTGTAGCGACCGGCCCGACTATGCCTTGCGCCTGTCGGACAGCCACCCAGAACTCGGGCGAGTGTGGGTCATTGGGCAATTTGATGCGCTCGCCCACATGGTCGGTGCCCCTGCCCGCCTGATAATAAAAGTATTCGCGGCCTCGCGAGACGACACGATGGACGCTCCTCGGCAATGAGACCGTTGCCCTATGCCGCTTTCGAGACATTGCTCAACCCCGCCATAAAAGGATCTGTAGATGCGCCTGAATGGGCCAGCGGTTCTAATGAGGCTTGGACTTGCGCCCAGCACCAGCGGACTGAGCCGCCTAGGTGAACAGGTTTCGGCAGGACGCCTCTCTTTACATAGTCATCGACCGTCGACTCGCTGATGTCGAGTTCGGCGGCCAGTGTCGCCTTGCTGACAAACGAGGGCGGCCGATCTCCGAGAATTGTTCGAGCCATTAGCGGAGCCCTTGAGAATTGAAGCCGACTTGCCGTCCTTGACCGCCCCAAAAGGTACCTCTGCCGGCGGAGGATAGCTTTTCGATATTGGCCGGTCGGCGCGGCCTCAAGAAGGAAGTGGCAGAGGTGAAAGTCATTTCGTTATCTTGACCAGAACGAGTGGGCCGTCTGCCCGCCCCGCCAGGACTTCCCCGAGGTGCTGCAGATCAACGGCCACAATCGCGCCGCGACGCTCGTAAGGAATATGGCGGACAGCAGTTACGAGATCATCCACGAATGACAACTCGCCGTCGGCCCACTTCACCAACCAGGATTCGGTACCCGTCGGACGAACGATGAGAGCTGCAAGCGGCTCCCCTCGCTGGCGCTCAATGAGCGCCTTCAATTCGTCCGGGGACTTGGCTTCCAGACCATCTAAATTCGCGTCGGGTTTTATGATCCCGATGGCGCCCTCGCGATTGAGCGCGTACCATTCGATACGGAGTGCCGCCGATGATGCAATTTGCGAGCTGCGCGTCGGGCCGACTCCCTGCTCCTGCATCACGCGCATGAAAAGAAGTCGGGCGAGACTGTGGGCATCATAGAGGGTCCAGCCTTCGGCCCTTTCCAGGAAGCCGTGCCGGCGCCAGTCGCGTTGTGTTGCTGTAGGAACGCCGGTGATGGCCTCGGCCTCGCCCGCTGTGAAGGTGGTGAATTGGTTTTTGAACTTCATAACCGTGATAACTATCACGATCGATGAAGCGTGTAAACCCTCACGCTTTTAGTGCAGCGTCGGCCGCGCCGTGTCGTCCCCGTCGCCGTCGCTCGGAAACCCGCTCCTTGTCTTCCCGAAGGCCTTCTGCTTGACGGCATCGCAGCCTTCTCCCACATTGCCGCGTGGCAACATGAAAGGGATTCGAAACATGGCGGACGAGATCGGGGTTGGCAGCGTTGTTCGTTTAAAGTCGGGCGGGCCGCACATGACTGTGTCAGCTGTCGACAAGCCGTATGGCGTGGATGCTCTCAGCGCATGGTGTGACTGGTTCATCGCAGACAAGTCGCCATGGAAAAAAGAAGACGGCGTTTTCCCGCTGACCTCCCTGAAGCTGATCGAGCCCTAGGCAAAACGCCTACGGGCCTGCCGATGCCGTGCCGCACAAGTCAGGCTGCAATATTTGCGTCGGGCTATGCCTTTGAACGCTTCGCCGCAAAAGTCGCACCACTTGGCCACGGCGCCGGCACTACGGCACGCTTCCGAGCAAAAGAGCGCGCCGCCGTACTTCCATGCCGCAACGGGCGCGCCGCAATGCCGGCATGGTGATCTTTGGGCCTTTGCCTCCAGGCGGGCGTTCTTCCTGCCCTCGAAGAATTCCGCGCTCTGGCACGCCTTCGAGCAATAGACCGCCCTGGAGAGCTTCCCCACGGGAACAGGCGCACCGCAGCGGCGGCATGGCGGTCGATCCTTCTTGGCCTCAAGCCGGGCGATCTTCTCCATCTGGTGATATTCAGCGCGGCTGCATTCAATGCAGCAATAGACTCGCTTCGCCGCGTGCGGTTTCGCCCTGTCGATCGTGCCGCCACAAGCCGGGCAATAGTCAAGAAAGTCGAGCGGCGAGAGCATAGGCGGACTCCTCCGATGCTTCCTTGCGGCGATTCCAGCGCGCGTGATGGGCGCTGGCGCATAGCTGCCCGCAAAACTTGGTATGCTCGGCCGGGAGCGGCCCATGGCAGTTTGTGCAACGTGTCCGCTCGATAAGAGCGCCAGCGCCGTTCTGGGTCCATTCGGGTTGGCCTTCGGCCCACGACGGACGGCGAGCGCCGATGAGGCGCAAGGCGTCGGCTACGATGTCAGCGGCGGTAACGTCGGCCTCGGGCCATTTCCAGGATTCGAGACATAGGCGGGAGCGGAGGCCGTGACGGCAGGACGCTTCAAAGGCGAAACTCGTCGGGTCGCCGGTTTTCAAGATGCCGGCTACGGTTTCGACAAGGTGCCTCCGGCGGTCGCGGTTAAGCAGCCTCGGCCGAGACACGGGCTTTTCGGCTGGCCTCCATGGAACGCGGGCGAGCATCAAGCATCTCCATTGCTCCAGTCGAGCTTCCCAAGCGCGCCGGCAATCGCGCCGGGATCGAGCCCGGCTTCCTTGGCTTGCGCCAGACCCTGAATAAGTGTCGTGAAAGCGCGCGCCGAGCCGCCGGCATCGAAGGCCTGCAACGGCGTCATCACGTCGATCGAGACGGTAGAGCCGAGCTTGTCGGAGGCTTCCTCGGCAAGCAGCTCGGCGAGCGGCTGCAAGGTCCATTGCGCCAAATGGCGTTGCGCCTCTCGGACAAGCGGTCCTTGTGCGGCGGAGTCGAACAGAGCTGGGAGAACGCCGAATGCGCCGGCAATGGCGTTCCGGGCAGCAGCGAGCGTTTCCGCCGTCATCGAGTTTGCCAAGTCGGGCGATAGGCTCGAAGGCCTCCAATCCACCGCAGGAGCGGGTCCACCGGCAGCCGACACGATGACCGATTCGCGAAGCAGGACACGGCCGCGCTGGCCTCGGAACGATCGGGCGAGCGAGGTGTTGTCCACCTCGGGCTGTTCCGGCATCGGAACCACCTGGGAGCCGAGCGGCGCATTCTCGAAGACTTCCGCGAGCGAGCTTTCAACCGCCTGCAACAGACCTGCCGTGAGGCTTGCCCGCCGCAAGGGAGCCGTGCCGAGCCAAGGCGCGGCGGGATCGGCGCCGATGCGGAGATGAAGCACCTCGCCGGCAAGCAGTGTCTCGGTCGTGCCGCCGCCGGCCTCGGATATGGAAACGCGGTAGGCAACCGGCCGGCCGCCTCTCGTTCGAAGATCCCAGTCAGAGCAGGGAACAAGCCCGGCATCGGTGATCTTGAAAAGGCTTTCGCCACGTAGCGCCAGCGAGCGGCCGAGCAGCGCCAGCGAGCGGCGGTTCAATAGGTCCGTGCCCTTCACGGCCGCCAGGCCGAAGCCATTTTCCCAAAGCGAGATGCAGCTTTGCGATGTGGCGGTAAGTTCGCCAATGCCACGACGGCCAGAGATATAGCTTTCGCGCGCCGCAATAATCTCGGCGGTAAAGCCGGATGCGCTGGAGCGCCGCTCGATCTTGCGTTTGAACGGCCACATTATGACGCCCTCCGATAGGAGCGCAGAAGGTCGCCCGCGCCTGAATTGGACATTGCCTCGGCCGCCCATGAAGCCGAGCGGCTTTTCTCGACGGTGACGGAGCCGGCGGTGACACGCTCGGCGGTGATGCCGGGAGTGCTGGTTTTCATGGTGGCGGCCATGAATTCGGCGAGGCGCCGGAAGGCCTCGTCCACGATTTCAGGCGCAACGGCAGGCGAGTCGGCAGAGCCTACGGAACCGGTAAAACGGTACGTGCCGCCCGGCAGGCAATAGCCGCCCAGCGGTGAGGGAGAGAGCGTGGCGGCTTCCCAGTCGTCGGCCTGCCAGATTTCAACCGTGTCGATGGTTGCTGGCGTCAGCGGCGGCACCCACTCGCCGCAGCCCTCTACGATCCAGGTCACGGCCCGTTCCGTCCAGCGGAACGCCACATAAGCCTCGATGCGCTGCCACAGCATCTCCGGTGCAAGCGCCTCGGCCGCGGCTGTCAGGCCGGTAGGGGCCAGGGGATAGCTCGACGGCGCACCTTCGGTCTGCTTGATGGTGGTCGCGGTCATCAAGCCCTCCACCGCGCCAGGACGCGTTTCAGACCGGCGTCCGGCGCCTCTCGGGTCGGGCGATTTCGCGCATGGACTTCGGTTCCGCCATAGGCGGGCCAGGACTGCACAACGCTGATTTCGTGAAGGACAATGTTGGAGAGTTGGCGACGGTCGCCCTGCCAGCGTTCGCCATCCTTGCCGATGGTGAAGCCGAAGGAAGCGCCGCCGATGTCGCCACGCTCGGCGAGCGCCAGGATATCGCGCCCGGCGCTGGTGTCAGGAACATCGAGTTCGAAGGCAAGGCCTCGGCTATCCTCGGAGAGCCGGAGCGTTCCGCTTCGCGTCCTTGCTAGAACGGCGCGCTGGTCGTGGTCGGCAAGGGCGAGGATATCCCGCCCCTGCCGCAGTGTATCGGTGAAAGCGCCGGGCAAGATGATTTCCGTGAAATCAGCAATGCGCGTGTCCTGGCCGAAGACGGCGGCATAACCCGCCAACTTCCGGCCAATTGCCCGCAATTCAATTCCTGCCCGGCGCTCCATTTACTGGATGTCCGTCAGCAGTTCGAGCTGTGCAGGACGGGCAACCGTCACGTCAGCGGTGACCAATCCGGTCAAGCGAAGGCCGCCAGATGCCGCGTCGGAGTACGGATCGCGGATCAGGTCAATGGCGCCCCAAGTGCCGACGAAGATCGGAGCCACACCGCCGGCAGAGGTCATGAGGATGGCGACCACCTCGTCGGGCGAGTTGCCCGTTGTCGGAAGCGCATTGGCGCTGATAGCGATGTTGCCGGCCGGAATGTTGGCGAGCAGCCGATCCCATTCCGAAACGGCGGTGTTGGTGATCAGCGCGCCGTCGAGCTTGCCCCACAGTGCCGGCGTGATCAGGAGTTTCGCCTGGCCGGGTGAGGTCACCGCGTAATTACCCATGAACCGGATAACGGCGTTGCGGAAAGCCGACCAGGAAGCCGCCGCGTTGACGGCGGTCGCGGTGATCCCGTAGGTGCTGTAGCCGGTGACGACGCCCAAAGGCTCGCCGCCGGAGCCTGCTCCTTGAAACACTGCGGAATCGAGCTTCATCTGGATGGCGCCGTTCATGTCGCGGCGAACGGCCTGTTCCAGCGCATCGCCCGACTGTTTCAGCGCTTTGCGCGTGATTTTCATTTGGATGCCGAGGGTGTTGCTCGGCGCCAACTGCTTATCGGTCGTGGCGAAGACGGTAGGACCGGCAACAGCGCCGGTTTCCGTCGCTGCCCAGCCTGCCGCAACGCTCGATGTCACAACTGGCCATTCTGCAAGGCCGGCGTCGATGTTGATCATTTCGGCGCCCATGCGGCCGGCCACGCTATC
This sequence comes from Mesorhizobium sp. Cs1299R1N1, assembly GCF_037179655.1. Lineage (NCBI taxonomy): Bacteria > Pseudomonadati > Pseudomonadota > Alphaproteobacteria > Hyphomicrobiales > Phyllobacteriaceae > Mesorhizobium > Mesorhizobium sp. Cs1299R1N1. Next base: position 19,869 of record NZ_JAPYKR010000023.1, on the reverse strand, counting down.
CGGGAACAGGCGGTCGATGATCGGACGAGTCTGTAGCGGGTTCGGGGTGCCGCTGGCGATGGTCTCGCCGGAGCGGAGTTCCAACGCCTGCCACGGCACGGGAACGCCTCGATAGCCGCCCTTGGCTCGGATTTCCTGCACCACTTCGGCGGTAGGACCGGACAGGGCCTTGCCCTCATCGAGCAGCAGTGCAACCTGGCGCATTTCGAAACGGCCGATCATGGCGGCGTATTCTTTGTCGCCACGGGTTTCGAGGTCTGCGCCGGCTTCGCGCCGTTCGGTATCTTCGGCGACGAGCGCCGCGCGATATCTGGTCTCGTTGCCACGATACTCGGTGTCGAGTTCGCCCATCTTGCGGGCTTCATCTTCGGTCGGCTTGTCCTTGCCGACCAGCTCGGCCAGCGACTGGCGAATTTCGCTCTGCCGGCGCTGAATGGTTACGGATGTTAGCATGTCAAAAAAGTTCCTTGTCTTAGGAGGGATTTCCACGCATCGCGCGCGGGGTTCGGTTGAATGCCGCGTTCGGCATTGGTTTGTTTGCTGTGGCAGGGCGGGCAGAGACATTTCAGGTTGCCCAGGTCGAAAGCGAGTTCCGGCGCCTGCCGCACCGGGGTTTCGTGGTGAACTTCCAGCCGTCCGCGACCGCCGCAGGACGTGCATTTGAATCCGTCGCGGCGCTTGGCTGCGAGTCGCAGCGCCTGCCATTGCTGCGAGCGGTAGACGGAATAGCCGGCGCGGCCGTGCTTCATGCCCATGTCGCGGCCCTCGCTTGTTTCGCGGGACGGGCAGCGCGGCGGGCGCCTTCGGAGATGGCAAGCACCGCTGCGGCGGCGGCATCGATGCGGCCGAGTGATCGGGCCTTGGCGAGCTTGTGGTTGCCGGCAGGATCGACGAGCGTGATGGCGTCGGCGAAGGCCGAGCGCAGCAAGAGGCTCGGGAGCGTCTTCACTTGGCCGTCGAACAGAGCGCGGCGGAAACGCTCGATGTCTTCCGAGCCGTCCTTCCAGCCGAAGCCGCGCCAGATGAACGGGACGCGAAGATTTGCCTTCGCCATGGCCTCGACAAACTCGGCATGGCGGAACCGATCGCCGACGATGCAGGAGATCGCCGCGCCGCCTGCCCGCTTCACCACTTCGGCAAGCCAGGGACCAGGCGGGACGGTGTTGTCTCCCATGGTGATCAGTTCGCCGCGCTCCTGCATCTCGACATAGCGGCCGGAGACGCCATCCGACGCGCCGCGATCGGCAAGGGAAGGAACGGCCGGGAATGTGCCCACCGCCTCCAGTCGGCCAGTTTCAGGCCAGTAGAGCGCCGCCGCCGACATGGAACGGGAGCCGCCGAGATCCACGCCAAGGATGCAGGGACCGGAGCGCGCCGGCAGTTCGCCGACTTCGGATGCCAACCACTCGTCGACAGTGACCAGGACGGAACGGTCCTCTGATGCCACGCGCTCGTTGCGGTTCAAATTGCGGAAGGAAGATAGCGCCGAGCCGCCTCGCGCGATTGCTCGCCGGGCTTGCGCCTGCAACCACTCGACGGAGGCGCCGATGCCCTCGACGGCGCCGGGATTGGCGACCAGCAGGCTTTCCGCATCATCGGCAGGAAGGCCGAACGCCGGGCGGTGTTCCTGCACATAGGTTCCGGGAGGCGGTTCATCGAGCCAGCGGCTGAAGGTGTTGGCGTCGTCGGGTGCGCTCGTCGAGATGATCAGCGCCTTGCCGTTGCGCTTGCCCAGGCCGGAGAGGATGGCGTTTTCGAGCAGATCGCCCTTTTCCCGTTCCCAGGCCGCGCGCTCGTCGAGGATTGCCAGCGTAGGAGCGCCGCCCAGGATGGAACGACCATCGGCTGCAATGCATCGAGCGAGACCGCCGCCATTGCCTTCGTATTCCACCTCAAGGCGGGAGCCGCGCCGGATGGTGAATAGTTCGCGCTTGGCCTTCGGCAGGCTTTCGATGAAACCGACGAGGAAGTTGAAAGCGGTCTTGGCCTGGTCGCGGTTGCGCGCGGCAAAGAGGATTTCGCGTTTCGGCTGCGAATCCCACTCGCCCATGACGGCGCCGAGCGCCAGCGAGCTGGAGGTGGCCGTTTTCGAATTCCCGCGCCCGATGGATAGCACCGCCACCATGTTCTCGGGGTCGAGAGCGCCCCGAATGAATTTCTTCTGAAAATCAGCGAGGCGAAGCGGTTTTCCCGCCTTCGGCCCCTCGGGAATTTTGAGGCTTTCGACAAAGGCAATCGCGATATCGGCCGCAGCTTTTTCCTCGGATTTTTTCCGGGAATGAGAAAGAAACATTCCGGAGCCGGTCTGGGCTCGTGAGCGTTTTTTGGGCATTGGAACCGGAGCCGCCTTCATGGGCTCGGGTCCGTGGTCACGGCGCATTCGCACGTCCACCACGCGGTCGCCGGGTCTACGTCGACATGGAAGATTTGCCAGAAGCGGCCTTCGATCTCGATGATGCCCGTTTCATCGGGCTCTACTGCCAGCGAGGAGGCTAGGAGTTCGATGCTGGCGTGATCGCGAGGAATGCCAGCCAGGCCGGCCGTGGCAGGATCGTAGCTGCCTCGGATGCCTTCGCAGGCGTTGGCGGTCCAACTGAAAACCGGCTGGTTGTAATCGTCGTATCCGGTGATGGCGTTCTGCCAATAGGTGGCGCTGCGCAGCGTGCCGGTGAGCGCTGCCGATACGTCGTCTTTCAGGTCATCGAGGAATGATGCCATCCACTGCCGCCGCCTAGTTAGGATTAATATCCTACTATCGAAAGCAAACCAATAAGTCAATGCTTATAGGAACGCAGTCCTATGTAGTGCTCAACCTTCAACGTCGCTGGGCTGTATCGGCGCCCTTTTTTTCGCTCCTGCTTTCTCGCTTTCCTTGTGTCCTCTCGGTCCCTGCCAATCGGTTCAGCCTGGGTGACGGCACACCTCGCCCCCCTTGCGGGAAGCGAAGTGTTGTCTTAGCTGCTCTGCCAATTCGGACGAGCCCAGGCTTAGACACACCGGAATTTCCAGATTTCCCCTTGGGTGACTTTCGATCAATCGGGGAGCGAATGCGGTTAGCGGTACATCCTACTGGAGCCTCATCTAGCGGCACCCACATCGAGCCATTCCGGCGACTTCGAGGCGGGCTCCTGCATCACTTAAGTGGCGTGGCAGGGTCATTGGTGTGTGTGTTCATCACGTGCAGCGCCGGAGGTCCGCGCGTCGGGCCGGCTGCCGGTTCGTGGTGGTCTGGCCTTCGCGTTCCCCCGGTAGATCTGGCTAACCCCGGAGCACGAGTCCCGACAGACGGGCTGGGCTATGTGGTGTGGGCAGTTCGCCCTAGTTCAAAGCGCCTCCCGGAAATGACCGATTAGTCCTGCCTCGGAGAGAGCAAGCCGATGACGGTTCAATTCGCCTGGGGATTGGCAGATGAGGGTTTCGACAGGTTCGCCGCGACGGTGGACATTGATGGTCCAGCCCCCGGCCTTGGTGCATGCGATGATGAAGTGCGATCGGGTGCCGACTATCTCGGTGAGGCTCGCCGGCCGCTCAAACGGCTTTGCGCCTCGGCGAAGATCACGTGGCCCGTTCATGCCGCAGCCCTGCGCATCTCGTTCGCGAGGCGGCAAGCGTAGCAAGCCTGCTTAAGCGAAAGGTCGAACTCTCGACGTAGAGCGGGGATGATCGGGCGAGGCGCGTCTACTTGGTCGACAAGCCAGCGGCCGGCCTGAAAAGTGGCGGAATCCGTTTTACAATTGGCCCCGTTGTTCTGGCCATGTTCCTGCTTTTCCGGGCATTCGCTGGAAAACGCATCCGCTTGAGAAACAAGCAGAAATGGCGTTTTCCGTGGAAACCTCCACTTCTCCCCCCTTCAATTTGCGTCACGCACAACGGCTCCCGCCGACGAAACTTCGCGTCTTCACCTACGAGGAAGAGCGCAGGCAAACGCTCGACGAGGCCGAGCGCACCTGCCAATCAGTGGCCGGCGTCTGTGCCGAACTTGGCTACGAATTGGTGACCTTGCCGCTTGCGCCAGTCGAGGAGCGCGTGCGCTTCCTCCTCGACGCTGCTGGATTGTCGCTGGCATCGCGAGCATAAAGCGGCCGGACCACCGGCCCGGCCTTTCATGCGTGTTGTTGGAACCCGGCGAAGCCTTGTAGATTGAACCGACATCTTGGAGATCGAAAACATGGCGCTCAAGCGGATGGACAATGTAGGAATCGTCGTCGAAGACCTCGGAGTGACGATCGATTTCTTTCGCGAACTCGGCCTCGAGCTCGAAGGGCGGGCGACGATCGAAGGAGAATGGGCCGGGCGTGTCACCGGACTGGGCGATCAGCACGTCGAGATTGCCATGATGCGCACGCCAGATGGCCACAGCCGGCTGGAGCTTTCCCGCTTTCTCACGCCGCCTGTCGTCGCGGATCACCGGAACGCCCCGGTCAATGCCCTGGGCTACCTCCGCGTCATGTTCACCGTGGACGACATCGACGACACGCTTGAACGGCTCCGCGCGCGCGGCGCGCAGCTCGTGGGTGAAGTGGTCCGGTACAAGAATGTGTATCGGCTCTGCTACATCCGTGGGCCCGAAGGGCTTCTCATCGGACTCGCCCAGGAACTCAGCTGAGCGCCAGAGAGCAGTCGTGAACCCCAGGCAAACGCCGGTTTTGCGCCGGGATAAACGACTGCAGCTTGTGTCGTCCGCAATGCCTCCGGCACAAAAAAGGCCGGGATCGACCCGGCCTTTCCTGTTTCATCGAGGGTTGCCTATTCCGCCGGCGCTTCGACGGCTTCCCGCGAGCGGCCAAGCGTGACCTTCGCCAGCGCGAACGATATCACCGCGCAGAGCGTGATGCCGGCGACCATCGGAAACGGCGTGCCGTCGAAGAACACGCCGGCAACGCCCATGGCAAGCGCGCCGATGGCAAAGTGCAGCGTGCCCATCAGTGCCGACGCCGTGCCGGCGATCTCGCCATGCTCTTCCATCGCCAGCACCGATGTGGTCGGGATAACCAGGCCGAGGAAGCCGTAGCCGACGAACAGCAGGGCCGCCATCACATCGAGCCGGTCGACGCCCGTCGCCATGATGGCGAACAGCAAAACCATCGTCGTGGCGTAGCCGGTCACCGCCACCCACACCACGCGCTTCAGCCCGAAACGTTCGGAAAGCAGGCCGGTCAGTTGCGACATGCCGATGAAGGCAACCGCATTGATCGAGAAGAACACGCTGTAGACCGAAGGCGACAGCCCATAATGGTCGATCAGGATGAAGGACGAGCTCGAGAGGTAGACGAAGAAGCTCGCAATGCCGAAGCCGGCGATCGCCACCAGGCCGAGGAAATTACGGTCGCCCATCAGGAAGCGGTAGCCGGCGAGCGCGGTTCCGAAGGAGGACCCGACCCGTTCTTCCGCCGGCCGCGTCTCTTTCAGCGAGGTGGCCAGGAGAATGGTGGCGAGCACGGCCGCGCCGGTCACCGTCCAGAATACGGCGCGCCAGCCGAAATTCTCGATGATCTGGCTGCCGGTCAGCGGCGCCAGGATCGGCGACACCGAAAACACCAGCATCAGCAGCGACATCAGCTTGGCGGCCTCATTGCCGGTGTGCAGGTCGCGCACGATGGCGCGCGGAATGGCCATGCCGGCGCTGGCGCCAAGACCTTGCAGGAAGCGGAAGGCGATCAACCACTCGATGGTCGGCGCCATTGCCGATCCGATGCCGCCGACCATGAACAGCGCCAGGCCGCCATAGAGCGGCAGCTTGCGGCCGACCATGTCGGAGATCGGCCCAACGACGATCTGGCCGAAGCCCATCGACAGGAAGAAGATCAAAAGGCTCATCTGCACGGCGGCGGTGCCGGCATGCAGATCGGTGCCGATCGACGGCAGCGCGGGCAGATACATGTCGATGGCGAACGGGCCGATGGCGGACAACAGGCCGAGCACGACCGCGATGCGGAGGAATTTGGGACTCATGATATTGGCTTCTTTCGAATCTGGTTATCGCCGCCAGGCGACGTCTACCCCAGGACGTTCCATCCCGTGGGATTCCGACTCCTGGAGCGAATTTATTCGTCCCTCTGGAGTGAAATCCCCTTATGTCGTGTCCACAAATTTAGACAGCCTTGTCTAAATCGTCAATCACCTCTATATAGATTTTCATGAGACCGGGCGTTTCTCCTGACACTTTCCCGCCACGCGGCCACGAGGCCAAGCGCCTGTCGATCGTCGACGCCGCCGCCGGCGTGTTCTGCCGAGAAGGCTTCGCCGGTGCCAACATCGACCTGATCGCGATTGAGGCGGGCGTGTCACGCCAGACCGTCTACAACCACCATGGCGATAAGGAGAAGCTGTTCATCGCCGTCGTGCGCGATCTGACCGAGCGCTGCAACGCCGGCATCTTCGCCACCATTGCCACCTTCCCCGATCAGCCCGGGGATCTCGAAGCGGACCTGATCGGTTTTGCCGTGCGCCTGAACCAGAATTGCATCTGCAACCGCGACGGAAAATTCCTGCGCAAGCTGATCCAGACCGAAGGCGAGCGCTATCCCGAGCTCTTTGCCGAGTGGCGTGAACAGGGCCCGGGCCGGACATGGCCGGCAATCGCCGCCCGCTTCGCACGCCTCGCCTATGGCGGCCACCTCACGATCGACGATCCCGACGTCGCGGCACGCCAGTTCCTCGGCCTCGTCAATGCCGAATTGCAGACCACCTTCATGCTTGGCGGCACGCCGCGCGCGGACGAGGTGGTGCAATCGGCAACGAACGGCGTGCGCACCTTCCTGCGCGCTTTCGGCAAGCGCCCTTCCCCGGCCGGCGCGAAAAAGCACACTGCGCTGGCTAACGCATAACATTTGCGGTTGCGGCGAAGCCGCCTTGCCGTTCAAATCGGTGGCAATAGTCTCGCTTCGGCGCGGCGGCGGTCTATATCAGGTTTACGCCGCGCCCAAGCTTGATTACAGCTATGCGGACGATTCAACGGAACCCGACCCAACTCATGGCCGACGACCACATCCGCTACGACATTCTGGCCCAGGAGGCGTTGCGCGGCGTCATGCGCAAGGTCCTGGCCGAGGTCGCGCGCACCGGCCTTCCCGGCAACCATCATTTCTTCATCACCTTCCTGACCGGCGCGCCCGGCGTGCGCGTCTCGTCGCGCCTGCGCGAGCGCTATCCCGAGCAGATGACCATCGTCATCCAGTTCCAGTATTGGGACCTGAAGGTGACCGACACCGGCTTCGAGGTCGGTCTCTCTTTCTCCGACGTGCCGGAGAAACTCGAGATCCCGTTCTCGGCCGTGCGCGGCTTCTACGATCCCTCGGTCAATTTCGAACTAGAATTCGACGTCAAGACCGAGGCGCAGCCCGACGAGGAACCGGCAGCACCGGCCCCCGAGCCGCTGACCATCGTCTCCGAGAAGAAGCCGAAGGCCGAGAAGAAGGCCGCCGCCGAAGCGGAGAAGAAGCCCGCGGCCGCCGATGCCGGCACCAAGGGCGCAGAAGTGGTCTCGCTCGACGCCTTCCGCAAAAAATAAGCTCGCGGTCCATGGCCGACATCGTCAACCTTCGTCAGCTCCGCAAACAGAAGGCGCGGGCCGACAAGGAACAAACGGCCAGTCAGAATCGCGCCTTGCACGGCCGCACCAAGGCCGAAAAGCAACGCGACCGCCTGATCGCCGACAAGAGCGAAAGGTTCGTTGCTGGTCATCATCGCGAAAAGCCCGGCGAACCGGACGATCCCGGCCAAGCTGACGATTCCAACCAATCTGACGGTCAATGAGCGCCGTCGAAAAGCGCTCGGTGACCATTCGCGGCCATCGCACCAGCTATTCCCTCGAAAAGCCCTTCTATGACGATCTCGTCGCCATCGCGGCGGCGAGAAAGCTGACGCTCGCCGCCCTTGTCGCCGAAATTGACGAGACCCGGCCGCGCGATGCCAACCTGTCCTCGGCGCTGAGGCTCTATGTCCTGGAGTGGGCGAAGCGCGGGACGAACGCCTGAACTAGGCACTTTCGGCCGCGTCCGCCTTTTTCCCGCGTCCGAAGCCGAGCAAGGTCGAGCGCTCACGCTCCTCGGCCTGCTTGCGCGAGCGCACGCGCATCAGATCCTTCCAGCCGACATAGCCGACCAGCCTTCCATCCTCACGCGCCACGACCGGCAGATGCGAGACGTTGGCCATCAGCAGCTTGTCCGACAGGCCTTCCAGATATTCGTCGGGATAGGCCAGCGTCACCTTGCTTCCGGCCAGCAACTCCCCCAACATCGTCGTCCGGTGCTTGCCGGCACGGCGCCAGCGCAGGATCGCCGGCGGATCGATGAGGCCGAGCACCTGCCTGTTTTCATCGACCACGGGAAAACTCGGATGCCGGGTTTCCGGCGCGGTCAGGAAGGCGGCCGCGCCATGCAGCGTCATCGTCGCCGGCACGCTCTCGACTTCCGATGTCATCACCTCGCGCACCCTGGTGAGCGCGAATGGATCGACGCGATATTCGCGCACGAGGTGGTGCCCTCGCCTGGCGATCTTCTCGGTCAGGATCGAACGCTTCATCAGGAGCACGGTAACGGCATGCGCCGCCGCACAGGCCGCGATCAGTGGCACCAGCACATGCGTGTTGCCGGTCAGCTCGACGGCGAAGAAAGTGGCTGTCAGCGGCGCACGCATAGTGCCGCCCATGGTGGCGGCCATGGCCAGCAGCGCCCAGAAGCCCGGGTCCGCCGCCGGCAGGATCCCGGCAAGCACCGCGCCCATTGCGCCACCCATGATCAACAGCGGCGCCAGCACGCCGCCCGAGGTTCCCGAACCGAGCGCCACCGACCAGATCACGGCCTTGACCACCAGCAGCAGGAGCGCCGCGGTCGCGATCGTGCGGCCGTCCAGCATGTCGGCGATGTTGTCATACCCCACGCCGAGCGCCCGTGGGTCGATCAATCCGCCTATGCCGACCACCAGGCCGCCGAGCATCGGCCACCACATCCAGTGGATGGGCAGCTTCTGGAAGCCGTCCTCGCACGCATAGACCATCTGCGTCAGCAGTCCGGACAACAGACCGGCGCAGATGCCGACCAGCACCCAGCCGCCAAGGCCGAGGAAGGAGACCGCCATGCCGCCCTGGAACGGAAAGATCGGCCCCGGCATATGCAGCATCGTGCGCTCCACCTCCGCCACGATGGCCGCCACCGCCACGGGAATGAAGCTGCGCGGCGTCCATTCGAACAAAAGCAGTTCCACCGCCAGCATGATGGCCGCGATCGGCGTGCCGAACACGGTGGTCATGCCGGCCGCCGCTCCCGCCACCAGCAGCGTCTTGCGCTCATTGTCTGAGACCGGCAGCATCTGCGCGATCAGCGAGCCGATGGCGCCGCCGGTCATGATGATCGGTCCCTCGGCGCCGAACGGCCCGCCGGAGCCGATCGAGATCGCCGACGACAGCGGCTTTAGGATTGCCACCTTCGCGTCCAGTCTGGAGCGCCCGAGCAGGATCGCCTCGATCGCCTCGGGAATGCCGTGGCCGCGGATCTTCTCGCTGCCATAGCGCGCCATCAGGCCGATGATCAGCGCGCCGATGACCGGAACGATGACGGCGGCAAGCCCGAGCGGCGTATCCTGCAGCTTCAGCTCGGCAAGCGAGAACTGACCGAAATAGGCGATGTTGGTGGCCAGCCGGATCAGCTTCAGAAGCACGATGCCGGCAAACAGCCCGGCGGTCGCCACCACTACCGCTATCGCGGCGACGAGCAGCACTCTGGCATCCGTGGTGAAATCCCTGAGATGACCGGGATTAGTGTGGTGGGTCTTCATGGTGGCTTTGCTTCCTGGCGGCGGCCGTGTCTGATTTTTGCGGCACGGTCGAAGTGGCCAGCCGGTGTCGGTCGGCTATGTATCGTAACACGATATATCTGTTCAAGCTCATTCCGCCGAAATTTCGTTTGAGCTTTCACCGGAAAACGAAGACATCTCCGATATGACGCAGCCGCCCAAGACACCACGCCCCGCCATCAGGCAATCCGACTACGAGCGGCTGTCCGAATTCCGCTACCTGATCCGCCGCTTCCTCGAATTCAGCCAGGTGCAGGCCGAGGAGGCTGGCCTGACCCCGCGCCAGCACCAGGCGCTGCTGGCGATCAAGGGATATCCGGGCGGCGGGCCGGTGACGGTGGGCGACCTGGCGGAACGCCTGCGCATCCGCCACCACAGTGCCGTCGAACTGGTCAACCGCCTCGGCGAGGCAGGACTGGTCGCACGAGATCAGGACAAGGACGATCATCGCCGCGTACTGCTGCGGCTGACCGAGCGCGCCGACGATTGCCTGGCCGAGTTGTCTGCCGCGCATCTCGACGAGCTCTCGCGCATAGAACCCATGCTGCGGCGCCTGCTCGATGGGGGCCAAGACTGACGCCCGGCGTCCGTGCGGGCCGATACCGAACTATTTTTTCGAATCCGAATCCTTTGGCCGGGCCGCGGCGTCTTGGACAGGTGACAGCCAAGGAGCCGACGCGATGAAACACCATTTGATACGCTACAAGACGAAGCCGGACCGGGCCGACGAGAACGAGCGCCTGGTCAAGGCCGTGTTCGAGGAACTGCGCGGCAAATCGCCGGAAGGCGTTCGCTACATGACCTGGCGCTCCGGCGACGGCACTTTCGTCCATCTCGTCGAGATCGAAACCGACGAGCATGCCGACATCATCCCCGGGCTTGCCGCTTTCGAAGCCTTCCAAAATGGCATCAGGGATCGCTGCATCGAACCGCCGCATCGTGACGTGATGACAGTGGTGGGCCATTATCGGATGCTGGACGAGCAGCCTGAATAGAACCACGTCAAGAACGGCCGGTGCATGAACAGTCAAGGCGAAGTCCGCGAGCCTTTCGACCGCTTGTTTGGCGAATTGCGCCCCAAGCTGCACCGCTATTGCGCCCGCATGACAGGCTCGGTCGTCGATGGCGAGGACGTCTTGCAGGAGGCGCTCGCCAAGGCATTCGAGGCCTTGCCCAATACCGGCCCGATCGCCAATCCCGAAGGCTGGCTGTTCCGCATCGCCCACAATGCGGCGCTCGATTTCCTGCGCCGCCGCGCCCGCGAGAGGGCCTTCTCCGACGAGGAGCCGGACATGCTAGCCGACCCGGCAAATTCCATCGCCGACCGGCAGGCCGCGGCAGCCGGATTGCACAGTTTCATGCGCCTTCCCGTCGCGCAACGAAGCAGCGTCATCATGATGGACGTCCTGGGCTATTCGCTGCAGGAGATCAGCATCATGCTCGACACCAGCATCCCCGCGATCAAGGCCGCGCTGCACCGTGGCCGAGGCCGGTTGCGTGAGATCGCCGACGAACAGGACGATCGTCCTGTTCCCAGGCTGAGTGCATCGGAGCGCCTGTTGCTCGACGCCTATGTCGATCGCTTCAACGCCCGCGATTTCGACGCCGTGCGGGATATGCTGGCCGACGAAGTGCGGCTGGAACTGGTGGCCAGGGCAAGGCTGAACGGCCGCAAGGAGGTGGCAACCTATTTCGGCAATTATTCCCGTGTGCAGGATTGGCATTTCGTGCCTGGTTTTGTCGAAGACCGTCCGGCGATCCTCGTGCGCGATCCCAACGACCCTGCGGCAGCGCCGACATACTTCATCCTGCTGGGTTGGCAGGGCGACAAGCTTGCCACCATCCGCGACTTCCGCCACGCCAGATACGTCGCTGACGGCGCCGAAACGTTTCTTCTTTGAGACGATTGCCCGACGGCGAGCAACCGGAAAGCCCAGTCCTACCGCCTACTGCAGCGACTTCAGCAGATTGTCGACCGTGAACGGATTGGCTTTCGGCTTGGCCGGAGGCGGATTGTCGTTGGCGGGCACCCGCTCGGCCTTGGGCGCCTGTTCCGCCGCCTTGCGCTCGGCTTCGAGCCTGGCTTTTTCCTGGGAGGCAATGCGCAGCGCCTCCTCCGCCTTCTGGCGCTCCTGCTCGGCCTGCGCCCTGGCCGCCTCGTCCGCTGCCTGCTGTTCCGCCGCCGCCTTCGCATCGGCATCGGCCTTGGCTTTCGCGTCTGCGTCCGCCTTGGCTTTTGCTTCCGCGTCGGCCTTCGCCTTGGCATCCGCTTCAGCCTGGGCCTGAGCGTCGGCTTCCGCTTTCGCCTTGGCGTCGGCTTCTGCTTTCAGGCGCGCCGCTTCCTCCTGCTGGCGCAATTCTTCCGCGGCCTTGTCGCGGGCATCCTGAAGTGCCGCGTAGTAGCGCACCTCGCGCCGCAGCCGCTGTTTCTCAAGCAGCGCGGCCTGCATCGCCTCGACGCGTTGCTGTTCTTTTTCCAGCGCGCGCTGGGTCAGGAACTGCGCCAGCGGCTCACTGTCGAACTGCCGTTTCACGGCACCGAACGGCCCCTCGGCGATGAAATTCACGACCGGCTCGGAGCCGACCAGCGCTTCGTCGCCGGGCCGATAGGTGATCGCGCCCTTGGCCGAAACCGTGCTGGCGTTAAGGTCGGCCGAAATGTCGGCCGACAAGGTCGCCGCCGGATTTTCAAGGCTGATCGGCGGCGCCCTGAGCGTGCCGCCGGCGATCGTGAAGGCGACCTCGGCGTCCTTTGCGGCGAAGCTGCCGTCGGCGGCGATGTCAGGCGCGAAGCCAGCGGTCTTGGCCGCGTCGATATCGCGGCCGATCGCATCCGCCTTGGCGAGGAATGCGCCGAACGCATCGGGATTGACACCGGCGATCTGCAAGCCCTTCAGCGTCGCCGTGCCGGATCCCGACAGAGCGGCGATCATCGCGTCGACCGACTTGCCGCTGGTCGACAGCGTCGTCGAGAAATCGCCGCTGCCGCCGATGCCCGCATTCGGCAACACATCAGCCAGGTCGGCACCCGCCAGTTTCATCTGTCCGGTGAAAAGCCCGGTGCCCTCATTGCTCTTCAACTCGAACAGGCCGGAGAGCGCCCCGCCGAGGAATTTGGCCTTGAGATCGGCCACCCGAATGCCTTCCTGGTCGAGCTTGAGCGAGAAGGCCGCGTCATAGGCGGTGGCCAACGGGCCGGCGGCCAGCGAAGCCGTGGTCAGGTCGAGATCGGCGGTGAACGGCAGGCTGGACTTCTGGCTGAACGGGGCGGACGGCCATGCACCGGCCTTCTCACTCTTGTCGGCCTCACTCTTGTCGGCATTGTCACTCTTGCCGGCGCCGTTCTTGTCCGCGAGAAAAGCGGAATCGCCAAACAGTGCCACCGCCATCGGATCGAGGTCGAGTTCGTCGAGCGCCAGCGCGCCAGCCAGATGCGGCACGCCATCCTTGCCGTCGATCCCCTGCTTGACATCGAGGTTGATGTCGCCGGACACAGCCGCCTCGTTGATGGCGCCGCTGAGCCCGGAGAGCACCAGCAGGCCATTGCCGTAATCGGCCTGCGCGGCCAGCGATGTCGACATGCCGGCGCCCATGCCGGGCAGGCCAATGCCCGTCGTCATCAGCCAAGGTTCGATGTCGGAGGCGTCGAGATTGACCTTGCCCTTGGCCGTCGGACCTTGCGGCGTGTCCGCGACCGTTCCCTCGAAGCCGGCCTTGAAGTCGTTGCCGGCAAGGCTGAAGCTCGTCGCCAGGCCGCCGCCAAACGTGCCCTTGGCCTGGATATCGGTGCTTGCTTCGCCCAGCATGCCGAGCGGCAGCGCCGGCAGGCCATAGAGCGCCAGCAAGGCGGTTGCGTCTGGGTTCCTGGCATTGAAAGTCAGTGTCACCGGCGCGTCGGCTAGCTTGTCCACCGCGCCCCTTCCCGACAGCGACGCCGAAAACGCCGATCCGCCGGCCTTGCCCTGCCCGCTGACCGCCAGGCCCGTGGTGCCATCGCCATTGTCGGCCGCACTGGCCACGAGGTCGATGCGCGCATCCTGGAACAGGTCGGGATAAGCGGCGGCACGGCCCGCGAGCCCCTTCAGCACGGCACTGTCAGGATAATGCTGCGCGGCGACATCGATCAGCGGCTTCAGGTCGACCGCGACCACCGAGGCGTCGAGCTTGCCGGTCGGGCTCGCCGGAAAATCCTTGATCCGGCCCGTGGCGCTGATCGAGGAACCGGCCAGTCCGCCGACCGAAAGCCTGTCGATTTCGAGCAGCCCGTCGCGCAGCCTGAGCGCGGTATCGACCGTGTCGGCGGTCAAGCCACCGGCGCTGACCGGGCCGGCCTTGATCTGGAAATCGAGATCGCTGCTGGCAAAACGGTTGGCGCCCTTGTCGCTGACGAAGATCGAGGCGAAGGCCGCCAGCCCGTCGACATCGAGGTCACCGCCCTCGAGCCGCATCAGCACCGAGGGCTTTGCGTCGTCAGGCTGGCTGGAATCGATGCGGCCGGAAAACTTCGCCTTGCCCAGGATCAATTCGAGATCGCTGAAGGATTGATGGTTTTCCGAGAGATCGACCTTGGCCTTGAACCCGGCGGCAGGCAGACGGCGGATCGCTTCGTCGACATCCTTCGACAGCCAGGCGGCGAAACCCGAAGGTTGCGCCACGGCCAGCAGCAACGAGCCGGTGAAGCCGAAATGGCCCTGCACGTTGAGCATGACCTTGCCATCGGCTTCCAGCTTGGTGCGGCCCGGCAAGGTCGCGGCCAGCGATTTCACCGACCAGCCGTCACCGACCGGCTCGGCGGAAAGATGAACGTCGCGCACCGTGGTGTCGCCGGCCACCACCGCCGGCAGCTTGACCTCGACCGTGCCGGGAATGGTCGGCTTCGGCAGATCGAGCAGCGCCTGTTCGAGCCCGGCGATACGCTGGTCCAGCGTCAGGCCCGCGCCGGCCGGCGCACCCACCGCCTCGTCGAACTGCACCTGCGCGCCATTGGCTTCGATGGCGAAGCTCGGTTTCTGGCCGAGATCGACCGAGGCCTTGCCGTCGGCGGTGTAGGGATTCTCGAGCGGACCGGTCTCGAAACGGAATTCATCGACGCCAAGCTTCTGGTGGTCGAGTGAGAACTTGCCGTTCAGCCGGAATCCCGGATCGGGCTTGCCGGCGCTGACCTTGACCGTCTCGCCATCCGTGCCGCGCAGCTCGGCTGAATTCTTGCCAGCACCATCCTTGTCGGCACCCGAAATCTTGAACTGGCCGGAATAGACGGCGGCGCCGTTGACGATGCCGGCATTGCCGTCGGTCTCGATGACCAGCGGATAGGCATCGGGGTCCGCCTTCACCCGTAACCGCATCTGCCCGGAGGGTTCGGCCTTGCCGGTCGACGCCGCGACCGTCGTCCGCAACCCGTCCAGCCGCAACGTGCCGTCCATGCGCCAAGGGCCGGCCAGCGACTTGGCCGAAATGGTCGAGTTGATCTCGGAAAAGATGTGGCTGCGGCCGCCTGCGGCATGGCGCAGTTCGACCTGCCCTTCCGTCACCGTCAGCTTCTCGATCGAGATCTGGCCGGGGTCGAAGGGCGAGGACGGGCGCATCGCCCAGTCGACGGTACCATTGGCCGCGATGTCTATGGTCGCCTTCGGCCGCACCAGCCGCATGTCGAAGATCAGCACCTCGCCGCGCAGGAATGGCGCCAGCTCCGCATCCATCGAAAACGTCTCGACGGTCATGGCCGGCTGGCCGTTCGGGCCACCGGCGACGGCAACATTCGAGAAGGTCACCGAGGGGAACGGCAACAGCCTTGCCGTGGCATCGCCCTGCACGGTGACCTTGCGGCCGAGGATGGCGCTTGCCTCGCGCTCGAACTCGGCGCGGTAGCCGGTCCAGTCGACGAAGTACGGCACCACCAGCGCCGCAAGCAGCACCAGCACGAACAGGCCACCGAAGATCACGAACAGGCGTGCGAGCATCCGCTCCGAACAGGTTGATTGAAATTCTGCCGCACTCTACCCGCATCCGCGTGTCGATAAAGAGGCAATTCATCCTGTGTTGCGTCACGTCGGACGATCTGAAACAAATTCTGGAAAAAGCGGAGATTCTCGGATGTCGGGCAAGAACTGGGATCGCGTGCCGATCGATGCACAGAGTATCGATGCCCCGCTATCGCAGTCGGCGATTTTCCTTGTCGTCACCGTCGCCGGCGAACAGCCGGCCTTGGCCAGGGTTTGCTCCGTGCTCGGCGAGCTCGACGACCTGGTCAAGACTGTCGGATTCCGCGATCTTGGCGGGCGCCTGTCGTGCATCGCCGGCATCGGCAGCGATCTCTGGGACCGGCTCAGCCCCGGCCGGCGGCCGCTGGAGCTGAAGCCGTTCGCACCGATCAAGGGCGCGGTCCATTCGGCGCCAACGACATCGGGCGACGTGCTCTTTCACATCCGCGCCGAGCGGCCCGACATGTGCTTCGAATTCGAACGTATCCTGCTCGACAGGCTTGGTCCCGGCGTGACCGTCGTCGACGAAGTGACGGGCTTTCGTTATTTCGATGCCCGCGACCTGCTCGGTTTTGTCGACGGCACCGCCAACCCGGCCGGCCTCGATCTGCCCGCCTCGGCGCGGGTCGGTGACGAGGATGCCGACTTCGCCGGTGGCAGCTATGTCGTGGTCCAGAAATATCTGCACGATATGCAGGCCTGGGCGCGCATTCCGACTTCCGAGCAGGAGGCGATCATCGGCCGCACCAAGATCGACAACATCGAAATCGACGATGACGACGCGCCCCGCAAATCGCACAAGTCGCTGGCCACCATCGAGGATGCCGACGGCAACGAATACGACATATTGCGCGACAACATGCCGTTCGGCAGGCCCGGGCAGAACGAGTTCGGAACCTACTTCATCGGCTACAGCAGGTATCTCTGGGTCACCGAGAAAATGCTGCAACGCATGTATGTCGGCGAGCCGCCGGGCGCCTACGACCGGCTGCTCGACGTCTCGACGCCGCACACCGGCACGACCTTCTTCGCCCCGACCCGCCCCATGCTGCAGACGCTTGTGCAGGACGCCCAGGAGCAGCTTCGCCCTGCGCAGTAGAGCAGCGGCTGGCGGCCTCTATCCGCAGCCCCTCAACGTGCGTCGCGTTTCGCCTGCGCCACCTTGGCCGCCTTGCGCTGCCGGCCGAGTTCCGCCGGTCGAACAAGACTTGGAACCTTCTGGTTGGTCACCGCCCGCATGCCCTTGTGCGCCGTGCGCGAATTGTGCGCGGGACCGTCCGGGGCTTTCTGCTTCAAGGCCAGCGCCTTGCGCGCGTTGTCGACCAGCGAAATGCGGGCCGCCAGTTGCCGGCGCCGTTCGGCCTCGCCGTTCAACCGCCGCATCGCCATGGCCAGCACAGCGAGCTTCACTTGTGAACCGCCATCGGCCTTTGATGGTGCGGCCCCTTTCGGCGCTCCCTTGCCGCGGATTTCGCGCCGACGCCGATGCGCTTCGGTCTGCGCCTTGTCACGCCGCTCCCGCAACAGCTTGACCAGGCCGGAAAGGTCGGAGTCGGAAAGCTCCTGCACCGCCGGATGGTGCGACTTCTCCACCATCTCGTGTTCGTCGGTGCTCAGCGCGCGCGCTTCTTCCTTGCGTGAAATAGCCATGACAGTCCTCCTCAGCCGGCACGCCTTGTTGGCTCCAAGCCTATTGAGCGCCTATTGAGCGCTGAGTCTCTGCCCCAAAACTGCAGCGGTCAAGAAGCCTTCCGATGCGCCCGCACGACGCCGATGCCGCGCCGATCAACTCGCGGTTCGGCGGCGCAGGTATCCGCAGACCAAGTCTATGAGCTCCGCTCGCAATGCCGGCGAATCAAGTTCGCCATGTCGCGCCGCGGCATGCACGACCCCTTCGACCGCGCCCGACAGCACGCGCCCGGCAATGTCATCGCGCTCGGGATCGGGCTTGCCTGAGGCGGATGCAATCACGGCCTGGTAGCGGCGCAGATATTCCGCTTCGAACTGATCCTGCGTCGAGCGGGCGGCAAGTGGCACTTCGTCGAGCAGGACGCGGTGTAGCTGCTGATCGACACTGTGAGCAGCGACGACCCCGTCGATCAGCTTCGCCACGCGCTGCTCGAGCATGCCCGCTCCGTCGCGCTCATCTGAACTGGATATGGCGGCGAGCACAGCATCGAGATGGCGTTTGCGGATCTCCTCCGCCAGCGCCAGCTTGTTGGGGAAATACTGATAGAGCGAGCCGACGCTGACACCGGCGGCCGAAGCCGTCTCATTGGTGGTGAAATGCGCCCAGCCGCGCCGCGCCAGAACGCGAGCCGCGGCCTCGACGATGGTATCCACTGTCGCGCGGGAACGCCGCTGCCGTGGTGCTTTGCGCACACTTTTATGCCGTAAGGGAACGCGAGTAGCCATGCTCAGGCTTTTTCACCAAAATGCGAATGTCCGCTCACATTTATTCAAGAAGCGCGACAAGCAAGTCAATGAGAGGCAATTATGAGCAGCAAGACACTGCTTCTATCCCTGTTCGGCTACAAATCCTGGGCCGATGATGAACTCCTCGCTCTTTTGGCCGAGGTCGAAAACGACGTGACCGACGAGCAACTCGTCGCGATCCTTGAAACCGTCAATCACGCGCATGTCGTCGACAGGATCTTTATGTCGAACATCCAGAAGAGGACGCACGGCTATCGGGACACGGGCACCAGCAGCACGCCGAAGCTCGCCGAATTGTCCGAGGCGATCACCGAAACCGACCGCTGGTACCTCCGCTATGTCGAACAGGTGGAACCGGAAGAACTGGCGGAGACGATCAACTTCAGCTTTACTGACGGCGCCTCGGGACAAATGTCGCGCGAAGAGATGCTCGCGCACGTCATAACCCACGGTGGCTATCATCGTGGCGAGGTTGGCCGCATGGTGACCCAGCTATCGAAGCCGTCTTCCCCTGACACGTTCACGGGCTATCTCCACCAAGCCGAGCCCGCACGCCGCGCATCAATGTGAGCAGGGGTATCCGGGCGTGGAGATGCCGGCCCCGTGCCGGCTCTCTAGCTAGTGCTGCGACGGGTAGTGGGTCAGTTTGAAATTTGCCATCCCTCATATCCCGTTTGATGGCGTAGGCGAAAGCGCCTATATGCTTAGCGCAAAGCAAAGGGTCGCCGTCATGCCGGGCAAGTATCAGTCTGAAGAGATTTGGCGTAGGGCGATTGCCGCGCAAAGGAGCTATCTGCGCGTCCTGGAATCTTCCGAGAATCGCCCCTACGCCGCAAAGTCTATCGCTAAGACCCTAAACCGCATTCAGCGGATTACGACCAATGGGCTTGCGGATTGGCAGGAGAGCGACAATGCCAACCGGACCTGAAGGCCAAAAGCGCCCCGCCGATGTAATCGGCAATGCCGTCCGCGTCATGCGCATTGCGACTGGCGAGGAAGACGATACCGTCATTGATGACGGCAAAGATCCTGCCGCCAAGGCTCTAGGGGCTAAGGGCGGGAAGAAGCGCGCCGCCAACATGTCACCGGAGCGGCGCGCTGAGATCGCTAAGAAGGCGGCGGAAACCCGCTGGAAGAAATAGCCCTATTTGTTGGGCGGCGGCGGATAGGGCAACGGCAGCGAGAACTGGACCATTCGTCTACCGTAGTGTTGCGCCACTTTGTCCCGAAGCTCACGCATGTTTACGCACGTCTTCGACATGCCGATCACCTCGTAGCACCTCGATACGAGCGCGCGAACACCGATGTTTTCAGTCAACTGACGACGCCACCTTACGCCCGGAGGGTGCTTATTGTTTTTCAGATATTCTGCGACATCATCGTCCAGCGTGTCGTAGATCAAGGGCACGTGCGGCTCTACCGGACCATTCTGTGACTTGTATCTGTTTCCCCAAAAACTCAATCATCGTTAGCGACGCCTTCCTATAAGCATCGTGACGATTCTGAACATACTTGGGTTTCGCGGCGGCGATATGGGATGATGGGTGGACGGCCCCTTGCGGCATCGAATGTGCCAAACTGGTCGTGTTGAAACCCAGCGGAGGAGACCGTCCGTCATGCAAGCTATCAGATTTGGTATCGATTTGGCCAAGAATGTGTT
>NZ_JAPYKR010000022.1:0-49668 GCF_037179655.1 Mesorhizobium sp. Cs1299R1N1 | reverse complement strand
TCGCGCTCGGCCTCGAGGCCGTCGACCAAGAGCGCGAAGTCGATGTCGTCGCCCGTCGTGCCGTGCTTGCGCGAATCGCGTTCGAGCGCGGCGAGCTGGTCCTCGAAAATCTGCTTGGTGTCGGACAGCAGGCGTCCGATCAACGTCGACTTGCCGTCATCCACCGAACCGCAGGTCAGGAAGCGCAGCAGCGACTTCTTCTCCTGCGCGGCCAGATAATCGCGGACGCCATCCGTGGGAGCGAGGCTCTTCGCCATGATGTGGCGCATGGTCAGAAATACCCCTCGCGCTTCTTCTTTTCCATCGAACCGGCTTCATCGCGGTCGATCAGGCGACCCTGCCGTTCGGATGTGCGTGCCGTCAGCATCTCGCCGACGATGGCCTCGAGTGTGTCGGCGTCGGATTCGATGGCGCCGGTCAGCGGATAGCAGCCGAGCGTGCGGAACCGCACCAACCTGTCCTCCACGACCTCGCCGGGCAGCAGCTTCATGCGATCATCGTCCTTGAGGATCAACATGCCATCGCGTTCGACAACCGGCCGCTGCTTGGCGAAATAGAGCGGCACGATCGGGATGTCTTCCTGCAGAATGTACTGCCAGATGTCGAGCTCGGTCCAGTTCGACAAGGGGAAGACGCGGATCGATTCACCCTGCGCGATGCGAGTGTTGAAGATCTTCCACATCTCGGGCCGCTGGTTCTTCGGATCCCACACATGCTGGGCATTGCGGAAGGAGAAGATGCGCTCCTTGGCGCGCGACTTTTCCTCGTCGCGGCGGGCGCCGCCAAAGGCGGCATCGAAGCCGTATTTGTCGAGCGCCTGGCGCAACGCCACGGTCTTCATCACATGGGTGTGGGTGTTCGAACCGTGATCGAACGGATTGATGTTGTCGCGCACGCCGTCTTCGTTGACATGAACCAGAAGGTCGAACCCCAGCTTCTGCGCCATCTGATCGCGAAATGCGATCATCTCGCGAAATTTCCAGGTGGTGTCGACGTGAAGAAAGGGGAATGGCGGCTTGGCCGGATAGAACGCCTTCATCGCCAGATGCATCAGCACCGACGAATCCTTGCCGACGGAATAGAGCATAACCGGCTTGGTGAAAGCGGCCGCGACCTCGCGGAATATGTGGATGGACTCGGCTTCAAGCCGCTGCAGATGCGTAAGCGCTGATATCATGGACCGTGAGCGTTCTCTCGTGCCTTGCAACAGAAGTTCCCGCGTCAATCATCGAGCCTTTTTGCGCCCGCTTCAAGCTTCGCTTCTGGACAAAGTGTTTCGTGCGGGCGTTCTAGCAGATCGTCGCGGCCCAGAACAATGCAGGACGAGCCCGGCAGCAGTCGGTTCGGGAATGAATTTTCCATGCTTGTGGCAAAACCCGGAAATTTCTGCTTGAAGGGCCTTCAGCTGGGAAAAGGCAGGAAATATATTGCGTGTGAGAGCGCCGCGGCGGCGCCGCAGGGGTCAACTCGCGGGATTTCGGCGGGCGCACTATCGAAACAGCGACCCAGCCGCTATACGCTTTTCGAGAGTGGGCAAGTGCGTGATGAAGCATGGGCAGTTTCGAGGCGAGCACTTTCGAAGATGTGCCGCATAAAATCTCTCTGGAATAGCAGGTCCGAAAATTGAACCGGCTTTCATCCATTAGGCAGCAATTCACGCCTTCGCGGATCAATATCTACTTCTCCATTCTCTGTTTCTTTTCTCCCCCGGTCCTGGGATCGGTGGTTAGCTTCGTGTTCAATGGCGGCGGCTTGTGGTCCGTCCTGTTGATCGCCTTGAAGAGAAGACGCTTCAATGTCGACCGGGCGATGATGCCGCTGGCGATCGCGATCTATGCCTATTGCGCAAGCAATGTCCTGGCGTCCCTCGTCAACCACGCGATCGTCAAGGACGCGCGGCATCTTATCCCGCTGATCACCTTTCTGTTTTTTCCCATCTCCTATTCGACCTGGAGCATTACGCAAAAGACAACGCTCGTCCGCATCATTGTGCTGGCCAGCATGGCTGCCTGTTTCGGGGCGCTGCTGCTGGCGGTCTATCAGCAGTATCGGCTTGGCATACGCGCCGAGGGCGGGGCCGGGAATGCGATCGTTTTCGCTGAGGTCCTCTGCCTTGCAGTGGTGACCTGCGTGGCTGCTGCCCTGTCCGGCATAGAGAGGTACAGGATCGCCCTCATCTGCGCTGCACTCGGCGGAACGGTCGCCATCATCTACTCCGGTACGCGCATCGTCTGGCTGGCGCTGCTGATTGCCGGTATCGCCGTTCTGCTGATCAACCAGCAGAGGCTGAGAGGGAGAAATGCCGTTCGCGTGCTTTTGCTGCTGGCCGCGATCGGAGTCACAATCGCTTTTTTCGGGTTCCAGACGATAGCGGGGCGTGTTGCATTTCTGCACTCCGACTGGGATGCGCTGGCGGCCCATGGTGACCACACGACTGCTCTGGGATCGCGCGTCGCGCTTTGGGATATCGGCCTGAAGGCATTTCGGGAGATGCCATTTTTCGGACACGGAGTGGGGGCCACTCACGTCTTGATCAAGCAGGGCTTTCAGGACCAGTTCGGGATGGACGAAGGTTTCAGTCATTTCCATAACGGCTTCCTGACCGCCTTGGTGCAAGCGGGAACCCTGGGTGCGGTGACGCTGGCGGCGATCTTTGTGGTTGCCGCCAGAAATGCCGCCCGGGTCCTTCGCGACAGCGCCGATCCGATCGAGCGGTTCGGCGCCACCATGATTGTCGCCGTCGTGATCACCTATCTGACCGCCGGAATGACAGGCATCCTGATCGGCCATGACATTCTGGACTCGGTCTTTATGGTCTTCCTGGTGTCGGGAACATATCTTGCATGTGGGCGCCAGGCCGCGTTGGTGGAAGCACGGACGGTTTCACCAGCAAACAGCCAAGCCGTTCCATCAGTAGAAGGCCTGGCACCCCGGCCAGCCGCTCGATAGCCGGTCCGGGCAAGACAATGAAAGTCCTGGTTACGGGCGCGACGGGCTTCA
The DNA here is from genome assembly GCF_037179655.1 of Mesorhizobium sp. Cs1299R1N1. Lineage (NCBI taxonomy): Bacteria > Pseudomonadati > Pseudomonadota > Alphaproteobacteria > Hyphomicrobiales > Phyllobacteriaceae > Mesorhizobium > Mesorhizobium sp. Cs1299R1N1. Next base: position 46,668 of record NZ_JAPYKR010000022.1, on the reverse strand, counting down.
TCGGCTGCCAGGTGGTCCACCGGCTTCGTGAGGCCGGTGTCGAGCTTCGCCTCGCCTCCCGCCGGCCGGAGAGACTTGATGCGGGGTCCGACGCCATGCCGATGCCGGGTTTCGATGCGCCGGCCGCGGCTTTCCTGGCGCTGACCAGGGATGTTACGGATATCGTCCATTGCGCGGGTCTGAACAATGATCGGGGCAATGCCACCGAAGCCGATTTTCGGGCAGGCAATGCGCAATTGAGCGCACGTCTGGCACATGCCGCCGCCACGCAGGCAAGTGGACGGCTCATCCATCTTTCCTCGATCCGGGCCGTGATCGGCGCGCGTGCCAGCGCAACGATCGGCGAAAACACGGTCCCCGAACCGCAAGACGCCTATGGGCGCTCGAAGCGCGAAGCAGAAATCGCGGTGCTGGATGCCTACGCCTCGCATGGCCGTGCCGACGCCGCCATATTGCGGCTGCCTCCGGTCTACGGGATCGGCATGAAAGGAAACCTGGCGACGCTGATGCGGCTCGCCGATACGGCTCTGCCGATCCCGACAGGCGCGTTGACGGCAAACCGCTCGCTGCTGTCATCGCAATCGGCGGCACGGGCGGTGTGGCATCTGCTTTGCCATTCGCAGCCGCTTCATCCGGTCTATACCGCCAGCGACGTGCCGCCGGTTTCCGTCGCTGCCATCATCGGTGCCTTTCGCCGCGGTTTCGGGAGGCCGACGCGCCTGGTGCCAATGCCGGCCGGACCGATGCGGGCGGCCGCCATACTGCTTGGCAAGCGGCCGTTCTGGGACAGCCTGACGGCGACACAGATATGCGACCCTTCCCTGCTTGCCTCGGAAGGCTGGGCACCGGAATCCGGCACACTGGAGAGGCTGACCGAGATAGCGCGGCTCCGAAAGCCCCGGCTTCCCGTTTGACCACGGGTCCAAGGACTGGTTTTTTGCTTCTGGAGCACGGCGCGCTCAGCCGCGATAAAGCGTTCCGAACAAGATCCGAAGGTCGAGCCAGAACGACGCGGTCCTGAGATAGCTGGCATCGATTTCGGCCAGAAGTTGCGGGTTCGACATGTCGATGCCCCTGATCTGGGCCAAGCCTGTCATCCCAGGCAGCACCTGCAAAACCCCCAACCGCTTGCGGCATTCGATCAGTTCCGTCTGGGTCGGCAGGCAGGGACGCGGTCCGACCAGGCTCATTTCGCCGCGCAGAACATTCCAGAGCTGCGGCAACTCGTCGAGCTTGAATTTCCGCAAGCCCTTTCCAACCGATGTCACGGCGCTCACGGGGGTTTCATGCGAGGGCAAGGATGGCGTTCCCTGGTACATCGTCCTCAACTTATGGCAGCGAAAAAGCGCACCTTCGCGGCCAATCCGTGTTTGGGAAAAAATCACCGGACCAGGCGACGATGCGCGGACGGCAAGAATGGCAAGAAACAGAATGGGAGAGGTTGCCACCAGCAGCACAGCCGCGCCGGCGAGATCGAAGATTTTCTTGGCTGTCGTCATGAGTGGCCGATGGGCTCCCTGCCAGGGCTTCACGCGGCAACCGCGAGCGAAACCCGTCAATCCGGTCGGCGTAGCATGAGGTCGCCTTCCTGGCCAAGCGCCGCCACGCGGTCCGCAATATTCAGATACGACCCAGGATGAAGGCGAGATAGAGCCCAAGGGTCCCGGCAACAGTCTGTCGATAAACGCCGCTTTTGTGCAGAGCGCCCAGGCGTTGGAAAAGGCTACCTTGCCGACCCTTCGCGAACAAATCGAGGCATGTCAGCGCATCCGTCGTAAGGAGGTCGCGATTGACGGCAAGGCCGGCGAGATTGAGATCGGTCCAGTCCGCGAACTGGCCCTTGAAGAGGCGGCCGAGCCGCGAGATCCGTGCCTGCCACGATGCATTGGCGCCGACCAGGTTTGCCGCATGCTGGCGGTAGCGCACCAATGGTCGCGGATCGTAGCGGACGACCCCGCCGGCACCGGTGACGATCAGATAGGCCCACCAATCATGGCTGACGAAACCGGTGCGGGCGGAGGCCTTGGCCAACAGATCGCGGGCGGCGCGGTTGAGCAGGATGGTGTTGCCGCCGGCAATGCTTTGCACCAGCGCGTTGCGGAAGGCCGGCGGACGGCTAAACAGCGGCGAATGGCCGACCAGGCTTCCGGTTTCGGTCATGGTCGCGGTTCGCGAGCAGAACATCAGCGGTTGCGCCACGTCAAATGTCCGCATCCAGCCAAGGGCGCTCTCAAGCCTGTCGGGCTCCCAGACATCATCCTGATCGCTGAAGGCGTAACAATCCGCGTCAATGCGCGGGTCGAGGATCATCGACCGGAAATTGGCGGCAAAGCCTTGCCGCGGCCCTTCCACCAAATTTATCCGACCTTTTGTCCAGCGGGGCTTCCAGGTTTCGACGATGGCAACCGTGCCATCGACGGAGCCGTCGTCGGATATCCAGAGGTCGACCAGAGGATGGGACTGGTCGAGCAGCGACTGCATTTGCTCGTCGATGAAGGCGGCGCCGTCCTTCGTGGCCATCAGGACGGCAATGCGCAGATCTGTCTTACCCACTGATGTCAAACGCCTTGCTGCGCGAGGAAAACCGCTACGCACTTTTCCCGGAATTGCTTTAGCTCGCCTGCCCGGCCGTCTTCGGGACCGCGGCCTGCCGCGCGTTCGCCCTTGTCTTCGTCGCGCGGTCGAGATCGGCCAGGATGGTGAGCGAGGCGGCCTTGTCCTGGCTCTTCATGGATTGCTGCAATGCCGCAAGTGCTGCCTGGACATCCGACCACTGCGCCACATCGGTGCTCAGGCCAAAAATCTTGGCAATGCTGAGCTCGACCAATACCTCGTCTTCGCCGTGAAGGGTCTCGTGCAGCTTTTCGCCCGGCCGGATGCCGGTGAAGCGGATCGGAATATCCGTATAGGGGCTTTTTCCCGCCATGCGGATCATCGTTTCGGCCACTTCGACGATCGGCACGGGCTTGCCCATGTCGAGCATGTAGACGGCGTAGTCCTGGTCGGCCGGCCGCGACGCGGCATCGGCCGCCGACATGATGACGAGATCGACGGCCTCGGCGACAGTCATGAAATAGCGCGTCATGCGGCGGTCGGTTATGGTGACCGGCCCACCGGCCTCGATCTGCGCCTGGAATATGGTCGCCACCGAGCCATTGCTGCCGAAGACGTTGCCGAAGCGCACCGCGATGAACTTGGTGGCGGCGCGGCGGCCGCCCGGTTCTCCGGCCGGCGTTTCATGCAGGGCGCTTACGATCTGTTCGGCGGCCCGCTTGGTCATGCCGAGCACGGACGTCGGATCGACGGCCTTGTCGCTCGAAACCATGACGAATTGCGCCACGCCGCATTTGGCGGCGACCTCGGCGCAGACGAGCGTGCCGAAAACGTTGGTCTGGATGGCCGATTCCCAGTTCTCCTCCAGCAGCGGAACATGCTTCAGCGCCGCGGCATGGAAGAGGATGTCGGGTTTGAACTCCGTGACGACGCGCGTCATCTGGCGCCTGTCCGCGACATCGACGATGCGGACCTTGAGGCGGTCATGGTCTTTCTCGTCGACATACTGGCTCAGCTGGAAGATGCCGAATTCGGAATTGTCGGCGACCAGCACGGCCTCGGCTCCAAGCTCCAGCGACCGCTTGACCAGCGTTCGCCCGATGGAACCGGCGCCTCCCGTGACCAGGACGCGCTTGCCGCCGACAAAGGCGCCGATGCGCTCGATGTCGGATGGCACGGTCGGGCGGCGCAGGATCGTCTCCATCTCGACGGCATCGAGAACGAGCTTTCCCTCCTGGCCCACCTGCGAAAGCCCAGCGAACTGCACGACCCCAATGTCGCCGTGACGCGCGACGCGGACCAGCTCGGAATATTCCTCGATCTCGTGTTCGGCGCCGCTGCCGAAAATCAGCAGATCGAGGCTCTTGCTGCCGGTCGCATAGTCCTCCAGGACATCGATCAGGCGCGGCCGGGTCGCCACCACGGGAACCCCTTGAATGCGCGTGCCCAGCGGCGCGCCACGCTCGGTCGCCATGATGCCGACGATGGAATGCTCGGCGGGGTGCGCCGTACGCGTGAAACGAATGATCAGGTCGGCCTCGCCGAGCCGCCCGACGAACAGGGCCTGCTTGGTCCGCGCCGTGTCCGCCTTGCGGTTCAAAATACCCCAGCTCGCGCCGTCACGCAGGAAGCGGTAGAACAGCCGGGGCGCCGAGATGATGGTGAAGGAGACGAGCAGGAAGACGATGAACTGGCGCTCGTTGAGGCCAGCGACCGGCTGGAAGAAACGCACGACCAGCGAAACGGCGTAGAGCACGAAGGTCAGGATCGCGCAGCTCTTCAGGATGTTGAAGAAATCAGGCGTCGAGGCGAAGCGCCAGACCGTGGTGTAGAGGCCGCAATACCTGAACAGAAGATGGCTGATGAGCACGATGCCGGCCCAGGTGAAAAGACCCTCCGTGGAGAGCGCGCCGAACGAAAGATCCGACCGCGACAGGACAAGGCTGAGCGCGACCGCGACCAGGACCATGACCACGTCCTGGACCATGATGAAGGCGCGCCGCATCCCGGGCCTGAGTCCGAACACAGCTTCCAGGGAAGTATTCATTAGGCAGTACTAAACTCCAGACTGTCGGCATGACTACCAGCAAAGTGTGAACACGAGAAATCATTCGTGACCGTCACACTTCCAAGTAGCATCTCCGGCCCTCGCCTGCTGTATCGCATACTGCGGGGGACGAGGCATAGCCAGATGTTTTTTTGGAAGAATGAGGGGCAAGGGAAGCATGAAGCTCGATTCGTGGAAAACTGCCGCGAAGTCCACATTAGCGATTGCTTATAAACAGTGCGTCATCAGCACGTGTGTCCAGTTTTGCCGCAGTTGACTCTGCTCCAGACCTCGCTAGGACGCAATGCGTTGCCATATGTCCATCGAAACGGCTATTAGACAGGGGCTTGGTGGTTCGCTATGGCCAGCGAAGGTCAATGCGCCGAAACAACAGATTGCGATACTCCCAGCTATGATTGCTGCACTAAACGGGGCTTTTGACGACATCTCAAAAGCCATGAAATTACACCGGGTCTGGGTGGCGCTTGCCCATGAAGACATTGGCGACCAGCACAGACGCACGACACTCGGCCCGCTTTGGATGCTGGTCAACTATTTCGCTTTCGTCGGCACGTTTGTCTTTGTTTTCGTCACCAAGGACGCGAGCAACCCCAGCTACATAGCCTACGTAGCCATCGGCATGCTGGTATGGTTCTATCTCAGCGAAACCATCATCGTGAGCGTATCGCTCTTCCAGCGCGAGGTGAGCTTCATTCAAGGCACGACGCTGCCGTTGTTCGTGTACGTGATGCGATTGACGATGCAAAGCGTCATCCGGGCTGGTTATTCGCTGGCGGGATGCGTTCTTATTCTGTTGTTGAGCGGTTACGGCATCAACACGAACTGGCTGCTGTCGTTGCTGGGTCTGCTGCTCATCGTCTGGGCAACGCCTGCATTTATCCTGGTTTTCGCGTTCTTGGGCGCCTTTTTCCCCGACAGTGAGTTCATCGTCGGCAACATGATGCGGGTGGGCATGTTCTTCACGCCGGTCTTCTGGGTCTATAGCGGGCAAGAAGGCATCCAAAAGTATGCCTATCATTGGAATCCGTTCACCTATTTCCTGGCGGGTGTGCGCGAGCCGATCACCGCGGGCATCTTTCCGATGCATGCCTTGGTGGTGACTGGTTGCATCTGTCTCGGCGTCTGGGCTCTTGCGTTGCTGCTGCTGGGCCGTTATCGCAAGCACGTCGTTTTCCTGATCTGAGCCTAATGACCTCCATCAAACTGAACAATGTCAGCCTCGTCTATCGGCTGTTTGAAAAATTGACGCTTTCGGCGCCCGGCCGGCGTCGCAGCGCTCTCGGCGGCAATATAGCCAAATCGGGCACCAAACAGGTCGTGCAGGCGCTCGACGGTGTCAGCTTCGAGCTCAAGGCGGGCGACCGGTTAGGGCTCGTCGGCCCGAATGGCGCCGGCAAGACCACCCTGCTCAAGGTTCTATACGGAATCTACCAGCCATCGGGCGGCACGATGGCCATCACCGGCAAGGTCGACGCGCTGTTCAACATCAGTATAGGGTTTCGCCCCGAGGCCACTGGGCGCAGGAACATCGTGCTGAGGGGATTGATCAGCGGCTGGACGAAGGCCGAGATCGAAGAGAAGATGGAAGAAATAATCGATTTCAGCGAACTCGGTGATTTCATCGACCTGCCGTTCAAGGCGTACAGCCAAGGCATGGCGGCACGCCTGGCATTTGCGGCAGCGACCACGCTTGAGCCTGAAATTCTGCTGATGGACGAATGGATCGGCGCCGGCGACGCGTCATTCCAGGACAAGGCCAAACGACGGATGGACGAACTGGCGGAAAAGGCCGGCATCATCGTGCTGGCCAGCCACGACGATGCGCTGATCCAGCGCGTCTGCACGAAGAAAATGACACTTCGCGCTGGCCGAGTGGAATCGCTTACTTAAAGCGCGTGATAGGTAACGTAATCTCGCTCGCCCGAGCGCGAAAGAGCTACCTCGACACGCGGCACGCCATTAGCGAAGGACGATCACCTCGGTAGAGAACCTAATCTTGCCGTGGGCAGCTCGAAGACGGACTTGCCAAGGTTGCTATGTTTGCGCAAAATTTGGTGGTGCCGCGTGGAATTGGAGATTTTTCTGAATGCGGTACCCTAAATGCGTTGTGCTGGGTGGAGGTGGATTTTTAGGCAGCCACGTTTGCCGAAGTCTATTTCGGATAGGATCGACTGTCCGGTCTTTTGGTCGCGGCCTACCGCTCCATAAAATAGAGGGTGTCGAGTACATTCTAGGTGATTTCACCGATGAGTCTTCGGTCGCAAATGCAATCGCCGGATTCGACGTGGTCTATCATTTAATCCACGCCACGACTCCTGCAACCGCAAACGTCGAGATGGTCGGCGATGTGCAGCGAAGCGTGATGAGCACTATTAAGCTCTTAGACGCGTGCGTTTCGCTAGGTATTAAGAGGGTGATTTTCGTATCTTCTGGCGGGACTGTCTATGGTACTAATGTCAACATACCACTGAAGGAAGACCAACCGACGTCACCAATCAGCGCGTATGGCGCCAATAAAGTTACGATCGAAAACTACCTGCGCGTGTTTTACCAAATTCATGGTTTGCAGTACTACATCGCAAGAGTTTCGAACCCTTTTGGCCCTCTACAGACAGGCTCCAAGAATCAAGGCCTTATACCCACTGTGGCAAAGAGCATTATAAATGGTGATCCGATAAACATATTTGGAGACGGCAGCAATGTCCGAGATTACATATTTGTAGACGATTTGATCCAATTTTTCGAGAAGCTAATTGGGTACGAGAGTAACGAACGAGTTTTCAATGTCGGTGGCGGACAAGGTAAATCCATTCTTGAGATAGTTCACGCGGTTGAAAGGCGATTGGGGAAACCGGCCGACCTCAAGTTTTTGCCTGCGAGGCCGTTCGACGTTCCATCGAACGTGCTTTGTATCGAGCGCGCAAAACAGGAGGTTGGATGGAGTCCGGAGACCGATTTCGATCACGCTTTAGACCTTACAGTCGACTGGATTAAAGAGAATCATTGATGGCGAAGATGATATCTGGCGCAGTCGCATTCGAAATGCCCGAGCGGAAGCCTATCATTCCATGGGACGCGCTCCCAGCAACGATTAAGCCCGACAAATATATTGCAACTCCGGGCGCGAACTTCGGATGTGCCGGAAACTCTCGATATATGAACGAGATATTCGATGACAGCTCGCACACTGAGGTTGTCTGGCAGCCAGATGTCTATCATGAAGCCGCTGACCTGGCCATCACGAACAAATTGAAACGGGTTATAGACTTAGGATGTGGCAATGCTTTGAAGTTGAAAGCTTCTTTTGACGTCAATTCCTTCGAGATTGTGGCAGTAGATTTCAAAGCATCGTTGGCGTCTGCGAAAGAGAACTTTCCCAAGGCCACGTTTGTAGAGTGCGATTTCTCGGAATGGAGCGAAGCGGTCGGCGTGGCCGTTCAACTGTCAAAGATCGATGTGCCCACTGTCATTATCGTAAGTGACGTTATCGAGCATCTCCTTGACCCCCGCCCGTTACTGGCATTGGTGCGCACCATTCTGGCGAGCAATCCATCCAACAGGGTGCTATTCTCTACTCCCGATCGAGGAGAATTGGAGTACGCCGCTCCCAACAGTTTTCCTGCTAATAAGGCTCATGTCCGAGAGTGGACGCTAGAGGAACTGTGCGAATTTCTGACTGCTGCTGGCTTTCATGTTAACCGTGCCGGACACACTCGGCCAAATAAGTTCGATCCTATCTATTCAACCAGCTTTGTTGAATGCTCTTTCCGTAAAAAGGAATATGAGAATTTCTTGGTTGGTATGGGTATCCCGGCCGGAATGGCAACAACTGCGCTCCTCGTCACAACCGAGTATCCGGGGATAAACAGAGCTGGGGGAATCGGAACATTCGTTGCTAGCCAATTCACCCTCGATTCGCAGTCGGCGGTGCTGATAGTAGATGAGAACGCCGATGCCTCGCAGCAACGGCTGCTATTTTCAAAGGCGCTCTTTTCTATTGAAGATCTGAAAGATCTTCCTTCCGAAGACATCGCTCTTAAATGCGTCGAGCAAGTTTTGTTCTTCGTGCCCACGCTACAGTCTGTTGAATTCCAGGATTATACCGGAGTGGGCTGCCGACTTGCGCAAGCGAAATCTAGTGGACTGCTGCCAGACAGCTTGAGAACGATCGTCCATTGCCATGGCAACCTCTACTATATCGAGAACGCCAGCGAACGCTGGTTCAACATCGACCAAGATACGATCGCGGAGCGCGAAAAGATCTCCATAGAGCTCGCAGACAAAATTATTTTTCCTACGACATATCTCAGGAATTTGTATATTGAAAATGGGATTGCTGTAGACAGCTTCCGGGTAGAAATCATCCCATACTGGTACGATACTCCAACCGGTGCCGATATTAACTATTCTGATGTGGATACATTGGTATTCATCGGCAAGCAGAACCGGATGAAAGGGTTCGATCTATTTTGCAACGCCCTGTCGGCTAATATCTGCGAAAAGCTGCAAGAGGCAGGAATCTCGAAAATTGTCATCATCGGCCCTAAGGTCCCTAACGAGGAACCGTGTGATACCGATAGTATCCGCCGCAGCTTTATCGTAGAAGAGCACAACCAGTTCGACCATGCTCGATTGTTGGAGTTTATTGAAGCCAATCGCGAGTCGTCTCTATTCATTCAGCCTTATCGTGCGGATAACTTCCCACTGGCCGTCTATGACGTTGTGGCGAATGGTGGGACGTTGCTCGCAGCAAAGGCAGGCGGGATTCCCGAGATTTTCCAGTCCGACGGTTGGGCCGATTGTCTATTCGATGCTACAAGCGCTAGCCTCGCGGAGAAATTGATTGAGGCGACGGGGTGGCCCACTGGAGTGCGGGCCAACATACATCAGAAACTCATTGCAAACATTATATCAAACAATCAACGTGCCGTCGATTTGAAGGGGGTTGGGCGCGTAACTGCAACCAAACCATCGCGCTTGCTGTCCTCAACCGTCGTCATTCCTTTTTTTAACACCTATCTTGGATATGTTCGTGAACTCTTCTTGGCGCTCAATGAGCAATCGTTGGCACCTGAAGAGGTGATCATCGTCGACGATGCATCGGCGCAGGCAAATGTCGAAGCGCTCAGAAAGTTGGCTGAGGAGACATTGCGGTATCCGTATCGGATCATAAGCCACGAACACAATTTGGGATTGGCCGGTGCGCGTAACACAGCTCTGGCAGAATGCAAAACTGATCTTTTATTGAACATTGATTCTGACGATATTCCACTAACGAATTGGATTAAGAATATCGTCAGGGCACTTAGCAGGAATCCTAAAGCTGCCGTTGCAGTGCCGTACCTGCAGGGCTTCGGCGACGGCGAAAACTTCAATGTTTGGGGAGAACGGGGCAAGTACATCTATCGTGCGATCGGGGACGGGTTTGTTATCTCGCAAGCGCAAAACGTTCTGGGCCATGCCAATTCTGGCGTACGTGTCTCACTCGCCAGGGAATTGGGGGGGTGGGGGCACTCCAACAAGGCCAAATGGGAAGATTGGGCGTTTTACCTCAATACCATAGCCAAGGGACATCGGATTGCGATTATTCCTACTATCGATTGTCTGTATCGGGTCCGTCCCGATTCGATGGTGCGTACCTATACTGAATGGCCTGCCCTAAAAAGAATTGCTCAGGCGAATAGTGTTTTACCGCGGTTCGAATCTATCCAGCTTCAAAGGCAGATCAGAGGCAGCGTCGAAAAAACGGGCAGGCTGTCGTACCTGAACCAACGCATAGCTAGCTTGGAACGGGAGAGGTTTGACCTGTCGAGTCACGTCGAGCTTTTGTTGTTGCACGTTGGCAAGATCGAAGAACAACTCAATACCTTTCGCAATCGTAAGATTATCAGGCTTGTGCACCAGATTTCAGTTCGATTGGCGAGATATCCGAAATTGAGGCGGGTAGTGGTCAAGTCGGTAAGGGCGAGCTGGCGCGCCGCAAGGTGTGCGAAACGTGCTGCCAGTGCTGTTCTGCAGCGCTGACAGTTGAAAGCTATTCTGCAATGGTCGAGGCAAATGCCCCCTGGAAATGAAAGTCAGGACTGTCGTTCTCGACACCGATTCGCAGTTCGCGCAAATCGGTCGATAGCTTATATGCAATTGAGTATGTATCGTGCCATCTCCTGAGACGGCAGTTTTTCAGGCTCGCTAGATCTATGGAGTCAACCTTCGTGCCATTAATAGAAACGGCAAAGCAGGCCCCATCACCGCTGAATACTAGATTGAGTTCATCGACATCCTGAATGTTAGGTCGGGCGGTCCATTCCGACCGGGCTTGTCCTAAGACAACCGAGGGCGAATACCAAAAAACCGGCGGAACAGAGACCCTTATCCAATCGGGCCAATGAGGTGAGATATAGTTAGTCTGTTGGGTATCGGAAGGATTTCCACTAATAACTGTGTCGACCCAGGAACGCGAAAAGCTGCCGGCCGGAATACCATCCACATTCGCTGAAAGATGGCCGAGCAGCGCGATTTCTTGGAACTGCAAGGGCTCCATGTTGAGTGTCTCGCAATTGAATGAGCTAACCGGGAACCCGTACTGAGCAAGCGGTCTTGACAGGCCGAATTGCAAGTCATGGTAACTTACGCCTCGACCGAGGCGATAGAGTTCTTCCTCGCCAGTTTCACTTTCCCATGAAGAAAGATTATCGGCCATTTCTCGCCTGACCATTTCGGCCTTGGCTAGGGCGTGGGCTAGTTGATCGGGAAGCCAGTTAAAGAAATGCGTTCCAGTCGTGTGGGCATCGAAGGGCAGAAGGCGGTTTGGTGCCTCCATCAGTATGACGGTCCCACCGTCGGCGATTACCTGATCCGCCAGGCGCATAATCTGGGGGCGTTCATCAAGTGTCAGATGCTCAACAACAGCGTAGAGGACCAAGACATCGATCTTGCCCGGAAGGTCGTAAAGACCCGGGCTCCGCAGAATCTTCGCAGCGTTATCGCAGATGAACTGGGTGTTATTCGCTCCGATAGATTGAGCTCGCCTCTTTGCGATCTCAATCTGGTCGGGAAGTAGGTCCACTCCGACGTAACGGCCAAAGAGATCGTTCACCGCCAGCGATTTATTGCCGTTTCCACAACCGATTTCGAGTGCAGTTTTTTCGGGTCCGGACAGGTTATGTCGCTGCAACATTGTCCTTAGGTAGAAAATAGCTGTTGAAATTCGGTCAAGATCATAGGCAGTGGCGCCAGCGGATCGCAGCGGCTCGTAAAACTGTCGATATTTATCCAAAGCCGTCTTTCGTATTGAATGCTTATCAAAACTCCAGTTGTCCCCTCGAAAAAAAGCACCTGGGTCGAGACCGCGAAATGAATCAATAACAGGTGGTACAGAGGCAGACTGAGTATCGCGGTCAACCAGGTCGGGTGCGCTTGACGGCTGTTTGTCGGCTGTATTGAATTCTTGACCATCCGCACCAGGTACTCCCAAAGACTGCGCAATTTTGGGCGACTTTTGCGAAGATCGTCTGAATAAGGAAAAAATCACAAGTTCTCCATTGGTATGGAATTGCCACAACTAACCCTAAGGCGGGCTTATCCTCCGCAGACCACGGTAGAGCGGCCTAAGGAGCCTGAACGCCATTGGCGATCTAGCCAAGATTGACCTCTTGATCGAGAAGATGAGGCCACGAAAGGATCTTTTCACTCCTAGATTTCCGAATTCTGCCGGCGATCCATTTGCGCACATTGTTTGCAATTTGGCCTCCAACATTACGTAGTTGTGAGCAGCATGCCTTGCAGTCATCACGTGTCGGAAGGTATATCCGGCGTCGATTGCAACATAGGCTATGATCCGCTCTATGGCATGGACCAGGCTCCCATCCCGATACTGCATGTTAGCAAAACCGTCCCAGCTCCAGCTATATGCGAAAAGCTTCCTCAGAGCGGCGGGGCGGAACCAATACATTCCACCGTAAGGTGCAACGGGACTATTTTCGTCAAGATGTACCATCAGGCCGAGCTGGTTGGCTAGCTTTGCGACATTGGCTTTATTGCCAAACCATGAGTTTCCCATCGTCGGATAGCCAATGTGTATCATTGGCGGCATAACGAGACCAAGCGCCGGGTTGCCAGCAAAAAGCTCAAGCAAATTTTCAACATATCCGGGAGTATGAAGAAGGTTCTCAAAAGTGTGGAGTTTGAATAGTTCTCCCTTTGTGCCATCTTGGGGAGATCGCTTGGAATGAATTCGGCAGATCAGATCGTACCGGTCATCGAGCACGTAGTCTCGGCACCCGATAAGGAGAGCGGAGGTATCCCTACCGTCGTTCTGAACCACCAGAACGGCCACGTTCCTGGCGTTCGCCGCTTTCGCGACTGCTTTTCGGATCAACGCCTGTTTGCTTGCGTCGTCGGTCGTAATGATCAGATCGTAGCCCTTCGGTACGTTTTCGGCGTAGCCCAGAACCTCGTCGATCATGTCCACGTGATACACATGCGCAAGAACAGCTATCCGATAGCTGTCCCAATTTCTTTGCGCGCCAACATGCACATCCGGAAGGACGGAGAGCAACGCGGCGTTGCCATTCAGCGTGCGAGGAGGGCCCAGGCGGCCAACGCTCTTCCATATTAGCGATAAATCATAGTCTGACTGCCTCTCTACGATCTCCAGGGCACGTGGCAAGTTAATGGCCTCGCGCTCGAGAAACAGCGTGTCATGGAAAAAGAGGCGCTTCTTCAGGATCGGGCTTCGGTCCTCAAGCGTTTTGTCTGGCTCCATCAGAACTGGATACGGGGTCTTATACCGTTCCGGATCGAGCAACACCGAACAGGTATAGCCCAAATTTTGAAAACGCTCTGTGAACACCGTTTCGTGCTTCGCAACTGAATCCGTATAGGAGTTAATGGGCGCCATCCGGGTCCAATAGTCACGAAACGCCTTCGACTGATGCAAGGACCGGCGCACTGCGATGAAGTGGGAGTTGAGATGGAAGGGCAGTTCCGACTTTTTGACGTCGATCGGGTTGGGTCTCATCGCCCTGTGGGCGGAAATCCCCCAAAAATCACAGTGACGCTGCCCCATCTCCGAGAACATTTCCGTGAAGGGGAAGATCGGTCCATAGAATGTGTGGTTGAAAAACAAAACCTCATCGAAGTGTGAAAGTTCATCCCACCCGATATGTTCCAGGGCAGCCCGATAGGCCCACACATCGAACCCTTTGTTCTCCCTGATCAGGAAGTCATCGACAGCTTCAGAAAGACGAGATTCGGCTTCTTTGTCTACTCGACCGTTGCAGACCACTACGACGTGCTCGACAAAAGGCCTTATCGACGCAAGCAGGTGAAAATAATACTCGTCCACCTTGCCACGCGGATCATAGTAAAATGCGATTGCCAAACGCTTCATCGATCTTCCTTGCCTTGCGTCCTTGAGCAACTCGCAACGGTCGCCAGGAGAGCCTCAGCCGCGTTTCCGGTGGACTAATTTGTCAGTTCCTGACGGCCTCCGCCACAACCGCTTGGCTGCTCAGCGGTTCGACGTTCTTAAGACCGGCAACTCGGGACGAGAGGCGCTTGCCCCATTTGTTGATTGGATCCTCGACGAAATAGTTCATGAGAAAGGCTGCCGGGATCACTAAAGCCAAAATCATCGCCAAACTGAGAGCGAAGGCAACTGTTTGACTTGCTACCAGTGCCTGGATCGATCGCATGGTCGGAATGAGAGTGACGATGACGGGCGTGTGAAGAAGATAGACGGAGTAACTGATTCTTCCCAACCATGCCGAAACTGGATTGACGATCATGGCAATAGGAGCAAGGCCAAGACCGACCACCAATGCGCCAAACATCACCCCTTCCCAATAGTATTTGTCGAATAGCGCGACCTTGTTTGTAGTGATTGCAAAAAACAGCACAGGCACTGACGCCAGGAGAGCCAAGCCGATCTCTTTTCTGTCCGGGCGCTTTTCCAGCAACGGCAGAGCGTAGAATGCAACGAGACCGAATGTGAAAATTGGAGCTCGATAGAGTATTGAATATAGATAGTAGTTGAATGGATCGTCAACGAACAAGCTTACAGTCATAAAGAACACAGTCGCGACGCCAATAGCAATGAATAGCGCGAAAGTGGCGAGCGCCACTCCTTTCAATCGTCGGTATAACAAAGGGAAGAGAAGATAAAAGAGCATTTCTACTCCTATTGTCCAACCTGCCGGCACGAGAGAGGTTTGGTAACCTGGCACGAGATTGAAGACAAATGTCAGGTTCAGTAGGATTGATTTGCCATCGATCACTACCCCGCTGAAATTGTGAATGCACATGACCAGGATCATCAAATAGAATAGAGGGGCGATCCTGAAAAAGCGACGCAGCGCAAACCCAAGCATTGGATGAGCTTCACGGTCATGAACTGGCATACTGAGGCATAGCGAGAATGCACTCACGACGAAAAACAGTTCCACTCCCATAACGCCATTTACGACAAACACATCGAGAAACGGCGCGACCTGGAGGCGCGGAGACGGGAGCATCGCTACGTGCACAACCACGACCCAAACAGCCGCCAGTCCACGCAGCGCGTCTAGGAAGTGCACCCGTTTTGGAGTTGCGTCGCGAGATGCCCGCATTAGCCAAGCTGAGAATTGATCCATTCGGAAAGGTTCCAGATTCCTTCTTCGACACCCCGCAACGGTCGCCATTCCAGTTCGCGCACCGTCCTGCCAATGTCGGCGACGGCACAGCGTACATCACCGTTGCGGAACATGCCGTTGACGTGCGGCTCGGGCGCCCCATACCGCTTCGCGACGATTTTCGCCAGATCAAGAACCGTGGTCTTGGAGCCCGTGCCGACATCATAGGCGAGCGATTGCGACAGATTCGTTGTCGTGGCCTTGTCGATCGCGGAGGCAACATCGTCAATGAACACAAAATCCCGTCCGATATCGCCATCTTCATAGATCGGGATGCTCTTGCCTTCCTTGGCCATCCTGATGAACAACGACACAATTCCCGTGTAGCTATTCGTCAAGGACTGGCCGGGGCCATATACGTTTTGAAGACGAAGCACGTTGACGGCCGTTCCGAATGACAGGGCCCAGGCCCGCAATATCTGTTCCTGGGTTAGTTTGGTCGCCCCGTAGATACTGGTCGGATTCGGTATCGTTTTTTCCGCATCCATTGGGAGAGGTTCATGGCCGGGAAAATCCCACTCCGCGCGCTCGAGCTGCTGCTTCGATCTCTGGCCCGGATAGGTTACTTGGCCGGTCCCCCTTGAACGCCATGCCCCTTCTCCGTAGACGGCGCGGCTTGACGCCAGGACAAAGCGCTCAGGAACATGCGATGCCGTGGCGAAAGCGTCCAACATGCGGGTTGTGCCAAGGACGTTCGCTATCGCATGGCGAGAGCCCTCTGTGAGTGACTGTCCGGTGCCCGTTTCAGCCGCAAGATGCACCACAACTTCGGGCCGGGCGGTTTCCAACGCCTGCGTCCAGGTGGAAGCCTCGGTCACATCCGCAATCACGAGTTCAACGCGCGGATCAAGTTCGGCGGGACGCTTTCGCTCAGCGTGAATCTGCGGGTGCAAGATGTCCACGACGATTACACGACCGAAACGATTCGCCAATTTGGTGGAGAGCGCACAGCCAATGAAACCGGCTCCGCCAGTCACTACACATGTTTCAGACATTCAGCATACCGGTTATTGATCTGGCTGTTCGTTACCATCGTCGATCTCGAAGTCCTGGTAAATCTCGGTCATCAGCCGATTCTGTTCGTCTTCCTTGGCCTTCAGGCTAAGAACATCCCCGAGCGTACAACGCCTGTGCGTGCCGACGTAGTGGAACGGCAGCCGTCCGTCTTCCATCCGGCGGACGACAAGCGGCCGCGATAGGCCAAGGATCTTGCCCGCCTGGCTGGGAGACAGTTCCGTTCCAAGCGGCCCGTAAGCAACCCCTCCTCGTTCCAGGGCTGTATTAAGAAACCTGGCAAGCACTGAAGCGATCTGCGGATCGAGGGTCACCGGGACACGCTTCCTCGCTCGGCCCAATTCCCGCAACGAACCCAATGCATCCTCCGCTGCCCGGCGAAGCCCGCCGTCAAAGCTCTCAAAATTCAGATGCCCGGTTCCCATGTGATCACCTCATATCTGAAATAAGTGAAATGAGCGCAAAGGTCAATTGCTCTGCGCGAACGCGATTAGGTGACTCATGTGGGGCCGGACCCGCGTCCACGCCTACAAAAAGCTGCACCACAACAATCTCTAACCAGACGCCAAATTTGACGACATACGAGCCGCCCGAATAGGTTTGACATGCGTTCCAAACGCCACAAATCGGCGCTGTCCATGGAATTGTTGAGGCGATCGACTGCTAGCCCGTTCGCCGCTAGAATTCCGGATTCAAGCTGAGATCCCGTGGGTCTTTTCGCGGTGTCCGTGTCAAGAAAGCCGACGCACCACCGCTTCCGTCGACTGCCGCCAGTCCGGCGCGTTCCATCCGAACACACCCGCGAATTTCGCGCTTGATAATCGGGAGTTGGCGGGGCGGCGCGCCTTGGTTGGGTAGTCCATCGTTGTGATATCCCCTACCCGCGCCCAAGGACCACCAGACTTCAGGCTTGTGTCGAGGATATGACGGGCAAAGCCGCTCCAGTTGGTCTCGCCGGTGCCGGCCAGATGATAGGTGCCGAACGCGGCGAAGTCCTTGTCGCGGTGCAGCATGGCGGCCGCATGCAGGATCGCGTCGGCGATATCTAGCGCCGATGTGGGATTGCCCCATTGATCGGCCACCACCGAAATCTCGTCGCGGTCGGCGGCGAGCCGCAGCATGGTTTTCACGAAATTCTTGCCGAACGGGCTGTAGACCCACGCGGTGCGCAGGATCAGGTGGCGCGGGTTGGCGGCCGCTACCGCCTGCTCGCCGGCGAGCTTGGAGGTTCCATAGACACCGAGCGGCGCCGTCGGGTCGGTTTCGACATAGGCATCGACCTTGGTTCCGTCGAAGACATAGTCGGTCGAAAGATGGATGACGGGAACACCGAGCCGCGCCGCGGCCTCCGCCACCTTGCCGGCGCCGGTCGCGTTCACCGCAAAGGCCAGATCGGGTTCGTCCTCGGCCTGATCGACGGCGGTATAGGCGGCGGCCGACACGACGAGATCGGGCTTCGCAACCGCGATGACGTCGATCACGGTGTCGGGTCTTGCCAGGTCGAGCTCCGGGCGACCGAGGGCGACGACCTCCACGCCCGCGCGCGCCTGGCCGGCCTCGAGCAGGCTCGCCGCGACCTGGCCGTCGCGTCCGGTGACGAGGAGCCTCACGCGCCCACCTTGCGTGCTTCGCCCAGCCTTTCGCCGGCATAACGCTGTTCGCGGATCGGCCCCCACCACCATTTGTTGTCGAGGAACCAGTCCACGGTCCTGGCAAGGCCGCTGTCGAAATTCTCCCTGGGCGTCCAGCCGAGCTCGCGGCTTATCTTGGAAGCGTCGATGGCGTAGCGGCGGTCGTGGCCGGGGCGATCGGTGACGAAGGAGATCAGCTCGCGATAGCGCCTGCCGCCGGCGCGCGGGCGCCTGGTGTCGAGCAGGTCGCAGATCGTCTCGACGACGGCGAGGTTGGTGCGTTCCGAATTGCCGCCGACATTGTAGCTCTCGCCCGGATGCCCTTTCGTGGCGACCAGTTCCAGGGCACGCGCGTGATCCTCGACGAACAGCCAGTCGCGCACATTGGCGCCGGCGCCATAGACCGGCAGCGGCTTTTCGTCGAGCGCGTTGAGGATGACGAGCGGGATCAGCTTCTCGGGGAAATGATAGGGGCCGTAATTGTTCGAACAGTTGGAAAGCACGACCGGCAGGCCGTAGGTCTCGTGCCAGGCGCGCACCAGATGGTCCGAGGCCGCCTTAGAGGCGGAATAGGGCGAGGACGGCGCGTAGGGCGTCTCCTCGACGAACATGCCGCCGTCGAAGGGTAGATCGCCGAACACCTCGTCGGTGGAGACGTGATGGAAGCGGAAGCGGGCCTTCCTGTCGTCGGGCAGGCCACGCCAGTATTCGAGCGCGGCATTGAGCATCTTGTAGGTGCCGACGATGTTGGTCTCGATGAAGGCGCCCGGTCCATCGATCGAGCGGTCGACATGGCTCTCGGCGGCAAGGTTCATGACGATGTCGATATCGTCGCGGCGCAGTATGTCGAGCACCGCCCTCTCGTCACAGATATCGGCCTGGGCGAAGCTGTAATTGTGGACATTCTCGATCGGCCGCAGCGAGGCCAGATTGCCCGCATAGGTCAGTTTGTCGAGGTTGGTCACCCGGTAGGCCGGATTGGCGCACAGATGCCGGCATACCGCCGAACCGATGAAGCCGGCACCGCCCGTCACCAGAAAATTCATCCCGCTGTCCTTATGCACCACGCGCTCCATCAGGCGAACACCTCGGCCGCGGCCAGCATAGGCGCCTTGAGGTCCTTGTCGGAAAGCTGGAACCCGCCGGCCAGCGACGGCCATTCTATGCCGATGGCAGGATCGTCGAAACGGATCGACCGGTCATGCTCGGGCGAATAGGTGTCGGTCACCTTGTACAGCACCTCGGTGTCGGGCACGAGTGTGACGAAGCCATGCGCGAAGCCCTTTGGCACCAGGATCTGGTTGCCTTTTTCGGCCGACACTTCGAGGGCGACCCATTTGCCGAAGGTTTTCGAGGCGCGGCGGATGTCGATCGCGACGTCGAGAATACTGCCACGGATAACGCGCAACAGCTTGTCCTGGGCGCGCGGCGCAAGCTGGTAATGAAGCCCGCGCAAGACGCCCGGGGCAGCGGAATAGGAGTGATTGTCCTGCACGAAAGTCAAATCAATGCCGGCCTGCGAAAAGCGCTCGGCATTGTAGGTTTCCATGAAGAACCCGCGTGCGTCGCCATGGCGTTTCGGAACGATTTCAAGCACCCCGTCGATGCCCAGGGATCTCACCTCCAGCATCTCTAGCCCTCCGAAAGATCGACGACACGCCGGCGCAGATAAGCGGCGTATTCATTCTTGCCCAGGCGGGCTGCGCGCTCCAGCACCATGTCCGCCGTCAGCCAACCCTGTTCGAAGGCGATTTCCTCCGGGCAGGCGACCTTGATGCCCTGGCGATGTTCGATCGTGCGTACGAAGGAAGAGGCTTCGTGCAGGCTGTCATGGGTGCCGGTGTCGAGCCAGGCATAGCCGCGTCCCAGCCGGTGAACATGGAGCTGGCCGCGCTCGAGATAGACGTTGTTGACCGCCGTGATCTCGATCTCGCCACGCGGCGAAGGGCGGATGGTCGGGGCGATGTCGACGACATCATTGTCGTAGAAATAGAGACCCGTGACGGCCCAGTTGGACTTCGGTGTTTGTGGCTTTTCCTCGATCGTCAGCGCGGTTCCGGTCGCCTTGTCGAAAGACACCACGCCATAGCGCTCGGGATCCTCGACATGGTAGGCGAACACCGAAGCGCCCCTCTGGCGCGATGCCGCGGCGCGGCAAAGCTGCGACAGCCCGTCGCCAAAATAGATGTTGTCGCCCAGGATCATCGACACGCTGTCCTTGCCGATGAAATCGCGGCCGATGATGAAGGCTTCCGCGAGGCCATTGGGTTGCGGCTGCTCGGCGTAAGACAGTGCCAGCCCAAAATCCGATCCGTCGCCGAGTAAACCACGGAAAGCGGGCAGATCACGAGGCGTCGAAATGATCAGAATCTCTCGTATTCCCGCGAGCATCAACACGCTCAGCGGATAATAGATCATCGGCTTGTCGTAAATGGGAAGAATTTGCTTAGAGACTGCTAATGTTAGTGGATAAAGACGTGTTCCACTGCCTCCAGCAAGGATAATTCCTTTCAAAAAGCTCTCCTTGACATGCCAAAGCCCCCGGCCCTGAGTGCCTGTGCTTAGGTTTCATGCATTGGCTTGTCAATGCGGCACACGACAAATGCATCGACCATGTTGAATACCGTCCATCGACGGGCACCTCCCGCTTCGGCCGAACCCGTCTGATCCCATCATGGCAAAGGCCGAGGCCGTGATCACCGATCGCACTTTCGGCTTTATCGAGGACGGGCTTAGGGCAGATGTATCAACACCTAGGCCACAGCCATGATCACATATGCCTGGATTTTGGCGGCAACTTCGCCGTTGCCATGTCTGTCTGCAATGGCGGATGCCGCGTAGTCGGTCGCGGCGTCCAGTTTTCCAGCGTCCCTGGCCTCGATTTCGCTGCGAAGAACTGTGCCTTGGCAATAAGCGACGGCCGGAAGGCGCGGCGAGGATGCGCGGCTTTGTTCGGCTCTCGTCTCGATCGCGACATCGGAGAAACCCGCGTCCTCCAGATCGCGGCGGATCAGCACCTTGTCGTGGTAGCCGTGCGGCGTGCGTGCCAGGAAGCGCGGCGGATCGTCGGGGAAAATCCTCGCCAGCGCATTGGTCACGTCATCGGCGAACACATTCTCCTCGATGCGATCCCATACGTTGAACAAGAACCGTCCTCCCGGCTTCAGCACCCGCCTGGCTTCGCGGTAGGCGGAGCTGCGGTTTGGAAAGAACATCGCACCGAACTGACAACAGACGAGATCGAACGCCGCATCCTCGAACGGCAGCGCCATCGCATCCGCCTGGCGCCATTCGATGCGGCTGTCGGGTGTCTGCCGCGAAGCGGCGTAGTCGAGCATCGGCTGGTTCAGGTCGGTCACGACATAGCTTGCGTCCGGGGATAGTCTTGGTGCCAATGCGCGGGTGACGACCCCGGTGCCCGCAGCGATTTCCAGGACCGCGCCTGGCGACAGCGCCGCGGCTCGTTGCGCGATATCCACGGCGAACGGCTCGAAAATCAAGGGCACCATGTAGCGGTCGTAGTTTTCCGGAATCGAGCCCGCGAACAGCTTGTCCGTTTCCAACATGGCAATCCCCACCATTTGATGACTTGGGAGACTAGCACATTTTTTTGGTCCCGGTCCTTTTCGACCGAAGGCCGGCCTCTACGCGGCCAAGAGTGCGTTCATCACGCCCGCCCAAAATAACCCTGGTACCACTCGACGAACCGCCCCACCCCCTCCGTGACGGAGGTGCGGGGGCGGTAGCCGACCGCCGCTTGCAGCGCCGAAGTATCGGCGAAGGTGTCGGGCACGTCGCCGGCCTGCAGCGGCAGGAGCTCGATGACGGCCTTGCGGCCGAGCGCATCTTCCAGCGCCTCGACATAGGCGGTCAGTTTCACCGGGTTGCTGTTGCCGATGTTGAAGATGCGCCAGGGCGCGCTGCTGGTCGCCGGATCCGGATGGCCGGAGTCCCAGGCCGGGTTGGCCGCGGCAGGACTGTCGCTGGCGCGAATCACGCCCTCGGCGATGTCCTCGACATAGGTGAAGTCGCGCGTGTGGTTGCCGTTGTTGAACAGCTTGATCGGCTCGCCGGCCAGGATGTTCCTGGTGAACAGGAACAGAGCCATATCCGGTCGCCCCCAGGGACCGTACACGGTGAAGAAACGTAGCCCCGTGGTGGGCAGGCCGAACAGATGGCTGTAGCTGTGCGCCATCAGTTCGTTGGCGCGCTTGGTGGCGGCGTAGAACTGCAAGGGATGGTCGGCCGGGCGATGCTCGGAAAACGGCATGTCGGTATTGGCGCCATAGACACTGGAGGTGCTGGCATAGGTCAGGTGCCCGACACGGTTGCTGCGGCAGGCCTCGAGTATGTTGGTGAAAGCAACGATGTTGCTCTCGACATAGGCGCGTGGGTTTTCCAGGCTGTAACGGACGCCTGCCTGGGCGGCGAGATGGATCACCCGGTCGAAGGCGTGGTCGGCAAAGCAGCCATCGACCACGCTATGGTCGGCGAGATTGCCGTGGATGAAATGATAGCCGGCATTGGTGCCGCGGCTCGCCTCGGCCAGGAGCCGCAGCCGCGCCTGCTTGATCTCAGGGTCGTAGTAATCATTGATGCTGTCGATGCCGACAACCTCGTCACCGCGCTCCAGGAGCCGCCTGGCGACATGATAGCCTATGAAGCCGGCAGCGCCGGTGACCAGAACTTTCATCACAAAGGCCCGTCCGTAACATGCCTGGTGAACAGGCCCGAGCTGACCGCAGGCCAAGCTCCGGCCCGGAGTGATCCGGGTCGGATGATCTCAAATCAGGAGCGCTTCAGCAATGACCAGACGGCCGGCACGAGGCTGGCCGCGAGCGCGACCTTGATCAGGTCGCCGACGATGAACGGCACGACGCCGAACTGCCAGGATTTTTCCGGACCGATGAGCAGCGCCAGCCAGGCGAAACCCATCGCCATCATGACCACTTCGGCAACCAGCATGGCGTTGAAAAGCTTGATCGGATGACGGTCCCAGCCGCGGTCGGCGGCCCAGCCGACAATCGCGGCCATGACCACGAAGCCGGCGAGATAGCCGCCGGTCGAGCCGAGCATATAGGCGATGCCTACGCCTTTTTCCGGCGTGCCCTGGAAGACCGGGAAGCCCATCGCGCCTTCCGCCATATAAAGCAGCAGGGTGGCGACGCCGAGCCGCATGCCGAAGGCGGCGGCGATCAGGAAGACGGCGAGCGTCTGCATCGAGATGTCGACAGGCCCGAGCACTACCTTGGTCTTGGCCGAAAGGGTCAACAGCAGCGTCCCGGCAATCGCCAGGACAAACTGCGTTGCCAGTCGCGCGGCACCTTCTTGCGGCAAGGCCAGAAAAACAAGCGGGCGCGTCGTCGTTGCGGTTGTCATGGTCTTCCCCATTCAATCTTGCCGCGAACCAACAATCGCGGCTTGCGTTTTTCTATATTTGCTTGCGTGCTATGCGGCAATCGGTTTTGCCGTTCTTGGAATAATGTGGCGACATGGCCCTCAAATTCGATACCAGTTTCGACCCCGCTTATGGCCAAGGCGTAAGCATGGCCCCGGACGTGCAACGCGTCACGGCTGGGAATCCCAGTCCCTTCACCTTTCATG
This sequence comes from Mesorhizobium sp. Cs1299R1N1, assembly GCF_037179655.1. NCBI lineage: Bacteria > Pseudomonadati > Pseudomonadota > Alphaproteobacteria > Hyphomicrobiales > Phyllobacteriaceae > Mesorhizobium > Mesorhizobium sp. Cs1299R1N1. The sequence goes on along the minus strand of NZ_JAPYKR010000022.1, from coordinate 23,125 downwards.
GCACCAACAGCTATGTCGTGGGCCGCGACACGCTGGCGGTGATCGATCCCGGGCCGGATGACGAGGCGCATCTTCAGACCTTGCTCAACGTGATCGCCGGCCGGCCGGTCAGCCACATTTTCGTCAGCCACACGCATCGCGACCATTCCCCGCTGGCGGCCCGGCTGAAGGAGCGCACCGGCGCCCAGGTGCTGGCGGAAGGACCGCACCGGCCGGCGAGGCCCTTGCATATCGGCGAAACCAATCCGCTCGACGCCAGCGCCGACACCGCTTTCGTTCCCGACATCGCTTTGCCGGACAGTGAACTGGTCAGCGGCGATGGCTGGGCGATCCGGACGGTCCTGACGCCCGGCCACACCGCCAATCACGCGGCATTCGCGCTGGAAGGCACCGGCATCCTGTTTTCAGCCGATCATGTCATGGGCTGGGCAACATCCATCGTCGCGCCGCCGGACGGGGCAATGGCCGATTACATGGCATCGCTGGACCGGCTGATCGAGCGCGGCGATCGCCTGCTGCTGCCTGGCCATGGTGGACCGGTGGCTGCGCCGCGCGCTTTCATGCGCGGTCTGAAGACCCATCGCAAGATGCGCGAACGAGCCATACTGGAACGGATCAGAGCCGGTGACAGGACTATTCCCGCCATGGTCAAGGCGATCTACAGGGATACCGATCCCCGGCTGCACGGCGCCGCCGGCCTGTCGGTGCTTGCCCATCTGGAGGACCTGGTGGAACGCGGCGTGGTGGCGACGGACACTGCCCCCGCCATGGATGGCGTTTTCACGCCGGGCCGATAGGCCTGCCCGCCCGCCCACGGTGTTCACTCGACCATCGTCGCCGGCGTGCAATTCGCCCGAAAAAATGGCTATTGGGCCGGCGCCGCGCCGACCTGGCCGGCGACTTCCTGATCCAGTTCCGCCAGGAAATCGGTGATGCGCGCGGCATTGTCGCCAAGATCGTGGCGGCCGTAACGCGAGGCAGATCGCATATCAACAATGACCGTGTCGCCGTCATCCCTCACGCGAATGGCGACGTCCGCAGGAAGGCCAAGAACGAAGCTCGAGGCGATGGCGGTAATGGTCACCTCTGTCTGCCCGGCGAATTCGGGATAAGGCTCCGAAAGGTCCCAGCCGCGCCGGTCGAGCACCGTTTCAACGGCATTGACGACGGTCTCGAATGGCAGGTCGTAGGTGCGTGCGGTGACCAATGGATAGCTGTCGGTCTGAAATGTCTGCTCACCCGGCGTCGGCGGGGACAGCACGTTCATGTCCCTGGTCCGGTCACCGACATCGAGCGCGGGCGGTTCATCGAAATCGGTCGAGATGTCGCGCAGTGGCGGATAGATCGTCGCCCAGTAGGCGGCAACGCCGTAGGGGGTGAGCACCAGCAGCGCCAGCAAGGCGCCGACGGTGAGATCACGGCCCCCACGGTCACCAAAATTCCACAGCCTTGCAAAGGCCAGGCCGGCGAACAGCAGCGCCAGCGCCGCCAGCAGGGCGACAATGCCCAGCACCCACAGGAACACCGGCGTTTGAACGAGGCCGAAGCGATGGCCGACAAAGTTCGTCAGCAAAAGCACCATCGAAAAGGCAGCCGTGCGCCGCGACCAGCCGGCAGCCTTCGACGTTTGCCGTTCGGGAATGCTAACCATTATGCTCTGCGCTGCCCCAACCCGGATGGAGGTTTAGTGCCTTTTTGCGGCGGCTTGAAGCCGAAACACGCAACATCCCCTCAATCCGTCGGCAAGCGATAGTCCCTGAACTGCTGACGCAAGGTGATCTTCTGGATCTTGCCGGTGGCGGTGTGGGGTATCTCGTCGACGAAGGCGACGTCGTCCGGCATCCACCATTTGGCCACCTTGCCATCCATGAAATCGAGAATCTCGGCCTTGGTCGGTTCCTTGCCAGGCTTGGCGACGACGACCAGCAAGGGCCGCTCGCCCCATTTCGAATGCTGGACGCCGATCGCCGCCGCTTCCGCCACATCGGGATGGCCGACAGCCAGATTTTCCAGGTCGATGGTCGAAATCCATTCGCCGCCGGACTTGATGACGTCCTTCGCGCGATCGGTGATCTGCATGTAACCGCCGGCATCGATATGAGCGACGTCTCCGGTATCGAACCAGCCATCCTCATCGAACTGCTCCGCGCCCACACCGCCATAATAGGCGCGGGCGACGGCCGGTCCGCGTACCTTGAGCCGGCCAAACGTCTTGCCGTCCCAAGGCTGCGCGTTGTCATCGTCATCGGTCACCTTCATTTCGACGCCGAAAGGCGGGTAACCCTGCTTGCCCTGGACGTCGAGCCTCGCCTCGCCGTCCAGGCCTGCATAGTCCGGCTTCAGGGTGCACAGCGTGCCGAGCGGCGACATTTCGGTCATACCCCAGGCGTGGATGACCTGGACACCGTACTTGTCCTGAAATTTCGCCATGATCGCGCGCGGGCACGACGAGCCGCCGATCACGACCTTGTTGAGATGGGGAAGCGTCTTGCCGGTCTCTTCCAGATATTGCAGCAGCATCATCCACACGGTCGGCACGGCGGCGCTGAATGTCACCTTCTCCTGATCGAGCAACTCATAGATCGAGGCGCCGTCCATTTTGCAGCCAGGCATGACCAGCTTGGCGCCGGTCATCGGCCCGCTCTGGCCAAGGCCCCAGGCATTGGCGTGGAACATCGGCACCACCGGCAGGATCGTGTCACGCGCCGACAGACCCATGGCGTCGGGCATGGCAGCGATCATGGCGTGCAGCACGTTCGAGCGATGGCTGTAGACGACGCCCTTTGGGTCACCCGTCGTGCCGGACGTATAGCACATGCCGGCCGCGGTGCCTTCGTGAAAGGTCTTCCAGGCGAAGTCGCCATCAACCTCGTCAAGCCAGTCCTCGTAGGCAACGACACCGGGCAGGGTCGTTTGCGGCATGTGCGCCTTGTCGGTGAGCACGATCACCTTCTTCAGCGATTGGACGGCACCCGCGATCTTCTCGAGCAACGGGATGAAGGTAAGGTCGACGAAGACGGCCTTGTCCTCGGCGTGGTTCATGATCCAGACGATCTGTTCGGGAAACAGGCGCGGATTGAGGGTGTGGTAGATAGCACCGATGCCCATGATGCCGTACCACGCCTCGATGTGGCGGGCGGTGTTCCAGGCCAGTGTCGCGATGCGGTCGCCTAACGCAAAACCGTCGCGCTCCAAGCGCTGGGCGACCTTGAGGGAACGACGATGGATGTCGGCGTAGGTGGTGCGCACGATCGGTCCCTCGATCGAACGCGACACGATCTCGCGCACACCATGCTGCCTTTCGGCGTTGTCGATCAGCTTGTGGCACAGTAGCGGCCATTCCTGCATCAATCCCAGCATGCCGTTCCCTCCCTCACGCTTTTCACGTCGCGCTTTTGATCGCATTGTGAAGCGAACCGGCGAATTGTCCAGCCACCTACAGGCGCAGCGGACGAAAGTCGGAGTTCGACCTGTATTTGGCAAACGATTGAATCCGGACGCTTTTTGATTTCGTTTGGCGGGCCTTGCTGCCATTCGAGTGACAGGGGCTTCAAATCCATTACGTCGACGCAAACTCTCGTGATCGGACCAACCGCAAAAAAGTGTCATAATCCGGCCATCGTCGGTGTTAAGGTTCGTTAACGGGCAAAGGGGTGCGATTGGCGACTGAGAGAGGTTCGCATGGACGCGCTCGACGATAAGGTTCTCGAGAGTACGCTTGCCGAAAGCCTGGCCGATCTGGTGCCGGACGAAAAGACTGTTTCCGAAGACGAGTTCGTAGAGGTTGTCGGCGGCGCGCTGGAAGCGGTCGGCGGCACGCTGCTGTTCAAGATGTGCGTCCAGAACGAAGGGGAAGGCCAGCATGTCGCGGCGGCATCCGTCGGCGATGGCGGCAATCGCCAGTTCCTGCTGCTCACCTTGCCAACCGGCGGCGGGGCGCTGAAAGTCGAGACCATTTCCAGAAGCAGCAATCCGGTGGCGGGCATCGCGGCCGCCTATGCCGGGCTGATGGATGCCTTCAAAACCGCCGCCTGAATTTCCGCGGCCACGAGAAGGCAATCTTCGCGCCACGCACGGGCGCATGGCGTCTGTTTTGTTTGTGACTACGGGTCTTGCGCAATCCGGCCGTCCACCACACTTAAGGTCGGGGCAAGGAGGAACCAGCATGGACAAGATCGCCAACCCGGCACCCGGCTTCCAGCGCAATCCCGACAAGATCATCACGATAGAGCCCTATTCCGGCACCGTCACGGTCCGCGCCGGCGATACCGTCATCGCGTCGTCCGCGAGGGCGAAGGTGCTGACGGAGGCCCCCTACCCCGCCGCCTTCTACATTCCGTTCACCGACATCGATTTCGACAAGCTCAGCCGAACGGACCACGCGACCCACTGCCCCTATAAGGGTGACGCCAGCTATTGGAGCGTGCTGCCGGCGGGCGAAGCGGGCAATGACGCGATGTGGGCCTACCGCCAGCCGTACGACGAGATGACCGAGATCCGCGACCACGGCGCGTTCTATGCCAGCAAGGTCACCATCGAAGCCAAGCCGGACTGAACGCTTCGGCCCGACGCACTTAAGGGTGCATTGAGATTCAGATCAGGCCCAGTCGTTAGAGCGGTTCGGCGGTTCTATCAAACACTGAACCGCCCTACTCAGTGGTGCCATGATCGCCCGTCCCGTCGGCGTCGTCGAGCCGCACGAAGGTCATGCCCTTGTCCTTGAGTGCCAGCAAGCCCTGCACCACGCCCTCGCCGGCGGCGTGGGTCGGCTGGTTGATGTGCGAGATAATGACGTCGCCATCCTTGGCAGCGGCGATACGCCTGGCGGTTTCCTTGGCGCCGAGCAGCGAGCCGCCGTCGCCATTGATCGAGAAGCCGGCAATCTTGAAGCCCAGCTTGCGGATCATCGCGATGGCCGAGGGGCTGTATTCGGCGGTTGCGCCACGGAACCATTTCGGCGCCGGCTCGCCGGTCGTGGCCAGAGCCGCGGCCCCTGACTCGACCTCGGCGAGCACAGCCTCCGGGCTGCCGGCGCTGCTTATGCCATAGATCTTCCGTGGCGTGTCGACCGCCGGAACATGGCGGCCGCCGTGATTTTCCAGTTCGAACAGGTCGGGATGCGCCCGCATGATCGCGACGGCCTCGGCGTTGCGCTTCAGCCAGATGCCGGTGACGAAAATGGTGGCCGGTATCTTGTTGTCCACCAGCGCCGAGAGAATGCGCGTGTCGGTCTTGCCGCCGCAGGCATCGAGCGTGAGCGCAACGCGCCCGGTTCCGCTTGCAGCCGGCTTGATGTGCAGCGTGGGTTCGACCAGCGGCGCGGCATGGGCACCGGATATCAGCGCCACCGACATGGCGATCGTGCAGAGATGTTTTTGCAGCAGACGCATCAAACCAAATTCCCGAAACCAAATTCCCGGCTGGCGACTTCAAGCCGCCATCCCAAAAAACCTGCATGAAGGCGGAAATCGGACGAGGGATAGCAGAAAAACGCCTGGCGCGGCAATTTGACTTCCGGCTTGGTGAACATTCGGCGACAGTCTTGCGGACCCATCGCCCTCAGACAACGCGTTCCTTTTTCAGATCGGTGCGTGCGAGGATCTCGCGCACGGCGTCGACGACCGGCTTCACCTCCAGACGCCAGACACAGCAAGCCTTGCTGGGGTCGGACCGGCGACACAAATCCCTGGCCACGCAATCGCAGGGCATTGACGGCCGAAGCGCGATGCTGGGCACGCCGACAGGTCCCCAGCGCGACGGATGCGTCAGGCCGAAAAGGCCGACAACCGGGGTGCCCGCGGCAGCGGCCATGTGCATCGGGCCGCTTTCGTTGCCGAGAAACAGCCGGGCCTGTTCCAGGACCGCCAGCAGGCTCTCGAGCGAAAGCGCTCCGACCAGGTCGACCACCGGCGTCGCGGTCCCGGAAACGATCCGCGCGGCGGTTTCACGTTCGCCTGGCCCTCCCACCAGGACGACGCCCAGTCCCGTTTCGGCCGCAACCTGGTCAATCGCCTCGGCAAACCGTTCCGGCTGCCATTGCCGGCCCTTGAAACTCGCGCCCGCATGGACGGCGACGAAGGCGTTCGGGTGGATATCGTGCGTGCGCAGAAGCGCCAGGGCTTTCGTGGCCTCGAATGTCGGCGGCTGGATGCTCGGTACCGTCACGCGCAAATCGATGCCGAGTGCTTCAAGAGGGGAGAGATAGCGATAGACAAAATGCTGCCCGCCAAACCCGTATGGTTTGGCAAACACATTGGCGGGCTGCCGCTCGAGCAGCTTCAGCGGCCTCTCGGGAGGATTGTAGCCAACACGCTTCCTGGCGTTGACGAACCCGCTGACGACCCGAGAGGTCTTGGAATCGGTCAAATCGATCGTCAGATCGAAGTGGAAGCGGCGCAGCGCCCGCACCACGGCATAAAGCTCTTTTCCACGCTCCAGCGGGTTGCCCCGCATGCGGGCCCGCCTGAACGTAACCACCTCGGAAGCGATGCCATGCGCAACCACGAAGCTCTCGAAGTGGGCTTCGCAGAGGAACACGATCCTGGCACCGGGAAATTCGAGCTGCAGGTTCCTGGCGAGCGTCGAGGCGAGGACGATATCGCCTATGAACTTCGTTTGAATAATCAGGATCGAGCGGAACGGAGCGGGTGATATCTGCAACGTCTGTTTCCGGAGACAATTGGCGGTCATCCGCAAATTGGTCGCAAACAATGTCGAGATTACGCTCATGTCGCCAGCACGTTCGCGTGAGTTTTCATACAAAACCGTAAGCTTCGTACCGGTCTAGCCGCGTCCTGTCTTTGCCGCGTGCACCGCGGCCTGCGCTGCCGCCAGCCTGGCGATCGGGACGCGATAGGGTGAGCAGGAGACGTAGTCGAGCCCGACATCCTCGCAGAAGCGGATCGACGAGGGATCACCACCATGTTCGCCGCAGATGCCAAGCTTGATGCCAGGCCGCGTCGCCCTGCCCTTTTGCGCCGCCATGCGCACCAGTTCGCCGACACCGTCGATATCGAGGGAGACGAACGGATCCTGCTCGATGATGCCCTTCTGGCGGTAGGTTTCCAGGAAGGAGGCCGCGTCGTCGCGCGAGATGCCGAAGGTGGTCTGGGTGAGGTCGTTGGTGCCGAAGGAGAAGAACTCAGCCGACTCCGCGATGACATGGGCACGGATCGCCGCGCGGGGGAGTTCAATCATCGTTCCAGTGAGGTAATCGATCTTGACGCCGCTCTCGTCCATGACGCTCTTGGCGACCGCATCGATACGCGCCTTCACATACTCGAGTTCCTTCACCAGGCCGACCAGCGGCACCATGATCTCGGGCACCACCAGCGCGCCGGCTTTCCTGCCGGCCTCGACGGCCGCCTCGAAAATGGCGCGCGCCTGCATCTCGGCGATCTCCGGGTAAGAGACGGCGAGCCGACAGCCGCGATGGCCGAGCATCGGGTTGAATTCGTGCAGCGCCTCGGTGCGCTGTCTGAGCTTGTCGGGCGATACGTTCATGGCGGCCGCGACTTCGGCGACTTCCGCTTCCGTCTTGGGCAGGAATTCGTGCAGCGGCGGATCGAGCAGGCGGATCGTCACCGGCAGGCCGGCCATGATCTCGAACAGCTCCAGGAAATCCGAGCGCTGCATGGGCAGAAGCTTGGCCAGCGCGGCGCGCCGGTCCTTCTCGGTGTCGGCCAGGATCATCTCGCGCATGGCGACGATGCGGGCGCCGTCGAAGAACATGTGCTCGGTGCGGCAAAGGCCGATGCCCTCGGCGCCGAAAGAACGCGCCATGCGCGCATCGAGCGGCGTTTCGGCATTGGTGCGCACCTTCATGCGGCGCACCGCGTCCGCCCACTCCATGATCGCGGCGAAATCGCCTGACAATTCCGGCTGCAGCATCGCCACGGCGCCCTTGAGCACCTGGCCGTTGCCGCCATCGATGGTGATGATGTCGCCCTTGCGGAAGGTTTGTCCCATCGAGAGCAGCGTGCCGGCCCTGTAGTCGACACGCAGCGAGCCGGCGCCCGAGACGCAAGGCTTGCCCATGCCGCGCGCAACGACGGCGGCGTGGCTGGTCATGCCGCCGCGCGTGGTCAGGATGCCTTCGGCCGCATGCATGCCGTGGATATCTTCCGGACTGGTCTCTATGCGCACCAGGATCGCCTTGCGTCCTTGCGTCTTCAGGTCCTCGGCATCGCCGGAGGAAAAGACGATCTCGCCGGTGGCGGCTCCCGGCGACGCCGGCAGGCCGACGCCGATGACGTCGCGCGCGGCTTTTGGGTCGATAGTCGGGTGCAGCAACTGGTCGAGCGAAGCCGGATCGATGCGAGCGACCGCCTCCTCCTTGGTGATCAGCCCGTCCCTGGCCATCTCGACCGCGATCCTGAGTGCTGCCTTGGCGGTGCGCTTGCCGGACCTTGTCTGCAGCATCCACAATTTGCCGCGCTCGATTGTGAATTCGAGGTCCTGCATGTCGCGGTAGTGCTTTTCCAGGCTGTCGGAGATGGTGACGAAGGACTGGAAGGCGTCCGGCATCAGCTTCTGCAGTGACGGCTTGTCGGAACCCGCCGCGATGCGCGCCGCCTCGGTGATGTTCTGCGGCGTGCGGATGCCGGCAACGACATCCTCGCCCTGCGCGTTGACCAGGAACTCGCCATAGAGCTGCTTTTCGCCGGTCGACGGGTTGCGGGTGAAGGCAACGCCGGTGGCCGAGGTCTCGCCCATATTGCCGAACACCATGGCCTGGACATTGACCGCCGTGCCCCAGCTTTCGGGAATATCGTGCAGGCGCCGGTAGGTGATGGCGCGGTTGTTCATCCAGCTCGAAAACACCGCGCCGATCGCGCCCCAGAGCTGCTCGTGCGGATCCTGCGGGAACGGCTTGCCCAGCTCTTCCTCGACCTTGGCCTTGTAGAGCGCGATGACGCCTTGCCATTCGATGGCCGTCAGCTCGGTGTCGAGCTCATGGCCGAGGCTGGCTTTCTGGTCTTCCAGGATTTCCTCGAACACCTCGTGATCGAGCCCCATGACGACATCGGAATACATCTGGATGAAACGGCGGTAGCTGTCATAGGCAAAGCGCGCATCGCCGGAATCGGAGGCCAGCGCCTCGACCGTCTCGTCGTTCAATCCGAGATTGAGCACGGTGTCCATCATGCCGGGCATCGACGCCCGGGCGCCGGAACGCACCGAAACCAGGAGCAGCTTCGACGGGTCGCCGAACCGGCGGCCAGTCAGCCGGCCGATATGGTCGAGCGCGACGGTGACGTCGGCTTCCAATCCCGCCGGGTAGGCACGGCCATCGGCATAGTAGGCATTGCAGACCTCGGTGGTGATCGTGAAGCCCGGCGGCACCGGCAGGCCCAGGCTGCACATCTCGGCCAGATTGGCGCCCTTGCCGCCCAACAGATTCCTGTCGCCGGCACGGCCTTCCGCCGCACCATCGCCAAAGGTGAAAACCCATTTGGTCATGCTTTGCTCTCCGGTTGCAGGAGATTGGAAAGATTGGCGAAACGGAAAGCTCCGCCCGTGTCCCACTTCGAGCGATATGATGCTGCAGTGCGAAACGCAAGCGCCGGGCAAGTCGTCGGGTCGCTACAATCGATTAAGAAAAAGCCATCGCCCGGGATGCGTCAAAAAGACTTGCCACCTGATGGTTCGATGTCTAGAACATAAAGGGAACAACGAGGTGCCTCATGAAACAGCCTGGAAAACTGGACTATCTGGAAATGCCGGCGACCGGCGGCACGTTGGACCGGATGAAAGGCTTCTACAGTGCCGCCTTTGGCTGGTCGTTCACCGACTATGGGCCAACCTATTCGGCCTTTGCCGAGGGGCTGGACGGAGGTTTTCAAGCCGATGCGGAAGAAGCGCCGGCCAAGCCGCTGCCTGTGCTTTACAGTGAGAATCTGGAAGAAACCCTTGGCGCCGTCGAAAGCGCCGGCGGAACGATCGTCAAGCCGATATTCCCATTCCCAGGTGGTCGACGCTTCCACTTTGTCGACCCAGCCGGCAACGAGTTGGCTATGTGGTCCGTATGATCCGTTGTGGATCGTCTGGCGGCCATCGCGCTGCTGGTCAGCCGGGTGCTTTCGCGGTCGCTCATAAGCATTGTGCTTTTCGGCTGCTCTGCTAATAACGCGCCCGCACAGCGACTCTGACGGCTATTGGGGCGTCGCCAAGTGGTAAGGCATCGGTTTTTGGTACCGACATTCCCAGGTTCGAATCCTGGCGCCCCAGCCAAACACAGACTTCATTGAGACCGAAGCACGCACCGAATCGACCCTGCTCACCCAAGAAATGTCCGCTCGGCCGTGCCTCGGCGATCTCGCCAGCCACGTAGATGTCAAAGCGCGACCAGAACATGCTGGCAATGGGGGTGGCCGGACAAAACCCTCCTTCGCCTGAGTTTGTTAAGGGTGCCCTTATTGCCTGCGAGAGCAATTTTATTTGCAGACGGGCGTACTCGTCAGCATGTTGTCAGAACAGGCTTGCTGTTTGCCATCGCTATATCTTGTTGCGGTGCTTCAAGTTTCGACACCGGCACTTGATCCCGCCGACATCTCAAATGTGTGCTATTTTTGCTACATTTTTTGGCCGTCTGCCCAAAATCTATCGTTTAGTCACAGCTTAATAATGAAACGTCCACGTTAATTTGTAAGATAGCGAACAAAGCCAGGCGCCGAGCCCGGCTGGGGCGCTCTTGAAAGAGCGGGGAAACGTGGGTGGGAAAATGAAGACGACAGGTCTGTCGACCAAGGTCATGGGCGTTGGCCTCTTGATGACGGCTACCATGCTGAGCTGCTGGGGCGCGCATGCATTGACGCTCAAGGAGGCCATGGCGGTTGCGGTGGAATCCAACCCGGAAATCGGCCAGGCCATCGAAAACCGTGAGGCGATCGAGTTCGAGCTGCGGCAGGCGAAAGGGCTTTATCTCCCAAGCGTCGACCTGCAGGCATCTACTGGTGCTCGGCGCCTGGACAACTCCTCCCGCCGAGCGCTTTCGATCGAGCACGATGCGCTTTATCCCGCGGAGACCGATCTGACGGTTTCACAAACGCTTTATGACAGCGGCGCAAGGCGAGCCGAACTCAACCGTCAGGCCTCGCGAGTCGATGGCGCCTCGTTCCGCGTGCTGGAGCGATCCGAGTTCATCGGGCTGTCGGTTGTCCAGGATTACCTGGAATACATGCTTCAGGGCTCGATCGTGGCAGAGGCAAAGAAGAATCTGGGCTTTCATCAAGCGATTCTCCACGACATCAGGGAAGGCATCGCAGGCGGCGGGTTGAACGAGGCCGACCGGCAACAGGCCGAGGAGCGCTTGTTTGCGGCCAAGGCCCGCATGCAGGAAGCCTCCGAGGAACTCGAGGCCTCGAGGATACGCTTCTTCAAGACAGTCGGGAAACCGCTGACCAATGCTTCGCGGCCTGGCGATGTTTCCTCCGCGCTGCCAAGGTCCCTAGATGACGCACTGGGCATTGCGCGGGAGAACAATCCGCGCGTCCACATGGCCAATAGCGATATTGCGGCCGCGGCCTCGCAGGTTGACGCCGCTCGGGCGAAATACGGCCCCTCGATCGTCGCCGAAGGCACCGCCCGGGCCGGATATGACATTGACGGCGACAATGGAGACACGTCCGATTTGCAGGCACGATTGGTGCTGCGTTGGAACCTGTACCGCGGCGGCATCGACAAAGCGAATGAGCAGGAGCAAATCCGCCGCGCCAGCGAGCAGCGGCTTGGGCTGCATCAGGTTCTGCGGGAGATCGAAGAGGCCGTTCGCACGTCTTGGGATCGCCGCTTCCGGCAAGCCGATCTGGCAAAGACCTTGAAGCTGCAAGCCGCTTCCAGCGAGAAGCTGGTTGCCTCTTATCGCGAGCAGTTCAAGGTCGGACAGCGCTCGCTGCTCGATGTGCTGGATGCGCAAAATACACGGTTCAACACAGCGACGCTGGCGGACACCGCGTCCTACGCATCCCTCTTTGCCCAATATCGGCTTCTGGCAGCGACCGGGCAGTTGCTGAAAACGATGGACATCCATCCGCCAAAGCAGGCCACGGCCTACGCCAAGGACGAATTTGCTGTTCCGGCGAACGCGGACACCGAAACCTATGCACGGACCCCGTCGGAACAGACGAACGATATACCTTTCGACATCCTTGCCCCGGTCAGGAAGAAGTGAGCCGGTGTAAGGGGGGTTGAGGGTCCTGGCGGGCGGGTCGTGAATCAGCAGCCACATATTCTGTCGCCCAAGGAGGCATTCAAGGCCTGCTTTTCGGCGGTTGCCGCCTATCTCGGCAGGCCGAGCGCGGAAACCGTGCTGTTTGCCGGGGTACCGATTTCGGACACGCGCATCGAGGTCACCGAGATCAGGCATCTTGCCGAACGCATCGGTCTCGAGACCCACGAATTCAACCATCGCGACTTCTTGCGCGGTCGCGTCGATCTTCCGGCAATTCTCTTCCGTGTCAGCCAGTTGCCGATCGCCCTGCTGGCGGAAATCGACGGCGACGGGTATCTCACTGCCCCGCAGGAAGACGGGCGCACGACTGTCGGCAAATCCGAGCTGGCCGCAAGTTACATCAGCGGCGGCGTATCCTTCTCGATCACCTATGCCAACGCCACCGAGGGCATGAAGGTCGGGTCGGCGCAGCAGATCGAACGGCGCCATTGGCTGACGGGAACGATGGGCGCTTTCTGGCGCACCTATTCGAAGGTCGTGCTGTCGGCGATCTTCATCAACCTGTTGGCCATCGCCTCGCCGATCTTCACCATGAACGTCTATGACCGCATATTGCCGAACAAGGCGATATCGACGCTCTGGGTGCTGGCGATCGGTATCGGTGCCGTCATTCTTTTCGACCTGCTTCTGAAGACGGCGCGGGCCTCGCTCATCGACTATGCCGGGCGCAAGGCGGACCTGCGGATATCGTATTTGCTGTTCGAGAAGGTGCTGAATTCATCCTTGTCCGCGCGTCCGGGCTCGACCGGCGAATATGCCAACCGTGTCACTCAATATGAGTTCGTCAGGGAGTTCTTCACCTCCAACACCATCAGCGTCTTCATCGACACGGCCTTCGTCTTCATCTTCCTGCTGGTCATCTACGCGATCGGCGATTGGTTGGTCGTCATACCGGCCTTGGCATTCGTGGCGTCGGTGATAGTCGGCCTCGTCACGCAACGCCGCATCGGCAAACGGGTCGCCGCGTCGATGAACGAGGCATCCCAGCGCCAGGCCTTGCTGGTCGAGTCCATCTCCACGCTGGAAACAATCAAGTCCCTGCGTGCCGAAGCCTACTTGCTGAGGAAGTGGGGCGAGCATTCGAAGAATGCGGCCAACACCTCCGAGAAGATCAAGCAGCTCTCGGCGGCGGCCGGCAACATCACCCAGGCCATCCAGCAGCTTGTGACGGTCGCCCTGGTCGTGGCCGGAGCCTATGCCTTTTCGGAAGGGCACGTTTCGACAGGAGCCATTATCGGCACGGTGATGCTGGCGAGCCGGGCCGTGGCTCCGCTCGGCCAGATCGCGATCACCTTGTCGAGATTTCGGCAGGCCATGCTCTCCTTGAGAATGGTGAATTCCATCATGGCCCAACCGGAAGACCGGCCGGACACGGTGGGCTTTGTCAATCGCCCGATCCGCAATGGGGCGATGACGTTCAAGAATGTCGGCTTCGTCTACCCCGGCTCGGAAAACGAGGTTCTGTCCGGCCTGAACTTCTCGGTGAAGCCGGGGGAGCGCATCGGCATCATCGGCCGCATCGGGTCAGGCAAGACGACGATGGGACGCCTGATCGGCAGGCTTTTCCTGCCGAGTTCAGGCGAGCTGCTGCTGGATGGCATCGACATCCGCCAGTATCACCCGTCGGAGGTGCGCGCCGCCGTGGGAATCGTCGCGCAAGCCGGCGATCTGTTTTCGGGCACCGTGAAGGAGAACCTGCTCATGGCAGCTCCCGAGGCGACCGACGAACAGATCATCGAAGCCGCAAAAGCCGCCGGCGTCGACGAGTTCGTCTCTCGCCATCCACGCGGCTACGACATGAATGTCGGCGAGCGGGGCACCAATCTTTCCGGCGGGCAGAGACAGACGGTGGCGATTGCACGGCTGCTTTTGACCAAGCCGAAGATCGTCTTTCTGGATGAACCGTCCGGCTCGATGGACCTGGCTTCGGAACGACAGCTGATCAAGCAACTCAAGACGGCATTTGACCGCAACACGACGCTGATCGTCTCGACGCATCGCTTCAGCATGCTCGAATTGGCTGATCGCCTTATTGTGGTCGAGCAAGGAAAGATCGTTGCCGATGGGCCAAAAGAACAAGTCATTCAGGCGCTGCAGAGAACAAATACCTGAATGAACAAATTATATCGGGCTGAAACCGATATAATAACGGGGCGTAGGAAATGCTTGCCAGAGAAGACCGCCCGCCGCTTTTTGCGACGGCGTCCATATTCATCATAGCGGCGCTCTTCGTCGCCTTTGTCGCTTGGTCATCATTCGCCGAGGTCGACGAGATCGCGCGTGGCGACGGCAAGGTCATACCGGCCTCCAAGACCCAGGTCATCCAAGCCAGCGAGCCGGGCGTCGTTCAGGAAATCGCCGTTAAGGTGGGGCAGGTCGTCAGGAAGAACGACCTTATCATTCGTCTCGACAACACTTTGAACACGTCCAGCCTCGGCGAACAGCAGGCCAAGGCGCGGGCCCTGCAAACACGGATCGCCAGGCTCAAATACGAACAGAGCGGCAGCATCACCGGATCGTTTCCGTGTCCGCAGGACATTCAGGCGGTGGCACCGGAAATCTGCGACAACGAGCAAAATCTCCTCGTTGCCCGGCGCGAAAACTTCGACAACAAGCTGTCGGTGCTCAAGTCGCGCCTCGACCAGCGCGAAAAGGAACTCGACGAGGCGAACGCCAATGTCGACCGATTGACAAAAAACCTGGCTGTGAGCGACCAGCAGGCGAAGCTGGTCGAGGCGATGGTCAAGAAAGGTCTGATGGCAAGGACCGAGCAGCTCAAGGTCGAGCAGGAGCAAACCGAACTCAACGGCCAATTGAACCTGGCCGGCGAGACGATAAAGAAAGCCAAGTCGGCGATCACCGAGGCGCAGCTTCAGGTCGAGGAACTCGGGCTGCAGTTGAAGCAGGAAGCGCTCGATGACCTGACGCAGGCCTTGGCCGATCTTTCCGTGGTGGACGAAACCATTCGCGGCGCGACCGACAAGGTCGCGCGAACGGATATCCGTTCTCCGGTGGACGGGATCGTCAACACGATGGAACTGAACACCGTCGGCGCCTTCGTCCAGCCCGGAACTGTCGTAGCCGGCATCGTGCCCACTTCCGAGACATTGCTGGTCGAAGCACGTGTTTCGCCCCGCGATGTCGCCTTTATCCGCCCCGACCAGGATGCCTTGATAAAGGTCACGGCTTACGACTTCTCGATCTTTGGCGGCATCGAAGGCAAGGTTTCCAACATTACCGCGGACAGCCTGGTCGATCAGAAGACGGGCGAGCCCTATTACCAGGTGCGTGTTTCAACCGACAAATCGACACTGGAGCGAGACGGAAAGGCATATTCGATCATCCCCGGCATGATCTGTTCCGTGGATATCAAGACCGGACGCAAGACGATCCTGAGCTACCTGCTGAAGCCGATCAACAAAGCACGTCAGGAGGCAATGAGTGAGCGCTAGCGCCATCTCTCCCCCGCCCCCCGAAGACCGTTTGCTTCTGCCGCTGCCGACAGAAGATTTCGAGCTCGAGTTCCGCGTCGTGGCGCGCGGCGGCACAAGGCGCGGCATCCGTCTGGAACGGGCTTTCTGGCTTTCGCTGAAACAGATGGCCGAGAGCCGCAAATGCACCATCGGCATGCTGGTCGACGAGATCGCCGAAAGTCACGCGGAGAACGGAAACCTGACCTCGGCAATTCGGGTGGCCTGCATTCGCGCGTTGGGACACGAGAACCTGAATTTGCGCAGGCTTGCGTCGATCAGGACGGTAAACGCCATTCTGCTTGCCTGTCCGTCGCCGGCTTTCGCCTTGGCATCGACCAAGAAGATCGTGACGTTCAATGCGCCATTCCAGCAATTGGTCAAACGGCAGTTGCCGACGGCATTCGACGGAGACACGCGGCAGGATCTGAAGCTGGCGCTGGATCTCAACGTGGCGGATATATTCGCGCGCCTCGACACCAACGGTGACGTTGCCGTTGCGAGCGGATTTGTGATCGGCGCCGGCGAGCGCCGTTACCGGGGCCAGCTGAACGTGGTGCGCGCGCCGGTGCTGGACCTGGAATTGCTGATGGCTTTTGTCTTCAACGGCTAGAGCCGCTCATCGTTTCGCGGAACCGTTCTATCTCTTTGTCTTGATGCAATTTGCCCAAGCAAAGCGCTACGCACTTTTCCTTGAATTGCTCCGAGCATTCAGCCGGGGACAAACAGCGACCGCGCTTTGCCTTTACTTGACTTCCATCTGCGCGCCTTCGCCAGGCGCGACGGTTTCGAAGCCGCCCTTGACGTCGGCCATCTGCGCGGCCCCCGGTTTGGACCCATGGATCCATGCCCGGTCGGTGCTGAACGAGTACAGTGGCTGATAGTCCGGAAGCGAGCTGTCCTTGAGCACCGTATTGTTGAGACTGTCGAGAATGTAAGCGCCGCTTGCAGTGCTCACCGAAAGCACGGCGTGGAAGAAACCTCGCTTGCGGTCCTGGAGAACGACGAGCGACATGCTGCGCGCCGGAATGCCGGCCCTCAGCAACGCCGTCATCTTGAGGATGGCGAAGTCCTCGCAGTCGCCGGCGCGATTGGCGAGGATCTCCGAAGGCTTCGCCCAATAGTCGAGCTTGCCGTAAACGACGCTGTCCTTCCTGTAGGCGATCAGGTGGTTGATGCCGCTGTTGATGAACGACAGTTTTTCGACAAACCCCTTGCCTTGGGCAGCCGAAACCATGGCCGCGAAGGCCGGGCTCTTGTGGTCGCAGGGACTGCCGGCGGTGCAAGCGGTTATGGCCTGGTAGACCGGTGCCCAGCGCGCCGAAACCGGAAAATTGCGCATGGACAGCGCAACCGACCCGAACACGCCCGGGATAATCGACGCAGTCTGCATCGGGTCGATATCCCTACCTTCTTGCGCCATCGAGGCGCTGGACCGGTCTTGCGCGGAAACGGGATTGTAGCCGTTCAGGACGAGGCTGATCTGGTAGGCGGCGGCCGGCTGCCAGGGCTGGTACCTCCGCAGCGAAATGCCGCCGAGACCAGGCGGCGCCTGGACCGTCCCAAGCAGTGCTGTTTCGGGCAGGAAATCCCTGATGACCGGCCCGGCAAGGGCTGGCTGCGTCGCGCCGGCTATCCCCAGTGCCAGCAGAAGCAACTCGAGTTTTCTCTTCCCCGGAGCATTCTTTTGTTTTTTCATGACGCCCACCTTTGACCGTGGACGCTACCAATCTTGTCTCAAATTACTGGAAATGAAGGTGGATAACTTTCCCGCAAAGTGATTTTGCTATTTTGTGTAAAATTTTATACGTATTTATACTTCTATTTACCAAGTTTTTCGCGCTAGTCGTGGCAAAGCGCCGCGCATTCCAAGCAAGATATAACTGATTATATGCTCACAGTTTACCAAGCGTAAAAAAAGTCATCGAACGCATATCCAAATATATAGAATGGATTGACGGACCGTTGCAAAGTCGAGGCGCCGCCTGTCTCTTTCCGGGAAATGCCGGAGGGGTTAAAGCTATGACGACCAGTATTGAGTTGGACAACGTTTCGAACTCGTGGGACGAGCATTCCGTCTCCAACGATCACCACGACCTGACAGCGCCGATCCAGTTGGTGGCGCAGGCCGCGCCGGCCGAGCAAGCAGCGGCGCCGGCTCAAACAGCGCCGGCAGCGGCCGAGCCTGTGCCGGTCGATGTCGGCGGCGGCGCGCCAGCGGCTGCTCCGCCAGCGGCGAATGCCCCCCACGAATACGTGGCTGACGCAAGCAACGTCGTAAAGCTTCCCGCCAACGTCTCGATCGACAACATCAAGGTCGACGGCCACAACCTCGTGCTCGAGCAGGCGGACGGCTCGGTCATCGTCATCAAGGACGGTGCCCTGAATGTGCCGACCTTCATCATCGGCGAAGTCGAAGTGCCGCGTGTGGCCTTGATCGCCGCGCTGGAAGCAAGCCATGTCGATGTCGCCTTCGGCGCGGACGGCTCGATATCGGCGGGCCCGGGAGGTTCGACCTCGAGCGCCGGCGGCAATTTCGAACAGCCTGCCGGCGGGATCGGCGACGGCTTCGGCCTGTCGGCCCTCCTGCCACCAACGGACCTGCAATTTGGGCAGCCGGATCATCGCGAATTGTTCCCGAGCCTCCTGGAGAACGATTCCACTCCCTCCATTGGCGCCATAGGGGAAGCGACGGTCCATGAGGCCGGCCTTCCGGCCCGTGGTGGCGAGTCGGCCGGCTCGGATGCAGCGTCGGATTCCGAGACGATATCGGGCACGATCGGGTTCACCTCGCCGGACGGCGTGTCGGAAGTGACGCTGGGCGGCCATGTGCTGACCGGTGCCCCGCAGACCTTCAGCGACGCTACCGGCTCGCTGACCGCAAGCTATGTCTTTGATGCTGCCTCGGGCGTTGGCACGATCAGCTACTCCTATACTCTCGGCGACAACACCTCGGGCGACAATACGAGCGTGAATTTTGCGGTTGGAGTGACGGATGGCGATGGCGACACGGCTCCTCCCGGCAACCTGGTCATCAACATCATCGACGATGTGCCGACGGCCCATGCCGACAGCAACGACGTGACCGAGGGTGTCCTGCTCACCGTCACGGCCGCGGCCGGCGTGCTGACCAACGACGTTGCCGGCGCCGACGGCGCCACCGTCAGCGGCGTGCGCGCCGCTGGTGCGGACACTTCAACCGCTGTGACCGGCGGGGTCGCCACCGACATAGCCGGCCTGCACGGCACGCTACATCTCAACGCCGACGGGTCCTACACCTATCAGTCGACCGCCAACAACATCACCTCGGCGACGACCGACGTCTTCGTCTACACGATCAAGGACGGCGACGGCGACCTGTCGACCACGACGCTGACCATCAATCTCAGCGATGCCGGGCTGGTCGCTCCGGCCGACAGCGACGTCACCGTCAACGAAGCAGCACTCGACCTCAACAAGGATGGTGCCGATCTCGCCGCCGGTACCGTCACCGGCTCGCTGCCGGGATCGACCGCCGAGACCGACGCGACCAACCAGCTCAACGCCTCGGGCGGCGTCGGCGCGCTCACCTATACGGAGCAGACCACCGTCGGCACCTACGGCACCATCCATATCAATACCGATGGCAGCTATGTCTACACGCTGACCAGCAACCATCTCAACGCCCAGGCCGATGACGGTGCGCAGACCATCTCGGGGCTGGAGAACTTCACCTATACGGTCACCGACAGCGTCGGCAATTCCACCACGGGCACCATCACCGTCAACATCATCGACGATGTGCCGACGGCCCATGCCGACAGCAACGACGTGACCGAGGGTGTCCTGCTCACCGTCACGGCCGCGGCCGGCGTGCTGACCAACGACGTTGCCGGCGCCGACGGCGCCACCGTCAGCGGCGTGCGCGCCGCTGGTGCGGACACTTCAACCGCTGTGACTGGCGGGGTCGCCACCGACATCGCCGGCCTGCACGGCACGCTGCATCTCAACGCCGATGGGTCCTACACCTATCAGTCGACCGCCAACAACATCACCTCGGCGACGACCGACGTTTTCGTCTACACGATCAAGGACGGCGACGGCGACCTGTCGACTACGACGCTGACCATCAATCTCAGCGATGCCGGGCTGGTCGCTCCGGCCGACAGCGACGTCACCGTCAACGAAGCAGCGCTCGACCTCAACAAGGATGGTGCCGATCTCGCCGCCGGCACCGTTACCGGCTCGCTGCCGCTCCTGACCACCGAGACCGACGCGACCAACCATCTCGACGCCTCGGGCGGCGTCGGCGCGCTCACCTATACCGAGCAGACCACCGTCGGCACCTACGGCACAATCCATATCAATACCGACGGCAGCTATGTCTACACGCTGACCAGCAACCACCTCAACGCCCAGGCCGATGACGGTGCGCAGACCATCTCGGGGCTGGAGAACTTCACCTATACGGTCACCGACAGCGTCGGCAATTCCACCACGGGCACCATCACCGTCAACATCATCGACGATGTGCCGAAAGCCATCGGCACGGCCCAGCTCACGGCAAATGTCGATGAGGACGGCCTCCACAATGCCCAGTCTGTCGGCAATGTCGACAATTCCCAGCCCGGCGAAGTAGCCGGGACCAACTCGGCCATTGCCACAGGCGCCGCCGGTGCCTTGAATCTTCTCGTCGATTTCGGTGCGGACGGTCCGAACCCGACATCGGCCTTTGGGCTGGTCACGCAAGCTGCTCCTTCCGACTCCGGCATCGACTCGAAGGGCGCTGATGTCCTGATTGTCTCCGACGGCACCACGCTCACCGGCTATGTCGATATCGGCGGCGGAGCCGGCTACCAGGCGGGCACGGACAGACCGGTGTTTACGCTGACTGTCGGCGCCGACGGCTCATACGTCTTCACGCTGATCGATCAGATCGATCATCCGACGCTGAACGGCGCCGTGGGTGACAATACGGAAAACACGCTTGCGAATGGCGGGATCGATTTTTCGTCATTCATCATTGCCAAGGATGGCGATGGCGACACCGTCGAACTGGCGGCCGGCACGTTCAAGGTCCAGGTACTCGACGATGTTCCGCAGATCACCGCGCGGGATGCCGCCACCACGACGACCACCACCACGGAAACGATCGTCTACACGCTGCAGGCCGGTAACACCGATGTTCGCGGCATGGACGGCGCCGGCAATCACGACATCAAGCTGTCCGGCGTCGACGTCAATGAGGGCGACAATTCCGTCAACACCACCGGCACCAAGATCGGCGTCGGCGACGGCCAGATCATCGATGGATACGAGACCCATCCAGGTGTGACCGGACCTGAAATCCTGACCATGGATTTCGTCAACAACATCGTGGTCACGGCCAACAATCCAAATCCGCCGACCATCACCGATAGCGGTTCCTATGATGTGTCATCCGTCGCCTTCACCATAGACGTCGCCGAAGCCAAGGGCATCGAGAGTGCGGTCCTGTTCATCGGCGCTAAGGATGGCGGCGTGTTCGAG
This sequence comes from Mesorhizobium sp. Cs1299R1N1, assembly GCF_037179655.1. NCBI lineage: Bacteria > Pseudomonadati > Pseudomonadota > Alphaproteobacteria > Hyphomicrobiales > Phyllobacteriaceae > Mesorhizobium > Mesorhizobium sp. Cs1299R1N1. The sequence goes on along the minus strand of NZ_JAPYKR010000022.1, from coordinate 1,915 downwards.
CCGTTCACCGTGACGGTCAATGGCGTGCTCACAGCCGGCACCGCCGTCTTCGAAGGCGGCGTGCAGGTCGGCTACGCCTTCGCCGGGGTACCGGATGGCGCTACCGTGGAAGTCGTGGGCAGCACCCCATTCGACCAGCTCAAGGTGGGCAACTACAACAACTTCACGTTCGATTCCAATGCGGGCGGCACCGATGCCACCTTGAGCGGCGGGAATCCGTTCAAGATCTTCGGCATCGAGGCGAAGATCACGACGGTCACCACACAGACCGAGGTCTTCCGGGTCAGCCATGACGAATCTGCCGGCGTCAACAATTCCGCCGACCCCAATCCGGCCAACGATACGGCCCTGCCCCCGCCGGCTCTGGTCCAGGAGGCTGACGCGCTCGGCTATGCGAAATCGTCGGCAAGCGCGCTCGGGCTCTTCAACGCCTCGGTCGGCGCCGACGAAAATGCCACGTTCTCCTTCGCGGTGACCGATGCCAACGGCAATGCGCTCGTCAATGTCGATTCCGGACTGAAGACGATCGGTGGCGCCACAATTCTGCTCTCGACGAACGCCGACGGCGTTCTCGTGGGGTCGGCCAACGGCGTCGACGTATTCAAGGTCTATGTCGACCCGACCGGCGCGGTCTGGATCGGCCAGTATCAACCGATCGCGCACAGCATCGACGGCGGCAGTGCGGCTGCCTTCGACGACATCGCGACCATCGCCGCCGATCTGCACGTCAAGGCGACGATCACAGATTTCGACGGCGATTCGACCACCGCCGTTTCCCATGTCGCCCTGAGCGTCGAATTCCAGGATGACGGCCCGGCGGCCGTCAATGATCAGGATTCGGTGACCGAGGACGGACCGACGACGGCTGACGGCAATGTCGTTACCGGCACCGGCGGCAGCGACGCCAATATCACCGACGGCCACGCCGACCATCTTGGCAGCGACGGCTTCGGCGCGATCGCCTGGGATGGCGCTGTCACCAACCACGTCAACGGGATTTACGGCCAGCTGACAGTTGGCGCCGACGGCAGTTACAGCTACGCGCTCTATACGCAGGCCCAGAATCCGGCTGCCTATGCCGCGGTCCAGGGTCTTTCGGCGAGCCAGAGCCTGAGCGAAAGCTTCGGCTACACCGTGACGGACGGCGACGGCGATACTTCGCCGGCGTCCCTGACGATCACCGTCAATGGTGCTGATGACATCACCACCATTTCAGGCCTGACTTCTCAGGCGGATGGCGGCGACGCGACGGTCGACGAGAAGGGACTGCCGCCACACGGATCCAATCCCGCAGGGTCGGGAGAATTGTCCGACAGCAATCCAAACAACAATTCCGACCATTCGGAAACCGCCGTCGGCACATTCGCCTTCACCTCGCCCGATGGCCTGGGATCGCTGCAGGTCGGCACGACCAGCATCACCTATGCCGCTCTGGCCAATTCCGGTTCGGTTCCGGTCGTCATTACCGGCGGCCCGGCCTATGGCACACTCACGATCACGGGCTTCAGCGGAACAAATGCCGGCGGCACTGTCATCTACAGCTTCACGCTGACCGACAACGTTGCGCATCCGGGCGTGGGGATCACCGGCGCAGCTGACCAGCTTTTCGCCAACTATGGCGTTGTCGTCACCGACGAAGATGGCAGTGCATCGAACTCGACGCTGTCGATCGCCATCAATGATGATGGACCCACCGCCCATGTCGACAGCGGCAATGTCAATGAAGGCGCGTTGCTCAGCGTTGCCGCCGTTGCCGGCGTGCTGGTCAATGACATCGCCGGTGCCGACGGCGCCACCATCGACGGCGTGCGCGCCGCAGGCGGCAACACAACCACCGCCGTATCGGGTGGCGTCAACACCGACATCGCCGGCCTGCACGGTACGCTGCATCTCTACGCAGACGGCTCCTACACCT
>NZ_JAPYKR010000021.1:0-50258 GCF_037179655.1 Mesorhizobium sp. Cs1299R1N1 | reverse complement strand
TGGCGGATTTACCCTCTGTCTTGGTCATGGTGGCGTTCCTTCGCGGGAATCAGGTGACGTTGAACATCACCAGCCTGCCATGACCGCCCACTCTCAGCGAATTTGCAGAACTCTCAGCACACTACCGGGTCTTCGGCGTGCGCATGGCAAAAGAACGGGCTGATTACAGCCTCGGTGAATCCCTTTAACACAACGAATGTCGGAAGTCTGACATAGCTGCGGCAGTCTACCACGTTGCATTTGAAGACTTCTTCTTTTGGCACGATTCGTGCGTTGGACGTTGCACAAGGTCGAGGGAAGTAAGCGCATGAAGAACCGCGGGGTATTAGCGTCAGCTGTCGGTCGCGCAGGCGCTGGCGGACGCCAGCCACCCCAGTATACGCCGCGTACTGCGCGCAGGCTTCGCGTTGACGAAGCTTGAAATGGGGAAAGCGACGCATCCGAAATGAAGGCCCAGACTATCATCAGCTATTTGGGCAGGAAAATACAGCGGACGCGGCGACCTCAGTCGATAAGGCGGGATCGTCCGGATAGCAATGTTCAAGGGCGAACTCGGCAGGAGAAGCCGAGCATATTGCATCGCTCTCGTACGATCGACGCGACGTGTGAGCGTCTCGTGCTGGGCATCGATCCAGCCTGGAGAGGACAAAAATGAGCAATCGAGATGGGAGCGACATCAGCATGAACTCGAAGATGAAATGTTTGGCCCAGATAAGTGCCGTCGCCTTGCTCTCCACGGCAACCGCTGCGTCGGCGAATGAAGGCATGTGGATGCCGAGCCAGATTGCGGAAGTCGGTACGGCTATGCGCGCGGATGGGCTCCAGCTCGATCCCGCCCAGTTGCGCTTGGACGCCGCCCCGCTCAACGCGATCGTTTCGCTGGACGGATGCTCCGGCTCTTTCGTCAGTCCCGAAGGGCTGGTCGCGACCAATCATCACTGCGCGATGGGATCCATCCAGTACAACAGTAAAGAAGGTCGCGATTATCTCGCCGACGGTTTTCTGGCGAAGAGCCTGGGTGAAGAATTGCCCGCCGAACCCGGCAGTCACATCTATGTCATCGAGGACCTACGGGAGGTGACCGCCGACATGCTCAAGGGCGTCTCGGCCAAGCTGAACGGATTTGCGCGCTATGAGAGGCTCGACGCGAACCGCAAGGCGCTGATCGCCGCCTGCGAAGAACAGCCCGATCGCCGCTGCGACGTCGGAGCTTACTATGGCGGCGCGTCCTACTATCTCCAGCAGAAGCTCGAAATCCGGGATGTGCGCCTCGTCTATGCACCGGCGCGCGGGATCGGCAACTTCGGCGGTGAAACGGACAATTGGATGTGGCCGCGCCACACAGGCGATTTCGGCTTTTATCGCGCTTATGTCGCTCCTGATGGCTCCTCCCGGGCCTATGGGCAAGACAATGTGCCATACACGCCGAAGAGCTGGCTGCGTATCGCACGCGAGGGCCTCAAGGAAGGCGATTTCGTGATGGTCGCCGGCTTTCCCGGCGCCACCGGCCGGTTGCGTTCCGCCGAGGAAGTGGGGTTTAACTTCGCGCACGAACCCCTGATCCAGCGTCTGCTCTCGGATTATGCGGCCCAAATCAAGCACGCCACGGCCGGCAACCGCGACGCGCAGATCCGTTACGCATCCATCCTGAAAGGCGCGGAAAACTACGAGAAGAAGCTGGCGGGCGATCTCGCTGGCGCCGATGCCATTGGGCTCAACGCTCGCAAGGCTACCGAGGAGCAAGCTTATCGCGACTGGGTCGCTGACGACGCTACGCGGCAGACGCGCTTTGGCGCGGGGATCCGCGAGCTGGATGGCGTGGTGGCCGAGAACGGCCGCGCCTCCCTCAGCCGGCTGCGGCAGGCGCTTCTAGACCGTGCGCAGATGCTCTCATCCGCGCGCACACTCTATCGCTGGGCAAAGGAGCAGCAGAAGTCCGACGCCGAGCGCGAAAGCGGCTTTCAGGATCGTGATCGCAATGAAATCATCGATCGACTGACGCAGGTCGAACGCCGGTATCTAGCCGCCGTCGATCGCAAATTGTTCGAGGCTGCGCTCGAGGAATATCGCCGGTTGGATGCGAAGGACCGCGATATTGCGTTCGAAACCACTCTGGCCCAAATCGGCCCTGACCGACTTTATGCGGAGACCAAACTCGCCGACACGGCTATGCGGCTCGGCTGGCTCGACAAGCCGGCCGTCACCTTTGAGGCGTCGGCCGATCCGTTTATCAAGCTGGCGGTCGCGCTGTACCCAGGAGATATGGCTGCGGAGCACGCGATGAAGGACCGCGCCGGCCGCACGCAGGCGGCGCGTGCGGCCTATATGAAGGGCCTGCTTGCCTATCGGAATGCGATCGGCCGGCCCGTCTATCCCGACGCGAATGGGTCGCTGCGCCTCAGCTGGGGCAAGGTGACAGGGCAAACGCGAGACGGCCAGATCTGGACGCCCTTCACCACCGCCGAGGGACTTCTGGCCAAGCACACAGATAAGGGCGAATTCGCTGCACCGGACGCCGTCGTCGCGGCCATCCGAGCCAAGAATTATGGCCAATATGTCGCGCCGGAGCTGGGCACGTTGCCGGTCGACCTCATGTCCTCGGTCGATATCACCAATGGCAATAGTGGCTCGGCCACTCTGAACCGGCGCGGTGAGTTCGTTGGTCTCGTTTTTGATGGCACGCTCGATGGCGTGATCTCGGACTGGGCCTATGCCGCTGAACGCAATCGCAGCATCCATGTCGATAGCCGTTTCATGCTCTGGACAATGGACAAGATCGACGGCGCGGGTAGGTTGCTCAAGGAAATGGGAGTGCAGTCGGCGTCTAACCCTTGAGTGGGTAGAAAAAATGGCCGCCAGTTTTGCAGCCTCGGGGCGGTGACGATACTTGCAGTCGCAGGATGCATCCTGGTCAGTGGAAATACCTCATCTGCCGCAACGAGTAACCTGACATTCGGAAGTGTTCTTCAGAGGATGCCCAAGCGGGGTCGATGGCAGACGAGCATCGCTGGTAAGGCGCGGCAGGATGCAGCTCAAATCGACGAAAGAAGCCGGCTATTCGCATGGCTTATGAGATCCACACGGCCGCCGGCCTTGCCAACGACCGGCACAGCTGCCTGGCGTGTCGTGAGAGGCTTCGGTCGCCGCTCTGATGTCGACAAATGCCGACCGCAATGTCATCGCCCGTTCCAGTGGCGAAGACAAAGCTGCCGGTCCCGTACTTCCATTTGATCTTCACCCGGACACGTGCCCTTGGAGTCCGACCCTTGGAGCACGGCGAATTGTCGGCGTTCGAAGCAAAGGGACCTTTGCCTGGTTTCCGCTGATGACGGGCACTGCCTGTGCCCCGGAGGTATTCGATCCGTCCATTTTGCAGGAATTCGACAAACCTGACATTACCCGCTCACCGCGAGACGGGAAGGAATTCAATAAGAACTGACTGCTGCGCCTCTGGCATGGCTCTTGCTCATACAGCTGTGACGGACATTACATGCCAATAGAGGCATTTGGTGTCTGCAGGTAGCCATTTCAGTTCGGGTGAAACGACAGTTCCATCCCCCATAGACGAGAATGTCCATGACACGCGCCCTTGCAGCAGCAGGTTTCCTTCTTACGGCTTTGGCCTCAGACCAAGCCTCTTCAAAGGTTAGTTCGCGTTCGAGCATCTGGAACAGTCAATAACGCGGCGATGTTCTGTAATCGGATTGCGGTGATGAACGGCGGATGCTCGATGGCGACCAGGCGCCCAACCGGATACTCACGGCCGATCTGCTGAGGGACGTCTTCAAGATCAAGGCCTGTGTCGAACAGTATGATGACGGCATCTGCACCGTCCGGTTCGCCCGGCCGCGCTACCATTCCCTTCCACCCAACACGGAGCCCAATCCATGATTCGAAACGCCATACTCGCATTCTCGCTATCGTTGTCCTCGGCCGCCTTTGCGGAAACGATCGAGATCAAGATGCTCAATCGTGGCGAGCACGGCTCGATGGTCTTCGAACCCGACTATGTCCAGCTCAAGCCCGGGGACGAACTCCACTTCGTAGCCGCCAATAAGAGCCACAACGCCGCCTCGATCAAAGGCATGGTTCCGGAGGGCTATGCCGGGTTCGACGGCAAGATCAACGAGGAGATCACGGTACGCTTCGGCCAGCCTGGCTACTACGGCATCAAGTGCTCCGCGCATTACGGTATGGGCATGGTGATGGTCGTCAAGGTGGGCGAAGCCGCGACCAGTGACGCCCTCCGCAACGTCGATGCGCCGCCGCGAGCGAAGAAGCGCTTCGCCGAAATCTTCGCGCGCGCCGGGATCGCTGGCTGATCCCATGAAGTCCGCGATGGCGGGATCGAACCGAGATCTGAAAACCCGCCACCTGCTGGTCGGAAAGGCGGAGACTTTCGATCGCGCCTTAGTTATGAAATTGGGGATCAGTTCGAGCGTGACAGGCTATGGCGCCTGATTGCGTGATCTCTGCTGACTCCAGATGTGGCGGGAGCGCAAATTCAGGCAGCTTTTCGATTGTTAGCCACACCTTGCTGCGTACCGGGCTGTCGGCGAGGTTCAATCCGCGTCGCCGTCTCTGAGCGACTGATCGCGCAGCCGCAATGACTCGGCAGCCTTGCGTTTGAAGCCTGCTCCGTCCCGACGCAATTGAAGCCAAGGCCGGGCGGGGTGAGACATGTCTGCCGCGGCCATGTGAGAATCTGTCGCCGGGCCTCCGCGTAGTGACCAAACGATTTAAGGTTCCGTAATTCGTCCGCCGCCTCGAGGATCAGTGCGGCGCACCGCCCGCAAGAAGGTACCGATAGCCATTCGTGGTCATCCATCGGGCGCGTGCAAGGTGCGTTTCCCATGCCCTGAATGCTCGCTCCGGCTCCTTGTTAGGATCAATGTGCAAGACGATCCTGGCCACCTCGCGCCAGTCGGCATCCTCGGCTGCGGCGTCGAGAAGGCGAATATAGGTGAGCAGTCGCTCCTCATCGTAGCCTGTGAGGACGGAAGAGATCGGCGCCTCGTCGGCGACATCGGGATCGAGCAGTGGCTTCAGCATGGTGATCTCGCACGAGCTTACTGGGCGGGTGATGGCTCTGGCAAAAATAGTACAACTACCCCTGTAGCCAAGACAACCCCAGATTGGGCGTTAGGACCGGGCAGAGGAGCACCTCACCCCACCCAATCTTGTCTCCGTCTGGCGTTCAATTGCAGCAGCGATCCTCCAGGGAGGGCTTGCTCTTTGTACCTCGACGCGGGGATCCGAGTGCTTGTATCAATTCACCGTCAGCGGCATCCAGCGCTTCGTGTTGCGCGATTTGACGCTCTTCCTCGTACCGGCTTAGCTTAGCGTAGGGTCCAGGAAGCTTCTGCGATGATAACTTAACCTGGGCCCTGTCAGCTGGACGCGACTTGCGCCCGCCACAAACGAGTATAGGCGCCATTTGTCGCCAGCAGATCGGCATGCCTTCCCTCCGCGACGGCTCGCCCCTTGTCCAATACTACGATCTTGTCGGCCCCGGAAACGGTGCTGAGTCGATGAGAGATGACGACGATGGTCTTGCCGGCCCGACGCAGATCCTCAACGGCCTTTAGGACAAACGCCTCGGCGACCGAGTCGAGAGAGGAGGTCGCCTCATCGAGGATAAGAATCTGCGGATCCCGGTACAGCGCCCTAGCCAAGGCTAGACGCTGCTTCTCGCCGCCGGACAGGCGTACGCCGCCTTGGCCCAGATGAGCCTGAAAGCCACCGGGCCAGCGCTGGATCGTCGCTAGCAGGCCTATTCGATCGCAGATCTTCACGATCTTCTCGACGTCTGGCTCGAACTCGCCAAGGGCGACGTTCTCGATCACCGAGCCCGAGAACATGTCGATCGATTGCGGTACCGCAGCGACTACCTTACGCAAGGATAGGGTCGAGAAGTCCTGAAGGGCATGTGGGCCAATCTGGATGCATCCACCCTCAAGCGGGTAGACATTTTGCAGCAGCGCCGCAAGTGTGCTCTTGCCCGAACCGCTTTCCCCCACGACGGCCGTCATCTCGCCCCGGCGGAAGGTGACGCTGAGATTTTGAAAAAGCTCCGGCTGCGCGCCATGGCGGAACGTGACGTTCTCCAGGCGAATATCGCCAAGGTCGACCTTAGTGGCATCAATGCCGCCGCCACTTGCCGGCTCAAGGTCGAAGATCTCGAACAGGCGATCCGCCGCAATAAAAGCATCCTGAACGATCCGGTTGGTTTGGATCAGGTTCGCGATCGGCCGCGTGATATAGCCGAGTAAGGTATAGGAGGACAGTAATTCGCCGGGCGTGACGGTCTGATCGAGGGCAAGCGTCGCACCGAACCACATCAGCAAAATGGTGAACAGGGTCGAGAGGAAAGTCGAGGCATTGTCTGCGAAGATCGAGATGAGGCCGGAGCTGTAGACCGAGTGCAGCATCTTGATGAAGCGGGTCTCCACCTTGAAGTTGGCGAAGCTCTCAATGCCGGAGGTCTTGATCGTGGAGACAGCTCCCAGTGATTCCACCAATTGCACCTCCAGGTCGGCGGCATCCTCCATGATGGTGCGCTGGTGCTTCCTATTCAGCCGATTAATAGCCCAATAAACTAAGAGGTACAGTGGGATGGAGGTCGCCACGACCAAGGCGATTTTCCACGAGTAGATGAACATCAATCCCAGCGAGCACACTGTCACTATCGCGTCGACGAACATGTTGATCGAGATGTCGTTCAGCAGGCTCCGGATCTTCACCGCGTCGTTCATGCGTGAGACGATCTCCCCCAAACGCATGCTGTCGAAGAATTTCTGTGGCAAGCTGACGATGTGAGTGTAGTAGCCGAGGATCAAGTGGACATCGATCTTCTGGCCCGTTTGCAGGATGAGCCGGTTTCTGAGGAAATTCATCAGGATCTGTGTCACCAGGATCAGCAGCATGGCCACGCTCATGAGGTTGAGCAGGTTGCGGTTGGCCGCAGGGATCACATTATCGACGATCTTCTGGACGTAGATGGCGGTTGAGAGGCTGAGGATCGTCGTCACCAGTGCGCCGATGAGTGCCTGCGCCATCACCTGCCTGTGTGGCGAAAGCAAACGGGCGAATCGGGAGAGTGGTGATGTCGTCTCGTCACGGCGGTTGAAGGTGTCTGCCGGGGCCACCAGCACCAGGACTCCAGTCCATTGCAGCTTGAATTCCTCATTGGACAACTTGCGGATTTCGCCGTAGGCTGGATCCATGACGCTGACCCACTTGGCATCGATGGCCTGAATTACGACGAAGTGGTGCTGGACCTCCTTTATGATGACGTGCGCAATAGCCGGCTTCGGGATCTTGTACAGGCTGTCGAAGCCACCTTTTACCCCCTTGGCGATGAACCCCAACTTTTGAGCCGCTTGCGTGAGGCCTGACACCGTGGTGCCGGAACGGTCGGTCGAGGCATACTGGCGGATGCGCGACAGTGGCAGATTGTAACCATAGAAGGCTGCAACGAAGGCAAGGCAGGCGGCCCCGCAATCAGTGATGTCGCGCTGCTTGAACTTGGTGATGTTGCGCATGGCGGCTCGCTGCTTAAGTGGAGGAGGAACTAATGCGTCAGGACCGGATTGAGCCAATCATCGGCACCATTGTAGAGGAGTTGCAGGAGAGTGCGGTCGGCCATGAGGAAGCGGGCCCGCACGGTCATGCCTTTCTTGAGGTGACCGATAACTCCGCTTTTGAGAACGAGGTAGCCGCGAGACAGCGAGCAGCGGACTTTGAAAACCGGAATCTTGTCGTGAAGGGTGAAGTCCTGTGCCACGTCGAGCACTGTCGCGTCGATGACACCCCATTGATTGTAGTTGAAGGCATCTACCTGGAGCCGCACCGACTGGCCCGGCCGCACCAAGCCGATCTCGTTGGGGAGGATGTAGATTTCCGCTACGAGGTCGCCGTCCGGCGAGACCCAAGCAACGGTTTGCCCCGCTTGGACGTAGCTGTCCGGCGTGAGGCCGGAAAATTGCTCCAGAGCGCCTGACACAGGGGCGCGAATGTGGCTTAGCTCCCGTTCATCCTCGAGCTGATGCAAGCTGGCTCTGAGTTCCTTGAGGCGGAGATTGGTATCGAAGAGCCGTTGGTTCCATTCCGCGGATTGGCGCCGGGCAAGAATCTCGCCCTGGATGTCAAGGCTCTTGAGGGCGAAAGCCTTGTCGCTCGCCGTCTTTGCGGGCGCCGCGTTAACGGAAACCAGTCGCCGAGCGCGATCGAGTTCCGTCGCGGCGTTACTGCGAGCATGTTGGTTCTCTTGCAGAAGGTTGAGAAAATGCAGCCGCTCGGCCGTTGCGAGCTCGGTCAGCAGGCCGAGAGGGATGTCGGGCTGTGCGCCGGAGGAAATCAGGGTTGCGAGATCACGGGCAAGATCGCTCTTGGCATGGATCTCGCCTGTGAGCGTCGCGAGCTTCTCCTCGACCACATGATCATCAAGAGCCAGGATCTCTTGCCCATGGGCAACCTGATCGTTGTCATCGGCAAGGACACGCGAAATCCGTCCAGAAACGGGCGCGATCAGGGGTGTCTTCTCGATGACGGGGCGAATGGTACCCGCACTTTGAACGGAGACCGTGACAGTGATGAGCGGCAGCGACACCAATGTCGCCACCGCAGAGAGCACAAGCATCTTATAAATGGCCAAAGATCGTCCTGATCTTCGGGAGAGAATGCTCTCTGCGGTGTAGCAGGCTGTTTCGGGCGAGAGGGGAATTGCCGGGCTATGTTCAGGACGAAGCATAATTTAGCTCCGGCACTTATGTTCTAATGTTGCTGGCTTGAGTCATACACCCAATTCGCTATAGCCGCCGTAATACCCAATATCGTAGCAACCACTACCCACACGAAACCTCCCGAAATTGCAGCTGCTTCGTCGGGAGATAATTCGGTGACACCGTAATATGGCATACGTTCGTTCATCGTTGTATCCTTTCCTCGCAGTCAATGACTGCTATTCAGTGGTGCCGGTGCTTCCAGCCTGACCATAGGGCTAGAGCTCCCACGACAATAAATCCAGCAACGCCGAAACCTATTGCCCAAGGGTTTCCGCCCGAAATTGCAGTCGCTTCTTCAGGTGCCAACTCGGTCACACCATAGGTTGACATATCGGTCGTCATTGTTGGTTCCTTTCGAATGAGAAGATCGGTCGGTGACGCGCGTCGGTGACCGCGGCAACGCACAGGAGAGATATTCAAGAACGATGCCAACCGAGCGGGAAGCGCCTCAGAAAGCCTATTTTGCAGGTTATGCAATGGTTTCACTGAGAGTGCGTCAGCGCGCCGGATCGAACATCATTGTCGCGGTCTCGACAAAACCCGACAGTAGCGGTCAACACAAAGCACGTCGGGAGGGTACTGTCGCCCGAACAATGAAGGGCAAAGGGCGAGCATCTTGAGGCTTCGATAGCGGGTGCGGCGGTGGGGAGGCTGGCCTCATCGAGGGGCGATGAGCAATTCACCCCGACCTCGCCGAAAGATAGGCAGAAACATTTCAGACACGGCTCATCGGCGAGGTCGCGCAGACGCCGCGCAGTTCTATCTCCGGCGGCCGACGCGACCGGTAGCGGATCATCTTGCGATCCGCACCGGCGAACAAACAGCCCCAACCTCCAACAGACCCGTGGTGACGGCCTACAGACGCGCGACGGCTTCGCGCCTAGTAGCGGGCCCTACCACTTCTTGAAAGGAGCTCGCGGAGCGCCGAGACTTCGAGTGTCTGGTGGCCAAGCAGGCTTTTTCAGCTTCGCGTCCTTGTCTTCCAGGGCCTTCGTGCTTGCTGGCCAGATCACCCGCCTTCGCACCTGCCCGATGTTCGATCAAGGGCCGGAATGTAATTCCAGATGGGGGAAGACTCAGTGGCAGATCACTTGCTGCCCGTCATCGTGGCTTACCTGCGCTCGTTGGTGGGCCTTAACCCGCCTCGTCGACGAAAGCAGGAATCATGGATCTCTTCGTAGCGGCCATCGCAGGTTCTCCTATGCTGGCCCGGAAACATGTCCGAGCACTGCGCGGGAGTATTTGTGCCGCGGCTTGACTGGGAACCTGCAAAATCTGCATTTAGCGGTTGCTGTCTATTCCCCCACCAATGCAGGACAACGGCAACGCGACGACACTTCAGGCCTTTGCCTTGCGTTTCGCAGCAGGCTTCTTGGCCGCAGTTGGCTTCCTTCCCAAACCTAGCGATTTTGCCAGTGCCGATCGGGCCGCCGAGTAATTCGGCGCGACCATCGGGTAATCCTTCGCCAATCCCCATTTTGCTCGATATTCAACCGGCGTCATCCCGTGCCTGGTCGCCAGATGGCGCTTGAGAGACTTGTATTTCTGACCGTCTTCAAGGCTGATGATATAATCCGGAAATACAGATCGCTTTGGGTTAACTGCCGGCGTAGGGGCGGGGGCCTCTGTTGGTCTCGTCTGGTCAATATTAGACAGCGCTGAATTTACGCTGGCAATCAAATCCGGCAATCCAGTCACTGGTACCGCATTCTTCTGGACATAAGCGGAAACGATATCCGCAGTAAGCTCGATCAGGTTATTGGAAGGGCCTTCGGACATCGTCACATTCCTCAATTGAACCAACATGCTCATATCCTTCAATCTCAGGATGTGCAACTAACGCGGAAGGCCATAGTTTGGCCTGATCAAACCGAATTGGGCGGCAGCGGATAAAATCGTGTCGCTATAGTTTGGGCATGGGTCTCGACCATAACGTCATGCACGAACTTCCGTTTGGCAACACGGCGAATGCAGGGCAAACCAGACTGGTCGTAGGTTTCCAGCTTACTAGCAAGTCGTCCCCGAAGTCGATGTAGACCGGGCAAGCCGCATCAAGCCAGGTTCGCCGTGGCCTCACCCAGCCAAATTGATGATGCCCGCGATAGGCGCGGTGCACCTCGTCTTCGATTTCCCTGATGGAATAGATGTAGCCGGATTTGACCTCGGCTTTCGTCGCGCCAGGGCGCTCCAGCAGATATTCGCTCCAGCGGAAGAACAGCCCGGCGTTTGCGCCATTCATGTGGCGCTGCGCCTTGGACCAAACGACGTCCTGTGCGACCTCCGAAACAGGATCCGGCAGTAGATGATAAATATCGAAGTTATGCCGGAACGCCCGTCCGTCGATGACCCACACAAGATTGCCGTAGAAGGTTTCGCGGGAGATGCGTTCAGCATCGGTCATGGCGGAGTGCTGGACCTCGATAGTGATGCCGGTCGGTGTCTTGATGTCGGCGCGATGGATTTCGCCGTCTGGAGCAACATGAGAAACCTCCCGGCACTCCTCGGGAAATAGACTTTTCCAGTCACGATGCCACTGTGTTTCGTTTTCCCACCAAGGATCACAGTTGCGGCGGCCGAAATGAGCCCAGTGATGCAGCACCCGTGGGCCGCATTTTGAGATCATCCCAGATCTGCAGGTCGGGCAGGTGCCCTTACCGCCGGGGAAAGCTTCGCGGCGAACATCGGCAACTAAGGCGTACTGCATGCTCGTGCCTGCATAGTCGACCTGCTTCAGGCATGAGGCGCGCCGCTCCACGCGGCTGCGATGCCCGTCCGTTCAAATTAACCGGTTCCATTAGCAGCAGAGTGTCTTGCGGTCTCACTTCAATTAAGCCATTCGTTTTGCGGGCTGGAAAACGTAAAACTTGGGGTAGCTATGCGCATTCAAAAGGTCGCAATCAAGAATTTTAGACTGCTCTCTGACGTAAGTCTCATTTTGGAGGCGTCCGAAACAGTAATCGTGGGACGCAACAACAGCGGTAAAACTTCGCTTTCCGAGATCATGCGCCGGTTTCTCGATGACGGCCCCGTGAACTTCCAGCTTGAGGACTTCTCCAGCGCCAGTTACCGCAGGTTCTGCGCTGCCGTCCACGCCTATCTCTCCGGCCAGCAGGAAGACGAGATCCGCGCTCTCCTCCCAGCCATCGAATTGCGTCTGCATTGTACGTACGATCCCAACACTCCGGAACTTGGTCCGTTGGCGCCATTCGTCGTGGATCTCGATCCGACGGTCAGCGAGGCGTTGATCGTGCTTCGCTACGAGCTGAAGGACGGTGGAATAGACGCTCTCTTCGACGGGCTTCCCGATGGCTCGCTGGACGACGCATCCCGCAAGGAGTTCCTGGTGGGGCTGCGGGAAAGGATTCCCGGCAACTTTGGGCTTAGAATCCACGCGGAAGACCCGAATGATCCGACAAACTACAGACAATTGCCGTCGGCGGCACTGCGCAGCCTGGTCAGAACCGGCTTTATCAACGCACAACGCGGTCTGGATGATGTAACCTCGAGAGAAACGGACGTCCTCGCCAAGATATTGGAAGGCCTCTTCGTCACGGCGTCGTCCCCAACCGCAGATGCTGCGGATAGGGTTATCGCAGAGACCCTTGCCAGCGTAGTACAAGGCATTCAGACCCAAATCGATGGCAATTTCGGACACCAACTGCAAAGCCTCATGCCGACCTTGACCAGCTTTGGCTACCCAGGTTTGGGAGGTCAGGAACTCCAAACAGAGACGGTCCTCGATATCCGCAAACTCTTATCGAGCTTCACGAGAGTTCGATACGCCGGGTACGGTGGGGTGACGCTACCCGAGTCCTACAACGGACTTGGAGTACGCAATCTGATTTTCATTTTGCTCAGGATCGTCGAGTTCCACAAAGTCTTTAAGGCAGAGCCGAAGACGCCGGGCATTCACCTCGTTTTTATCGAGGAGCCTGAGGCCCATCTGCATCCTCAGATGCAGGAGGTCTTCATCAAACAGTTGGGCAAGATTGCCACGCACTTGGCGGGCGCAGGGGAGGGCGCCGTCCCTTGGCCCGTCCAGTTTGTAGTATCCACCCACTCGTCGCACATCGCAAACGCGGCGGGGTTCGAGAGTATCCGTTATTTTCTTGGTGCCGATGTGCCAGGCGCCGATGCCGGTATTCGACAGACCAAGATCAAAGATCTGCGCGAGGGCCTCGGGAGCACGCCGGCCGCCGACAGGCAGTTTTTACATCAATACCTTACCCTCACGCGCTGCGATCTGTTTTTCGCCGATAAGGCCGTCCTCGTCGAAGGCCTCAGCGAAAGGCTCATGCTGCCCGTTATCGTCGGAAAGGTGGAGGCCTTGGAGCCTGCAATTAAGCTCTCGAGCCAATATCTAACCATCATGGAGGTAGGCGGGGCCTACGCGCATCTGTTCTTCAACCTGCTCGATTTCCTTGAACTCCATTATCTGATCATCACGGATCTGGATTCAGTCTTAGCCCCGGGCGGCACTGCGTGTGCCGTCCATCTTGGAACTGCTTCTAGCAATGCCTGTGTGAAAGCGTGGTTCAGTGCCGATGATCCCTATACCTTGGCCGGAGTGATGGCAAAATCCGACGACGACAAGACTGATGGACGCGGGCGCATCGCCTATCAAGTCCCAGAGGGTGCCGGCGGTCCCTGCGGTCGAACGTTTGAAGACGCCTTCATGCTGGCTAATCAGGACCTTTTCGCGCTGGGGGCGGGGACGCCGCAAGCGCAGGAATTGGCAGCACGGGATTTGGCCACAGGGCTAAAGAAATCGGAATTCGCGTTGAAATACGCCATCAAAATCACAGGCTGGGTAACGCCGAAGTATCTCGCTGACGGCATTCGCTGGCTGGCAGTCGACTACGTGCCTCCCGTCGACCCGGCACTGGCAATCGTAGCCGCTGCAGCCGCCGTGGCGCCGGCGCCGGCCGGACCTGCGCCGGAAGGGGGCGCCTTTGGTTAATCTCGAATCCCCTGCCGAGGAGGCAAGCCGCATCGCGCTCGAAGAGGTCTTCGCGTGCATTCAGGCCGGCCGGAGTTTTCGCCTCGAGGCGGGTGCCGGAGCCGGGAAGACCTACTCGTTGGTCAAGGCGCTCAAATACCTGACAAACCGGCATGAGCGGGATTTTTCCCGGCGTGGACAGCAAATCGCCTGCATCACCTTCACCAACGTCGCCAGGGAGGAAATCGAGGCGAGGACTGATCGGCATCCGATTATCTACTGCGATACCAATCACGCGTTTTGCTGGTTGCTAATCAAAGGTTTTCAGAAGCAGCTCAAGGCATTGATAGAGCAGATGCCGATCTGGCAGGAAAAGCTGCTCGAGGCCGGCGGGGTAGGCGCTCGGGATGTCGAATACAGCCTCGGCCACCGCGCGGTGCGCGAGCACGTACTGTCGCTTCATCATGACGACGTGATCCCGCTCACCATCTCGCTGATGGAAAATCAGAAGTTTCGGAAAATCATGACCGAACGCTTTCCCATCATTTTGATTGATGAATACCAGGATACTGACAAAGCCTGGGTCGAGGCCCTCAAGCTGCGCTTCCTGGGACAGCCAAATTCACCGCTTTTCGGGTTCTTCGGGGACCACTGGCAGAAGATTTACGGCAATGGATGTGGCGAGCTCAATGACGGCGCCGTCACCCCGATCGGCAAGAAGGCAAATTTTCGCTCGGTGAATGCGGTTGTCGAATGTCTCAATCGGATGCGTCCGGAATTGCCGCAGTTTGTCAAAGATCCGGCTGAACCGGGCCGGGTCCGCATCTTCCATACGAACGGCTGGCTAGGGCAACGGCAAGGAGGTCAACACTGGAGCGGTGATCTGCCCGCTGAAGTGGCCCACCAAGCTCTCGAAGCTACGAAAGCCAAGATGGTTGACGACGGTTGGGATCTTGCACCCGGCCAAACCAAAATCCTCATGCTGACCCATCGGGTTCTGGCGAGCGAGCAAGGCTATTCGAACTTGGCTGAGGCGTTTCAGTACAATGACTCGTATCTCAAGAAGGAAAACCGGCTGATCGCGTTCCTCGTTGACGTGCTTGAACCCGCTGCCGATGCCTATGCGGCAAAGCGGTATGGTGCCATGTTTGAGGCGCTAGGCGGAACGGTGCCGTTGCTGAAGCGCCAGGCGGATAAGGCGGCTTGGAGCACCTCTTTCGATACGCTCATGAGTCTTAGGGACAACGGGTCCGTTGGCGATGTTGTGGATCACTTGATCGCGTCGCAGCGGCCCCGCCTTCCGGATCGTGTTGAGGAGATGCAGCACCATCTGTCTGCCTTCGAGGTGGATCCGAGCGTGGAGATGCCACGGCCAATATCCGAGCTACAAAAGCTTCGCCCGGTTGCGTATGCGGAGGTCAAAGCGCTGCGGAAATATCTCGACGGGCATTCGCCATTCGAAACAAAGCATGGCGTCAAAGGCGCTGAGTTCGAGAACGTGCTGGTTGTCCTCGGTCGTGGCTGGAATCAGTACAATTTCGGCGAAATGCTGGAGTTAGCCGGGGCTGCTGCGATCCCTGTTAATAAGCGAGCAGCGTTCGAGAGGAATCGAAATTTGTTCTACGTTGCCTGCTCAAGACCAAAGCGTCGCCTGGCGCTGCTATTCACCCAAGAGTTATCGCAAGACGCCCTGGCCAAGCTTCGAGCGTGGTTCGGTCCCCCTTCAATCGAGGCGTTGGCATTCTGAAGGAAGCCCAGCGTGAACTTGTGCGACACATAACCGTCGACAAAACGCAAAAGGAAAGGGCGGCATCGCTGCCGCCCTCTCCGTATCTGCAATGGGTCGGACTTCTTAAAAGTCCATACCACCCATACCGCCCATGCCGCCGCCGCCCATGCCGCCAGGCATGCCGCCGCCAGCCGAGTCCTTCTTGGGAGCTTCGGCGATCATGGCTTCGGTGGTGACCAGCAGGCCGGCGACCGAGGCCGCGTCCTGGAGAGCCGCGCGCACGACCTTGACCGGATCGACGATGCCCATGGCGATCATGTCGCCATAGTCGCCGGTCTGGGCGTTGTAGCCATATGTCGCACTCGCATTGTCCAGGATCTTGCCAGCAACGATCGATGCTTCCGCACCAGCGTTGGCAGCGATCTGACGGGCCGGAGCCTGCAGTGCACGACGCACGATGTTGATGCCGGCAGCTTGATCTGAGTTGGCGCCGGTGGCGTTGAGGTTGGCCGAAGCGCGCAGCAGGGCAACGCCACCGCCTGCAACGATGCCTTCTTCCACGGCCGCGCGGGTCGCGTTGAGGGCGTCATCGACGCGGTCCTTCTTTTCCTTGACTTCGACTTCCGTCGCACCGCCGACGCGGATCACGGCAACGCCGCCGGCGAGCTTCGCCAGACGTTCCTGCAGCTTCTCCTTGTCGTAGTCCGAGGTGGTCTCCTCGATCTGCTGCTTGATCTGAGCAACGCGGCCCTGGATCTCTGCCTTCGGGCCGGCGCCGTCGACGATGGTGGTGTTCTCCTTGGAGATCGACACCTTCTTGGCGCGGCCGAGCATGTCGAGGCCGACATTCTCGAGCTTGATGCCGAGGTCTTCCGAGATGACCTGGCCACCGGTGAGGATGGCGATGTCTTCCAGCATGGCCTTGCGGCGATCACCGAAGCCCGGCGCCTTGACGGCGGCGATCTTCAGGCCGCCACGCAGCTTGTTGACGACCAGCGTGGCCAGGGCCTCGCCTTCGACGTCTTCCGAGATGATGAGCAGCGGCTTCGAGGTCTGCACGACGGCTTCGAGGACCGGCAGCATGGCCTGCAGGTTGGAGAGCTTCTTCTCGTGCAGGAGGATGTAGACGTCCTCGAGCTCCGCAACCATCTTGTCGGCGTTGGTGACGAAGTAGGGCGAGAGGTAGCCGCGGTCGAACTGCATGCCTTCGACGACTTCGAGTTCGGTCTCGGCGGTCTTGGCTTCCTCGACCGTGATGACGCCTTCGTTGCCGACCTTCTGCATCGCTTCCGCGATCATCTTGCCGACCGACTCGTCGCCATTGCCGGCGATGGTGCCGACCTGGGCGACTTCCTCGGAGGTCTTGATCTTCTTGGCGGCCTTGCCGAGAGCGGCGACCACTTCGGTGACGGCCAGATCGATGCCGCGCTTCAGGTCCATCGGGTTCATGCCGGCGGCAACCGCCTTGTGGCCTTCCTGGACGATCGACTGCGCCAGAACGGTCGCGGTCGTGGTGCCGTCGCCGGCGATGTCGTTGGTCTTCGAAGCGACTTCGCGGACCATCTGCGCGCCCATGTTCTCGAACTTGTCTTCAAGCTCGATTTCCTTGGCGACGGTGACGCCGTCCTTGGTGATGCGCGGGGCGCCGAACGACTTGTCGATGACGACGTTGCGGCCCTTGGGGCCGAGCGTGACCTTCACCGCGTCGGCGAGGATGTTGACGCCGCGCAGCATGCGCTCGCGGGCGTCACGGGAGAATTTTACGTCTTTGGCAGCCATGTTTTAGCTCCTGGCAGGGGCTCGGATAGAGCCCGAAAAATTCAAGTTGAAGGTGAGGCCGATGATCAGCCGATGATGCCCATGATGTCGGATTCCTTCATGATCAGAAGGTCTTCGCCATTGAGCTTGACTTCGGTGCCCGACCACTTGCCGAACAGGATGCGGTCGCCGGCCTTGACGTCCAGCGGAACCAGCTTGCCAGCTTCGTCACGAGCGCCGGAGCCGATGGCGATGATCTCGCCTTCCTGCGGCTTTTCCTTTGCCGTGTCCGGGATGATGATCCCGCCGGCGGTCTTGGATTCGGATTCGACCCGGCGAACGACCACGCGGTCATGAAGCGGGCGGAACTTTGAGTTTGCCATTTTGGATTTCCCTGGTGCGGATGTGGACGATTCCCCGTTGCCGGGAGCGCGATTAGCACTCACCTAGGCAGAGTGCTAACAATGGCTGGATAGGCCGTCGACGGTCGCAAGTCAAGGCGCGACGGACGGCGTAATGGAGCACGCCGAGGTTGATGGATGCGGTCGGTGCGGCACCACTGAGCCGATGTTTTGCAAGCGTAGATATGTCGACCGATCGACTCAGGACTTGCGATTTTTCGCTTTTCCTGCGCCTATCTCCAAGTCTCTAATGAACGGCTTGGCTTACGGTCAAGCTACGCTGCAACTGTTATGAAGGAATACAGTATGGCGACGGGGACCGTAAAGCGGTTCAACAGCAGCAAGGGCTTCGGCTTCATCCAGCCTGATGGCGGCGGTCCGGACGTATTTGTCCACATTTCCGCCGTCGAGCGTGCGGGGCTTTCGACCCTCGCCGATGGCCAGAAGATCAATTATGAGATCGAACAGGACCGCCGCACCGGCAAGTCGTCGGCCGCCAATCTCAGCAAAGCAGGCTGACTTCGCGCCCCCGAAACAACGTCGGGGCTGCGCAAGTCTCAGATGTACCGACGGCCGCTCGACAAGTGCACTGCAACCTGGCTCAACCGGATGGCCGCAGCGGATGGCTGTGCGCCTTCCAGAATTCCGGTAGAACAAGAATGGTTACACGGAAAGGCGGGACTTCTCCCGCCTTTCATGTTGGCGTCGAGTATGAGGCAGCCGCCCTGAGCCAGAACGACGGATCGGCGATCAATGAGCTGTGGCGTTCTTGCGGGTCCGCTGCGCCGGCGCTGGCTTTTCCGGTTCCTTGGGTTTGCGGCCGAGACCCATGCTCTTGGCCAATGCCGAACGTGCGGCTGCGTAGTTTGGCGCGACCATCGGATAGTCGGCCGGCAGACCCCATTTGGCGCGGTATTCGTCCGGCGTCAGGCCGTAGTCGGTCGACAGATGGCGTTTCAGCGATTTGAACTTCTTCCCGTCTTCCAGGCAGATGATGAAGTCCTGCGTGACCGATTTCTTGATCGGCACGGCAGGATTGAGAGCTTCCGGCTTTGCAGACGCGACGCCACCGGCCGTGCCCTTCAATGCTGCATGCACCTGCCCGATCAGCGCCGGGAGTTCAGCGACCGGAACCGGATTGTTCGAGACATACGCCGCGACCACATCGGCGGTGAGTTCGATGAGGCCAGCAGTCGTGGTGTTGTCGGCTTCTTCTGTCACGGGGACGCTCCTTATTGCATGATCAGCAGTCGGCGAAGTTCCACCCAATAGTCATGCCCGCCGCCGAAAGCAATAATTGCCTCGGGCGCGCTATGGCGATGCTCATCCCGCAATCCGCTCGTGGCGCTCGCAGCCAGGTCATCCCGAGAACGTCTTGCCCAACAATTGCGGGCCTGATCGATAAAGCCGCCGATGCCGAGATCGACCTGATCATCGGAGCCGTTTCGGAAGGCCGCTCGGTGCGCCAGATGTGCCACCGTCCACCCGTCCGCCGCTCTGGTGGCGGCCGCGAGCGCAATCCAGCGCCGATCGTTGGAAGCCAGCGCACCGCGAATTTGCCGGTTGCTGCGGATTTCGGAGCTGCGCTTCGCTGATACTGCAGGAAAAGGGGCGGTCCCATTTGCCGCGGCCGGCGCGGCATTCGCCTCGTTGGTGGCTGAGTTCGTCGACATCGAGGCGGAGCGAGTGCGGCTGGCGAGGCAGGTCAGCGGCCTCGAGGCTGAGATCCGCAAAGCTGTCCGCAGAGCTCGACAACCCGGACTTCATCGCTCGCGCGCCGGGGGAGGTGGTCGAGGAAATCGCGAGCGCCTGGAGACGGCTTATGCCGCCATGCGGCGCCTCACTTTCAGTCGGCTTCTCTTCTGGGCTTCGTATCGAACAATGCCGTTGCTGCGGCTTGCGAGAAATTAGGCACCGCAAGGACAAAGTTGCTGCTGAGGAACTGATCTGCTCCCCCGAATTCCGGTAGCTGCCGCAACTCTTCGTCCTCGATCGCATTACGCAGAGAGGCGAAAATCTTCAGTGAGTCCACGAACTGAAACGGCCGATTGTGAAGGGCTCCCAGGACCGGCGCGGTTGCACCAGGGACTCCCTTTGCTATCTGCAACTCCGCCATGAACTGGCAGGCACGCAGAAGTCCGGCCTCCCGATCCTGCCAAGTCGGTGCAGCCAAGATTTCCGCAAGGATCGGCGATAGCTGCGGCGCGCAGACCAACCTGGAAAAGGCCGTGCCGAACCACTTGGGATATGGTGCATAGCGGCGCTCGATCAGCATGGCGAGCCGCATGAGGTTTCCGACCATGCGGGCGCCGACGACGCGGGAGCCAATCTCATCGCCGGCGTCGCCCGCCCGCCCGACATAAGCGCGCTCTTCCGCGATGCGCCCCCATTGTGCTGCGAGCTTGTAAAGCCAGACGTCACGCGGGAAGTAGGCAAGCCTGTCCCTGAGCGCAGTCAGCTCGCCTACATCATCCCGAAAGACGGCACCGGCGGTCACCGACAGGAACAGCTGTTCCGAATACGATAGCCAATCGCGCGACGAGAGGTCCGTTGCAAATTGGCGGCCAAGAAAAAGATCACACCATGCCCCCACCGTATAGATATCGACGCCGTGGTCAGAGCCAGCATCCCTGGCTCTCGCGCATCGACCCCGGGAGGGCGAACATTGGTCGGGTATCTAACCGTCCAGCCTTCGAAGCGGTCTGGTAACATGTGATCGAATATCTGCATCATCCTATCGGCAGTGGCCGAAAACTCCGCTTCAGGTAAAAATATCTGCAGGCAGGGACCATAGTCATGATCCGCTGACATTTCGGTATCATAGCCGAGGACTTCCGAGCCTAAGCCGATCCGGCATGCGGCGTGAGATAAATCGGGAAAATGTTCTTGGATGATCGGGGCAACCAGAGTTCGATAGAACCGCTGGGAGAGACCAATGCCAATTCCTTGTGTCAACGGACCATCCCTGTCGTTGGGTATAAAACGCATGTTGTAATTGCCGTCACGGCCCGATCAGATTCAAATCACCCGCCTCCCGGCCGCGACGCAGCGACTGCTGCCATCCGCGTGATGACCAGTTTCAGGCGACTTGACGCTTTATCGTCTAAGAGCGCCCAGCAGCGCTTACAGGTGGGTAATGCAGCTCGTCATGAGCCTGCGCGCGAGCGTTGGTCAATCCCCTCGATAGCGACCTGCGGCGCAACCACCTTGAGTGAGATCGCCCATCGTGACCAAGCCAAGCCTTTAGATCGCAGTGTCACAGTCGATGCACCCTGCCGATCGACCGAAGATATTCGACGATATCGCGCCTTAGATGGCTACGCTCGCCGTAGGAATCGGCAATAGCGTATGCCTTTTCCTTCGCGGACTCACTGTGCAGGTCCGCATCACCAAATACATAGCCGCGATGTCCAATGGCCGTGATTTCACAGCCAATTGCTTTCAGGTCGCGCACGAAGTCGGCGATCTGACCCTTGCACATGATTTTGACTACGCCATCCTTCTCGTTGCGAACGCTACCAACGTCGAGCATCACCTGGTCACCACGCCCTGCCTCATCAGAACCGGTGTCCAGGCAGCGTGGACAGACATACTCGTGGCGCTTTGTCACGACCATTATCGAAGAGGGCTGGTGGCATCGGTCACAGGCAAGCCTAATTTGTGCCTTGTTTTTCACGGGGTGAATTGTCAAACTTGAAATGCCAGCCCTTGGGCGCATGCTCCACTCCCTTGCTGGACATAGTTATACAACCAGGCCCGCAGACGAAGCAACCCCAGATTGAGTTGATCTGCCGGAATCAGGTGCGTCGGCTGCGGTCGACTGGCGTTTGCTTCGTCGCGCTCGGCCATCGAGGCCGCGCCGAACGGCCACAGGTTCGAGCGAGCAGGCGCCAAGCTGATGCGCTCAGAAACCGGTACTCGTACGCCCAAGGCCACGGATAGTGCCGGCGTCGAGCTATAACAGCTCCGGAAAAAAAATGGCGCAGTGCACATACAGCTGTCACAGATCAACCTCAATATGCTGAAGGCGGGCAGGAACCATCTTCATCGGAAGGCTAAGGCAATGTCCAAGACCACAGACAAGTCCAGCACAACCGAAACCAGCGAATTTTCGGCAGTCGCCGAAAAGGGCTTCGAGCAATCCAAAGAGGCTCTCGCAAAACTTGAATCGGGCGCCGAAGACGCCCAGAAGGCGCTCAGGTCGGCCACCGAAACCGCGAAGTCCGCCGGCAATGAGTTGTCGATGAAGTTTGTCGCCGCATTGCGCGCCAATGCCGAAGCTGACTTTTCGCACCTCGAGGCTCTGGTCCGTGCAAAGTCGCCGTCAGAAGTTTTTGAGCTGCAGACGACCTTCCTGCGCAAGCGCGTCGAAATGGGTATCGAACAAGCCAATGACTTCCAGGCACTCGCTGCCAAGGCGGTGACTGAGGTTTCGAAGCCGGTCAAGGATGCCTTCGAGAAGGCGCAGAAGGATCTCAAGGCCGCCTGATTTGTTCAGGAGCCACAATAGGTGCAGGTCGGCATACCGGTGTCCTCCATTTTTCGGAGCACGATGCCGTGGACATGCGTCACGTCAGTGTCACGCTCGTTACCGAAAAACAACCTGCACTTCCACCGGCCTTAAGCAGCGATCACTGCATTATAAGACATCCCTGGACTAGGCGCGAAACTACCGACGACACATGCCACAACGGGTGTATCAAGAATCCGCCGCGGAGAATTCGATCGCAAATCCAGCGTCTATAGCGCTTCGCGCAATGAGATCGCTAAGTTCCCAATCCGTGAGTTCACACGGCAGAAGCACTCTCCTCACGGCGTGATTGGCCTCGGATATCGAAATACACGGCCTGTCGACGTTGTCGATCAGGTAGCGGACAATCGCTTGGCGAACCTCCGATGACGTCGGCGTCCGCGCGAGTTCGGGCATTTTCGGCCTACGAATGGAGTTGCGGCACTATGCCATCGGCTGTTTTTGCGTCAAAGGCTACGGGCACGCCGTGAACGATGGATGCAGTCGCCAACATCTCCTCCAACTCGCGGTCGGTGGCCCTGCAAGCGGGCATGAGCGTTCGGATGGCGCGGATTGCCTGTGCGATGGAGAGAAAGCGTGCCCTTCCCCTGGAAAGGACGTAGGCTTCGGCGGCTCTTTCAACCGTGATGGAATGAAAAGCGTTGGTCATCTAGAATTCCTCCCTGAACCCTGACCAATATGGTTTACGGCAGGAATTCAACCGCCATCAAGCCTATGTCCGAATCCAGACAGTCAGTCAGTCAGTGCCTATGCCGAAGTCACGTTGCTCCTCTTCGCCATAGGCACCGTCCGTGAGTTTTATCATTCCAGGTCGGTCGACGATCGTGATCTCGCCACGCTTGGTATGAACCAGCCCCCGATATTCGAGCATTTGGATGGCGATGGTAACGCCGGGGCGACGGGTGCCGAGCATGGTCGCCAGAAGTTCATGCGTCAGGTAGATGACATCTCCTTCTGCGCGGTCGTTGAGCATCAGTAACCTGCGGGCCAGCCGTTCCTCGATGTTCGAATGGCCGTTGACCAGCGCCGTTCGCGACGACTGGACCAGGAATGCGTGGGCGTAGCGAAGCAGTGACGGCTGAAGGGTCTGGCTTCTGGCAATCGCAATGCGAAGATGTTCAGCCGGCAGTCGCCAGCCGTCGCTGGCGACCTGGATATAGGTTTCATTGGGAGACCTGTCCTGGCCGAGAACGACCGCAACCCCCGTCATGCCGTCATAGCCGATCAGGCCGACTTCGCTTTGCCGTCCTCCGGTCATGGCGGCGACCACCGATACGATGCCCGTCTCGGGAAAATAGACGTGCTCGATCGGCTGATACGCGATCTCCAGCCGGGCTTTGATGGCGAGTTCGATGTGATGCATCGACGGCCGCAAACGCGCGAAATCCTCCGGCGCGAGGGTTTTCAAAACATGGTTGCGAAAAGCGGATTGAGGCATAGCCCTTCTCCCAAACGGGCAAGAGCGCGTATCTCTCACTGTCGGCTGCATCCGGATAAACGGCGGCCGATGGTTGAGCATAGGCTCAAATGTGCGGTTGGCAAAGCCTTGCCGACGCGTCGCGCGGCAAGGAACTGCCTTGGGTAGCCGACGACCGTCCGATCCAGACCCTCATCGGGTCGCGAGCCATTCGTCTTCGGCCCTGTAGTCCAATGCGTCGTAGGCGTCTTGAGCGAAGGCGGTGAAATGGCGTTGCCAGTCTCCGTCGCCGATGGTTTCCAAAAGCCAGCGGCAGACCTCCGCAACCTGGGTTCGGTATTCTCCGCCGAAGCTATCTGCGAGGCAGTACGCGGTCGACCATGCGCTATGTTCCGGTAAAAACACAGGACGAACAGGCTGCTGGAATGGTGCTCAAGGCACGCGATTTGCTCATCCGTCAGCGCACTCAAACAATCAATGCCTTGAGAGCGAATCTTGCCGAGCTGGGCATTGTCAGAGCGACCGGTCTAGTCGGAATTATCAGCCTTGTCGCCATAGTGCGCGATGACAATGACCTGAGACGATGAACGCACTGCACGCCGCCCTGGCGACACTACCGGGCAGTGCTCCTGATGCTTCTGCCCCACCTACTACTTTAGCATTGGATGTACGAGAACGTCCAGTGGACGTCTAATGGCCGCCATCATCGAGCTTTGGTCGGATCGCGCCGATGGCATCAAGGATGGCGTCGGCCGTGTGACTATCCAGAACGATTTCCAACAGGCCCTTCGTTGTCTTGATAGACAAGATGCCGAGCGCGCCCTTCTCATCCTCGACAGTGCCGACGTGAATTTCGGTCGGCACGAAAGGTGGGGCCTTCTTCGTCGGGTTCATTGGTAGCTCGCGTCCCTAGGCCGGCTTTGACCATCGCGCAGTGCCGTGCCGAGTTCAAGCAGGCTTAGGCGGCAACACGCCTAATTGTGAGGGCCGCGAAGACCACCAATGCAGGGACCGGATCGCATGCGATGTTAATGACGCGGCCACTATTTTGCTGCGGGATTTTCGCCGTCAGACCAAGAAAAGTGGGACGGCCATGGACGCTGTTTGCGGGTCTTGCGAGGCGAGGTCCATCCGCCTGTCGCGCGTCGAGCCTTCGTTGCTGCGCGCTCGAAGCACGAATCCTGCGCTGCGGCTGACGCTGGCCCACCTCTGCTATCGCGAGGAGCGAGACATGGGCGCCGGCGGCGGTGGCATCTCTGGTTGACATGCATCGGTACGCCACGGTGGAAATCTGACCGATGCCTCGGATGACTGCGCGTCCATCCTATGACCGTGAGATAAAAAATCCCACCGGCAACCCGAGAGCTTGGAAAACTAATTCTACAGAATTGGTATAGTAGGCAACCTTGTTGGCGATTTTGCTGCAGGGGACAGCGATGATGGTCACCTCGCCAAACGCTGCCCGCAGCCGCGGCGGTTCTCGCCGACGATTGTCACCGACGCACGAGACGACACATGACCCACGACGTCCCCGATCGCATCAAGGTTCTCTGGTTCCTGCCGACGCATGGCGACAGCCGCTATCTCGGCACGACCGAAGGCGGCAGGGCCGTCGACCTGCCCTATCTGACGCAAGTGGCGAAGGCCGCCGACACGCTGGGCTATTATGGCGTGCTGTTGCCGACCGGTCGGGCCTGCGAGGATTCCTGGGTGATTGCCTCGGCACTGGCGCCGCTAACCGCGCGGCTACGCTTCCTCGTCGCCGTGCGGCCCGGCCTGCAGTCGCCGACGCTCGCCGCGCGCATGACCGCCACGCTCGATCGCATCTCCAACGGCCGCCTTCTGATCAATGTCGTCACCGGCGGCGATCCGCTGGAGAACAAGGGCGACGGCATCTTTCTCTCGCATGCCGAGCGCTATGAGGTGACGCAGGAATTCCTGCGGATCTACAAGCGCGTGCTGAGCGGCGAGACCGTCGAGCACCAGGGCAAGCATTTCAGGATCGAGGACGGCCGTCTGCTGTTTCCGCCTGTGCAGACGCCCTATCCGCCGCTCTATTTCGGCGGCTCGTCCGATGCCGGATCGCAAGTGGCGGCGCAGGAAATCGACAAATATCTGACCTGGGGCGAACCCCCGGCCGATGTCGAACGCAAGCTCGACGCCGTGCGCGAGCTGGCCGAGAAGGCCGGCCGCAAGCTCTCCTTCGGCATTCGCCTGCATGTCATCGCCCGCGAGACGACCGAACAGGCCTGGGCCGCCGCCGACAGCCTGATCAGCCGGCTCGACGACGCGACGATCGCTTCGGCGCAGAAAGTGTTCGGCCGCATGGATTCTGTCGGCCAGGCGCGCATGAGCGCATTGCATGGCGGCCGCCGTGACAAGCTGGAGATCGCGCCCAATCTCTGGGCCGGTGTCGGCCTGGTGCGTGGTGGCGCGGGAACGGCGTTGGTCGGCGATCCGGAGACGGTTGCCGAGCGCATCGACGAATACCGGCGCCTCGGCATCGACACCTTCATCCTGTCGGGTTACCCGCATCTGGAAGAAGCCTACCGCTTCGGCGAACTGGTGCTGCCGAAACTGCCGACCGACCATCCGGTCAAGACCGTAGGCTCCTCCGTCAACACCGGCCCGTTTGGCGAAACCATCGCCGGCGACCATCGCCCAAAATCGCTCGCCAGCGCCTCGTGAAAGCGCTGCCTCTGGCCCGCCGATTGCGCGTCGCCATCATCGGTGGCGGTTTTTCAGGTGCGGCGGTCGCCTGGCATCTTGCGCGGGCAAATCGGCCGGAGCGCCTGTCGATCTCAGTGATCGAGCCGCGTCCAGCGCTTGGCGGCGGCCTTGCCTATTCCAGCGAAGAACCGTCGCATCGGGTCAACGTCCCGGCGGTCAGAATGAGTATGGCTCCCGATGACTCGCAGCATTTTGCGCGTTGGTTAGCCGGCAGCGGCGAACTCGAACGGGACCCGGATGCTTTGTGGAAGAACGGCGACGTGTTTCCGCGCCGCCGCGTCTTCGGCCGCTACGTCGCCGAGCATTTGGCGCCGTGGCTGGCTTCGGGCGCCATCCGTCACGTTGAGGCTCAGGCCTCGCAGGTAGTGAGAGAAACCAAGGGCGCGGGCTGGACCGTGCAGACCTCTGCCGGACCTGTCGAGGCCGACATCGTCGTGCTCGCCGCGACGCATCCTCTGCCGGCAATCCCGGCAGCACTTGCCTCCTTGGCTGAAGCACCTGGCTTCATCGCCGATCCCTACGCATCGTCGGCACTTGCCGGGATCGGGCCGGGCGCCTCGGTCCTGATCATCGGCTCCGGGCTGACCTCTGCCGACATGGTGGCCGAGCTCGATCGCCGCGGCCACCGCGGTCGCATCCTGGCGCTGTCGCGCCGCGGGCTGCGCTCGCGCGGTCATCCTGATGTGAGGGGCGAGCCCTTCGGCGATTTTGCCTCATCGCCGGCGACATCAGCGCTTGGCCTGCTTCGCAATATTCGCGCGACACTGGCGTCCGCGCGCAAGGCCAACGTCAACTGGCAGTCGGTCTTCGACCAATTGCGCCTGCAAGGGCCGCTCCTGTGGGCCGCCCTTGCGCCGCCGGAACGGGCAAGGCTGGTCCGCCAACTGCGTGTGTTCTGGGATGTCCATCGCTTCAGGATCGCACCGCAGGTCGCTTGCGTGCTGGACCGCCGTCAGATTGCCGGCACCTTCGACACCATCGCCGCCAGGCTCGTCGCGTCGAATGATGAGGGCGAGAGCCTCGCGATCAGCTTCCAACGGCGCGGACAGACGCGGATCGAGACGGCAAGCTTCGACGCCGTCATCAACACGACGGGGCCGGCTCATGGACAGGCGCTCCAGTCAAATCCGGCGCTGCGTTCTCTGACTGAGGCCGGGCTGATCGGGGGCGACGCATACGGGCTCGGTATCGAGACCAGTCTCGATAGCCGCGCCATCGGCAGCGATGGCAAGCCGGTTGCCGGGCTTTTCGTCGCCGGTCCGTTGGCGCGAGGCACCTTTGGCGAACTCATGGGACTGCCGGAGGTGGCTCGCCATGCCCGAATGGTCGCGGCCGAGATCGCCGGGCTGCTCGACACGCTCCCCTCGGGCGGAGCGGTTGGCGCCAATGCCGGGAGCGTCGCGCTCGCGCGCTGATAACCACAAGCCCGACTCGGCCGGGGCAAAATTGGTATTTCCGTCCCGGAAGCGCTTCGAAAACGGAAAATCCTTCTTTGTATATCATTTCAATAAACATAATAAATATTGATGATATCCGGCTGCGGCTGGACCGATCAACAGTCTGAATGGGAGACAGTTCATGGCACATGCAGGAACCGACGCGGTCAAATTCGCCTACTGGGTCCCCAATGTTTCGGGCGGCCTGGTGATCTCCGACATCGAGCAACGCACCAGCCATTCGGCCGAATACAACCGCAAGCTGGCGCAGATCGCCGAGAAGGCCGGCTTCGACTACGCGCTGAGCCAGATCCGTTTCACCGCCGGCTACGGCGCCGACGAACAGCATGAATCAGTGGCGTTCAGCCATGACCTGCTGGCCGCCACCACGACGCTGAAGGTGATCGCGGCGATCCTGCCCGGCCCCTGGAATCCGGCGCTGGCGGCCAAGCAGCTTGCCACCATCAGCTATCTGACCAATGGCCGTGTTGCCATCAACCTCGTCTCCGGCTGGTTCCGTGGCGAGTTCCACGCCATCGGCGAACATTGGCTCGACCATGACGAGCGCTATCGCCGCTCGGAGGAATTCATCCGCGCGCTGCGCGGAATCTGGACGGAAGACAGCTTCACCTTCCGCGGCGATTTCTACCGCTTCAACGAGTACTCGCTGAAGCCGAAACCACCGCAGCTGCCCGAAATCTTCCAGGGCGGCTCGTCGCGCGCGGCGCGCGACATGGCTTCGCGTGTCTCCGACTGGTATTTCACCAACGGCAACACGCCGGCCGAAATCGCCAAACAGGTCGATGATCTCAAGACCAAGGCACAGGCCAACGATCATTCCGTCAAGGTCGGCGTCAATGCCTTCGCCATCGTCCGCGAGACCGAGGATGAAGCCAAGGCGGTGCTCGCTGAAATCATCGCCAAGGCCAATCCGGAGGCGGTCAACGCCTTCGGCCACGAGGTCAAGAATGCCGGCAAGGCCTCGCCGGAAGGCGAGGGCAATTGGGCGAAATCGTCCTTCGACGATCTCGTCCAATACAATGACGGTTTTCGTTCGAACCTGATCGGCACGCCGAGGCAGGTCGCCGAGCGCATCGTCGACCTGAAGCGCGCCGGCGCCGATCTCATCCTGCTCGGCTTCCTGCATTTCCAGGAAGAGGTCGAGTATTTCGGCAAGCATGTCATCCCGCTCGTTCGCGAGCTGGAAAACGCCGAACAGGCAGCGTCACTGGCCGCGGAATAGTCATCTCCCCAAGGCTGGCCGGGTAATCCGGCCAGCACCCGAAAAGGTTTTCAAGCGCGCTCGATCTTTTCGGCGGCATCGAGAATTCGTGCGCCCGCGGGCGAAATCGAGGACGATTGGAATGCCGTTGCCCAGCTATGCCTTAGGAGCGATGGAGGCCTCGGTCTACGCGCCGGAAGTTTTTGCGCGCGGCCTGCCCTCGGCGCTGCAGCGGCCCGAAGGCGATGCCGTGCCGGCAGGAGGCACTGCGGCTGCCACATCTCCGCTGCTTTCACTCCAGACCATCAGCCTGTCGTTCGGCGGTGTCGTCGCGCTGGCCGACATCGACCTGTCGGTTCGATCAGGCGAGATCCGCGCCATCATCGGCCCGAACGGCGCCGGCAAGAGTTCGCTGATCAATGTCATCAGCGGGGTCTACCGGCCGGATCGCGGCCATGTCCGGCTCGCCGGCATCGACTATACCCAAGTGCCGACGCAGCGGCTGGCGCATCTCGGCGTCGCCAGGACCTTCCAGAACCTTGCTTTGTTCAAGGGCCTCAGCGTCCTCGACAATGTCGCCGCCGGGCTCGCCTACAAGGTCCGTTCCAACTTCGCCGGCCAGGTGCTCGGCATCGGCCGCTCGCGCGGCGAGCGGCGCGATGCGTTGAGCCGCGCCGCCCAGATCCTCGAATTTCTCGATCTCACCGCCGTTCGTGATCGCCTTGCCGGCACGCTGCCCTACGGGCTGCAGAAGCGGGTCGAACTCGCCCGTGCGCTGGTCGCGGAACCGCGCTTGCTTTTGCTCGACGAGCCGATGGCCGGCATGACATCAGGTGAGAAAACCGAAATGGCTTCCCTCATTCGCGCAGCGCGCGACCGCTTTGCCACCACCGTCGTCCTGATCGAGCATGATGTCGGCGTCGTCATGGGTCTGTCGGACCGCATTGCCGTCCTCGACTACGGCCGCAAGATCGCCGACGGCACGCCCGACGAGGTCCGCAACGACCAGCGCGTCATCGATGCCTATCTCGGCGTCGCCTCGGACAATGAGGCCCTCTCTCGCAATGAAGGAAGGGCGGGCATATGATCGCCGATTTCGACTACCAGTTCTTCATCGAGGTGCTCGTCGGCGGCCTGCTCTCCGGCGTCATGTATTCGCTGGTCGCGATCGGCTTCGTGCTGATCTACAAGACCTCGGGCGTGCTCAATTTTGCGCAAGGCGCACTGCTGCTGTTCGCGGCGCTCACCTTCGTCAGCCTGGTCGAGCGCGGTGTTCCCTTCGCGCTGGCATTGGTGGCCACCTTCGCCATCATGGTGGCGATCGGCATCGCCATTGAGCGCACGGTGCTGCGGCCGCTGACCAACAAGCCACCGATCACGCTGTTCATGGCGACACTCGGCCTGTCCTACATCATCGAGGGCGCCGCCCAATTGATCTGGGGCACGCAGGTCCACGGCCTCGATCTCGGCATCGAGGATGTGCCGCTGGAAGTCGGTGGCGTGCTGATCAGCCAGTTCGACATTTTTGCAGCGGCGGTTGCCGCCGGCATGGTTCTCCTTTTGTCGCTGTTCTTCCGCTACACGCGCATCGGCCTCTCCTTCCGCGCGGTCGCCGACGATCAGTTCGCCGCACTCGCGGTCGGCCTCAGGCTGCCGCTGATCTGGGCGACCGTCTGGGCGGCGGCCGGCCTTGTAGCGCTCGTCGCGGGGCTGCTGTGGGGTGCACGCCTTGGTGTGCAGTTCTCGCTGTCCGTGGTGGTGCTCAAGGCGCTGCCGGTGCTGGTGCTGGGCGGCTTCGATGCCATCCTTGGCGCCATTGTCGGCGGGCTCCTGATCGGCGCCAGCGAGAAGCTCGCCGAAGTCTATATCGGCGATTATTTCGGCGGCGGCATCGAAAGCTGGTTCGCCTATGTCGTCGCGCTCATTTTCCTCCTGATCCGTCCTTCCGGCCTGTTCGGCCAGAAGCTCGTCCAGAGGGTCTGAGCCATGGCCGCGATTACAAGCGACTTCTCCGCCGCGCCGGTGCTGCCGAAATGGATCGCGCCCGTCCTGTTGCTTGCCTTCGCCTATGGCGTCGTGCCGATGATCGGGTCGAGCTACCTGTTCGAGGCCATCCTGCTGCCGTTCCTGGCACTCAGCCTTGCCGGCGTCGGGCTCAACATCCTGACCGGCTATGCCGGCCAGGTCTCGCTGGGCAGCGCCGCCTTCATGGCGGCTGGCGCCTTCGCCGCCTATAATTTCAACCTGCGTGTCGAGGGCCTGCCGTTGATCGGCAGCCTCATACTTGCCGGCTTTGTCGCCGCGGCGATCGGTGTCGTGTTCGGCCTGCCCAGCCTGCGGCTGAAAGGTTTCTATCTCGCGGTTTCGACGCTTGCCGCGCAGTTCTTCGTGCAATGGGCGCTGACCAAGTTCAGCTGGTTCTCAGACAATTCGGCATCCGGCGTCATCGACGCGCCGAGGCTGTCGATAGCCGGCTTCGCACTCGACGGCCCGGTCGGCCGTTATCTCTTCGCGCTGACCATCGTCAGCATCCTCACCTTCCTCGCATATCGGCTGGTCTCCTCGCAGACCGGGCGCAACTTCATCGCCATCCGCGACAATGAGACTGCCGCCCGCATCATCGGCATTCGGGTCCTGAAGACCAAGCTGCTGGCCTTTGCCGTCTCGTCCTTCATCATTGGCGTCGCCGGTGTCATCTGGGCTTTCGCGTATCTGCGAACTGTCGAGCCGGATGGCTTCGACCTCGACCGCTCGTTCCAGATCCTGTTCATCATCATCGGCGGCCTCGCCTCGATCCGTGGCGCATTCTTTGGCGCCGCGCTCATCGTCGTCTTTCCGCTTGGCTTATCGCGCCTCGGCGGCTTCCTGCTTGGCGATGTCTTCGATTCGGGCGTGCTCGACATGAGCCAGCGCATCGTGCTCGGCGCGCTCATCATCCTGTTTCTGATCCTCGAACCCGACGGGCTGGTTGCCTTGTGGGATAGGGTCCGAAGGCGGCTCGCCTGGCAGTCGACCTGAGCTCTCACAGTCGAAAATCGTATCCGCAAATGAACCAGAGGCCGCACTCAGGATGGCCCGCACCGGGAGTACCCTAGCCATGACTTTCCTCAGCACAATCAAGGCGGCGGCTTTGTCCGCGGCGATGATCATGTCGGTGGCCTTGCCATCAGCCCAAGCCGACGAACAGTATTTTCCACTGCAGAGCTACCGCGTCGGGGCTTATGCGGCCGGCGGCACCGGCTTTTTCGGCGGCTTCATCGACTATCTCAACCTCATCAACATCCGCGACGGCGGCGTCAACGGCGTCAAGCTGACGTGGGACGAGTGCGAGACCCAGTACGAGGTCGAGCGCGGCGTCGAATGTTACGAGCGCCAGAAGAGCCATGCGGGTGCGGCCGCCTGGAACCCGCTCTCGGTCGGCATCGCCTATGCCATGATCGACCGCATCACCGCCGACAAGGTGCCGCTGATCACCGTCAATCATGGCCGCACCGACTCCACCGATGGGCGCGTCTTCCCTTACGTCTTCCCGCTGCTGCTCAACCCCTACAGCGAGACGTCAGGCATCGTGAACTACATCGCCTCCAAGGAAGGCGGCATCGACAAGCTGAAGGGCAAGAAGATCGTCGTGCTCTATCACGGCTCGCCCTACGGTAAGGAGACCATCCCGATCTATGAATTGCTGGCGCAGAAATACGGCTTCACCGTCCAGCAGATCGAGGTACCGCATCCCGGCAACGAACAGCAGTCGCAGTGGCTGACCATCCGCCGCGCCAAGCCTGATTTCGTCGTCCTGCGTGGCTGGGGCGTGATGAACCCGGTGGCGCTGAAGACGGCGGTCAAGGTCGGCTATCCCGTCGACCACATCGTCGGCAATGTCTGGTCGAATTCGGAAGAGGACGTCATCCCCGCCGGCGATGCCGCCAAGGGTTACACCGCCATCACCACCCAGGCCTCGGGCAACACCTATCCGGTGGTGCAGGAGATCGTGAAGACCGTCTACGGCGCCGGCAAGGGCAACCTGGAAGACAAGTCGCGCATCGGCTCGGTCTACCACAATCTCGGCATCGTCAACGGCATCCTGAATGTCGAGGCGATCCGCGTCGCGCAGGAGAAGTTCGGCCATCGCACTTTGACCGGAGACGAGGTCCGCTGGGGCTTCGAACACCTCAAGCTCGATCCCGCCAAGGTCGAGGCGCTCGGCGCCAAGGACCTGTTCCACTCGATCAATGTCAGCTGGGACAACCACGAGGGCGAGGGCTACGTGACCTTCCAGCAATGGGACGGCAAGAAGTGGAACGTCGTGTCCGACTGGATCGCGCCGGATTGGGCGCTGCTGCGGCCGATCATCGAGAAGTCGGCCGAGGCCTATGCCGCCGAGAAAGGCATCAAGCTGCGCACCGCCGACGATGCCAACGCCGTGACCACCAACTGATCAATGCCGGGCGCCAAGGACAGGTCTCCGCGGCACCCGGGCTTCCACCAGAGAAAAGCCCATGTCGGACAATGACGTCATCCTTGCCGTGGACACGGTCCATGCCACCTATGTCAACGCCATCACGGCGCTAAATGGCGTCAGCTTCGCGATCAGGCGTGGTGAGATGCTGGCGCTGCTCGGTGCCAACGGCGCCGGCAAGACCACCACGTTGAAAGCCGTCTCCAATCTGCTGCCGGCAGAGCGCGGCCAGGTCAGCGCCGGCACCATCCGCTATGACGGCGGCGATGTCTCGCGCCGCAAACCCGGCGATCTCGTACGCGCCGGGCTGGTTCCCGTGCTGGAAGGCCGTCACTGCTTCAAGAGCCTCACTGTCGAGGAAAACCTGGTCACCGGTGGCATCGGCCGCGGCGGCCGCCGTGCCGAGATCAACGCAGACCTCGAACGCGTCTATTCCTATTTTCCCCGGCTGAGAGAAAAACGCCGGACATTGTCCGGCCTGACCTCCGGCGGCGAACAGCAGATGACGGCAATAGGCCGGGCGCTGATGTCGCGGCCGCGCTTGCTGGTTCTCGACGAACCGTCGATGGGGCTGGCCCCGCTCATCGTGCAGGACATCTTTCAGACGCTGAGGAAACTCAATCGCGAGACCGGCCTGTCCATTCTGGTGGCCGAGCAGAACTCGGCGGTAGCACTTCGCTATGCCGACCATGCCGCTGTACTCGAGAACGGCGTCTCCGTCCTGTCCGGCGCGGCTGCCGATCTTCGCCAGC
Organism: Mesorhizobium sp. Cs1299R1N1; assembly: GCF_037179655.1. Classification (NCBI taxonomy): domain Bacteria; kingdom Pseudomonadati; phylum Pseudomonadota; class Alphaproteobacteria; order Hyphomicrobiales; family Phyllobacteriaceae; genus Mesorhizobium; species Mesorhizobium sp. Cs1299R1N1. The sequence goes on along the minus strand of NZ_JAPYKR010000021.1, from coordinate 16,101 downwards.
GCGAGGATATCAGGGCGTTCTATCTCGGCCAGCAGCCGCCGCCCGCCGCCAAGCCATCTTATCTCCATGCCGTTGCCTGAACCGAAGATTGAAGGAGCTTTGAAATGACCGTCTCAACCGTCAAGACAGACCATGCTTCCGCCGCCGTGCCGCCGGTCGCAAGACCGTCAGCCCCGGCATACATCATCAGGGATGCCGCGGAAGCGATTGCCATTGCCCACGCGCTCGCCGCCGAATTCGTCAAGGGTTCCTCCAGGCGCGACCGCGAGCGGATCTGGCCGGTCGCCGAACTCGACACCTTTTCGCAAAGCGGCCTGTGGTCGATCAACGTGCCCAAGGCATATGGCGGACCGGAACTGTCCTACGCGACGCTGGCCAAGGTGATCGAGATCATCTCGGCGGCCGATTCCTCGATCGGCCAGGTCGCGCAGAACCATCTCGGTGTAATCGCCGCCATCCGCACCGTTTCGGATGCCGAACAGCAGAAGCTGCTGTTCGGTGAAGCGCTGAAAGGCACGCGGTTCGGTAACGCCTTTTCCGAATTCGGCTCCAAGCGCGCCGCCGATTTCGAGACCCGCTTCACCGATGCCGGCGACCACGTCGTCGTCAACGGCCGTAAATTCTATTCCTCAGGCGCCCTGCTTGCCCATCTGGTGCCGATCGTCGCGCTCGATGATCAGGGCCGTGCGTGGTACGCGATCGCCGACCGTGGCGCACCGGGCCTGACCGTCATCGACGACTGGTCGAGCTTCGGCCAGCGCACGACACTCTCCGGCACCGTCATCATCGACAACGTCAAGGTGCCGAAGACGCATTTGGTGCCGGGCTACAAGGGCTATGACAAGCCGACCGCCGACGGCGCCATCTTCCAGATCATCCAGGTGGCGGTGGATACCGGCATCGCCCAGGCGGCCATCGACGAGACGGTGCACTTCGTCAAGACCAGGAGCCGCGCTTGGGTCGACAGCGGCGTCGACAACGCCTGGGACGATCCCTACACCATCCAGGCGATCGGTGACCTGACGCTGCGCCTGCACGCGGCGCAGGCGCTGCTCGAAAAGGCCGGTCTGGCCATAGACCGTGCAGTCGCCGAGCCGACCGCCGAGACCGTTGCGCACGCCCAGGTTGTCACGGCGGAAGCAAAGATCCTTTCGACCGAGATCGCCATCGCCGCGACCAACAAACTGTTCGAACTGGCCGGCACGCGCTCGACGCTCGCCGAGCACAATCTAGACCGGCACTGGCGCAATGCCCGCACCCACACGCTGCACGATCCGGTGCGCTGGAAATATTCGATCCTCGGCAAATATTTCCTCAACGGCGAAAATCCGCCGCTGCACGCCTGGAGCTGAATTCCCACCGGCGCGCGGGCGGCTCGCCACATCAAGACTTCGTCCATCCAAGAGGCCCACTGCCATGTCAAATCCAACAGTCGTCGGCTTTTCCGGCAACATCACCCGGCCGTCGAAGACGCGCGCCTTCGTCGATTTCGTCGTCAGGGACATTGCTGCCCGTCACGGCCTGTCGGCGAGCACCTACGATGTGGAAGACCTCGGTCCATCGCTGGGCGCGGCGAAATGGGCCCGCGACCTCGATAACCAGGCGCGCGCAATCCTGGAGGAAATCCTTGCCGCTGATGTGCTGGTGGTGGGTTCGCCGACCTACAAGGGCAGCTACACCGGGCTGTTCAAGCATTTCTTGGACCTGATCGATCCAGGCGCGTTGCGAGGCAAGCCCGTCCTGTTGACCGCGACCGGCGGCGGCGAGCGCCACGCCCTGATCGTCGAGCACCAGCTGCGGCCGCTGTTCGGCTTCTTCGAGGCCTTTGCGCTGCCCACCGCCGTCTACGCCACCGACAAGGATTTCACCGACGGCGTGCTGCGCTCCGAGGCGATCCTGAAGCGAGCGGCGCAGGCGGTCGATGAAGTCGGCTTCGTGCTGGCCAACCGTGGCGACGGTGATCACGAAACTTCTTCCGCTGACGGGGGCCGATCCTTTCGGCGAAAAGGATTTTCAGCAACTTCACGTCGTGCGTCAGCTTATCCGTGACCTCGATATCCCAATCAAGATCATCGCTGGCCCGACGGTCCGAGAAGCTGATGGCCTGGCAATGTCGTCGCGCAACGCGCGCCTGCCTATGGCTGAGCGCAACGGGCGCCTCGGCTGGCGGAAACCCTGGGCCAAACTGCTGAGCGGCTGAGTTCAGGAGAATCTGTACAGCGTGCGCTGACTGTCGGCCGAGAGGCAATCCTCGCCGCCGGCTTCTCCAAGGTCGAGTATCCCATGCTGCGCGCGGACAGTGACCTTGCCTCAATACTCACATTCGATCGACCAGCGCGGCTGCTCGTCGCTGCCTGGCTTGGCGAAACGCGGCTAATCGACAATCTCCAGGTGGCGCTGCCGCGTCCTGAAGTGTTGCATCAAGCTGCTGCCTGAATCGAGAGGACGTGGTAGGAACACGGGAACTGCCGACGATCCTAAGGAAGGCCTGGGGGAGATCGACTCCTGCAGCATGCCAGGAGATGGTCATCGTGAGGCTCCAAAACCTCGCCGCGGGCGGAACAGCTTCCGCAACTGCAAAGCTGCGCCCGAACCTAAACACATGAACAAATGTAATGTATGGAACGGAAGGTAAACCGATCCTGAGAAACCAGCGAAGCTCGTTCGAAAATTCGACCTCGCTAATCTAATCTTTACCATGGCTATGCGACCTTCACGGCCGGATAGGTGCTGCGTTCCGCCAGACAAGCCCACTTGGCCCCGGCCGAGTGGGCTTTCGCTCATTGGCTTTTGTTTCGGCCAAAGCCTCCAGCCCTAAAATCATGTGGGCAGGGGCGGCATGTCTCCATCCGCCACCCTCCACAACCACGCATCGATTTCGGGTCGCGATGCGATCAACTCCTCAAGCGCATCCAGGTAGGATGAATCGGCAATTGGCGGGACGATGTAGAGCGCGGTCGATCGCGGCTGCCCCTGTGTCAGGGCGGCAGCTGCCGGCCGATCTGCCGGCAAATTGTAGCGCAGGCCCTTTACGCTGCGCGTCTGCACCCTGGCCAGTCCATCGACCAGCTTCTTTTCGTAAGCCGACTCGTAGGGCACCCAGTTTTCCGCCACCACCATCAGCGCCAGTTCCTCAATCACGGGGAGCCCGGTCGGCGTGAGTGCGAACGTTGCGATCGCGATCAGGTGTGACGCCCCATCGGTGCTCCAAAGCAAGAGTTCGGTCTCGAAGCGAGACTGAAGCCGGCGGTAAAGTCCATCATCGACCAAAAATACGAACCCTGGCATGTGCTTGATGATCAGCTTATGACCGCTGCGCGCCGGCTCAATTTCCTTGACCTCGCCAACGAGGATCATCAGCTGCCTCGGACCGGTCTTCGGCGGCTGAGCAGGCGCGAGCGCCGCAGCACGTCGCTGCTCGATCCCGGCCTTGTCGGCGGACCGGAACGGCTCCGGCACGAACAGGACGTCGCTCAACATCCCGCCCTTCGCAGTCATCTGTTTGGCGGCTTCGATCAGGTGCCATCGGATGTTCCACCAATGACGCTTCCCGGTCCACCGCGAGGTCCAGGCTGTCAACTCAGCTTCGTGCCAAAGGTAGTGAAGCAGACTGCGCAAGGACAATTTCTTTGCGTCGCCGGTCACGCTGTCGGAACTGCCCGCTCCCGCGACAGGTCTTGCCCGGCGAGCGACCTTTGACAAGCTGAAATCCAGCTTCAACGATGCCAGTCCACTCTCGGGATCGACTTGGATTGCGCTGCCCATCAGCATGCCGAGGCCAGACAGCTCGTCGGGCGGCTCGTAGGACGAGCAGGACGGATCATGGCCCCACCCGACGACGGCATACGCTTGACGATGTATTGCTCGCCGACTTCGGCAATATACATCGCCACGCCGGCCTCTTGGCATAGGCAAAGTGGCCGGTTCTTGCGCCGGTAGGCATCTGCAAGGACGACCTGCAGGTCAGACGCCGCTTCTTCTATGACCTGGTCAGCAATTCTGAATCGTCGCATCGCCTCCGTCGCTCCAGGTGCCGCCGCATCCCTGGACCCGTATTGATTCATGATTTCGGCATCGTGGCAACCGCGATTGTTCTCGATGGCAGATGGATGCGCCGGCAAGGGTGGCCTGACTCATCTCCTAGGCCGGAGCAATACGGGTGTTCACCGACGTCAACTCGGGAACGAGGATGGATTGGCGGGGCCACGCCGATCTTCTCGCCTATGCCCGCCCTGGCAACACGCTTGCCATCGTGCGCCTCGACCGGCTCGGCCGATCACTGGCGGAACTCCTGGTAATGGTGACTATGCTCCGGGAGCGGCAGATTGCGCTTCTCAGCCGAGGAGAAGATTGACACCTCCTCAGCCGCCGGCGAACTCGTATTCCATGTGTTCGGCGCCATCGCTCATTTCGAGCCGCGCCTGACCTCCCAGCGTACAAAAGGGGCGCCGCAGCGGCTCGGGCCAGGGCAAGCGGCATGGGCGACAACCGGTCGACCTCAAAAAGGTTGAGTCGGCTATCAAGCTGGTCGAGGCAAAAACATCACCCGCCGCACTGCAACTTGGGCTCGGACGCTCAACAATCTGTCGGGAGATCAGAAGATTGGGCGACAGCCGTCAAGCTTAAGCCAAAATCCCGATTGTTCTCCTTTCGCGTTGTTTAGCGTACTTTCAACGCGACGCCATACGAGATGGAACCGATCGTGGGCGATCGTGCCGCATTGCACGAATAAAGTGGATATCCTGCTGGAAAAGCACGGCGCAGGCAGGGCACGCCTTCATAGCCTCAAATCGCCAGTTGCCGATTTCCTCCACGGCCCGCGGCTACCTGGGGTCTAGCAGGGCCTATGAGGCTGCCTGCCACACAATGGGCCAGGAGACGGCTGCCGTGGTGGTCGCCTGCATCCTGCAACGTTCACAGCACATCAACTCGGCGGGCGGATATTTGCGGGCGCTGACCGAAAAAGCGAGGGCAGGGGAGTTTTCGGTCGGGCCGGTTTTGATGAGCCTGTTGAGGGAGCAAGGGCGGTCCAGTGAGGCGAGGGCAGGCTGAATGTTGCATCCCAGCCTTGCAAACGCTGGCAATTGTCCTATATCGTGCCTTACAAGTGAGGCAAAGGGTGAGGCAATGGGAGCGATGTTAAAAAAATCAGAGAAGGCAGGCCGCGGCCCTGCAAGACCGGGTGATGAAACGTTGATCCTGACGTTCATGGACAAATCCGGCGCGATCTCGACCGAGCGGGTAGCGGATAGCTTCGGGATGTCCAAGACCCAATTGGCTGAAACGGTCGGGCTGGCCCGGGAGTCGCTTTACAAGGCGGCGCGGAACCGCACGCCGAAGACCCAGACCCGCATCAAGGAAATGCTTGAAATCATCGGCCGGGTGACGGAATGGGCCGGCGGCAAGGAGCAGGCCATGGCCTGGTACCGGGCCCAGCCGATCCCGGCCTTTGGCAGCAGGACGGCCGAAGCGCTGGTCAAGGAAGGCAAGGCCGGCGCGGTTCGTGACTATCTCGACCATCTCGCCGTCGGTGGCTTTGCTTGAGGTTTGAAGGGACGTGCTACCGCGCGCATGATCCGCGCTGGGCCTTCAAGCCGATCTCAGGCGATGGTGCAGCCATTCGCGGCGCGCGCTTTAATCCGAAGGGTATTCCGACCCTCTACCTCGCACTCAGCATCGTGACGGCGGTGAAGGAGGCCAATCAGGGTTTTGCCCACCGGATCGATCCCTGCGTGCTCTGTTCCTACGACGTCGACTGCGAGGACATCGTTGATTTGAGGAACGCGGAGGGCCAAGAGGCGGCCGGCATTCGCCTCGACGACATGGCTTGCGCCTGGATGGATTTTCTGGCCGACGGCAAGCGCCCGCCGTCCTGGACTATTCACGAACGGCTCATCAAGCTGGGGGCGGCCGGAATCCTTGTGCCGAGCTTCGCACCGGGGGCTGACGCGGCCGATCAGAACTTGGTGCTGTGGTCCTGGGGCGAGGATCCGCCTCGCCAGGTCAAGGTGATCGATCCCAGCGGCCGGCTGCCGCGCAATCAACTGTCCTGGCGCTAACCAGAGCGAACGCCACCGGTCAACTCCATGCTGGTTTCCCGCGCGCGCATAGAGGCCCGCAGCCGAGTTCACCACATTGACGGTGGCGTCGGGTCCACCCATTTTCGTTCGCGCCCATCCCGCGCACGTCTGCCCGTGGTCTGTTGGCTGGCGAAGTTAGTGGCGGCATCAATGCGAACCGCTTCGTGAAACAGTGGCGGCTCACCGGACGCGACGAAGCGTTCCGTGCTCATGTCATCTCCTATGCGGATGACTTCGTCATCCTCAGCCGCGGTCGTGCAGCCGAGGCGCTGGCGTGGACACGGATGGTGATGACGAAACTCGGGCTGACACTCAACAAGGCCAAGACCTCGGTGAAGGGTGCCCGACACGAGCGCTTCGACTTCCTTGGCTACTCGTTGGGACCACACTACCTCCCCGACGGTGGGCGGCGGTATCTGGGCGCAAGCCCGTCCAAGAAGAGCTTGCAACGGTCAAGACGAAAGTCAGCGACCTCCTGAGGCCGGGAAACAAAAGTGCGTGGCCGGAGGTGCGAGCTCAACCGGGTTCTGCTCGGTTGGTCGACGTACTTCCGCCACAGCACCCGAGCGCTGGCCTACGAAGCCGTTGACCGACATGTCCATGACCGCGTCTGCAACTTCCTGCGCAAACGGCAAAAGCTGCAAGGACGTGGCACGAACCAGGCCTCCCGAGAGGAACATCTCCGAGAAACTTGGCGTGCTGTGTCATCGTCGCGGGCAGGGAGCGCCGCCCCGTGGGCCCTACAACGAAGCCAGTCGGAAAGCCGGATGGGTAGCTCCGCACGTCCGGTTTGATGAGCGGGGGGAAACGGAGCACTTCCGCACTGGAACGCAACCGCGCCCTTCCTCGACTCTACAGATCAAGGGCCGCAAGCGTATATCATTGACTTCGAGTCGACCATCGCCAGCGCTGAGGCATGGACATTCATCGACTCCATCCGCCTCATGCAGCGCCGAAGCGCAGCCCACATCGCACACCTAACCGAGTTTCGGGTCAGGCTCCAAGGCCGTCGGTCACATTTCCGTGAGTGTGGCGCTGAAGCAGTGCGCCAGGAAGAGGAGATACTTCACTCTACATGTGGCCCCTTCGATTACGCAGCCAGTTTTAATTTATAAGTCTTCAAACTGCATATGCGTATTTGCTAAAGTAAAAAATGTAATTGCCGGAACAAATACGTTCTGATACGCCTAAGAATAGGTTCTTTCACCCCTGAATTTATAAGGACCGGCGCCATGCGATGGAATGCCGTAATGATATTGTTTGCCGGCGTTGTATGTTTTCTTGCCATCGAAGTGGATCCGGCCGAGGCGCAATGCCCAGCGCTGCCATATTCCTTCACTAACGGCCAGGTCAGCGACGCAACGCAAGTAATGGCTGATTATGAGGCTTTGAGAACCTGCCTAAATACCGGCGAATTTATCGAGGTGCCAAGTCCGACGCGGCAGTTCAGCGGCCCGGGCGGTGGCATCATCACGATGCAGAATCCGAGCGCCTCGACGGACTATAATTTCAATCTCCCAGCAATTGCGGGCAACGCGGGCGACTTGTTCACGTCCGGCGGCGGTGGCTCGAATCCGGACACTTGGACATCGCTCGGCACAGACATGCTGCTGACCAGCAACGTGCTTAATCTGGGGCCAACGACGGTGGCGCCGGGCACCTATTCGCTGTCGAACATTACCGTTGATGCAAAGGGTCGGCTGACAGCAGCGTCGAATGGTCCAAGTACCGGCACGTCGGGCCACGTGCTGCCCTTCCTCGACGGGGGCAACAACTGGTCCGGTACACAGATCTTTGGACCCGTGGTCGGTACTGTCACGACCAAGACCGGCACGTCCTACACGCTCGCGGCGACCGATTGCGGGACCACGATCTTGTTCACCAGCAACTCTGCTATCGCTCTCACGACGCTCAACAGCCTGCCTGCCGGCTGTGCCATTGCGCTGGAGCAGGGCGGAAGTGGACAGATCACAATAACTGCCGGCGCCGGTGCCACTCAGCATTCCGCCCACAACTTCACTAAAACCTACTCGCAGTACGCAATTCTCGGGCTCTTTGTTGACACTAACGTTGGTGGCACAGCGGCCGACTTTATCATAACCGGCGACGGCGCGTAGGTGCGTCGGGCGTGCCCTTACAACTCTCAATCTGGACCAAATGTAGGAGAACATCATGAGACGGTGGGTATTCAACACGGTCTTGGTCCTTTGTCTCAGTCTGCTGCCGAAGACGGCTGGAGCTACACTTTTGTTTTCCGGCGGCGAGGATGTTGATTTTGTGTGTGCCGTCGGTGGCTCATGCGGCGTCGACACCACTAGCGGGCGATTTCGATCGGCATGGGCCAGATCGGCTTACCAGGTGCTGGGTGAGGCATCAGACCCACCCGTTAATCGGTTCGGGTCGCCTGTCTTCACGCCGAGTTCGGCCCTTTGGGTTCACGCCCAATTCTGCACTCTTTACATCAACGGCGGCGCCTGCGTGGCTGACACGTCAGCCAACAACCAAATGCTCCGGGTGCTTGATAGCAATGGAAACGCCGCACTCGTGGTTCGAGGGACAGGAGCTCTAGGACAGGTCAAGATATCGTCGCGTTCGGCGTCAGGAGCATTCACCGATCTGGTAACATGCCCGGCGGCAGCAGGTTTGGGTGTCTGGCAATTTGATTTTTTCGTTAACTATTCGACTTCTGGCGAAGTTGCGCTTTTTAACAACGGTATCCAAGTCTGTGACTATACTGGCAACGTGACCAATGGCGATGGGGCCACGACCCTTAACAAGGCCGAGTTCGGTTCGCCAAGGGTCGCAGCCGGTGGCAATAATTATGCCGGCGATTGGTCCGAGGTTATCATCGCGACGACGGATACGCGGGCAATGTCTCGGTTCACTGCCAACACAGTAGCCAACGGCAATACCGTTGGATTTTCAGGGACGAACGTCTGTTCCGCGATCTGGAACGCCACGGTCAACAACGACACCAACTACGGGTACTCTGGAACGAGCAACACGACGCACGAGTGCACGATCAAGAGTTCGATCCCGGCGGGATCGTATAACGTGCTTGCGCTGGTGATGAGCGCCCGGGCGCTCGCTGGAACCAGCGGTCCGCAACATTTTGACTTTGTAACCCGTATCGGTGGGACGGACTATACGTCAGACGACTACGCGCCACTGCCAGCCTTCTCGAACATCTCCAATTATATGCAGACGATCAATCCGGCCACGAGCAACCCTTGGGCGGTGTCCGACTTCACGGCCGCTGGGTTCAATGTTGGGGAAATGACAAAGCCATGATCGGTCGTTCCTTCGCGCTTGCGATGGCAGGCTTGGCATCGATGATGACGGCCGCGATAGCTGGTTCGGATTTTCAAAGCTCAAAACTCTCGCCCGGAGTGGTGACGGAGGGCGCAGCGGTTCAGTCGTCAAAGATGTCGCCTGGGGTAGTCACAGAGGTAACGGGACTTCAATCGTCAAAGATGTCACCTGGGGTAGTAACAGAGGTGACAGGACTTCAATCGGCAAAATTGTCCTCCAGTGTGGTACTGGAGATTGCCTCCTTCCAATCATCCAAGATCAGTATTGGCGTCGTTGTCCAAGCCGTCCCTGGCGGTGGTGGTGTGATACAACGCGCTCCGCTCTCACATTGGTGAGGCGGCATCGTCTTAAATGCAAGGCGGAGGAACACGATGTTTATCCCACAGAGCCAGAACGGAAAGCTGCTGTTGTTGGTGGCAGCAGTCACGGTCGCTGGACTGGCAAGTCCGACACTCGCCAACGGCACCGTCCAGTATGGATATGACCTCCTCGGTCGTGTCACCACGGCCCTCTACGACAATGGGCTCTGCATCGCCTATACCTACGATGCGAACGGCAACCGAGCATCGCAGGTCAATTCGACGCAAACTGCGGTTTGGGGATCGGCCGCCTGGGGCTGCTTCAAATGGACCCCGTAGTCGTCGGCGCAGATCTGGTTTGCGCAACCGTGATCAGCTCCGAGCATCGCGCGCCTGAACAGGGCAGTTCATGCGGGAATTTCCGGGAGACGGAACGATGAAGACGTTCAGGTGGTCGACGCCAGCCGCTGTCGTGCTTGCAGCGTTGGTGCTGTTTCTTCCCCGGCCGTTCCCGCCAGCGCAGGCCGCGATCATTGCCAATTCCGAACCGATCACCGCCGTCATCGCAACCGCCCATTTCGAGGAGCCGCTCGTCGCCATGGGGCCAACCGGTCCCGCGGAGGACGAGGCCCTGAAGCAGGCCCTCGAAGTTTATCAGCAGCGCACCCAATCTGGCGACCGCAGCAGCCTCGAGGCGTTTCTGTCCCAAAACCCACATTCCGGGTGGGCACCGGCACTGTGGACCAATTTGGGTCTCTCCTATCTGCATGATGGTTTTTTCTCTCGCGCGATCGAAGCTTGGCGCCAGGCATGGGAGTCGGGAAAGTCGGCAACGGCTCCGCAGGCCAGGGCCTTGGTTGACCGTGCGGTGGCCGAGCTTGCGCAACTCTATGCAAACCTGGGCCAGAACGACAAACTCTCGGCGCTGTTTAATGAGGTCGGCCCGCGCCCAATTACGGGTTCGGCTACGGAGGCATTCCAGAACGCGCGCGAAGAGCTAGATCTGGCCGCGAAAGACCCCCGGCACTTGTTCATTTGTGGCCCGCTGGCCCTCCAGCAACTGCTGTTGGCCACAAACGTCAGTTTCCAAAAAGCCGACGGGCTCCAATGGTACATGGCCGGTCCTAGCGGGACGAACCTGACAGAGGTGGCCGGGCTCGCAACCAAGACGGGTTTCGCTCATCGGCTGATCCTGCGCAAGCCGGGGCAGGAGGTGCCCGTTCCCTCCATCATGCATTGGAAGGTTGGTCATTTCGCAGCGATCGTTGGCCAAGCCAACGGGCGGTTTCATATCAGGGACTCGGTCTTTTCCGGCTCTGATCTTTGGGTCACGCAAGCGGCACTTGATGCCGAAGCCAGCGGTTACTTTCTCATTCCTTCCGCTCTCTCGGCAGACAGCCGCTGGAGGGCGGTGGATACGGAAGAGGCATCCGCAATCTGGGGTAAAGGCCCTACGAACGGCACGCGCCAAGGGGGTGCGGGCGGTCACAATGCGAACCCTGGCCCCGGGCCTACGCCTCCGCCAGCTCCTCCTCCAGCTCCTCCGCCAGCCCCACGGGTCGGGCCGCCGCCGCCGCCGCCGAACCCGCCATGTCCGCTGTGTGGTTATAATATCGAGGAATCGAGCGTCGCAGTAACGCTGTCGGACACACCTGTAGGCTATACGCCTCCGATCGGTCCCTCGGCCACAGTTAGCATCAGTTACAACCAGCGCGAGGGCAGCCAGCCATCCGTCTTCAGCTTCTTTAATGTGAGTCCGAAGTGGACGATCAGTTGGCTGGCTTATGTCACTGACGACCCGACCAACCCTGGCGCCAACGTATCTCGATATATGCAGGGTGGTGGCGCCTTCTACTACCTGGGATACGATTCAAACGCCGGATCGTTTGCTGCGCAGGATGATGATGGCTCCATCCTGGTGCGTGTGTCCGGCACGCCCATTACTTACCGGCGTCAGCTGAGAGACGGTAGCGCCGAGATTTACGCGCAGTCCGATGGCGCTGCAGCATACCCCCGCAGGATCTTCCTGAGCCAGGTTGTCGATCCGCAAGGTAATGCGGTAACACTGAACTACGATGGCCAGCAGCGACTGATTTCGCTTACTGATGCCGTCGGACGCCTCACCACGTTCACTTACGGCCGGCCGGGCACGCCCCTGCTGATCACCAGCATCACAGATCCGTTCGGCCGCACCGCGACCCTCTCGTATGACGGCAATGGGCGCCTGAGCTCGATCACCGACATAATCGGCCTGACTTCAAGCTTCACCTATGACGCCAATTCACTCGTCAACTCTTTGACGACCCCTTACGGCACGACGACCTTTGCCTATACGGCGCCCGGGACCAGCAGTCCGCCTCGTTTTGTCGAGGTGACAGACCCGCTTGGATATCATGAACGCGAAGAATGGGTGGAACCTTCCGCGATTCCCAATACCGTCACGGCAGCTTCGGTGCCGCAAGGTATGGCGGTGACGAACAATTATCTGACCTACCGGAATAGCTTCCATTGGGACAAGGACGCTTATGTTGCCGCCGGGTGCACACCAACGGGCGGGTGCGACTACACCAAAGCCCGGATAACGCATTTTGTGCACATGCCGAATACCTCGATCAAGGGCACTGCAATCGAGAGCGTCAAATACCCGCTCGAGAACCGCATCTGGTACAACTACCCCGGACAGACAAGCAGCATCTATGGGGGAACCTTCAGTCGCCCAACGGCGATCGGCCGTGTCCTCGATGACGGCACGACGCAGCTCAGCAAGTTTTCCTACGACGAAGGTGGTTTCTTCAACCTGAGCCAAGTCACTGATCCGATTGGTCGCACCACATCTTACGCATACGCCAACCAGGTCGACCTGGCCGCCATCAGCCAGAAGACCCAGGCAGGCGTCCAGACGGCGATCGCTCAGTACACATACAATAATCAGCATCGTCCGGTGTTCTACACCGACACCGCAGGTCAGACTTGGCGCTACACCTACAACGCCGCCGGCGAGATGACCTCGTCAATAGACCCATTGGGTCATACGACGACCTACCACTACGACGCGTCGGCAAATCTGATCTCAATCACCAATGCCAACAATGCCACCGCGGCAACTTACACCTACGATGGTTTCAATCGCGTCCGTACCTATACCGATTCCGAAGGGTGGGCCGCCACCTACGACTATGATGCTGCCGACCGGCTAACAAAGGTCACCTATCCCGACGGCACGGTAGATCTTTACACTTACGATAAGCTTGACTTGATCGCCTACAAGGACCGGCTAGGTAGGACATGGAGCTATGCCTACGATGCCAATCGGCGCCAGACAAAGGCGACCGACCCACTGGGGGCTCAAACACTATTTGGCTATGACGGGCTCGACCTGCTCTCCAGCCTGACGGACCCCAAGAACAACACTACAGCGTGGACCTATGACTTGCAGGGTCGGCTGTCGCTGAAGACATACGCGGACAGCAGCACCGTTACCTACACTTACGAGAACACGACTAGCCGGCTGAAATCTGTCCTCGACGCTCTGGGACAGACCAAACAATACAGCTACGCCAAGGACGACAGGCTGATTGGCGTCAGCTATATGAACGTAGTGCACGCGACGCCTAACGTCAGTTTCGCCTACGATACGTATTTCCCGCGGTTAGCGTCGATGACGGACGGTACCGGAACGACTCAGTATAGTTACTTCCCACCTTTCGTCCAAGGGGCTCTGCAGGTTCAGCAGGAAAGCAGTCCGATTCCGAGTGGCGCCATTGCCTACATCTACGACGAGGTGGGGCGGCTAACGTCGCGCAGTGTAGCTGGCGCCGGCACCGAGACCTTTGGGTATGATGCGATAAGCCGCATCACTAGCCACACAAACGATCTCGGGGCATTCACGCTGAGCTATCTTGGCCAAACCATGCAGGCCACGAGCCGTCAACTCGCTAACTCGACCTTGTCAACCACTTGGTCTTACCTGCCCAACTCTGATGATCGTCGACTTGCTGCCATCAACAATATCGGCATGTCAGCATCCCAATATTCGACGTACCAATATACGACGACACCCGAGAACCAGATCTCCTCGATCACTGAGACGAGCGACGCTGCCACTGTATATCCGGCCGCTCTGACGCAAACGGCAAGCTACAACAATCTGAACCAGTTGACCAATTTGTCGGGCCAGACCTCCACGTTTGACGCCAATGGCAATCTGCTTTCGGACGGACAACGAACATATAGCTGGGACGCAGAAAACCGCCTGATCGGCATTAGCTATCCGGGTGAGGTGGGAAAGGCGACCGCCTTTACGTACGATGGACTGGATAGGCGGACCAAAATCACTAGCACCCCCGCGGGCGGCGGCGGTCCATCCACCACGTCGTATGTTTGGTGCGCGCAAAATGTTTGCCAGGCGCGAAATGCCGGCAATTCGCCGATTAGAGAATATTACGAAGAGGGCGAATACCTGCCAGGCGCGCCCGCCCAGACCTATTACTATGGTCGTGACCAGATTGGCTCGGTGCGGCGCGTTTTTGCCGGTCTAGGCAGTGCGCCTGCCTACAACTACGACCCGTATGGAAATCCGCTGCAGGTTACAAGCCCATTGCCTGATTTCGGTTACGCGCGGATGTTCACCAACATTGAAAGCAGATTGAATCTGACCCTCTTTCGCGCCTATGATCCCACTATTGGACGTTGGCTTTCGCGCGACCCGCTTGGTGAATTTGGCACTGGCGTGATCGAACGAAAAGCGTTTCCCCTGCCTGCCAATTTCGCTCAAACTGAGCTTCTGGGTGCCAGCTTACGCCAATGGACTACAAGCGATATCCAACTATACTCATACGTGCATAGTGATCCGCAGAACTTTGTGGATCCGAACGGCGACGGCGCTATTAAGCAATGCATATGGGCTTGCACGGTCGTTTGGTGTGTCTTGACTGGAAAGCCCACGCGTCCGGTGAATCTTCAGCCGCCTTCGCCCCCACCAGCAGCATCAATCTATAAGCGACCAGACGACGATTGATTTTGCATCAAGAAGAATTTAGCCTGCCACCGATTGAACCTATGCAGTAAGGCGTGACGTTGGGAGTGTACGATGAAGTCTGGCTCATATGCTGACGATGAGTTCCGAAGCGAACCAGACCTGGACGCTCTGAGACGGGCATACGCCCTCATCCAGAGTGATCCGGCTAAGGCAATGGGGGAGCTTGAGGACCTCGCGAAACGTAATTCAGCCATGAGCATGATTTACTTAGGGGATATGTTTGAAAGGGGTACTGGCACAGCCATTGATTTAGAAAAAGCTGAAGACTGGTTTTCCAAGGCCAGCCTTTCGGGGTCGGTAGAGGGTGCATTCCGTTTGGGAATGTTATATTTGCTGAGGAATAACAAAGAGAAAGCTGAGGATGTATTTCGGAGTGAGATTTTAAAAGAGTTCCCCCCGGCGCTCGACAGATTGGGATCATTGTACGTCGAGCGGGGCGATGCCGAGAGTATCGAGCAGGCACGGTTGTTATTTGAGACAGCAGATGCATTAGGGAATATCTACGCAAAGCGTCATCTTGCCGGGCTTATGATAACGGGTCGTCTGGGCATCTCTCGAATACTGCCCGGTTTTTGGCTATTAGCGCGGTCGGTCAAAACCGGATTCTCTCTCGCAGTCAGTGATCCAGGCAGTGACCGAATAAGATAGAGGTTGGCCACGCCGCCAGCATCGAGTCTCGCGTAAGTTGCTCAAGAAATCGTCCTGACCGGTTTGCCGCTGGGGACGAGCGGAGCCGTCGGTCGTCAAGCCAACCGGGGCGGAGATTTCATGTGCTGAAAGTACTGAAACGTGGAGGTGGCTCGCCCTACACTGCACGTCCGAGGACCTGCGAACCTGCGACATTTGGGCGGAAGCTTGTTTTGTTACCCGACGCCGCATCGATCCCGACGCGCCCACCTTCGGCACCATGGACCAGATCGTGGTTCGTTGCCGAACGCCGCGTGGACCTGCTAAAGTCAGGGCTATGATGGACTCGGAAGGCTGATCTCGCGTTCCGTCGCCGGCGCCGGTGCTGAAATCTTCCATTTTGACGCTATAGGTCGCCTCACCAGCTGCGTCGCCCTTGAGCTGCGCGCGATTTCGAGGAGTGCATAGGCTATCTCGTCATTGGTCCATCCGGCCGTCGCGGCGCTCTCAACCAGTTCCTGGACAGCCGGTTCCAACGCGCGTTGGCAATAAAGTCCGCGGTCCGGGTGATTGGCCGCGCAGGATGGTTCCGCAATCGGGAACTTCGATCGCTTCATCGTAACCGCTGTTCTCAGGCCACGGCCTTGAGTGGCGCGGGGGCATAGGCCCAGGGCAGCAGGTCGTCGAGCTGGCTTTGCGGATGGCCTGCGACGATGCGGGTGATGACGTCGGCGAGGTAGGCGTA
>NZ_JAPYKR010000020.1:0-55757 GCF_037179655.1 Mesorhizobium sp. Cs1299R1N1 | reverse complement strand
TAGAGGTTATCGATGCCGTCGACCTTGTCGAGGGCGCGAGGGTCATCAAATCCGATGACGAGGTGGCGTGCATCCGATGGGCTTGCGCTGTCGCCGAGCATGGTATCGCGCGCATGCAGGCCAGCATTGGGCCGGGCGTGACTGAGGTCCAGCTTTGGGGCATACTGAACTACACCAACCTTTCGAACATGGGCGGATGGCACGAGGGTCGCATGCTGGCTTCGGGCCCGCGCATCAATCCTTGGCTTCAGGAAGCTACACAGCGTGTCATCGAGCCGGGTGACCTGGTAGGCTTCGATACCGACATGGTTGGCCCCTTCGGCTACTTCTGCGACGTTTCGCGGACTTTTTACTATGGCGACCAGCCGCCTACCCGTCGTCAACGGCAGCTCTACCAACTGGCATATGAAGAGATTCAAACCAACCTGAAACTGATTCGGCCCGGCATGAGCATGAGGGAGCTCCAGGGGTCCGCTTGGCCAGTTCCGGAAGAGTTCCGGGAACAGGCTTACCCGTGCGTCATACACGGGGTGGGCATGTGCGATGAATATCCTCAGGTCAAGCCGCGTTTCCGCGGACCGATCGCTTACGACGCGGAGCTTGAGGAAGGCATGGTCGTCTGTGTCGAAAGTTATATCGGCGCGATTGGCGAACGGGACGGGGTGAAGCTAGAAGAGCAGGTACTTGTCACCGCCGGCGGATACGAACTGCTCTCGTCCTACCCTTTCGAGGAACGCCTGCTGGAGTAGGCTGTCCGGGGCCCGCGGCCAAACGCTTAACTCCGGTTCACGAAGGCGCGGGAAAACGCCGTTGGCCGGTTTCACCAGCGAAGGTAGCACTTGTTGTCAAACAACCAGCTTACAGAGCGCCGCATCCTCGTCGCCGATTCTGACCTGACCGCTGCGTTCGCTATCAATGATGAGCTCGAGAAGGCCGGGGCCGTGACCACGTTCCCGGCTCTCACCATCGAGGATGCGCTTGAAGCCGCAATGGCGATCAGCCCGGTCGAGGGCGCCGTATTGAGCGTCGAATTGAACGGCGAAACCACATTCGCCGTAGCGCGACACCTGGTACGGCGAAACATACCCTTTGTATTCATTGTTGGACTGAACAGCCCCGATATCCCCGAAGAGTTCAGCAATGCGCCGATCGCCCACAGGCCGCTGCAGGTTCATCAGGTCATCCATTTGATTGCGGCGTTCTTCTGTCAGACATAGCTTGCGAGGCCGGCACATACGCTGCCATCCTTGGAAGAGCCCGCGTTCGCTGCACCCTGCCGGTTGGGGGTGACCGCGCACGGGATCGCGGGGGGGCGCAACCCTCCACGTGCGCAGGGCCGACGTTGCGTTCGGTACCGCCGCCGGCAACGTTCCGCTGGAATCATGTCGGCCCAGGGCGACAAGCCAAACGCCGCGGCAGGCCCTCGGGCTAGCGCATCAAGCAGAGTTGGATCGCGAAGCCAAACCGATTGTGTGCGCGCCGCCGTAGTGGATTTCCAGCAAATCTGCCGGTGAGAGAGAATAGAGTCTGATCAGACTGTCTTTATTGACCGGAATCGGGAGGGTTATGTGAGGTCGGACGAGACTTTTCGGCAGGCGGGGCCGATCTCACATAACCCGGATTGGTGCTGCAAACGGGACTTCTGGTTGCCACGTTTGAACAGCTGGACCTTGAAGTGGCCCCCCAGCGTCAGGATGTGGCAGCTGTTGCCGCCTGGGAAACCGGGAGCTCGTTACGGCCTTGGTAAAGCTCAGATGCCGGGCCGCCGCCTCAAATGCCCGAAGGGCGCTCAAAAGCCTTCGGTAGTCCTTCGACATGAGAAATTGTTATACCGGTCACGACAAAAAGTAAATTGCGTCTCGTCCCGTTCTCTATAAGCATGGACGCGATCGATATCAATGATCTCAATGCGCAGGATCGACATCAATCCAATCGAGTTGTGGCTTGAGCATGGTGGAGCGCATCCTGGTCAAACAATTAAAAGTCATTGCCTGACCAGGGATTGCCGTGACGGACGGCAGGCAATTTGTGACGTCGGCTGGTGAGATCAGCGCCTCTCTTACTCAAAGCGGGAGACGCCGCCCGGCAATAGACTCCCAAGGCTTCACCGGAAGCCGGGTCGGTACCCCATCGAGCATGGGGTACCGACCCTTTTTCGACAGAGAATGAGAGGACCAACATGTCCGACGACGAGATCATCCTTTCCGAACTTTCCGACGACGAGTTGGTGCAGCAGATGCACGACGATCTCTATGACGGTCTGAAGGAAGAAATCGAGGAAGGCACGCGCATCCTGCTCGATCGCGGCTGGGTGCCCTACAAGGTGCTGACCGAGGCGCTGGTCGAAGGCATGCGTATCGTCGGCGAGGATTTTCGCGACGGCATCCTGTTCGTTCCCGAAGTGCTTTTGTCCGCCAATGCGATGAAGGCCGGCATGTTCATCCTGCGCCCGCTGCTCGCCGCCACCGGCGCGCCGAAACAGGGCAAGATGGTGATCGGCACCGTCAAGGGCGACATCCACGACATCGGCAAGAACCTCGTCGGCATGATGATGGAGGGTGCTGGCTTCGACGTGATCGACCTCGGCATCAACAACGCGGTCGAGAAGTATCTCGATGCGATCGAGCAGCACCAGCCCGACATCATCGGCATGTCGGCGCTGCTCACCACCACCATGCCCTACATGAAGGTCGTCATCGACACGATGAAGGAAAAGGGCATTCGCGACGACTATGTCGTGCTGGTTGGCGGCGCGCCGCTCAACGAGGAATTCGGCAAGGCCGTCGGCGCCGACGCCTATTGCCGCGACGCCGCGGTGGCGGTCGAGACCGCCAAGGACTTCATGAAACGCAAGCATAACGCACGGGGTTGAAGCCCATAGTGGAAGCGCCGGCGTTAGGCGCCGGTGAACTTTTAATGACCATCGAAAGGGACCTGTGATCTGATGAATGCGCCCTTTTCAGCGGGAGACCATGCGCGCATCGTGGGATGGAGCCCTGGCCGGCTGGAGATCGACAGTCGCGATCAAACATTCCGCCTAACTATCCTTGCGCTTCCCGGGTTCTCCCAGCTCAGCCTGTCGTCTTTCGTAGATCCGCTTCGCCTTGCCAATGCGGTCACAGGCAGGAGGTTTTTCGAATGGACGCTGTTCAGTTCAGACGGACAGCCAGTGGAATGCGCCAGCGGCTTCAGCCTCGCGGTCGCCGGCGACTTTGGAGGGATCGCGGAGAGTATCCAGGCCTGCAAGGCACCCAGCATGGTTGTGGTCTGCGCTGGTGAGCGGGTCGAAGACCAGGCGTCGACTTCGCTGAGCAGAATCCTCCGCCTTTGCAAGAGATTTGGCACTCCGCTTGCAGCACTAGGCACCGCGACATGGCTGCTGGCCGAAAGTGGGGTGCTCGAAGGCAGCGCCTGTACGATCCATTGGGACAAGCGGGCCGCCCTTGGCGAGACGTTTGGGCGTCTTCTGGTAACTGACCGCCTGTTCGTCAGAGATTCGCAATTCGCCACCTGCGCCGGGGAGTTTGCCTCGTTCGATCTCGTCATGGATCTGATCAGCGAGCATCTCGGCAAGGAGACCGCGCTGGCTGTCTGCAGACATACCACGGCAGGGTACTGGCGCTCGGCGTGCGACAGGCAATGGACGATCACCGGCAGCGAAATGGTGACTTCGAAGGCGCTGGCGGAGATCATCCGCATCATGGAGGAACATGTCGAGGACCCGCTGCCCCTTCGCGACATTGCCAGATGCGTCGGCCGCTCCAGACGTCAGATTGAGCGGCTGTTCGAGCGATCCGTTTCATCCTCTCCGATGCGCTACTACATGACCTTGAGGCTTGCCCGCGCCAAGCGTTTGGTCCAGCAGACCGACATGCCGATCGTGGAGATCGCGATCGCCTGTGGCTTCGAGTCGGCATCGCATTTTTCGAAATGTTTTCGCCAGGTTTATGGCTGTAGTCCCAAAGCGTGCCGTGGCGGAAGCAGACCACACTTGCGTATCCACCCAGCGGCTGGTGATCGCGAGGAAGCCCCGTAGATCCTGCCTTAGCATCAGGGACACCGAGCAGATAAGAAGGCCAAATGCAGAGCTATTCTTAATGCCACAGACCCTATTTACACCAGCCACAGCTAATGTGAGGCAAGAAATTCGCGCGTCGGTGAAATCCCTTCTTTTGTGCGCGGCTCTTTTGCTTCTCCTGCTCAAATTCAAATTCGGCATCATTATGTAAAGTGTTCACAGGTCACTGCACAGAAGGCCGGCGAAAGGAGGCATTATCGCCGACGGCATTCGCCGGCCCTGATCACTGCATCCATCAAAGGAAAAAGCCATGATTCTCATCACCGGAGCCTCGGGTCAGTTGGCATCGCAGATCGTAGCACAGGCGCGGCAGAGGGGCATTGGGGTTCTCACCGGCAGCAGGGCCGCCGGTGCTGACCGGAACATTGACTTCGACAGACCTGATACGCTTGACTTCGCCGGCGCCGAGACCGTTCTCCTGATCTCGGCCGGCTCTGCCGAAGACGATTGCATAATGCGTCGACACGGTGCCGTTCTCGGTGCTGCCCGCGCGCAGGGTGTGAAGCATGTCGTCTACACGAGTCTTACCTGTGCGAGCGACCACCTCGGCTTTGCCTTGGCCCACCGCTGGACCGAACGCGAGCTCCAGAAAAGCGGCATGGCTTGGACCATCCTCCGCAATGGTCTCTACGCAGAACTGATTGGCTCTCTCGCCGCGCCGCGGGACGGGGTGATTTCCACGCCTTTTGGTGAGGGTCGGATTTCCGCCGTTGCAAGAGCGGATCTGGCCGAAGCCGCGCTTGCGGTGCTGGGCGATCCGGCTAGGCATGCCGGCCGCTGCTACGAGCTGTCGGGAATTAGTGCCTTTTCCATCGCGCACCTCGCGCAAAGCATAGCAATTCCTTATCTGCCGAGTAGCTTTGAGGAGGAACGCGCGCGGCTTTCGGCTCTGCCTCTGTTCCCTTTCCAACCTCCCATGCTGATGTCCATTTCGTCGGCGGCAGCGGCCGGGTTTTTGGAATCTGATGAAACAGACCTCGCGGCCTTGGTGCCTACTCCACTTGATGCTCTAGAGATTGCTTGCGCCGCGGCTCAACAAGCGGCACAATGATCCTGGCCGAGCCAGGAAGGATCTGGGTTGGGGCGCAGAGAGGCCTGGTGCGAGGCCAACCAGGCGGCGAGGATTTCGAACTGCTCGGCCAGGGACGGATTAGGATTGAAGGCGTACCTCGCCTGTCGCTTGCGGCGAAGCGGGCGAAGTCGACCTGCGCCTGGAGACCGGCCGGTGTCTCGAAGCGCACTTCGAACGGCTTGGGTCCATTCTCGGGGCGGATCGCAGCCAGGTAGCGCTTTACCGCGGTGTAGGCGCCGACATAGCCGAGTTCACGTATTTCGCGGGTGAGACGGGCCGCGCTGAGGTCGGGAAAGGCCGTCACACGCTCCCGCAGGAAGTCCATATAACGATGTCAGCTTGCTTGGCCGGCCGACCGAGCGCGGCCCGTAGACCGGCGCCTCGACTCCACGCTCGATATATTTGCGCACGGTCTACGGGCCGCGCCCCGTCCGCCTGGCGATGGCGGTAATCGAGACGCCCTGTCGATGCAGTTCCAGAATCATCATCAGCTCTCCAAGTCGAATCATCGCCGCCCCCTCGCTCAGAGGACATGACGCCGATGGCGGCTCGGTTCATTCCGTCACGACAAACCCTGTCGGGATGAACCGAAAGGCATGCCAATCAGGGAATTTTCAAAGCCCACTTTCGGGGAGAATTGCAGGACCGATGACAGACATGCCGATTACGACGCTGGCCGATCAGGTCGGCCATGGGACCTTCGCTCTTATGCCGATCTTCAAGCTGATCGAAAGGCACGTGCTCTCGGCCGAGCGCCTGCATGGCGATGACACCACCATCCGCATCCTGGCGAAGGGTAAGTGCACGACCGGACGAATCTGGATTTACGTGCGCGATGACCAACTGCGCGGCGACAACTACGGTGGCCGGTTCAGCGGCGACTATGATGGCCGGTGGGGTCGCCCGTCGGGCCCGGTCGTAGGGAGGGGCGGAGCCCCGACCGGAGAGCGGGTCTGACGGGCGGGCGCGACAGAAGCCCCTTGCGAGGGGATCTGATCGGGGCGCGTGGAGTGGTGGTATCAGAACACCTATCGAACATAGCAGCGATAGGTACCGATGCCTGGCCTCCACATCACCGATCAACAGGTACATCGTTACATGTCTCAGCGTCGTCACCACACCCAGGCCGTTGCGGCCGCCAAGGCCGGTATCAGCGAACGTAGTGCACGCCGGATCGACAAGAATCCGCAGCTGCCATCGCAGAAGAAGCGCGAGCGGCACTGGCGTACCCGGCCTGACCCCCTCGAACAGATATGGCCACGCGTGGAGGAGCTGCTGAAGATCGCAGGCATCCTCTCCGTCACCATTTTCGAGACCGTGCAGGACGAGTTCGGGGAGGCCGCCGTCCCCGATGGCGTCAGGCGGACCCTCGAGCGCCGGATTGCCCGGTGGCGGGCCCTGAATGGGGGCGAGAAGGAGATCTTCTTCCCACAGCATCACGAGAGCGGCCGGCAAGGCCTCTTGGATTTCACCGTCGCTGACGATTTGCACGTCACCATCGCCGGCCAGCGCTTCGACCATCGGCTCTTTCATTTTCGCCTCGCCAGCAGCGGCTGGGAGGATTCAGCGGTCGTACTTGGTGGAGAGAGCTTCACCGCTCTGTCCGAGCATCTGCAGGATGCGCTGTGGAAGCTGGGAGGCGCACCCGCCGAGCTCCGCAGCGACTCGTTATCGGCCGCCTACAAGAACCTCGACGCCGACGCCCAGCGCGATTTCACCCGCAACTATGAAGCCCTGTGCCGACATTATGGCATGACGCCGACGCGCAACAACAAAGGTGTCGCCCATGAGAACGGTTCAATCGAAGCTCCCAATGGCCACCTGAAGCGACGGCTCGATCAGGCCCTGCGCCGCCGGAGCAGCCGCGATTTCCCCAGCATCGAGGACTACCGCCGCTTCGTCGACCAGGAGGTGGCCAAGCAGAACCGACGCCGCGCCAGGCTCGTGGATGACGAGCGCCGCGTCCTCAAGCCGCTGCCGCCGAAGCGAACCACGGATTTTACCCTGGTCAGCGCAGACGTCACCCGCAACAGCACCATCAGCGTCGACCGTATCACCTATTCGGTACCCTCGCGCCTCATCGGCTACCGCCTCCATGCCCATCTCTATGATGACCGGGTTGAGTTCTTCCTCGGCCCGGACAAGGTGATGACTGCCGACCGGGTCCGCGTCAAATATGCGGAGCGAGGACACAATATCGATTTCCGGCACTTCATCGGCAACTTGAAGCGCAAGCCCCAGGCTCTGCGCTATCTGGTCTACCGCAATGCCTTGTTCCCCACCCATGCCTATACTCGCGCATGGCAGGCGCTCGATGCCGCTCTCGATGCCCGGCAGGCCTGCCGCGACATGGTCGCTCTCCTCGATATTGCCGCCAACGGCAACTGCGTCGATGCTCTGGCCCTGCGTATCGAGGCCGCGCTCGATAGAGGCAAACTCCCCAATGTCGCCAAGCTGAAGAGCGAGTTCCTGCCCACGGTCAGAAGCCGTGTCGACGTCACCATCCCGCCGCCCGATTTCGCCGGGTACAACCATTTGCTCGCCAACGCACAGGTGCTGTGATGAGCAGGACCAAGGTTCAGGCCGCCGCCGTGCTGCCCACCCTGCTATCGGCACTGCGTCTGCCCAGCATCAGCCGCAACTGGAAGCATCTCACCGACACCGCCGATCGCGATGGCTGGCCCGCGGCCAACCTTCTCGCCTGCCTGCTCGAGATCGAAATGGCCGAGCGCGCCTCTCGACGCATCCAGCGCCATCGCGAACAGTCCGGCTTGCCGGCCGGCAAGACCTTCGCCACTTTCGATTTCGACTTCCCTTCCGGAATCCGAAAGCCCCATTTGCTTTCCCTGGCCACAGGCGAAGGCTGGATCGAAAGCGGCGGCAACATCCTCATTTTCGGTCAGAGCGGCACCGGCAAGACTCACGTGATCGCCGCCATCGGCCACGCCCTCATCGATGCCGGTCGCCGCGTCCTGTTTTCCACAACCACCGATATGGTGCAGAAGCTTCAGGCCGCTCGCCGCGAGCTCAGTCTCCCCTCGATGCTCGACAAACTCGACAAGTACGACCTCATCGTACTCGATGAGCTCTCTTACGTCCGAAAGGACCAGGTGGAGACCAGTGCCCTGTTCGAGCTCATCGCTCACCGATACGAACGACACTCAATCGCCATCACCGCCAACGAGCCTTTCTCCGGATGGTCGGACGTTTTTCCAGGTCCCGCCATGACGGTCGCGGCCATAGACCGGCTCGTGCATCACTCCACTATCATCGAGATGAACGGTGAGAGCTATCGTAAGCGAGCCGCCGTCGCCCGCGGCGCCGGCATGCAAAACGTCGACGATCAGCCAGAAGACCCGGACAACCGGTCATCGTAATTGCCGGTGCCGACAATTACTCGCCGCAGATCCGCGGCCGCCTCCCGCCCGTCACGATGCCCCAGCGACAATTACAACTCCGATAATTGTCGCTGGCCAGTTGCCAGACAGCCGACCCGGTGATACCCAAATCACACCACTCGGCGCTGCCTCCCACCGGCCATCATAATCGCCGCCGACCGGTCTCCATAATCGCCGCGCTACAGACCAACCCTTCGCGGGCACCGCGCCGCCGGCCGCACTCTACTATACTACGCCTCGAGTGACCGGCGCGGCGCGCATCCGCAGAAGCACCTGGCCAATTGGCAAGGCATTCCGCAGGCGGATTGCCTATAGCGGCCTCAACGCGCTGTTCGACGAGACCAGCCGCTCACACCGGCATTCTGCTTTGCGCACGCCCGAAGGGGCTTCTTCGAGCTGGCCGACATCGAGAAAACGCCCGCGAGGGCAAGAAAGAATGGCAAGCCCATCTCCCCGATCGCGCTGGAGGCCGTCAGGCGGCTCGACGCACTGTTCGAGATCGAGCGCGCCATCAACGGCAAGATCGCCGCCGAGCGGCGCGCCGTGCGCCAGCATACGAGCAAGCCACTCTTCGACGACATGCACGCATGGTTGCTGCGCGAGCGCGAGACTCTCTCTCGCTCCTCCGAGGTCCTGAAACCGATGAACTATATGCTCTCCCGCTGGACCGACTTCGCCCGCTTCCTCGACGACGGTAGGATCTGCTTGTCTAACAACGCCGCTGAGCGCGGATTGAGAGGCATTGCTCTGGGAAGACGGAATTGGACATTCGCCGGTAGCCAGCGTGGCGCCGACCGAACCGCCGTCATGCTGACAATGATCACAACCTGCCGCCTCAATGACGTCGACCCCAAAGCATGGCTTGGCGACGTTCTCGCCCGGATTCCAGCTCACCCCACCCTGCGCCTGCACGAACTCCTCCCATGGGAGTGGAAAAGGCTGCGCGAGCCTGAATAACCGCTGCTGATTAGCAAGCTGCTTGAACCTTACGCGCCACCATCATAGCGCCGCCTGCGCTCGCGCGCACGACCCAATCCAGCGGCCGCCCTCGGATGCGTACGGTCGAACTGGCGGCCTTCAAACATCGCAATCCTCCGAAATGGTCAAAGGATCCCTTGCCGCGAGTAACAAAAACGTTGCAACAAATCCGATTACCGCGGGTTATCATAGCAAGTGACGTAGTGGACTTCGCGAAGGGCGGGGATGAAGAGGGCGATGTCTTTGTATGCCTCGTGCTTGATGAAGTGCGCGGTCTCGGGCTCCGGCCTGGGTGGACAGGCCTACCCGTTTTGTCGACGCAATAGATCAGGATCGGCAGCAGATCAGGATCGGCAGCAGCAGGCCATGGTTGGGGTTGTTGAGGTCGAGTAGCCGTTTCCAGCGTTTGATGTTGAGAGTCCTGGCCGCGTAGAACCCCTGGTACCACGGCCGTGGGTCGATGCCGCCGCTGGGTTTGGTGGTGAAGCGGGGCGCATAATCCTGCGGTTTGTCGAACAGCGTCTCGTTGATCCGGTTGTGGATCCTGGCGAGGCTGGCAAACACGGCGTGATCGGTAGCAGAGCCTTTGGCCATGACCGGGCACATCCAGTCGTGCGGGTCCGCAAACCGCGGCCCGGTGACCGATGCCGTTACGAAGCCATCCAGCGCCGACATGGTCCGCACCAGCGGGCGGGGGTTGGCCTTGGCGGCCATCCAGGCCTCGAGCGCCTCGTCCGACAGCGCCATGTCATCGATGGCGCTCGTGCCGCCAAGGGGAGCGGCATCTCTCGGCGGCGCACCCAGTTCCTGCCAAGCCAGGCGCTCAAGGCACTGCGGCTGATGCGTGCCGACCGCTCGGCGGCCGGCCGCTCGACCATCTCGTCCAGCGTGATGTCCTTGCGCTCCTCGATCAGCCCGACGATGAAGGCTTCATGCGCATCGAGACTTGAACCTCGCCGCCAGCCCTGCGGCCGGGGCGTTCGCTCGCCGAGCTTGGCGCGCGCGACCCAACGGATCGCACTCGATATCCCGACGCCAAACCGGGCCGCCGCCTGCCGCCCCGACATGCCCTCGTCGGAAGCCTTCAAAACCCGGGACCGAAGATCCTCGCTCAGCGCTCTCGCCATCATCCACCTCATCAAAGGGGACCTTGAATCATCCGAGAAAGCATCTGTCACATCACAATCGATTCATCGATCGCTGGATTTGCTCTAGCTCCCACCGCTTTCCATGCGTCGGGAACTGATAGCCTTGTCCAACCAGCCGACCTCCATCTCTGGAACGGAAGACAGGAGAAGATCGGTATAGGGATCGAACGGTGGGGCGAGAACCTGCCCCGTCGTCCCGTAGCGGACCACTTGCCCGCGATACATCACAGAGATCGAATCGGCGATCGATTTCACCGTTGCAAGATCGTGGGTGATGAAGAGATAGGCTGCTCCCCCGTCCTTCTGCAACTGCAGCAACAGCTTCAAGATGCCATTTGCGACCAAGGGGTCGAGTGCCGAGGTCACCTCGTCACAGATGATCAGCCTCGGCTCTGCCGCCAGCGCCCGCGCGATGCAAACGCGCTGCTTTTGGCCACCCGACAGCTCCGCTGGATACCGGTCGGCAAGGCTCTTGTCCATTTCGATCTTGTCAAGCAGTTGGGCTACGCGCCTATCGCGCTCTGCACCACGAATCCCGAAATAGAATTCGAGCGGCCGACCGATGATCGTTGCAACGGTCTGGCGCGGATTCATCGCAACATCCGCCATTTGATAGATCATCTGCAGTTGACGAAGGTCCTCCTTCGACCGCTCGGCCAGCTTACGGGGAAGATCGCGCCCGTCGAATTGGATGCTACCTGCCAAAGGCGGCAGCAACCCGGTGATCACTCGCGCCAACGTCGATTTACCCGAGCCCGATTCACCGACCACAGCGAGCGTCTGTCCGGTATGAAGGTCTAGGGAAACATCGCGTAAGACCTTGATTGCTCCGTCGCCGTAACCTGCTGTCACGCCTTTGACAGACAGGACAGGCGCAGAACCGAAAACCTTCTGTTCATGATCAATATGATGCACCGAAACGAGGGCTCGCGTGTACTGCTCGGTCGGGTCATTTATGATCTGCTGCGTCATACCCCGCTCCACGAGCCTGCCGTGACGCAGTACCATAATCTCGTCCGCGACCTGCGCCACGACCGCCAAGTCGTGAGTGATGTAGAGTGCGGCGACGCCGGTATCACGAATGGCGTCCCGGATCGCAGCCAGCACGTCAATTTGTGTGGTAACGTCGAGCGCCGTGGTGGGTTCGTCGAAGACAATGAGGTCAGGCTCCGAGCAAAGCGCCATGGCCGTCATGACGCGCTGCAACTGACCGCCTGAGACCTGATGGGGGAAACGTTTGCCGATGTTCACGGGGTCAGGAAGGCCAAGTTTTTTAAACAGTGCAATCGCCCGCTTCTCAGCTTCGGTGCGGGTTGCCATGCCGTGCAGCAGCGCCGCCTCCACTACCTGGTCCATCAGCCCTTGGGCGGGGTTGAATGCGGCGGCGGCCGACTGCGCAACATAGCAGACCTCGCGGCCCCGGAGTTTGCGCATGCCACTTGGGCCGACCTTCAGAATATCACGGTCGTTGAGGATGACCTCGCCGCCAGTTATTGTAACCCCGCCACGGCCGTAACCCATGCTGGCCAGACCTATCGTCGACTTGCCTGCGCCGGACTCACCAATCAGCCCCAGAACCCTGCCCCGTTTCAGCGTCAACGAAACGTCTTGGACCAGAACCACATTCTTTGGGCTCTCCCCCGGCGGGCAGACCTTCGCTTCAATCCGGAGGTTGCGTATGTTGAGCAACGTGTTTGGCTTTTCGGGCCGACTGGCTTGCGCAGCCGTAGAGATCGGCGCGTTACCCGACTTGTCCGGCCATGAATATTCCTTCGACATTTGCTGCGTCCGCTTTGTTGATGCCAGGTCGCCGGCTATTTAACCTTGGGCGCTACGATCGGCGAGACACAAAGAATGAATGCGACATTCCGCTTCATAGAGTGCTCCCGAGGAAGCGGCTGCGCAACCGGCCCGGCGATTGAGTTCGCCTAAAACAGGAGGTCAGCGCTCGCGAGCGAGCTCACTCCTCTTTTAGCCCACTTGCTGAGTGCAGGAACCAGTCCACAACTAAATTTACTGCTACCGCCAGTAGAGCAATTGCACCGGCTGGAAGAAGTGGAGTTATGTCACCGTAAGAAATTAAGCCTGCGGAATCACGGACCATCGAACCCCAATCGGCTGTAGGCGGCTGCATTCCAAGTCCAAGGAATGACAACGCGCTAATTAGCAAGAATACAAAGCAAAACCGGAGGCCGAACTCAGCTACAAGAGTAGGCGCTATGTTCGGCAAAATCTCGCGTGTCATGATCCAGGTTGATCTTTCACCGCGGAGCCTTGCCGCTTCGACATAGTCCAAAACCGCAACGTTGATCGCTACGGCCCGAGTGAGCCGAAAAACGCGCGTCGAGTCCAGCACAGCAATGACGAGAACCATCGCGGAGACGGAGGTGCCGAAAATGGAAAGCAGCAGCAGCGCAAAGATCAGCTGTGGTATGGACATCAGAACATCCACCAGACGCGACAGGATTTGATCAGGCCATCCCCCAAAGGTGGCAGCTACCAAGCCGGCGGAGGCGCCAATGGCGAACGCGACGCAAGTCGTTAAAAACGCGATGCCGATCGTGTTGCGAGCACCGAATACAAGTCGTGTTAACATATCACGCCCCAGGTTGTCGGTGCCAAGCCAGAACTTGGAACTCCATGGTTCAAATTGCGCACTGACAATCTCGGCTTCACCATAAGGAGTCATGTGCGGGGCCAACAAAGCCGCCAGGACGTATGTCGCCAGGACTACTATCCCGAACTTTGCACTCAGGGGCGCCGAGGCAACCCCCCTGGCTGTTGATATAAGAATTGCTCGCGGATCAATGATTGCCATTTGCTTCACTCATCGGCTGTTCACGAGGGCCCATCATTTCGGATGCATAAGGCGCGGATTGCTTATGATCGACACGACGTCGGCCGTGAGATTGAGCAGGATGTAAGTTGCCGCGAAGATCAGACTGCAGGCCTGTACAACGGGAATGTCTCTCTTTTGTACCGAATCGACGATCAATTGCCCGAGGCCCGGGTAGACAAACACGACTTCGACAACGACTACCCCAGTGATCAGGTATGCCAAATTGAGCACAATCACTGTGACGATCGGCGCCCAAGCGTTTGGCACCGCATGTCGAACAAGCACTCTCCATTCTGGCAGGCCTTTCAGCCGCGCTGTCTCAATATATTGGTTTGAAAGCAGATTGATGATCGCCGTTCTCGTCATCCTCGCCATATGGGCCAGAACCGCCAGCGTTAGAGTAAGGGCAGGCAGGGCGACAGCACTTAGGCGCCCGGCAAAGCTGGTCGTGGAATCAACATCAGAAAGGCTGGGGAAGATGCCAGCGTTCGCCGCCAAGACTAAGATGAGGATATACGCGATGAAGAATTCCGGAAATGAAATCGCGGTAAGCGTAAAAACATTGATGATGCGATCAAGGAATGTGTTGCGATAAAGCGCCGCAAGTAGGCCGGTTAACAGAGCTAGAGGCACCGCCAACGTAGCGGCGACTAGCGCCAAGAACAGAGTGTTGAATAACCTTGGTCGGATCAGTTCGCCGATATCCCGGCCGTTGGAGAGCGCCGTTCCCAAATGTCCTTGGAGCACGTCTCCGAGCCAATGGAGATACCTCAGATAAAGGGGCAGGTCCAGGCCAAGACTTTTGCGGAATGCGGCTACTGTCTCGGGGGTTGCTGACCGCCCAAGCATTTCAGTGGCTATATCACCGGGCAGAAATTGTACTCCGGCGAATACAATCAGAGAAACAATCCATAGGGTCAGCGCGCCCAAAGCGACGCGCTGACCGATAATCTTAGAGATCGAAGCCATCTCAACGCTGCGTCAAGTCAAGCATCAGGCGAACCACCACCGCTCTACGCAACGCAACCCGTCCAAATCCCAGTTGGGAGCGATCTTCTTGTGGCCGATTTTCTTCGACAGCGCGTTGACGTTGTTAGCGAAGACCGGGATCACCTCTCCGCCATCGTCCCTGCAAATGCTTTGCATTTCTGAGTACATCCCTTGACGCTTTTTGTCATCAAGCTCGGACCGCGCGGTCACCAGCAGTTCATTGAAACGGGCGTTCTTCCAACGAGAGTTATTCCATGCAGCATTAGCGGCATAACCCATAGAGAACATCCAATCAGCGGTAGGCCGGCCTAGCCAGTAGCTCGCGGAAAACGGTTTCTTCATGTTAACCGTGTCCCAGTAGCCATCATTAGCCTCGCGAACCACATCAATACTGATGCCGGCTTTGGTGGCGTCCTGCTGGTAAAGCACTGCAGCGTCGACTGCGCCAACGAATGCAGCATCTGCGGCAGACAGGCTGACTTTCAACTCCGAAAAGCCAGCCTTCTTCAGATGGAACCGGGCCTTATCCGGGTCAAATTCGCGTTGTGGCAAATCCTTGTCGAAATAGCGATACGCAGGCCCGATTGGGTTATCGTTACCAAGTTTTCCGTGTCCTTGCAGCAAGGTGTCTAGAAGTTGCTGCCGATTGATCGCATACTTACACGCCAGTCGCACGTCTACGTTGTCGAACGGGGCGACGTCGCAAAGCATGGCCAGCAAGTAGAATTGGGTCCCGGCGAGGGATGTAATCTCCAGATCTTTATTCCTCTCCAATAGATGGAGTGTTTTCAGATCGCATCGGTCCATCGCGTGGATTTGCCCCGTCGTCAACGCATTGGTGCGCGCCGTGGCATCTTGGATGGAAAGAGCCTCGAAGGAGTCAAACCACGCGGCCTCCAATTTCCAATAGTTGGCGAATCGTTTGCCTGTGCCCTTGACGCCGTAGTCGATCTGATCGAGCACATAGCCTCCGGCTCCAACTCCGGACACGTCCGCCTTTCCATCCTTCACCGGGACAATGGCCAAATGGAAGTCCTCAAGAAGATACGCAAAGTCTGCGTTCCCTTCTTTTAAGGCGAAAACGACCGTCTCAGGACCGTCCGCACGGATGTCGTCGACCGAGGCAAGAATGCCTTTCGCGGCTGATTTAGATTGCTCTCCGCGGTGGTGATTCATCGAACCAATGACATCCTTGGCATCCAGGCTTTTGCCGTTATGGAACTCGACGCCTTTCCGCAGCTTAAAGGTCCAGGTTTTGGCGTCCTTCGTCACATCCCAAGAGTCGGCGAGCTCGCCGCCAAGCTTCCCGTCAGCGTCTATCTGTGTAAGATAGCCATGCAGGGTCTTGCCAAACAATTCTGTGTATGAGTTCGTGTAGGTTGCAGGATCGAGGGAATCGGAAGGCGAACCTCCTCCGATCCCAATTTTGAAGTGGCCGCCTTTCTTGGGGGCGGGATCTTCAGCGAACACTGGTAGAATTCCGGTCGACGACGAGATCGCCAAAGCGCCGACTCCGGCCGCGGATTTAAGGATTTCTCTTCGGTTTGGCGTAATCATTTTACCCCATTCGCTCACAGTAGTTCTCCTCCCGTTTTTCTAGTTGCTGGGACAACGCGAAGCGTGTTGAGCCCGTCGCATTAACCAGATAGACAAACGTTCTGCCAAGCCCGCATGGATGCTTCAGCATGTGCGGGGCTCTTCACCGTCACGGCACTGGGGTAACACATCTCAAAGCGTTAGGAAGCGCCCAAAAATGTAATGCGTCCAATGACTTTATGTGATGATGGAGAGCTGTTAAGTCGCCAGCGGCCGGACCGGGTTATCCATCGCAGAAGCCGAACCAATATGGTCGGAGCTCGGACCCGAGCGTCTGGGCCGCAGGCGACTGCGCGTCGTTTCCATACAAGGGCGGCCGCATCCGGCTCGAAAGCGTAGGTAACGCGATCGACCATGCCGAACTAGTGGCCGAGAATATGATCGGCGCCGGGAAACCCTATGAGGCAAAGCCCTGGTTTTGGTCCGACCAATACGACGTTAAGCTTCAGATCACTGGACTGAACACTGGTTATGAACGCATCATCACGCGCTCCAGCGAAGGTGCGGCTGCCAGCTTCTGGTACTACAAGGGCAACATCCTTCTGGGCGTCGACGCAATAAACGACGCCCGGACCTACATGATCGGCAAGCGCCTGATCGGGATAGGGATATCGCCTCAGTTATCGCTTGTCAGCGACGTTTCAGTCGATCTGAAGTCACTGCTCCCCGCGATCAAGGAGGTAACGCGTGCCAAGAGCTGAGGGTGACAAGACCGGAAACTCCTCTAATACTACGGAGTCAGAAAGCCGCAGGCTTGCGGTGCGGCGATTCACGCCCCCCACGCCCCTCCAGCTTCAGACGCAAGTCCCATCCAGTGTCAGTTCGCCGGTCTGGGCCAATCGCAAGCGGACAAACTCGGCATACGGCTCAAGTTTGCCGCCGCCTACATAAAAGCTCGAAGGCAAACGTTTGCTTTTGCATGCCGAACAAGATTCCGACGATCTCCCGCCCGCCGAACTCTAGAAGCACAAGAGCGTCCTGGTCATACGCGAGGCGGAAGCTATACGGCAGGATATCCGCCCGTTGCGGTTTGGCTGCTCAATCTCATGCCGAACAAGATCAGCGCAGAGACGCAAGTCGTCCGACCTGCTAGTCAGCGCGAACTTATCAACGGCAAAACGCTCAGAGGACCGCTCGCTAACCACGGCGACCAACTTGACTGTGAGCTATCGATTATATTACATCCATTCCATATAAATGATTTGGTCGACATGATGTCGCTTTGCTGGACAGCCCCTCGTGCGGATTAAGCATCAACAACAGGCTGCGAACTGAAAAAGCGTCAGCAGCCACTGATCTGAAAAGAAGTAGGTAGTAACTTGAAAGGATATACATGATCAACTTTGATCTGCGCAACAAAAAAGCCATTGTCACGGGAGCGGCTTCTGGCATCGGTCTTGCGACTGCGACCAGGCTTGCAAGGTGCGGAGCTAGTGTTGCGATGAACGACCTCGGCACAAACGAGAAGCTGGGCGCGGAGGTAGCAAGATTAAGGGGCGAGGGCCTTAATGTGTACAGCGCGCCCGGTGACGTCAGCCAGGCAGACTCCGCCGCACAGATTGTCTCTTCTGCCCTGGTTCAGCTCGGCGGCCTTGATTATCTGATTAATAATGCAGGAGCTCCTGGCACGAAATTGCCGATCCCTGTCGACGATTTTGATGCTCTGACACCCGCATTCTGGAAGAAGATGTTGGATGTCAATTTAATGAGTGCATTTTGGATGACCAAGGCTGCTCGTACCGCACTGGTCGAACGCCACGGCTCAGTAGTCAATACGGTATCCGCAAGCGCATTTGCGTGTAACGGCAGTAGCACGGCGTATGCTTGCGCGAAGGCAGGACTGGTTCATCTCACAAAACATTTGGCCAAGGCTTTGGCGCCGCGGGTGAGGGTCAACGGCATAGCGCCGGGGATGGTAAATTCGCCTTGGGAATGCTCATTCGGAGACCAAGAGGAGTATGCGCGAACGGCTGTTCCGCTTCAGCGCGTCGGTCAGCCCGATGAGTACGCTGAACTCATTGCTTTCCTAGCGGCAGGCGCGCCGTACATAACGGGCGAAATTGTGGTAGCGGACGGTGGCGTGCAGCTTTTGGGATGATGGAAGAACCGAGCCAAGCAGGCCCTGCTCGTGTAGGGTAACAACCCTTAGTTTTAGCGGCGAGACTCAATTTCGACCGCTGACCTTGCCCTCAGTTTTTATCCAGTTTTGAGTTCGTTCCCGCGCGCGATTGCCGCCTTGATCTCTCCCGACAGCGCCTTGAAACGCGCGCCGTCATGAATGGCGGGGGTCAAAGGCTCTCGCGGAAGAGGCGAAGACCAGCCGCTCCATTTGCAGAGGCCAATGGCCCAAGGCATCGCGAAATCGGTCAGCGTCGCCAGGGCAAAGGCCATCAGCGGTCCGAAGGAAGCGACAACGACGCGACCGAATGCGCGACCCACGCTTCGCATGGCATTGTAGCCGACCGAGATCAACGTGACGGCGGCGGGAACTTCGCGCTTTCGCAAAATGTCGCCAACCGAAGCGTGCCAAGCCGGATCGGTGAAAGCAGCCCCGCATCCGGCCAGACAGCTGCATGCGAGGATCAGCCGCGTGGGTGTAGAACCCGATCCCCACAACTGCGGTCACGCGGTCAGCATCATCGACGACGATGCTATCACGCACCAGCCGATCGCCATGACAGGGCGCCGGCTGAAATTGTCGGCAATGGCGCCGGCAAAGATCAACAATAGGAAGACGGGCAGCGTCGTGGCGGCCTGCACCAGGGCGACCATAACTTCGGAGCTTGAGATGGTTGCCATGAGCCAGCTGATGGCAACAGTCTGAAACAGCCAGCCCAGGCTCGACACCTAAATCATATAAAAGTAAACGTATGGTCGGGCACGCCGGGATCCAGGCCCATCAATTGCAGCACCGATCCAAGCAAATCTTCCGTCTGGCGCAGCCGCAGGCCTAACACCAGGCCGAGCGTCAAGGCGGTTTCGGTCGCCAGATCAGAATAGCGGGGCTGGCCGCCTGGCGTCGATCGGCATGGGGCAATCCACATGGCGATCACCTCCGAGGTCAGCCACAAGGTCAAGCTGCAGCGCCGCCAAAGTCCCGCCTCATACTCCTGCCAGTTCGTCACCCTGAATTTTATCTTGCCAATGCGACGGCGGCGGCTGGCGTTGTGCTTGAAAGGCATGGATACGACGACTCGGTTATTAAGCTTGCCGCTCGCCTAAGCCAGTTCGATTGATGATCCGCACACTGACGCCACTGCCGGCCCAAATCCAGCGCCGCAAGGAAAATCCGCCCGTCCGCGAGTTTACGCGCGACAGATCACTTCCTCTGCCCAACCGACCGTCCCGCCCCATCGGGAGCCGGGAGCACTGCGTGCGCCTCGATCAGAGGCTTGAGCTTGCTCATCACCTCTGGCAGCGGGGGAACTGAGCGACTCTCCTTTGACGAAACATGGAGCAGTAAGTGCTCGTAAGTCGACAGTAGGGTGTCGTCGGAAGCTCGATATAGCCACATGAAGGTATGGATCTTTTTGCCGTCCGACGGCAGGAGTTGCGCTTTGACATATAATGCGTCCCCAAGCTTTGCCTCAGCAACGAGCCTAATGTGGGTCTCCACCGTATAGTAGCTGTGGCCGGCTTTCACATAGTCCGTGTCGACGCCGACCATTTGAAGAAGCGCCTCCGACGCGTCGGCGAAGCACTGGGTGTACCTGTATTCGGTCATGTGGCCATTATAGTCGATCCAAGCGGAAGGAACATTCACTTCGAGAAGTTTCAATGGCTCGTTACTGGGATTGGCCTGAAGTTTCGGCGCGGCCTTCCATAGATGCGCCTCGAAGTCAGCCAGCAACTTTCCGGCACCCCAGCCACGTCCCTCATCACCGGCTTTTAGCGCCTGCAGGATTCCAACCAGATTCTGATCACGAATCCGTTCGAGCTCTCGAAAGCCACGCTGGCCCGACTGGGCGTCAGACTGGGCCGCGATCTTTTCAACAAGGCCGGCGTCGAGGTCGACGACATCGGTCAGCTTGGTCCATGGCCAAGAAAGGCTAGGACCATACTTGGAAAGAAAGTCGCGCATACCAGCTTCACCGCCAGCGATGCGGTACGTCTCGAACAGGCCCATCTGCGCCCAGCGAAGACCAAACGAGTAGCGCATTACGTTATCAAGCGTTTCGGTATCGCAGATGTCGTCCTTGATTAGCCAGAGGGCTTCACGCCAGAAGGCTTCCAGAAGTCGGTCGCCCACGAAGGCTTCAATTTCCTTGTTGATGATCATTCCCGTCATGCCGACAGTCGCAAGCTTGGCCTTGGCGTTATCAAGTACCGCTCTCGTGGTTTTCTTCCCGCCAACGAGCTCGACCAGCGGGAGCAAGTACACGGGGTTGTAAGGATGAGCGACGAACATGCGCTCTGGATGCTTCATGTCGCGCTGGAGATCGGTCGGCATCAGGCCAGAAGTCGAGGAGCCAATCAACGCCTTGGGATTGGCGGCAGCGTCGATCTGGGCCAGCACGCTGCGCTTGAGATCGAGCTTCTCCGGCACACTCTCTTGAATCCACTCTGCGCCTCGCACTGCGCCCTCGAGAGAATCACTGAAACTTAGAGTGCCTTGGGTGGGGAGCGGCGCGCTCGTTAGCATCCCATACGCGCGCCTGGCATTCGCCAGAACCTCTGACAAGAGCCGCTGAGCCTCCGGGTGTGGATCGAAGATCCTGGTATCGATGCCGGCAAGCAAGAAGCGCGCAGCCCAAGCTCCACCTATAGTGCCCCCCCCAATACAAGCCGCACTACTGATCGTACCCATTTGTGGTTTACCTTCCGAATTGCCAGTTCATTGAGTCTGGGATGAGCATATTCCGAGGAAGCAGGTCGCGATGACCTGCTGTCCTAGAAGCATGCCCTTACCGCTTGGTTAGTTTAAGTTTCTGACGGACTTCCTCGGGGCCGATGATTCTGGCGCCCATATTTTCGACGACGTTGACGGCCTTCTCGACTAACTGGCCGTTGGTTGCAAACTGACCTTTGGCAACATACAGATTGTCTTCGAGCCCGACGCGGACGTTGCCCCCTGACAGCACGGCCGCCGCCGGGTAAGCCATCGCGTCACGTCCAATCGAAAAGGCGGAAAAGGTCCAATCCGGGGGGACGCTGTTCACCATCGCCATGAATGTGTTGAGGTCATTAGGGGCACCCCACGGGACTCCCATGCAAAGCTGGACCAACACAGGGTTTTCAATCAAGCCTTCCTGGACAAGTTGCTTGGCGAGCCACAACTGTCCCGTATCAAAAACTTCGATCTCCGGACGAACACCGAAATCAGTCATCATCTTGGCCAGCGCGCGAAGTGTCGATGGCGTGTTCGCCATAATGAAATCGCCAAGGTCGAAATTCATTGAGCCGCAATCGAGCGTACAAATCTCTGGCTTGCATTCGACGATGTGGCTGAAGCGTTCAGAGGCGCCCACAACGTCACTAGCTGGAGAGAGTGGAAACGGCTGCTCGACACTACCAAATATCAGGTCGCCGCCCATTCCTGCTGTAAAATTGAGCACGATGTCGGTTTCCGCCTGCCGAATGCGGTCTGCCACTTCCTTGTAAAGGTCGTTCCGCCGAGACGGCGCCCCGGTCTCAGGATCGCGGACATGGATATGAGCAACCGCGGCACCAGCCTTTGCAGCCTCAACAGCCGCCGCTGCGATTTCTTTCGGCGAACGTGGTACGTGACGAGACTTCGGCGCGGTATCACCTGAGCCGGTCACGGCACAAGTGATAAAGACTTCTCGGTTCATTGATAGCGCCATTGATCTTCTCCTTAGGCTAGCACAAGTATCATCGGCGGTGCGATTTAACACGCTGCCGCACTGATCAAACCAGTTGTCATTCAGTATTCAGAGGATATCGTTTGACCGTCAATCGCGATAGACTGTCCAGAAATAATCCGGCCATGAGAGCCGCAAAGGTATAGAATTATGCTTGCGATTTCATGGACGCTCACCAGTCTTCGCATCGAAAACAGTTTGAGCTCTGCCTGCTTGATATGCTCAATTGGCACTCCGCGCGATTGCGCCGCCATAAGCTGCACCCGTTCCAATCTGGGTGTATCAACAGCACCCGGGCAAATCGCGTTGACATTGACGTTGTGCTGGCCCAACTCCATTGCCATGACGTCGGTAAGCCCGATAACGCCATATTTAGCGGTGCAATAAGGAGAGCGCAGCGAATAAGGCAAGAAGCCAGCGGTTGAAGACATGTTTATGACGGATCCGCCCCCGGCCGCCTTTATGAACGGCACGGCTGCTCTAGCACAGTAAAAGGCGCCATCCAGATTTACGGCGAGGGTCGCCCTCCATTCGTCGTCAGTCACAGCTTCAACCGGCTTCGACGGACCAGAGGTGCCAGCATTATTGATTAAGATATCCAGTCCGCCCAGGCGGCGATCAACTTCCTCGAAAAGCTGAGCGACCGATTCTGACCTCGAAACGTCAGCGGCGATCGCATCGATACCAGTGCCGGGCTGAACGCTCTTGATCGCCGCGGAATCAATATCGCAGACGAGCACTTTTGCTCCCTCGGCAGCAAAGCGTTCTGCTACAGCCCTTCCAATACCGGCAGCACCTGCCGTAATCAGAACACGCTTGTTCTCCAGCCCCAGATCCATTTATCCTGTCCTTTTTACATCAAGAGTTCTGTTCGCTCCCCCCGCTTCGTGGGGATACTTGCGAAAAGAGACGAATATGAATACTGGGATGGCTTGGTCCCAATCGCCGGCCCTCGGAAATAAAATGACCATTATATATTAAGACGACGCTCGTCAAGCGCGGCTAGGTCCATCCTTCTCAGATTTAGCAGTCACTTCCTGGCCAGTCCCGATGGAGGGTTGGGCGCTGAAGACGAATGGGGCATCTCGTTCACGGCCGGCTTAGTGAGTTGGTTTCCTGACGTTTCCGCCAAGTGACGGGCGTTTCAATAACCCAGTTCGCGCAGGCTGGTAACCCTCCGGCAAAGCCTCACCGGAGGGGTACGCAGGCTGCGGAGTATCCTGGGGAGGTGCGGATCTAGACCACCTCGTCAACTAGGTTAGTGGTCGGCGCGGTAGGCGTTTGGCGTATTGACTGTTATTTATAATGAACCCCAGTCCGGCACTCTCCCGCCGCCGGTCAGGTAACAGGTGCAGGGGCCAGTTCAGCCTGCGACTTGGCTTAGCAAAATTTCCCGTGTCAAGGTGGCCTGCAATCCGGGCCCACCAACTGTAGCGCCAGCGCGGGTAACCTATCCTTTTATTTTTTTGACTCTATTCTGGTTATCGCAAGCCATAAGCGCCTGTTGTTGCGCCCAATTTCGAACCATGCCCAAGTGTATCTCTAGTTGGGA
This sequence comes from Mesorhizobium sp. Cs1299R1N1, assembly GCF_037179655.1. Lineage (NCBI taxonomy): Bacteria > Pseudomonadati > Pseudomonadota > Alphaproteobacteria > Hyphomicrobiales > Phyllobacteriaceae > Mesorhizobium > Mesorhizobium sp. Cs1299R1N1. The sequence goes on along the minus strand of NZ_JAPYKR010000020.1, from coordinate 32,284 downwards.
GCGCAAAACGGAAGCTGTCCAGACCGCCCGGTTTGTCACTCCGCCCGCACTTAGCCCGAACACAAATGTAATAATCGAGCGGAGCGCAGCCTCGAAGACGTGCGCCGGCCAATGTTCACTCTCCGACCAAGCTGCCCTGATAACTTGGTCATAGATCTTCTTTCCCTCGCGATGCAGCGTAGCGTTGAGCTTGTGAAATTCGGGATCGGCGGCAATGACCCCCCAAAAATTCACCCAGATTACGCTATCCTCGACATGAGATTTCGACGCTGGTATCGCAGCGTCAAGAAGGACGGCAAGATCGGTTTCCCCTTGTTCCAGCAGATGTGCGATCTTGCGTTCCATGTTAAGAAAAGGGACGCGCAAGGCAGCCGCGATAATGTCCGCCTTGCCTTCGTAGTAATGGGTAATCATTCCCGTCGTTACGCCCGCGGCATTGGCGATATCGATCATCGTAACTGCGGAAATGCCCTTTGCAGCTATCGCCTTACCTGCTGCCTTGGCGATGCGAAGTCGGGTCAGCTCAACATCAATAATCTTTGGCATAGCCCTCCAGAAGGTTTCCTACCTGAGCTGCAGTTTCAAAGTCGACGGCACCCATTTCTGACTGTGGCATCAATGTTGATGATACGCCATAGGGCGCGGAGTGAGCAACGGGCGATCGGCGGAGCTGGTGGGGGTTGCGCAGCCGATTGCAGATTCCGACGATTTACCGGACGGCATTCCGATCAAAAGCCGGACGCGATTCCGAGAATTGACCGGACGCGATTCCGATTAAAAACCGGACAGTTTTGAAGCCTGGATAGTGCCTTTGGGTCAGCAACCTGGGCATGCATCTCCTCGCCGGTAGAGGAGAGATGCATGCCGAAGCGAAGAAGGCTGACCATGAGACAATTGAGACAACTGCTTCGACTAAGTGCGGACGGCATAAGCGTTCGCGACATTGCCACCATGCTTGGAATCGCCCGCAGTACGGTGCAGGACAACATAGAGCGAGCGACTGCCGCCGGGCTTTCCTGGCCATTGCCTGCGGAGCTGACTGACGATGTTCTCGAACATCGGCTCTTCTCCCGTCATGGCGTCAAACAAGGGATACGCCGACGCGCCGAGCCCGACTGGGGAGCACTGACGGTCGAACTGAAGAAGCCGGGCGTGACGCTGTCGATCCTGTGGGAGGAGTATCGGGCCGTTCATCCTAAAGGTTACGCTTACAGCAGATTCTGTGACCTGTTTAGAGGCTTCGAGCGGCGCCTGACGCCAACGATGCGCCAGAAGCATGTCGCCGGTGACAAGGTATTCGTCGACTATTCCGGTAAGAAGCTGCCGATCGTGGACCGCAAGACCGGCGAGATCCGCGAGGCCGAGATCTTTCTCGGGGTACTCGGCGCATCGAGCTACGCCTTTGCCGAGGCGACCTGGAGCCAGACCTTGCCGGACTGGATTGGCTCGCATGTGCGCATGTTCCGCTTCTTTGGCGGCGTCCCGCGCCTGATTGTCTACGATTTTGTTCCAGGGAACAAAATCGAGCTTTTGTGTCCGACGCCATTATGTGACGAACGCAGTTAACACCCGCGTTTGCGAACATTATCGTTGTGCCAGTGGCAACATAACGGAGCGCTCATGGCATGGTGATCTCGTTGTTTCCTTAGGAGATTATCATGCTGGAGAAGTACTACATCCGCCCTGCTACTATCGATCGCATTCAAGGTTCCTGGATTGCCTCCACAGTCGAACAATACGTCGCCTGGATGGCAGAACGCCGCTATGCCGATCGCAGCGTGTTTCGCCGGATTCCCATCGTCGTGAGTTTCGGCGAGTTCGCAAAAGCTCGTGGAGCCCGGGAAGTTAAGAACCTACCTGATCACGTCGAGCCATTCGTGCAAGCGTGGATTGGCGAGCATGCTAGACGACGCTCCGGCCGGCGACGCAAGCGGATCGGCAATGAAGTCCGCAATCCCATTCGACAGATGCTGAGGCTGGCGGTCACCGGCTACGTTGGCCGGGGTCGTCTCCATAAGCCGGACAACCCGTTCGAACGTCAGGCGCCGGGGTTGTTGAAGTACCTGACCGAAGAGAAGGGGCTTCGTCAGAGATCGATAGACCAGTACCGATTTAGTTTGCGTCAGTTCGCAACCTATCTTGAGCGCATCGGCGTCGGCGACCTCGCAAACCTGTCGCCCACCCTGCTCAGCGGGTTCATTGCCGAATACGCTCCGCCCCGCGTTTCCTGGTCGACGGTGCGCAATGCCTGCGGGGTGCTACGGGTCTTCCTGCGCTACCTCCATCGTGAGGGGGTTCTGGCCAAGGATCTCAGTTCGCTTGTCGAGTTTCCACAGTCGTACCGGCACGCTGGTGTTCCGCGATCGATCAGTTGGGAACAGGTGGAGCAGGTGCTGGCCGGCATCGACAGACGGTCCGCCTCCGGCAAGCGCGACTACGCAATGATGATGCTGCTTGCAACCTATGGACTGCGGGCTGCGGAGGTCGCCACGCTCACGCTTGATGACATTGACTGGCGCAACGAACGGCTCAAGATCCGGGATCGCAAAGCAGGCAATACCACCACTTATCCGCTCTCGGCGGCGGTGGGGGGTGCGATCATCGAATACCTCAAAAACGGGCGACCTGCCACGACATGTCGCGAGGTATTTATGCGCTGCTGCGCTCCACATGCCCCGATAGGCTCCGCGGCGGTTGTCTGTCGCGCCGCTCATTTCATCCGCAAAGCCGGCATTAGCGTGCCACGCGCCGGTTCCCATGTCCTACGTCACAGCTGTGTGCAGCGACTGCTGAACGCCAATTTTCCGCTGAAGCACATCGGCGACTACGTCGGCCACCGCAGCGCCTCCTCCACCCAGATCTACGGGAAGATCGCTGTCGAACAGCTGCGCGAGATTGCACTCGGCAATGGGGAGGACGTGCTGTGAGCCACAATGGACGATTCCAGAGTTTTCTCCGCAACGAGATTGAGCAATTCCTCGCCCACAAGCGCTCGTTGCGACGGCGCTATGATGCCGAAGAGAAGACGCGCTCGCGCTGTTCGATGCCTACTTGTCGAAGAACAACATTGGTGGCCTTGCCGAGATAACCCCGGCACTGGTCGATGAGTTTCTCCTCTCGCGTCCAAGGTCGCGCCCGAGAAGCTATAACCACCTGCGCTGTACGGTAGGGCGACTTTTCTCGTATCTCGTCGACCACGAGAAGCTCGCCCAGACACCGTTGAGATCCCCACCACGGCGCGGAAGATATCAGCGCACGCCATTTATCTTCGACACAGACGCAGCCAATCGGTTGCTCGCTCTTGCCAAGGCGCTTCCGAACCACGGCAGTACGATCGAGCGTGGCAACACGTATTTCGTACTGTTCGCTGTCCTTTACGGATTGGGGTTGCGCGTCGGCGAGGCTTGCCGCCTATGCCTCAAAGACGTCGATCTGGAACGGCGGCTGCTCGTTCTCCGGGAGACCAAGTTCTACAAGAGCCGCCTCGTTCCATTTGGGCCGAAGCTCGGAGCGCTCCTGGGGCAGCATCTGCATCAACGCCAGACCACGGCCCTGGCAACCAGTACCGCGGACGATCAGCCGCTGTTTTGCCTGCGCGGAGGTCGCCCAATCAATCCTGGGACCATCAGCCAGACCTTTCACGCTATGATCCCGAGCCTAAACCTGAGGATCCCACCTGGCATTTCGCCCCCACGTCTGCACGACCTTCGACACTCGTTTGCCATTGGCACACTCACGCGCTGGTACAGGCTCGGCCTGGATCCTCAGACAAAGCTTCTTGCACTCTCGACTTTCATGGGGCACGGCGACATCAGTTCCACTGCGGTGTATCTGACGCCGACCCAGGAGCTTCTCGAACACGCCAACCGACGCTTCCGTGCCTTTGCCGCGGCAACACTCGGGGAGGATCGGTCATGACCCTCTCCCTCGGTACACTGGTCCAGTCATTTTTTGCCGATCATCTCCCGGTACAGAAGGGGCTGCGGCTCGGTTCAATCCGCAGTTATCGTGACACGATCCGCCTGTTCCTGTGCTTCGTGTCCGAGCAGCGTGGCCGCAGAATTACTGCGCTGGCCCTTGATGATCTGACGTTCGAACGGAGTCTGGCGTTCCTGAAGCATCTGGAACAAGAACGCGGCAACTCGGTACGTACTCGCAATCAACGTCGCGCTGCACTGAACACCTTCTTTGCCTACCTCGCTGTGCGTGCACCCGAGATGCTGGCGGTTTGTCAGCAAGTCGCGGCAATCCCCGTCAAGCGCACATCACTTCCCGATACGCACTTCCTGGAGCGGGAGGAGGTGGCGGCCTTGTTTCGTTCGCTGCCTCGGCAAGGGCATCTCGCGCTGCGCGACCACACACTATTGCTCTTCCTCTACAACACCGGCGCGAGGGTACAGGAAGTTGCCGATCTTCGTATCGAGCACCTCGAACTCAAGCCGCCGGCCAAAGTCCACTTGCACGGCAAAGGTGACAAGTGGCGGACCTGCCCGCTTTGGGATGAGACAGTGAAGCATATCCAGGCAATGCTGGCTCCGCGTCGCGCAGCGCCAGGCGAGCCAGTCTTCTGCGCTCCGAAGGCTCGTCCTCTAACGAGGTTCGGGATCTATAAGATGGTCCGACGACACGGCGCATCCTTCGATACACACGGGCCAAAATCCCGACGAGTCAGCCCGCACCTATTCCGGCACACCGCTGCCTGCCACCTACTGGAATCCGGTGTCGAAGTTAATGTCATACGCAGTTGGCTCGGGCACGTGAGTCTCGACACGACAAACCGTTATGCCGAGCTGACGCTGCGTGCCAAAGCCGAGGCGCTGCGCGCCTGCGAAGTGAGTGGTTCAGGTATTTCAACGGTGCACCGACCACGTGTTGCCTGGAAGGATGATAAAACCCTCCTCAACTGACTCAACTCGCTGTAGCGCATTATGTGTCCTCTCGCCCGCGGCCCACCTTCGAAGACCGGCTCAAACCCGTTGCCGGTCACATAATGGCGTCGGACACAAAATCCCGACAACCTGAAGTCTGGCGTGAACCGGTCGAGCTTCTACGATCCAGAGATCAATCGCAGCTTCGGCATGATGGCTTCCCACTACGGTGTCGGGGTTGTGCCGGCGCGGCCGAGGCGTCGAAAGCGGCGTCCGTTTCGCTCAAAGCTGCATTCTCGGCCGGCTGCGCAACCAGACTTTCTTTTCCCTGGACGAAGCCAATGCCGCAATCCGGGAGGCTGTCGAGCGGATCAACACCCACGTCATGCGCCGACTTGGCCAGTGCCGTCGCGACCTGTTCGAGACGATGGAACGTCCAGCGCTCGCCGTGCTGCCAGCTGAGGAATACGAGTTCGCCGAGTGGCGGCTGGCGCGTGTATCGACAGACTATCATGTCGAGTTCGAGCGCTATTTCTACTCCGTACCGCACAGCCTCATTCGAGAGCAGGTGGATGTCCGGGCGACGAGCCGAACGATCGCGATCTTCTTCAAGGGCAAACGCGTCGCTGCCCATCAGCGCCGCTATGTGGGGACAGTTTCGGAACCGATCCGGACCACATGCCCAGTTCGCACCGCCGCTACGCGGAATGGTCGCCGGAGCGCTTCCGGCGCTGGGCTCGCTCGATCGGTCCACAGACCGAGGGGCTCGTCATCGCCATCCTTGCCAGCCGGCCGCATCCGGAACAGGGCTTCAGAACATGCCTTGGCGTTCTCAAGCTTTACCAGGTGATCGACACGGCGCAGGCCGAAGCCGTTTCGGCCCGTGCGCTCGAGATCGGCGGCCTGAACTGCAAAAGCATCAGCGCCCTCATCAAAACCTACAAAGCGCCCAGGCACACCGCCGAACCTGCCGCCGTCGGCGCGCACGCCAATCTTCGTGGCCCCGGCTACTTTCACTAAGGAAAACAATCAACGATGCTGACCAACCCCACCATCGACATGCTGCGCGACCTCGGTCTTTCCGGCATGGCCAGCGCTTTCTGGGAACTGGAGATGCAACCGGAGGCAAGAGCCCTCGAGCACGGCGAATGGCTTGCCCTCCTGCTCGAACGGGAGGCGACAACGCGCCGTCAGAAGCGCTTCGAGGCCAGAGCGCGAGCCGCCAGACTACGTCATGACGCCCAGCTCGAGAATGCCGATTTCCGTGCAACTCGCGGCCTCGATCGCAATCTCTTCATGAACCTGGGGACATGCGACTGGATCAGACAGCGCCATAGCCTGCTCCGGCCGGCGTCGGAAAGAGCTGGCTGGCCTGCGCGCTCGGCCACAAGGCATGCCGCGAGGACCTTTCGGTCGCATACCACCGTGTGCCGCGCCTCTTCGCCACGCTCACCCTTGCCCGCGGAGACGGCCGTTACGCGAAGCTGCTCAAGAGCCTGGCCAAAATCGATTTGCTTATTTTAGACGATTGGGGGCCTGAGAAGCTCAACGACGAGCAACGCCGCGATCTCCTGGAAATCGTCGAGGATCGCTACGAGAAGCGTTCCACCATCGTCACAAGTCAAATTCCCGTGGATCACTGGTACGACATGATCGGCAATCCGACCATCGCCGATGCCGTTCTCGATCGCCTTGTTCATAACGCCTACCGCATCGAACTTTCCGGCGAAAGCATGCGCAAACACAAAGTCCTGCCAGTCCCAGACGCAACTCCTGCTTGACCGAAAACGACTTCGTCGACAAATATCAAAAACGACCCAGAGGCGCTCTAAGCCGTCCGGCTTCGCCTCGGAATCGCGTCCGGTATCGATCGGAATAGGCGTCCGGTTTCGTTTCGGAATCACTGTCCGGTATCATTGGAATACGCACTATCAGTCCGGCGAGACCGACATTCAGGGCAAGATCAGCCGATGTGGCGACGAGCTTGCCCGCACCGCGCTCTATGAAGCGGCCCATTCGCTGCTCGTGCGCAGCAAGAAATAGTCGAGCCTCAGAGCGTGGGGCATGAACGTGGCCAAGCGGCACGGTATGGCCCGTGCCCGAGTTGCTGTTGCCCGCAAGCTCGCCGTCATCCTGCATCGTATGTGGAGCGATGCAACAGAATTCCGCTTCGGCAAGGCGCCGGGCCACGTATCGGCATGAAACAAGGATAACGGACCAACGAAGAAGGAGTTGATTCAGCCCGAAAGGGTGTGATCCGGATTCCCGTGGGGACGATGGGCAAGGTGATCTCGTTAGCAGGCACGATCCTGGGACGAACTCTCCCAAGGTCGTTCAACAGATTGAGACACCGCGCTCTACTGACCCCATCATGCGGCGGCCTAACGTCGACCGCGAAGAGAAGCGAGTGACCCGCGGGGCGACAAGATCCGGAAAAATATCAGGAGCTTGACCTCAACGACCCCTATCAGAGAAGCCTGCTAGACACCATATTTACTCCAACAGTCCGAAAACCCCTCTATTTCAGAAATCTGCGATAGCGGCGCCGAACATTGTTTCATCAATTTCCAGACCTAGGCCCGGCCTGGCGGGGAGCAGAACATGACCATCAATAACACGAAGTGCACTATTTGGATCATAGTGACTTTCATCCAGTATCTCGTTCACCCAACTACAACCCTCAAACAAGCTTGGTTTAACTGTAGCGCCGAGGTGCACGCATGCCGCCCCAATGATGTCGCCACCCCAACTATCGTCGCTGGTGTGAGGCATGGAGCGGGCTTCACAAATATCTCGGAAGGTTGCCATGGGTTGCAGACCTCCGATCCGTGTAATTTTCATTCCAAAACCATCGCAGAGCTCGGATCCAATAACCCGAACAACCGTGCTTAAATCAACACCACTCTCATCAATATATATTGGATGTTGCGCTTTAGGACGCAAGGCTGCAATCTCTTCGATTGTGTTGCAGGGCTGCTCCAAGACAAACTGGAGATCTTGGCATTGACGGCTCAAGAAAATCGCATCTCGTACAGGCAGGCTTCTGTTCCCATCAACCGCCCAACGCACACCCTTTTTCAAAACCTCACCGACCTTCCGAACTACCTCTATGTCCTCTTCGACCGGGCGCCCGCCAATCTTTGTCTGGATGCGAACATACCCCTCGGCCTGAGCGTCTTTAACCGAACGGACAACCTCATCAACTCCGCCAATGCCAACAAAAAAGTAAAAAGGAACATGCTCCGTTGCTGCACCTCCGAGAAGATCTGCAACCCGCATTCCCGTTTTCTTGCCGATCAGATCGTGTGCCGCTATATCGAACGCTGCCTTCGCGTAGGAATGTCCATTCAGTAGGGAGTTCATTTTACGGTGCAGCAAAACCGGACTGAGGGACGCGCCAATTAGACCCGGACCCATTTCCATGATGGCCGCACGTGCGCCAAGCGAATGGCTCGGGCCGTAAATTGGACCAACTGGACAAGTCTCACCCCAGCCGACGGCGCCGCATTCTGAAGTAACCTGGACTATTGTGGAGTCGAGTTCTGAAAGTGTCGCCTGTCCAACTTTGACCTCCCCCCCTGGGATAGATAGCTTTTTCTCGAAAACGCGGATGCGCTTAATTTTCATTGCTAAAACTCCAGACGCCGTCTTGGTCGCGTTTAGCCAATCTGCCTTATTTACAGGAAATAGCAGGGCTCGTTCAAATTAGTATTTATGGCCGCCCACATAAGTAAGAGTTCATGACCAAAGGTGTGGATTCGACCGAAACTGTCACTGGACGGCTTGCTACCGTCATTGCGTGAAGAAAGGAGGATCTTCCCCCAGAAGGTACGTTCAAGCTTGACCTTCATCTACGCTTGCCAGGATTTCGCGTGCCGCAGCGGTAGAGGATCGTGGTAAGTGTATAGGGTTCCGAGGTCGAACTTGGGTCTCCGGCTAAAGGGCCCGCGTCCGTGCACGAGCAGGGCTGCCTGGATCGGTCCTGTTTTTTCCATCATTCCAAAAGCTGCACGCCACCATCCGCTACTATAATCTGGCCCGTTATATACGGCGCGCCCGCCGCAAGGAAAGCAATGAGTTCGTTGTACTCATCGGTTTGACCGACGCGCTGAAGCGGAACGGCCGTTCGCGCATCCTCCTCCTGGTCTCCGAATGAGCATTCCCAAGGAGAATTACCATTCCGGGTGCTATCCCGTTGACCCTCACCCGGGGCGCCAGAGCCTTGGCCAAATGTCTCGCAAATGCGCTTGCTGACACCGTATTGACTACTGAGCCTTGGCGTTCGACCAGTGCGGAACGAGCGGCCTTGGTCATCCAAAATGCACTCAACAAATTCACATCCAGCATCTTCCTCCAGAACGCGGGTATCAGAGCATCGGCAATTTCGTGCCGGAGCACCTGCATTATTAATCAGATAGTCAAGGCCGCCGAGCAGATTAGGCAGGTGAGACAATTTGCGCTGCGGATTCTGGCTGGCTGACATCACCGGGAGCGCTGTACACCTCGAGGCCTTCGCCCTTCAATCTTGCGACTTCCGCGCCCAGCTTCTCGTTTGTGCCAAGGTCGTTCATCGCAACACTAGCTCCGCACCTTGCTAGCCTTGTCGCAGTCGCAAGACCGATGCCAGAGGCTGCTCCCGTGACAATGGCTTTTTTATTGCACAGATCAACGTTTATCATGTGTGTCCTTTCAGGTTCTAGCTTATTTCTTTGCAGATGGGCTGCTGTGACGCTTTTCCCGATCACAGCCGGTCGTTGACGTTTAATCCGCACGAGGAACTGTCCGGCAAAGCGACATTATGTCGGCAACAGCGACCATTAATTTAGCATGGATGTTATATAATGGATAGATCACCGTCAAGTTGGTCGCCGCGGTTTGGGAGCGGTCCTCTGACCGTTGCCAGTCTCGGCGATGTCACGTGGTCTGAATATAAACACGTTGAGATCTGCGGCGCTGATGTCAGCTAACCACGGCCACGGCCTTTCAATTGCGTCATGGCCTGCAGGCGGTGAATATGTGTAGCGAGAGCGGAGCGTTTTGAGCGGGGCGGGACGAGGAGAATTGCTCAGAGCCGATTCGATCGAAACGAAGCGTTGCAGTGCTCCTGGGGATCGGAAGCCTTGCATCATCCACTCCCGTTTTCGCAGCGGCATGTGCAGTCTCCGCTCGATTGTTCAATCCCTTGTGCGACCGATGCTCGACGTCCGGCATCACCTGTCGCCTGGCTGCTCCATAGGAGCGCAGCTTGCCGGTGATCATGCGCTTCGGCGCGACGCCTTCCTTCTTCAGCAGCCGCGTCAGCAAGTGCTTGGCCGCTTTGGTGTTGCGGCGATTCTGGGCGATTTCGTCGAGCACATAGCCATCTTGGTCGACGGCGCGCCACGCCAAGTGTTTCCTGCCGGCGATGGCGATGATGACCTCGTCGAGGTGCCAGACATCGTTTCGGCAACTCGCCGCGCTTGTGGAGAAGGGCCCGGATCGTGCCGTCGATGGCGTCGTTCGCTGGCGGCGGATCGACCTGAAGAAAGCCATCAAGGACCGCTTCGGCATTGATTATGACTTCGCTATGTCGGGAAGCTGCTGCACAAGCTCGGCTTCTCCCACATGAATGTGCGGCCGCGTCATCCGGCGCAGGATGCCCATATAATCGAGGAATTCAAAAAACTGGCCTCGCACGCTGAAGGCGCATCTTTGCGACGTGCCGCCGCGCAGGAAGGTGGAGATCTGGTTTCAGGACGACGCAAGCCAGAAGAACGGGATTGTACGGCAGTGGGCCAGACGCGGCACGAGGCCGCGACAGCCGGCCGACCAGCGCTACAAGGGCGCCTACCTGTTCGGCGCCATCTGCCCAGCACGTGGTACCGGGGCGGCTCTCGCACTGCCGTTTGCCGATACCGACGCCATGCAACTCCATATCAACGAGATCAGCCGCCATGTCGAAAAGGGCGCCCATGCCGTACTCGTCATGGATCGCGCCGGATGGCACACCACCGCAAACCTCAGCATACCGGACAACATCACCCCAATCTTCCTGCCGTCGCGCGCGCTGGAGCTGAACCCGCTCGAGAACGTCTGGCAGTATATGCGCCAGAACTGGTCTTCGACAGCTATGACGGTATCATCAATGCGGCCTGCGACGCCTGGCAGAAACTCCTCGCAGCTTCCGAGACCATCACATCAATCGGCATGCGTTTTTGCCATGCGGCGGCTTCTAAAATATTCCTGCGGGCCCTCCTGAGGTCACCTCGGATCATCTCCCTAGATACGCGGCGTTGTTACTGATCAGCACGAAGACTGCGGTCAGGACCGGTGAGATTAAGACCAGATCCCAAAAAGCTCCTCGCAACCAGGTCACTCGTGGCAGATCGTCACCCGTGGCAGACCCCAGTAAAAGAGGAAAGGAACAATGAGCAGGGGCACACTCCGGAATATGAAGATGTACACCTTTGCGGCGAGCCGAGTTCCTGGCCCTCTATAGACATATGAGAAGAATCAATTGCTCCTGAGCCAAACTCGCCTCTATAGCGCATAAGCGCTTGTTTTTGTGCCCAATATCGAACCATCCTCGAGTGTATCTCTAGTTGGGAGCGCAGAACGGAAGCTGTCCAAACGGCACAACTTGTCACGCCACCGGCGTTCAGCCCGAACACAAATGTAACGATCGAGCACAGTGCAGTCTCAAAGACGTCCGTTGGCCACTCTTCGCTCTCCGGCCAAGCCGCCCTGATAACTTGGTCATAGATCTTCTTTCCCTCGCGGTGCAGCGTGGCATTGAGCTTATAAAAGTCAGGATCGGTGCCAATGACGCCCCAAAAATTAACCCAGATTACACTATCCTCGACATGAGATTTCGACGCTGGTATCGCAGCGTCAAGAAGGACCGCCAGATTGGTTTCCCCTTGTTCCAGCAGATGTGCGATCTTGCGTTCCATGTTAAGAAAGAGGACGCGCAAGGCAGCCGCGATAATGTCCGCCTTGCCTTCGTAGTAATGAGTAATCATTCCCGTCGTTACGCCCGCGGCGTTGGCGATATCGGCCATCGTAACTGCGGAAATGCCCTTTGCAGCTATCGCCTTACCGGCTGCCTTGGCGATACGAAGTCGGGTCAGCTCAACATCAATAATCTTTGGCATAGCCTTCCAGACGGTTTTCTACCTGAGCGGCAAATTTCAATGTCGTGGCCGCACCGATTTTCCGACCGAGGCCATCGATGGCCACGAAGCGCAAACTCGTAGCACGTTTGAGATCGTGCCTGAATGCTCCATCACCTGCTCGCTAATGGCGATCGACCAGGCCAAAGCACGACGCTTCCGAGTTCGTCGGTTCCTCGATGATCAGGCGGCTGACGTGGCAGGGAGCGCCAGACAAAGACTCCAGTAGCCTATCTGGAGGCACTCGGTTGGACCCATCTCGCAGAAACATATATCCAGCTCTCGACGGGATCAGCGAGGAAATCTTGGTTTAGGCGACGCCAGTCCCGCATAAAATCCTCCGTAATAAGCCAGTGACACTCCGCGACGATATCTGACTGGGTCACCAAGCTAGACTGACCTTATGGACAAGAAGAATAGCAGTGGCAGGCACTTTCAGGAAGACCTCATTTGTAAATGTTAAGTTATACAAGTGCAATAATTTCTTCCGATCGTAACATTTCTGTAACAATTCAGAGCGTTCATTCAACTGTTAACATGCTATTGAAGGCGGCTAGCTAATTACGAGATATTCTGGGCAGCACATCAGCTGCACGTGATGCGCGGCTGTTGGCAAAAGCGACGCCTGCTGCTTGGTCTCGTTCAAATCCGCTCGTTGACAATCGCTGCGTTCAGCGGCTGGCGCGTCCGGTTTAATCCGGGTCATATCCTGCGGCCTTGAAGTAGTCCTCGCATTCGGCGGGTGGGAATTTGTCGAGAAGCGGGCCGACGGCATTCCACAGAGGCTTGATTGTGCGCTCGGCTTCGGCGCGCAGCGTAATATCCACCTATGTGGCCCCCTTGACGTTTCCGGATGGGAATCTCACGCCAGCGGGCGTTCCTGAGCAGACGATTGCTGAACCCGGCAAATACCTGATCCTCTGCGACGAACCCCGGCAGTGGCTCAGGTGCAGTCATACCCGCGTCGCGCAGCACCGCCAGCAACCGCTTCAGCGCCGCCCGGTCGCCCCGCTGGATGCATTGCTTCCCCATTCGGTGCTTAGAGTCCTCTCTGATTGGGGTCGTTTTGGTCAAGATGCTCCTGCACGTTTTTCTGGACCGTTCCTGGGTCACTCGCTTCTCTTCGCGGTCGGCGCTTGGGCCGCCGCATGTTGGGGTCAGGAGAGCGAGGCGTCTCAATCTGTTTCACGACCTTGCCGAGTTTTGGCCGGCAGGTTCGGGACTCTTAACGAGATCGCCTCGCCCATCGTCCCACGGAACGATCCGGGCATCGCCCGTTCGGGCGAAAGCTTTGCTTTTGCTCCTTCGGTGTTCGTCGCGGCTTACGCCTCCAGCGCGGCAGGCTCCTTTCCAAAGCGGAACTCGGTCGCGTCGGCCCACATGCGATGCAGAATGACGGCCAGTTTGCGGGCGACCGCGACCCGGGCTCGTGCCATGCCGCGCCGCCTGGCGATGTTCATGCCCCATGCTCTGAGGCTCGACCACTTCTTCGATCGCACCAGCAGTGTGTGGGCCGCCTCATAAAGCGCGGTGCGTGCAAGTTCGTCGCCCCATCGGCTGACCTTTCCCTGGATGTCGGTTTCGCCGGACTGGTAGCGTGCCGGCGTCAGTCCCAGATGCGCCCCCACCGCCTGCGACGAGCCGAACCGCTCAGGCCGGTCGATCGTGGCGCGGAAGGCGAGCGCGGTGATCGGCCCGACGCCCGGCGCGCTCTTCAGCCGCCTGCAGACTTCTTCATTGCTGACGATGTCGAGAACCCCGCAAGGTGGCCCGCTCTCGCCCCTCCTAAGCAATCTCCTGCTCGACGACCTCGACAAGGAACTGGCCCGACGTGGTCACCGTTTTTGCCGCTACGCGGATGACTGCAACATCTATGTTCGCAGCCGCCGCGCCGGCGAACGGGTCAAGGCCTCGGTCAGCCGGTTCCTGACCAAGAAGCTGCTGCTGAAGGTCAACGAGGCGAAGAGCGCGGTGGCGCGGCCGGAGGAGCGGAAGTTCCTTGGATTCAGCATCTCGAACGACGGGAGCGAGCGGCGCATCGCGCCAAAGGCCCTCGACAAGTTCAAGGCGCTGATCCGGGACATGACCCGCCGGACACGGGGGATCAGTCTGCCGCAGCTGATCAAGGAGCTGAAGCCGTACCTCATCGGCGCGGCTACTTTGGCTTCTGCCAGACCCCTCGGGTGCTCACCAACTTGGAAGCGTGGATCCGCCGAAGACTAGGCTCGTATCTTTGGCGGCAATGGGGGAACGGGCACAACCGCTTCAAGGAACTACGCCGTCGTGGCGTGCCAAAGTTCAGTGCCGCGCCTGCCGCCGGGTTCACCGACGGGTTTCTGACGCATGTCAGGACACCCGGCGGTCCAACAGGCCTTGCGCAACCAATACTTCGAGTCACTCGGTCTCCCCCGTCTCTTTGTCTCTGCACAAGCATGACCGGTCGAACCGCCGTGGTACGTGACCCGTATGCCCGGTGGTGTGGGAGGGGGCGGCACCGCGAGGTGTCCCCCTATCCCGATCAATCCCAATTTTCCGATTTTCCAAACAAATGGGGTGATTGGGGTCTCGGCCGAACCAGATGATGGCGGCGCTCCTGTCGAAATGTGAAAACGTGATCGATGTGAGTCGCCACAAACATTTGGAAGGAGCAGCCATGAAGTACGGGAGCGTATTATGCTCCCACTCTTTCCGCTGTGATTATTGCGACGGGTGATCGTTACGGCTGCATATTCGCTCGTACAGGTCGCCGAATGTCGCCGCCTCAATTATCTCATCCAATTTCGGCGACCTCCAGCGGTCGCTTTTCGTCAAATGAGCTTGAAGTTCTGCGGCGAGAAGGCTGTCTCCCCCAACATCGAAGAAGTTGTCGTCCAACCCTATTTCCTTGGGGCCGAGAAGAGTCTTGACTTCATCAAGGAAGAGGTTCCTCGGATCGCCGTTCCGCAACATGTTGTCCTTACTTGTTTCGACTTCTTCGCGCGGAGATCTTTTCTCTTTGTCTGGCTGCTCGTCTGGCTTCTTGTTGGGCTTGATCGTCCGAACGTGGTCGACCCATTGCCCCCCCCTGTGCCGTTCTCGCTCCCCAGGCTGCCGTGGAAGCGTCGGGCCTGCCGTCTGATTATCCGGCCAGCAACGGTGACCGTCAAATGAGTACGTTGGAAGGGAAAGGCGCCGACGAGCACCGAACGGTTCCAACTGATCACTGGCCCGCCTCCAATCCACCGCAACACCCGCGGCCCAGAGTGCCGCAAGGCATTCCAGCAGGACATGGCGGTCAGTGGACTCTTCATCGTTCTCGTCGCGCGCGGCAGGGACAATCGATGGGATTCTGGTCTTGCGATCCTCTAGGTTGATCGCTCCATGTGCGAAACGCGCCAGATCGCGCGAAGGGCCAAGGTCAATGAGTGCGGTTACACCAGCCGCGACCATGGTCTGGATAGAGCGATCGAATCGGATAGGCCCAGTTGCTTGCCCGCTCCAGTGGCTCTGCGGTAATGGCACTTTCACCCCATGCAGGGATCCTGAATTCAGAGCAATGGCCACATCCGGCAACCGCTTTTCAACGATGCGGACCTGCGCATCGATGATCTCAGCCGCTGGTTTCATCAGCGGAGAATGAAAGAGGACGCCAGCTGGATTAATGACCTGGTTGGGAAACCGTACTTGTTCGAGCCTCTCCTGAAGCTTTTGGATAAGTTCTCGCTTGCCAGTGAAAACGACACCGGTATTTGAGTTCACGACACCAACGCTGATCTCGCCAGCTTCAGCTCGATCACGCCAATCGTCCTCCATAAGCATACGCTCAGCCTCGTCCGGGCCGCATCTGGCCGCAAGCATAGCACCGTCGATACCAACATTCGCCATCGCGCGGCTACGAACTACTGTCAGCCGAATAGCATCTTCAAGTTTCAGTATGCCCGCAAGGGTGGCCACGACGTATTCGCTCATGGTGTGTCCAACGAGATAATCGGGACGCACTCCACACAGTTCTAGCAAACACGCCACGCCGTATTGCACTGAGAAAATCATGACACTGATTTCTTCGAAGGAAGCGGTCGCGTATCCGGCGTCCTCTCCAAACATAACCGTCTCCAGGTGACGATCCAGAACGGGGCGACTAGCGGCCGCACAAGTCAGGAAAGCATTGCGGAAGTCCGGCACGTGATCGAAGAGATCCTTGAACATTCGCGTGTACTGCACTCCGCAGCCTGGCACCATGAACCCGATCGACGGTGAGGAAAGGGTCCGATCAGCTGCACGATCCGCCTTTTCTTCTAACTTCGCGATGGCCATGTCCAAGTTGCGCGCCACAACGACTGTTCGATAATCGAATTGGCATCTCGCAACGCGTAGCGTGTGGGCGACGTCACCGAGATCGATCTCGCGCTTGCGCTGCAGGAACACGGCTAGATTCCGGCAGGCCCGGCGTAGCGCCGAGGGAGTCTTTGCAGAAAGGCAAAGGGCGTGAGATCCCCGCGCGACCGATCCGGGCCAAGCCCTTGCGCTGTCGCTGTTCCATTCCTGCAGCACGACATGGCAGTTAGTTCCACCGATACCGAGGCCAGTGACTCCGGCAGTTCGAAGGCGCCCCTGCGGACGGGGCCAAGATCTCAGCTGCTCATTGACGAAGAAGTGCGTGTCTTCCAGACCCAGATCTTCGTTCAGCTGGTTGATGTTGATAGTCGGGGGGATTACCCCGTGCTGAAGGATGAGAACTGTCTTGATAAAGCTCGCGACCCCAGCGGCGAAGTTGGCATGGCCGATGTTCGGTTTAATTGACCCGAGCGCACAGGCGCCGCCCGTTTCCACTTGCCCCGCGAAAGCGTCTGCCAAGGCGCGGACCTCGATCGGGTCGCCGACCTTGGTGCCAGTGCCATGCGTCTCGATGTATTCCACGTCTTCAGCGCCGAGTGCCGCGGAGGCTAGTGCTTGGCGCACAACATCGGCCTGGCCTCGCGCGCTAGGCGCCGAGAAGGACGATTTGGCGCGGCCATCGTTGTTTATGGCACATCCTTTTACCACTGCGTGGATAGGGTCGTTCGCCGCAAGCGCATCTTCGAGGCGCTTGAGAACGACGACCCCTACCCCATCTCCGAGCACCGTGCCGCTGGCATCGGCATCAAAGGTTCGGCACACACCGTCCGAAGAATTGATGAAGTCCTTGACAAACTGATAACCCGCTTGAGGGAAGGTGATGCTCGCCCCGCCTGCCAGAGCCATGTCGCAATAGCCGGCCGCGAGCGACTGAGCGGCGACCGCAATCGTCACCAGCCCAGTAGAGCATGAGGTTTGCACCGCCATGCTTGGGCCTCTGAGGTTCAGCATGTAGGAAACGCGCGAGGCAAGATAGTCCTTATCGTTGCCGAGCTCCGTCAGGAAAGCGAGCGGAGCGTTAACGGAATCGATGAGGCCGCCGCCCTTCAAGTGGTGTAGTAGATAGAGGGGGAAGGACGACCCTGCGAACACACCCGTCCGACCCTCATCCTGGGTGGGCGCATACCCGGCCGACTCAAGTGCCTTCCAACAGCATTCGAGGAACAGGCGATGCTGCGGGTCCATCAGGGTTGCCTCACGCCTTGAGAGGTTCCAGAAATCCGGATCGAAAAGATCCACATCGTTCAGATGGGCACCCACGCGCACATAATCGGAGCGCTTCAGGATAACCTCCGGAATGCCCCGAGCCTTGAGTTCCTGCGCGGAGAGCGGGGCGATCGAGCAGACCCCTTGGCAGAGGTTTTCCCAGAGCGCATCGACGGTCTCCGCACCGGGGAAACGCGCGGCCAGACCAATCACCGCAATGTCCATCCCGGAGCCGCGTCGCCCGTCGAACGCCTTAGTATTCGCCCTGCCCGCTGAGACTGGCGGTGCTTTAGGAAGCTTCCGGATTTGGGGATGTCCCTGCTCGCCGCGGCGCTTGTGGAGAAGAGCCGCGAGCTCTTTGAAAGTCGGATTGAGGAAGACCTCCACTACGCGGAGTTGCACCTTCAGACTCTCACGAAGCTGGGTGCAGAGACGGGCAGCCAGAAGGGAGTGTCCGCCGCAGTCGAAAAAGTTGTCGCCCGGATCAGCAGCTTCAGCCTGGAGAAGGCCGCGCCAAGCCGCGCGAAGTGCCGCCTCGACCTCATCGGCACCTGTCACTGGAGCGCACGCCTGTTCCGCCAGCTCGCGGAGGCGCGACCGATCAAGTTTCCCATTGGCAGCGATGGGCAATTCCCTCACCGCGACGAAGTCCGACGGCATCGCGTAGTGTGGCAGCTCAGACTTCAAATGAGCCCGCAAAGCAGCCTCCCAGCCCTTGGCCCCATTCCGCAAGACCACATAGGCGATCAGTCGATCAGGCCGGCCGGTGGTCGGGTCGAGCTCCGGCAGTACGGCGGCGGAGCAGACCGCGGAGTACCGAAGTAAAGCAGCTTCTACAGACCCGGGGACGACGCTATAACCTCGGATCTTCACCATGAAAGCGCAACGCCCGATAACCTCCAATTGGCCACCGGGCAGCATGCGGCCAAGATCGCCAGTGCGGAACATCGTGCCACCAGCGCGGAATGGGTCGGGAAGGAACCTTTCCCGTGTCATCTCCGGGCTGTTGAGATATCCATGCCCCACTCCATCGCCGCCGACGAAGATTTCGCCGAGGAAGCCCATCGGTACGGGATCGCGCTGCTCCCCGAGGACATAGACACTGACATTGTGCTGAGGTGGACCGACCGGGACGACATTTTGTACTGTCGCAAGATCGATCTCGCTCAAATCAATATGCGTGACGTCATGTGTCTCCGCTATGCCATAGGTATTGATAATTTTGACATGCGGCAATGCGTCCTTCGTACGCGCAAGCAACGCTGCTGTTACCACCTCGCCTGCTAGGTAGATCAATCGGAGATCCGGAAGGCGGGAGGGGACGTCGAGGACGCCGCTGCTGAGAAGCACATCAAGCAGGGAAGCGGTTAACAATGTTCTGGAAATTCGATTTTGTTCTAGGTAGTCGACCAGCTGGTACGGATCGTAGATAACGTCGTCCGGGATCAGATAGGCTGGCATCCCGGCGAGGATCGGCCGCATTATCTCCCAGACCAAGAAGATATTAACGGCCTCGCGCTCATTAGGCGCGTATGGCAGCGCGTGGTAGTACCACTCGTGAGAGCATACATTGGTTCGGTGTGGGCAGACGATCCCCTTCGGCTCCCCAGTCGTTCCAGACGAAAATACGACCTGGGCCGGCGCATCGAGATCCACCGCTGGGGGATTGGCCGGACTGCCCTTGCCGAGTTTCGCTACCCAACCATCATCGAGCGACAGCGCAAGACCCGACCAGTCAGGCGGGAGTCTACCTGCGAAACGGTTGTTGGTGACGACGATTTCCACAGATGCCTTCTCAAGCATCCGATTTAGCGCTGCAATGGGCTGAGCTTTGTCAAGAACGACGTAAGCCGCCCCTGTCTTAAGAATGCCGAACAGCGCCACGGCGTATTCAGGTGAGGTATCCATTAGGATACCAACGCGCGAAACTCGGCTCTGACCGTGTCCGAGGAGGTGTCTAGATAGAATCTCGCTCAGGTCGTCGAGCTCACGGTAGGTTAAGACCCCAATCTCGGAGACGACGGCAGGGGCCTCCGGATTGAGCGCCGCTTGTTTACGGAATTGTTCATGCAGTGGTAGTTCGGGATAAGGCAAGGTCTCGCCAATTCGAATGGAAGCTGGGAGTTGTGCCTTTACTTCCCCAACTTCACGCAGGAGGGTAGACACCACTTCCTCCGTCATGGAATGGGTGTAAAAGTGATCGCTATCAAACATAATCCGGGCGAAGCGCGACATCGTAAGCCGACGCCATTCGCCTAGGTCATTGGCGTTCATCGTTTCGTCTTGCACTCCCCCCATTGCGGTGATTGCAGCTCCGAGAGGCGTTGGTAAGTTCCGGTCGTAGGTCTCCGCAAGTTCAAAGTCGGCCCGCATTGGAGGCAAGATAAAGTTATGGAGGAGTTCCTCATTTGCCAGCGCCTCCTTGGAAACCAACCCCAGGCTCCGGACTACATCGGTTAACTTGCCATCCGCGTATTTATACATGGGAGGATCATCCGCCGGCACATCCGCCGACGGGTGAGCAGACACGACAACATGGAAGGGAGATGGCCGACCGGCCTTCTCCAGGGAGCGGGCGATCTCGTAAGCCACGAGGGCACCTACGCTATGACCGAAGAAAACAAAAGGCCGGTCGCTGTATCCGCGGAGCGCCTCAGTGACCATGGATACCAGTACGTCCATGCTGCGGATGAGGGGCTCAGCTGACCGTTTGCCGCGTCCGGGAAGATCGAGGCAAATAAGCTCAACGTCGTCGGGGAGATATTCCGACCAAGTACGGAACGACTGGGTGCTCCCCCCTCCATGAGGGAAACAAATTATCCGATACGACGGATCAATTGAACTCTTCACAACATTCAGCAATTCCTCAGCTTCTATGCAAGATTGTTCCATTTTTCATATCACTCCACTTCAATCGAATTTACGATATACCTCGAACTCTGTTTTGCTCATAATTCCCAACAACTCGAATACTTCTATATTGTCTTTTATGAGACAGACAGTCAACAATACACGATGTAACTCTAAACTGTTACACAGTACATCGTGCAATGATGCCACCTTCTGCATACGTTGCACACGTCTCAAAATATGTTCCGTCGCATAGCTCTGCGAGTTCTTGTGATAACGGAGCCGTTCGAATGGTGACGCGAACCTGTTCGCGCAGTCCGTCGGGTAAGACATACCCGAGCGTGAAAACGCCGCGACAAACTGTGGTGTCGTACTCGAACTGGGGTAATTGAAACGCGGCCCCGTTGAGATCGACATCGCCTTTGACATGGAGGTAGACACGAATTTGCCGAGCCTACTCGACCACCTCATCTGAGACTCGAAACCATCGGGTACCTGAGCCCGAGGCGCTTCATCTGCCCAGCGACGAGGCCGGTTCCGCACCCTGCGCCTAGGATTTCCGTGACTGCACGGTCTTTGGGCAAATACGCCGTCTGCACGGCGCTTGCGAGATCTGCAAAGACCCGCGGCGCGATACTCCTCACGGCCGACATTCGAATCATAGGACCTCGCCCAGCCGCGATAAAAGTTAGCCAACCGAGCGGCGGCGGCGTCGAGTGCATGCGAAGCTTTGATGCGCTCTAGCGCGGCTTGATCCGAGGTTCTCATGAGACTTCTTCCGTGAGTACTTGGCCGCGATGCGGTTATCGTGACGGAACAGACCGAAGTACCCAGGCTCCACGCTATTTGCGCCACCATTGACGACCATGACGCATCCGGATTCGTTGGGCTCCTCGATAATAAGCGGCTGAGGTGGGTGGCGCGGCACAAAAGGCTCCGGTAAGCTACCTGGAAATCGCTCAGTTGGGCGTTATTCAGCAGAAACATCATTCCACTCTCTCCTTGATCCGTACGACGGGATCAGCGAGGAATTCTTCGTTTACGCGACGCGGTCTCGCATCAACTCATCCCCAATAAGCCAGCTATACCCGCGAGATCGGATTGGGTCCCCAAGTTAGACCGGGCTTTTCGACACAAAGGATAGCAATGCGATGCGACTTCGGGAAGGCATGTTTGTAAATCTTAAGTTAATTGTGCGTAACTAAGTTCCAGTGACGGTAAAGCTTTTATCACAATCTTAATGCAATCGTTCAAATGTTTATGCCGCCGAACTCGAAGCTATTTTGTCATTTTAAAAGTATTTTGAGCGCTGCCCGCCGTGTGTGAGCACCGCTGTCGAAGCAAAAGCGAACACCTACTGCTTGGTCTCGTTCAAGATCGGCGCTCGTTGATGATCGCTGCGGTCAGCGGCTAGGTGCGGCGCGGCAATCACCGTGAGAGCGCGTATGATCCGCCAGTATGACGCCCTGCCGCTGAAAGAGAGTCGCGGGCCATCGAACGGGTATACGTGCCGTCTTGACGTCTTCGAAGAAGGAATTCAGACGATGATTGGGCGGCTGGAAAAGGCATTTTGTCAGGTCGGCCCGATCAACGTAGGAGACGTGCACCTATGCGTCGGTCGGGCGGCAATCAGTCCCCTTAAAGTACGTCGCTTCTTTGAGATGGCCAATGGACTAGCAACATCAGGCATAGAGCTGGCGGTAAACGTGCGCCCCAAAAGACGTCAAAGGTCGGAGTCGTGCTTTTTTGCGCAGCAAGAGGTGTCCGAAACCTGGCAAGCTGCACACGTTCATTGCCATCGACGGCACTTCGTCGCCCCTTCCGCGCCAGGCTGGCTAACGGTTAAGGAACGACGTTCGCTCGGGCGCGTAGGAGATTGCACGTCCCTTCGTACTGAACCACGCTAGCCGACAGGACCTATCTCGACACGTCATCGCGGCGCACCGCCAACCAGGTCAACACGTGGCCCGCTTTGATTTCAAAGCTAACGTCAAAGTGTCCGCCCTTGGGCAATTCCTGAGAAAGGGTTCGTGTCAGATGCAGTCGTAGACGCCCGTCTCGAGGCACCGTGTGCAGTTGGGCACAGTCGAATCCGAAAAAGTCCCTAACAGTCGGATAGAGCGCTTTGAATAGCGTTTCCTTCGCTGAAAAAAGCAGCGTGACCAGGCAGTCTGAAGAAACAGCCGACTGTCGAGCTATCAAGGCACGTTCATCCTCGTTGACGGTGGTGCTCAGAAGCGATTCCAGAGCATGGCCGCTGGCCAGCGCCTCCACGTCAACGCCGGCTTGCCATGTCCCGTCGGCGATTGCGAAACACGCGCAATGCCCTCGTGCGTGGGATATCGAACCCGCAGAACTTGGAGGCCACAGAGGGGCCCTGTCTGGCCGGATCGGAATCTGGGGAGCGGCTTGACCCATCATTTGCAAAGCGGCGCGAGCGATCGATCGACCGGCGAGAAACTCGGCACGACGTATGGGCAATGCCCGCAACAGGCAGATGGGACGCTCTATCGCCATCAGGTCAAACAGGTTCTCCGTGAAGCTATCGAAATCAAACCTCCCATGCAAAAGAATAGCATCGGGCAGCCTGGGATCATGCAAATCGACATTGACGAAAAACCCGCGGGAACTGGCGATTAGGCGATCAAGTTCACCATCGATAGGGCTGGTCATGCTTCACAGGCGCGGAAGAATGCACTCACCAAGGTCAATCACGCCAAGTGCTTGGACGTCGGTAGCCTGACTGTCGGCGTCAATGCGGATCGAAGGGCGACAGCATACGACATTGATGTGTTCTTGCACTCTTAGCAGGTCGATCTGCGTCAGTTACATTGATGAAACCGGCGGGGCGTCCGTCATTCATAACCCGAGGATGGATCTTGGCTAGTACGGACGGGAATGCTCTGATACTTCCTCTTTCGGTGCTGCTGCTTCTGCTCGTTGGATTGCGTCGGCAACTCCCTGAAGATTGGAAATCGTTAAAGGTTCCAGCCTAAAAGACCCCATCGTGTCGTGGCGGCCTGGCATCTGCTGCCTTTCGCAACGAACCAGAGGGCTGCCATTGCCTGAGCGAATTGCCAATGCTCACCAACATTCTCTGTCAACGGTGAAATCGCTTCCACCTTCCTTGATGATGTTTACCACTCCAGTGCGACGATGGGTGTGTATTTTTTTGTAAAATTCGGCTTCGGCCGACGCGTTTTCGTTCACGCAGCGAAAATTCACTGAGAGCTCGGGACCATGCCGGGCGAGAGCCCAGTTCCGGAGCGCCGGAAGGATCCATAGGCGGACACCAAACGAAGTCGCCGCGGGCCGAAGTTTTGCCCGGGTAGGGATGCCAATCTACATGTTCCAACCCGTATAGGCGGCGAACGACCCTTCGTCGATGAACCCTCCGGTACCTTCTGCCGGGTGCAGCAATCGGACGATATCGATCGGCGATGCCCAACCGGCAGCTGATCCACTCAGCGCATGATCGATGAGGCGTTCACCGTGGAGGGCATCTTTCCAAAGACCCTCGAACGGCGATAGCGGGCTTATAAGCGCAGATGCTGCGTCTCTTATGTCGTGTTGCCGTAGTCCGCAGACGGGACAGGTTATCCGCCAACCCTGCGTCCAACTTCGCTGCACCGCAGTTGTTGCGCCCTGCCCTCTGTTTTGCTCGGCACAAGCGAAGCAACATTGAATAGCGCGTGACGAGCCGTGCTGCTGAACTTGGGAAACCTGATGTGGTCATTGCCAAAATTGCAGACGACTGGGTTCGAAACAGCCTCGCAACGTGGCCGGCGTCGGTTGCCCCCAACTTTGTATCGGTCAGCCGCAAAGATTTTGCTTCCGGAATGGCATGGCGGAGCATAGTGAGCGGGGAGACGCCATAGAAACCCACATGGCGCGCTATCCATGACGACAGGAGCTCATCCGGCACAGGTTCGAGAATGACAGGAAGCGGCTTCGTGCCGCCGAGCTCTCCGATCATGCGTATGCTGTTTCGGCACTGACTGGCGGCGACCAGCTTTCCACCGCTTCATCGGTGATGTGCTCGGTGCCGCTCTCGATCGAATCGGCCGCCAGGCTCGTGATCGCGTGGAAAATATTTGCAGTGATGCCGCCGCTGATCTGCAGAATTCGGCGCAGAGATTTCGGCGTCAGCACTGTCGGTCGGCGGCGCGGCATATTCCGCAATATGGACGAAACCAGCGCTTCGAACTGTTCGTTGGCCGCCCATCTGTTCAAGGTCAGCTCGCTGAACCGGCGGGCAAGCTGAACGTCCCCGCTTATCGCCTCGCGGGCTTCGGTAACGCCGAAGCAAACCAGGGAAATCTGAAGTCGATTGCTGAGAAATCGGAGCGTGTTCAGCACGACCCGCTGTTCGCGGTACGAGCCGGCGAGAATGTTACGTATCTCGTCGATCACCAGGACCTGAACGCCGCCGCCATAAGTCGCAACGCCGCTTGCTCCATCTGCACGATGTCGGCGCGGGGTGCCTGTGGCGCGCCAAGTGCAGCCAGAATCTCGGCATATAGACGGCGCTCCCCTGGCTTCCCGGTCATCTCGATTGCCAGAACCGGCATAGCCTGTACGCCGGTCGTCGGATCAAAGCATGAGGGATTATTATCGCAGAATTTCTCGAGGATCATCGTCTTGCCCATGCCACTGTCGCCGTAGATGGCCACCGAAGGCATGCGTGTGCCGCGAGGATGATCGACCAGTAGGTTGAGGCGATCGAGCGCCTGCTTGGCGCGCGGATAGAAAATCCAGCGGCGAGCCTGGATTGCGCGAACGCGCAGAACGTCGGGCTCGGTGAGGAGGTCTTTGGCCGCGTGCGTCAGATGGATATTATCCGTGGTCAAAAGGGGCTCAATCCAGATCTTCGACGGAGGGAACAGGTTTGCTTGAATCGATGCCGCGAAGCGAGCCCAATTCATCGTCATCCACATCCAATTTCGGAAGCTGCGGACGCCCTTGTGTCTTGAGTTTCGCCTCCTGGATCAGTTCGCGCTGGACAAGCGCTGTGCGAACAAGGACGTGCCTGTCAATGTCGCGTTTGCCCTCAGCGTTGAGGGCGGATTCAAACGGTCGTCGCAACACCTGAACGGAGGAGTTTACGCCGTGCAGCCTGCGCCTCCCACAATGTAATCGGCGCAAGCGTCACATCGGCATAGCGCGCCTCCACAAAGTTGCCTGAGGGTCGCCTGACAAAAACGCGCGACAGATCGCGGGGGTCGTATTTCACAATCAGGCGGGCTTTGGTCCGTCCAATGTCGGCAGACAGAGCGGGCGACCAGTAGCGAATGTTGAAAAGATGGATGCCGGTCGGTCGCAACGTTCTCTCTGCCTCCGGCAGGAACGAGATCCAGAATTGCATACGGTCTTTCGGCAGACGCAACACCAACTCATTTTCGTGCTCTCGCCAGACCGCAATCGGTGGCCGACGCAGTGCGCCATGGATGGCATGATGGTATTGCCCGACGATCTCAAGTGCGATCTAGCGCTCAAGCTCTCGGAGTGTCAGTGCCGCGTGGCGTTTGGCATCATACTCGCGCCGTTCCTCGATGTTGCTGGAGGTCGATCCTGGCAGCAGGTGAACCGCGCCCATCTGCGTGCCAATCAACCGTTCGATGTGGCCGCCGAAATGGGGAGTCCCCGGCGGCCGCCAATCGATCTTTATGCCATTGTCCCGGCAAGCGCGTTCGAATGCATGACTTCGAAAGTCGGAGCCGTTGTCGACATGTATCGTTCCTGGCAGTCCGGCCACTGGCCACGCTTCATGGATACACCTCTCCTGCAACCACATGGCACTTGTCGAATACGGAGTGCAATATGCATAGGCTTGTCGATAATCGCGAGGGCGCCTCTATGGTCAGATAGAGGCTCGTCACCATCCGAGTCCAATGCTAGTGTCAGCCAGGGCCGTCCGAGCGGCTGACGCGCAAGGATCAGCGGACGCCATCGCCAACGGTCAATACCACAGCAACGGCCGCAGACATGACGAGGCGGCCTTCTTGCTTGCGTTGCAACAAATCCTCCAACGAAATTCATAAACTCTTCGCGCCCGACAATCGTCTGTGATGCTACGCTCCGCGTAACGTCCAAGGTCCAATGGCGGCAATATTTGCTGCCATTCATGCTCCGACGGTCGAATTGCAATCCGGGATATACAGGCAATGGCAAGAAGAAGAACGTTCGTCCAAATTGAACAGCGAATTTATGCCTTGTCTGCGGACATATGGCGTGATGCTGGCCGATGAAGATACTGAGAAACGTCTCATCACGGCCGCGCATCCTGATCGTCTGAGGATTCTGGACCTTTGCGCGCATTCCGACCTAACCGTTTGCAAGCTTGCGCAGATTCTCGATCTGCCTCGGAAACGCGTTGAGCGACACGTGCGGCTGCTCGCAAAAGCTGACTTTCTTTGCTGCAACGGACAACCGTCCGCGGTCCTCATCTCAATGGAGGAAGCAACGACGGCAGGTTCGTTCAATTGCTGGTCGATCTCCTCCCCTACCAGGATGGATATCATGAGGTGGACCTAAAACGCCTCGAAAAGATGCAAGACGCGATCCAAGGGGATTTCCCGGCTGACGCGAATAGTTCAACCCGGTAGGAGGTCAAAGCCCCATGAACAGCTCCGCCGCCGGCGCAATTGCACAATTCAGTGGCGAGCGACCGTTTTCCCTGGCGAGGGTAGATAGCCGCGTGCACGAACTGCTTCGAAGACAGGAGCAGCAAGAGCGGACGACGCTCAAGCTCATCGCGTCCGAGAATTTTGCCTCCTCGGCCGTCCTGGAAGCGATCGGTTCGATCTTCACCAATAAGTACGCCGAAGGGTATCCGGATGCGCGCTATTACGCGGGAAACGAGATCGTTGATGAGCTTGAGAACCTCACCATCGAGCGCTTAAAGGCATTGTTCGGCAGTGAGCACGCTAATGTCCAGCCATATTCGGGCTCGCCAGCGAACCAGGCTGTCTATCGCGCGCTTTTGAGTCCCGGAGACAAAGTGATGGGCCTCCCGATTCCGGAAGGCGGCCATCTGACCCATGGTTGGGCCGTCAACTTTTCCGGCACCGACTATCAACGCGTCCCCTACGGACTGAGCGCAAAGACGCAGCAAATTGACTACGACCGACTGCGTGAGACAGCCAAGCGGGAACGGCCGAAATTGATTTGGGTCGGCGCAACTGCTTATCCGCGTCTCTTTGACTACGCGGCAATGGCCGAGATCGCTCATGAGGCGGACGCCTACCTTGTCGCCGACATCGCACATATTAGCGGTCTGGTCGCAGCAGGCGTGCATCCGAATCCCGTGCAGCATTGCGACGTCGTCACCAGCACCGCTCACAAGACGCTCCGCGGTCCGCGCGGTGGCTTTATTCTGTCGCGGAATGACGATCGTTATCAGGCGCTCTACCATCCAAAGAGCAAGCACAATCTCGCCAAACGGTTAGATCGCGCGGTCTTCCCTCATCTGCAAGGCGGGCCCCATATGAATACCATCGCCGCACTGGCTGTTGCTCTGCACGAGGCCGCGACTCCGTCTTTCCGGATCTACGGTCAGCAGATCGTCAAGAATGCGAAGGCTCTCGCCCAAGCGCTTCTCGACCGTGGTTACCACCTGGTCACCGGCGGAACCGACAATCACATGCTGATCCTTGATCTGCGGGATTGGCCGCTGTCAGGTAAAGCCTATGCCGAGCGCCTGGCAGAGGCAGGCATCATTACAAACTTTAACATGGTGCCTGGCGACCCGCGCGAGCCGGCGGTCACGAGCGGAATCCGCTTTGGGGACACCAGCAGTGACGTCCATGGGCATGCGTGAGGGAGAAATGCTCCAGATTGCCGGCTTCATTGACCTGGTCTGCCGCCATCCCGAGGACCCAGATGTGCATGCCAGCGTGCGGAAAGACGTTGCGGAGTTCTGTGCTCCGTTCGCTGTGCCCGGCATCACCGAACGCTAAAGCCGCCTAAACCAAACCCGTACAACTCCTACCCGAAGCGAGACTAATTTCATGGCTAGACAATTCGTATTCTCCTCCGAATCCGTGGGCGCCGGACACCCGGATAAGTTGGCCGACAACATCTCGGATGCCATTCTCGATGCGGTCCTTCTCAAGGATCCCAAAGGGCGCGTCGCTTGTGAAGCGTTGGTGAAAAACTGTGAGACGTTGGTGAAGACAGGGATGGTCGTGCTGGCTGGCGAGATCACCAGTGACGCCCAGATTGACTACAGCCAAGTTGCCCGCGATACCATTCTTGATATTGGATATGATGATGATGCCATCGGGTTTGATGGTCGCCGTTGCGCTGTCGTTCTGGCTATCAACGAACAGTCGTCTGACATTAGCCAGGGCGTCGATCAAGGACGCGGGATTGATCTCGACCAGGGCGCGGGGGATCAGGGTCTCATGTTCGGGTACGCTTGCAGCGAGACCGATACACTGATGCCCCTGCCGATCCAGCTCGCTCACCACCTGACGAAAAGGCAGGCAGAGGTCCGCAAAGCAGGACAGCTTAGCTGGCTGCGTCCCGACGTAAAATCGCAAGTCTCGGTACGTTATGAAGGTTTGCGCCCGGTTGCGCTGGATACCATCGTCCTGTCGACCCAACATGACGAGGAGGTCTCACAGGAAGCCCTGCGGGAAGGCGTCATCGAGGAGATCATCAAGCCTGTCTTGCCGATCGACCTGGACACGACAGGGGTCAGGCTCCTGGTCAACCCAACGGGACGGTTCGTGGTGGGCGGGCCTCGCGGAGACTGCGGCCTCACTGGACGCAAGATCATTGTCGATTCCTATGGTGGGATGGGACGCCACGGCGGTGGTGCCTTTTCCGGCAAGGACCCCTCCAAGGTTGACCGTTCGGCTGCTTATGCGGCCCGCTACGTTGCCAAGAATGTCGTGGCTGCCAGACTTGCCGAAGTTTGCGAGGTGCAGATTGCTTACGCGATCGGTGTGGCCACACCGGTTTCGGTTTTCGTCAACACGTTTGGCACGGCGACGATCGAAGAGGAATGGATCGAGCGCCTCATTCTTGAGCTGTTCGATCTAAGGCCCAAAGGCATAATCAAGATGCTCGATCTGTTGCGCCCGATCTACCGCAAGACCGCGACCTACGGCCACTTCGGCCGTGAAGAGCCTGAGTTCACCTGGGAGAGGACGGATAGAGCCGATCTCTTGAGGCGGGAGGCAGGTCTGGATGCGGCTTGAGGCTGCTGCCTGATCAATCTGCAAGCGCTGGACCATTGTAGAATTGAAGGGTTCCCCGCGCGGGCATGGAGCCGACCGGGTTTTTGGCGGAGACATTGATGCCGGATTATGACGTGCTTTGCATCGGCAATGCGATTGTCGACATCATCGCCCAGTGCGAGGAGGACTTCCTCGAGACCAATGGCATCATCAAGGGCGCGATGAACCTCATCGACACCCACCGCGCCGAATTGCTCTACAGCCGCATGGGCCCGGCGATCGAGGCCTCCGGCGGCAGCGCCGGCAACACGGCGGCCGGTGTCGCCTCCTTCGGCGGACGCGCCGCCTTCTTCGGCAAGGTCTCCAACGATGCGCTGGGCGAAATCTATGCGCACGATATCCACGCGCAGGGCGTCGCCTTCGACACCAGGCCGCTCGAGGGCGAGCCGCCGACGGCGCGTTCGATGATCTTCGTCACGCCCGATGGCGAGCGCTCGATGAACACCTATCTCGGCGCCTGCGTCGAACTCGGGCCGGAAGATGTCGAGGCCGACAAGGCGTCGGGCGCCAAGGTGACCTATTTCGAGGGTTATCTGTGGGACCCGCCGCGCGCCAAGGAAGCCATCCGGCAGACGGCCAGGCTGGCACACGCGGCCGGCCGCGAAGTGTCCATGACACTCTCCGATTCGTTCTGCGTCGACCGCTACCGCGACGAGTTCCTCGACCTGATGCGTTCAGGCACGGTCGACATCGTTTTTGCCAACAGCCACGAGATCAAGTCGCTTTACCAGACTTCGTCGTTCGACGAGGCGCTGGAGCAGATCCGCAAGGATTGCAGGATCGCGGCGGTGACCCGCTCCGAAAAGGGCTCGGTCATCGTGCGCGGCGACGAGACCGTGGTCATAAAGGCGACCGCCATCAAGGAACTGGTCGACACGACGGGCGCCGGCGACCTCTACGCCGCCGGTTTCCTGCATGGTTATACACAGGGACGCGACCTCCAGATCTGCGGCGATCTTGGCTCACTGGCGGCCGGATTGGTGATCCAGCAGATCGGCCCAAGGCCACGACAAAATCTGCGCAAAGAGGCCGAGCAGGCGGGGTTGTTGTAGGCAGCCATCTCGAAGACTCTGCCGCTGCGGCATTGTCATTGGCGCGAGGACCGAAAGAAGCTAGGCGGGCCATAGCAACTTGCGCTTTGTCGGGTCCGCGACATTGTGGTTCTGCCTGATCTTCTGCTGCATTCCCGTTAAACCGCTGAAATAAAAGTCGCAAAATCTTCTCTGCGGCTGCCTTCGTGTTGGCACAAATTTTGATCTTCTGGTCTTGAGAAAAGGAACTGCCGAGAGGCACTTGATGGCGCGGAGCGAACTGGAACGAAGGTAGCAACCGACCTTGTCAGGTCAGCATCAGCTACTGCGCGCATAACGAGGCGTCGAGTGGCACCGGAGGAGTTTGCGCCGAAATGATCGCTGCGATTTACGTGGGCTCCCTATCGCACCAGCCCGGATCGTACCGGGTGGGTCTGCTTGGCCGACCTGATCGAGCAGCTGATCCGGCGTCGCCATCGTGGCCGCCAACGACCCGCTTGTGGTGTGTTTGGGTAGATCTTCGTTCCCAGGGCGCACCAAATTGCCAATCGGACGCTGGCCGTGAGGGAAATGTCCAGTGGCACTGACAGAGCCCAGGGCAGGCGTAGCAAAGCCGCAATTCCGAGCGAGCTCCGTGACGACCGGCGTTCAATGTTCCGTTAATGTAGGACGCAGATGAAGCCGTTAATCCTGATCTGTTCGCAGGATGCCGAGTTCTACCTGTTCTTCAGTCACATCCTTGAGGTGGACGGCTTCGCAACCATGCTGGCCGGTGGCGTCGAGGACGCGATCCGGCAGATGACTGAGTGCGAGCCGCAGGCTGTCGTCCTGGACTGCCAACCGGCTAGCATTGGCGGCCCGGGGATCTGCGCCCGGCTGAAAGGCGAGCTGCAAACCGACGCACTGCCCGTGATTGCCCTTATCGCCTCCGGCGCCGAGCACCAGCAGCTCGATCTGCTCAAAGCCGGCATTGACGAAACTTTCCTGCGGCCCTTCGCGCCGGGTAAATTGCTTGCGTATTTAGATGGGAAACTGCGGACTCGCCTGCTCCCCAACGGCGGGAACGACGTGGCGTTGACCTGCGGTCAGCTTAATATGGAGCCCAGAAGCCGCCGGGTACACTGCAGTGGCCAGCAGCTCCATCTTGGCCCACTCGAGTTCAACATGCTGCGCCACCTGATGGAAAACCCTGGCAAGGTATGCAGCCGCGACGAACTGGTTAGCGCCGCTTGGCCGGCAAATATCTATGTTGGCCCGCGCACAGTTGACGTCCATATCAGCCGACTGAGAAAGGCGCTCTCGCCCCACAACGTCATCCGAACCATACGCTCGGGCGGTTACGCGCTCGAAGAGCAGGAAATCTGAAATGAGGATCGTAGCCCGTGGGGTAGTAGCTCGGCCGAGCAAAAGCTGCTCGCGAGCGCGCCCTCAATAGCGCTGTAGATGCTATGGGCGGCGGCGAGCGTGTGGCACCCTCGGCGCTGTTGAGTAGCTACCTAAGGAGCGCCCCCATGTCACCATCCTTTGATGCAAGCAAATCCCTTACCACACTTGATCAG
>NZ_JAPYKR010000019.1:0-56764 GCF_037179655.1 Mesorhizobium sp. Cs1299R1N1 | reverse complement strand
TCGAACCGGCTCCTCGTCCCTGGACTTAAGCGTAAGCTCTGAAATCGTCATGTGTCGAAGCCCTCAAAGGCTCCGAGCATCGTGGCTCACGACCACGCGCGAAAGGTGGCGCCGGGACAGCGCTCACGCTTCATCGCAAGCCACGGGCTTTTGCCCGTCTCCCTCAGGCACACGAGACGTGCGAGTTCGCGCATTGCGGGAGCGCGCTTCGGATCTGTTTCATGTCGTCTACGAGCCGTTCCAGCGACCCCGCGCGTTGCAGCTCCTTGAAAAAGTTGCAGCTCCTTGAAAAAATGGTGCGGCGTAAGGCCCCCAGCCGGTGCTTCTCGGCCAGGCTCCAAACATACGGATAGGCGACCATGAAATCGGATCGTGGCGTGGCCTCGGACAGCCCGGTCTTGGTCAAGATACCCCCGCCCACGAGCCGATCGGCCCTTTCGATGATTTGACGTGCCCTCGATGTTGAAAGACGATGCTCCTGCGCCAGATCGGCGATGGTCTTGCCATTCAAAAAGCCGTTCACCAAGGCTTACATTTCGGTCGACGTTCGGACTGTGCCCCAAGCAGGCCCGCAGCCGGTCCACTATCGTCATCGCACCACTTCCCTCGACGGTCTCGCGTTTCGATTCAAGGTAACCGCGATCATGTTTTTGCTAACAGCAGGATCGCTGGGCCAAACGCCCTGATTTGACGGGGCAAGTGTCGTCCAAAACGGTCTTTCCCGCAACAACGGCAAAGGGCCCGGCAGAGGGCTCCGATTCACCCATGCCACTCACCTTGAGCAGTTCGATCTTTTCGTCAACGATCGGTGATTGTCTCCCAAAGCCATGAGAGATTTCCCGAGTCGACGCCTCCAAGCGCTGTTTACGAGACGAGAACGGGCGTGCGGAAGGGGCTGATCACCTTCGAACAAGCCCAACCCCGCTCTT
The DNA here is from genome assembly GCF_037179655.1 of Mesorhizobium sp. Cs1299R1N1. Classification (NCBI taxonomy): domain Bacteria; kingdom Pseudomonadati; phylum Pseudomonadota; class Alphaproteobacteria; order Hyphomicrobiales; family Phyllobacteriaceae; genus Mesorhizobium; species Mesorhizobium sp. Cs1299R1N1. The sequence continues at coordinate 55,835 of NZ_JAPYKR010000019.1, read as the reverse complement.
CTGTGATGGCTTTCCTGGTCCTGCTCCGGATCTTCCACGATCAACCCTCAAGGGGTCCGCTACGCCAGCGTGCGGCCGCTTGGCTAAAGCCTGCGCGGTGATCGCGACCGGATCACGACACTGACGGGAGCCATCGAACGGGGATTGGCCTCGCTCAAAGATGGAAGGCCCTCAAATGTCGCACGATCTTTCAATCGCTCAACACCACGCCTTGGATCTCGCCCGCACCCTGATGGTTCCGGTCACCCTGTTCGAGGTCGACGGGCTGATCGGCGTCTTGCCGAGCGACGAACTCGGCGATGCGGACGTCGAAATCCTTCAGGTATACGACCCGTTCCAGATCGGGCCGGCTCATTGAGCCGGCTGCGGACTTGGCGGTCCGCCCCCTCGGAAATGCGGGGTTGCGCCGCCTGCGGCCCAGCCGCCTACCGATTGGCGTACCGATGCGCCGTGATGGTGCCGCTTGCGAGCGAGCGGCGGCAAGGGAGGCTGCGCCGCGGCCGGGAATACGTTGCCCTGCGGAATTCCCAAGGTGCCGGCCGCGCCCTTGCCCCCTTCGCTCTTCGCGGCAGTGGGGAATGGTCCCGCGGGGTTAGCGGGAAAGGAAACCGAACAGAAAGGCCGGAACCTGATGGGCTCCGGGAGTGGAATGAAGAAGAGTGATGTCGAGGAACTCAGGAGCGGGGTGCTGTGTGCCGCGGTGCTGGAGCGGGCGGGCTTCGCGGTCGATGGGAAGGAAAGTACCAAACGCGCCGTAAAATTCCGGCGCGGCGACGAAATCATCATCGTCATCCACGATGGCAAGGGCTGGTTCGATCCGCTGTCGGAGGCCAAGGGAGACGTCTTCCGACTGGTCGAGCACCTCAAGGGTATCTCCTTCGTGGAAGCGCTCGACCATGTGGCGGATCTGGTCGGGTTCGTCGCCAGCGAGCCTGTCTGGACGCGCGTTCCACGCAAGCACCGGCCGGACCTTTCCATTTCGGCGCGCTGGCAAAGCCGCCGCAGCCCCTGGCAGGGTTCCTTGACCTGGCGCTATCTGCGCGACGAGCGCCGTCTTCCAGAGGCGGTCATCGGCGCGGCGATCCGCCAGAACCGGCTCCGCGAGGGGCCGCGCGGCAGCATGTGGGCCGCCCACACCGACGAAACCGGCGCGGTCACTGGCTGGGAGGAGCGGGGTCCTGAATGGCGTGGTTTCGCGACCTGTGGCGCCAAGATCCTTTTCCGTCTTGGCGCTGTGGACGCAATCCGTTTCTGCGTCACCGAAGCGGCCATCGATGCCATGAGCCTCGCCGCGATCGAGCAGATGCAGCCCGGCAGCCTCTATCTGAGCACCGGCGGCGGCTGGGCGCCGGCGACTGTGGCGGCCATCCGGAGGCTTGCGGCGCGCCAGGGCGCGCTTCTGGTCGCCGCCACCGACAACAACGCGCAGGGCGAGGTCTATGCCGAGCGGCTCAAGGCGGCCGCGGTGGAGGCGGGATGCGGTTTCGAGCGATTGCGCCCTGCGGCCGATGACTGGAACGAGGACCTGCGTACGACAGAGAACCAGAAGAAGAGGGAAGGAGGGGGAGAAAAAAAACCCGGCTGCCGCATGCCCGCCGGCCGCGTCAAGGGTGAAGCTTCGCCCGGCTTTGCCGGCCCTTGACCCGCCCGGACGGAGAGGCGGCCGCGGGGGAGGGGTCAGGAAGGGCTGAAGGCGATGGCGATCCAGCAGGGCGAGCCGCGCTCCGGCCCGACGAGGCTGAAGGAGCCCCCTCATGAACCCCACCTCTCCCATCCGCAAGATCTACCAGGGCATTGCCGACCGCGGGCAGATGTTTCGTTTGTTCGACCGCCATGCGCAGCGTCCGAACCGCTTCGGGGACGACGCCAGCGCTCTCTACCGGAACGAATGGTTCCAGATCGCCCAGCCCGAGCACGACTACATGCTCGGCATCCTGCCGCCGCTCTGGATGCGCCGGGAAATGTTCGCGCTCAGCGAATTCCTTACCGGCAGCGTCACCAGCGTGTTTTTCCGGCTCAGCATCGACGGCTCGATCCGGTACTTCCACAGCTATTGCGATCTCTCCGACAAGGGCTCGCCCGAGCGCATGCGGGCCGCGATCGCTGAGCGCGAGTCCTGGCCGGTGAAGGCGATCACGCATGAAGAGCGCCTCGAGCATATCTGGTCGAGCACGCATGACGACTATCGCGGCTATGCCGGCGAGCTCTGGCTGCCCGAGCATCGGGGGAAGCGCACGGTGCTGGTCTATGACCGCGGGCGCACCGTGCTCAAGCTGCTCGACCATTTGACCGACGAGGAGATCGCCGCCAAGCTGCCCGTGCAGCTCAGGCATCTCCCCACCAACGTGGCGGCGTGAGGTGCGGGCGATGTTCACATTTCCGATTGTGGCGGTCCGCAAGGTGATCGATCACGGCATTGCCGATGCCGCCGCCAATGGCGGCTTCCGCAACCCCTATTACGGCACAAGGCCCGGCGAAGGCGAGAATGCCGGTGTCTGGCTCGTCGGCGACCAGGGTGTGTATATGTGTTCCAACGGCAAGCTCGCCGAGGGTGCCCGTCCCCTCGTCCTTTATTCCGAACAGTGCCATCCTGTCGGCAATCCCGACTGGTGGGACTACAAGCGCCGGCATTTCGGCGCCGATGACGGTATCGAGTTCATCGAGGCCGAGCGGCTGGTCCCGCTCTTCGACCGCCACCGGCGCGCAACACATCTCACCATCGAGCTCACCGAGGCCGAGATCACGCTCTCGCTGATCACTCGCTGACCATCCCAAGAACCGCGCCGCTTTTCGCCCGGCCGACCCTGTTCGGCCGGGGGGAAAGCGCGCGCCTTCGAGCACAGGAGACATTTCCAATGGCGCATGACGACCCCTTCACCATCGACCTCTTCGGCAACACGTCGCTCTCGTCAGGCCTCGGCCTCGGCATGACCGCCTTTTCGACCGGAGTCGACGCCGATCCGGACCATGACGACGAGCGACCGCCGTCGGCACCGGCGCCTACCATGCCCGTGGCAAATACCGCACGCCCGCCGGCACCGAACCGACGAGAACGGGGTCTGAACTTTCACCTCAGCGGTGAGCGTGGACTTGCGCGCGGCTGGAAGGAGCGGGCCCGCGACAGCATCGCGGCGATCCGGCTGGCGGCCGAGATCGAGGCTGCGGAACGGCCCGCCACGCGCGAGGAACAGCAAAGGCTGATCCGCTTCACAGGATTTGGCGCGTCCGACCTCGCCAATGGCGTCTTTCGCCGCCCAGGCGAGATCGACTTCCGCGACGGCTGGCAGGAGATCGGCACCGAACTGGAAGACGTGGTCGGCGAGGCCGACTACGCCTCGCTGGCCCGCTGCACGCAATATGCGCATTTCACGCCGGAGTTTATTGTCCGCGCGATCTGGGCTGGCCTGCAGCGGCTTGGCTGGCGCGGCGGCCGCGTTCTCGAGCCCGGCATCGGAACGGGGCTGTTTGCGGCTTTGATGCCGGCCGAGCTTCATGACCGTTCCCACGTCACCGGTGTCGAGCTCGATGCGGTCACGGCGCGCATCGCCCGGCTGCTCCAGCCGCGAGCGCGCATCCTCAGCGCCGACTTCGCCCGCGCCGAGCTGCCGGCTTCGTTCGACCTCGCTATCGGCAACCCTCCCTTTTCGGATCGCAGGGTGCGTTCCGATCGTGCGTACCGATCGCTCGGCCTTCGCCTGCACGACTATTTCATCGTGAAGGCGCTTCGGTTGCTCAAGCCCGGCGGCCTCGCCGCCTTCGTGACCAGCCACGGGACGATGGACAAGGCGGACGCCACGGCGCGCGAGCAGATCACGAAATCGGCCGATCTGATCGCCGCCTTCCGTCTGCCCGAAGGCAGCTTTCGCGCCGATGCCGGAACGGACGTCGTGGTCGACATCCTGTTCTTCCGCAAACGCAATGTCGGCGAGCCCGAAGGCGACGTCGCCTGGCTCGATCTCGAGGAGGTCCGTCCGGCGACGGAAGAGGAGGGCGCCATCCGCGTCAATCGCTGGTTCGCGCGGCATCCGGATTTCGTTCTCGGCACCCACGCGTTGAGGCGCGGCATCTACGGTCCCGACGAGGCCTATACCTGCCTGCCGAGGCCCGCCGGCGATCTCAATGAAATGCTCACAGCTGCGATCTCTCTCCTACCGGAAGCGCTTTATGATGGCCAGCCGGACGCGATCGGCATCGATGGCGAGGACGGGGAGGACGCGCCGGCCGACGGCGACCATTGCGGCGACAGGCATCTGCGCGAAGGCAGCTTCTTCGTCGACCTCCGGCATGGCCTGATGCAGGTCGTCGATGGCGAGCCGGCACCGGTCAAGGTCCGCAAGGGCCGCGCCGGTGACGGCATCCCGCAAAAGCATGTCCGGATCATTCAGAAACTGGTCCCCGTCCGCGATGCCGTGCGTGCGGTGCTGAAGGCACAGGAGCTCGACAGGCCGTGGCGGCAAGCGCAGGTCAGCCTGCGCATCGCGTGGTCGAGCTTCGTCAGGGATTTCGGCCCGATCAACACCACCGTCGTCTCGACCACTAAGGATGAGGAAACCGGTGAGGTGCGCGAGACGCATCGCCGGCCGAACCTGCAGCCGTTTACGGATGACCCGGATTCCTGGCTCGTCGCCTCTGTCGAGGACTACGATCTCGAATCCGATACGGCGAAGCCCGGTCCGATCTTCACCGAGCGCGTGATCGCGCCGCCATTGCCGCCGATCATAAGCTCGGCCGCGGATGCGCTCGCCGTGGTCCTCAACGAACGCGGCTGCGTCGACATCGACCACATCGCCGAGCTTATGCATTCCGATACCGACGGGATCATAGCCGAACTCGGCAGCGCCATTTTCCGCGATCCGGCTGACGGTTCCTGGCAGACGGCGGATGCCTATCTGTCCGGGGCGGTCCGCGACAAGCTGAAGGCCGCTGAAGCCGCGGCGGCGCTCGATCCCGGCTACGAACGCAATGTCACAGCGCTCACGGACGTGCAGCCCGCCGATCTCAGCCCCTCCGACATCACCGCGCGTCTGGGGGCTCCCTGGATACCGGCCACCGATGTCGCCGCGTTCGTGCAGGAGACAATGGGTGCAGAGATAAAGATCCATCACATGCCCGAGCTTGCCTCATGGAGCGTCGAGGCCCGTCAGCTTGGATGGACCGCCGCCGGTACGTCCGAATGGGGCACCGAACGCAGGCATGCCGGCGAACTGCTCGCCGATGCGCTCAACAGCCGTGTCCCCCAGATATTCGACACCGTCCGAGACGGCCAAACCGAGCGCCGCGTCCTCAATGTTGTCGACACGGAGGCGGCGAAGGAAAAGCTCCAGAAGATCAAGACCGCCTTCCAGAACTGGGTCTGGTCCGATCCGGACCGCACCGACCGCCTGGCCCGTATCTACAATGACCGATTCAACAACATCGTGCCCCGAAGGTTCAACGGGGACCATCTGCAACTTCCCGGCGCCTCTGGCGCCTTTTCTCTTTATGGGCACCAGAAGCGGGGCATCTGGCGCATCGTCTCGGCCGGCTCGACGTATCTTGCCCACGCCGTCGGCGCGGGCAAGACGATGACGATCGCCGCCGCGATCATGGAGCAGAAGCGTCTGGGGTTGATTGCCAAGGCCATGCTGGTCGTGCCCGGCCATACTCTGGCGCAGGCCGCGAGAGAGTTTCTCGCGCTTTATCCCAACGCCCGCATCCTGGTCGCCGACGAGACGAATTTCTCAAGGGACAAGCGGCACCGTTTCCTGTCCCGCGCCGCGACCGCCAACTGGGACGCCATCATCGTTACGCATTCGGCATTCCGCTTCATCGGCATCCCCTCCGCCTTCGAGCAGCAGATGATCCATGACGAGTTGGAGCTCTACGAGACGCTGGTCACCAAAGTCGAGAGCGACGATCGCGTCTCGCGCAAGCGCCTCGAGCGGTTGAAAGAAGGCCTGAAGGAGCGGCTCGAAAGTCTCGCCACGCGCAAGGACGATCTTCTGACCATCTCCGAGATCGGCATCGACCAGATCATCGTCGATGAGGCGCAAGAGTTCCGCAAGGTCTCCTTTGCGACCAACATGTCGACGCTCAAGGGTGTCGACCCCAACGGTTCGCAGCGCGCCTGGGACCTCTATGTGAAGTCTCGGTTTGTCGAGACGAAGAACCCGGCCAGGGCGCTCGTGCTCGCTTCGGGCACACCTCTAACAAACACGCTTAGCGAGATGTTTTCCATGCAGCGCTTTCTCGGCCATGGAGCGCTCGCCGAGCGCGGCTTGCACGAGTTCGACGCCTGGGCAGCCACCTTCGGTGACGTCACCACCGAACTGGAGCTTCAGCCCTCCGGCAAATACAAGCCGGTGACGCGCTTCGCCAGCTTCGTCAATGTCCCCGAGCTGATCGCGATGTTTCGCAGTTTTGCCGATGTCGTGATGCCGCGGGACCTGCACGAATATGTCAAGGTGCCCGCGGTTTCGACCGGCCGGCGACAGATCCTGACGGCCAAGCCCTCGCCTGCCTTCAAGGGCTATCAGGCGGTGCTCGCCGAGCGCATCAAGGCGATCGAGATGCGCGACCGCCCGCCGGAGCCTGGCGACGACATTCTTCTCTCGGTGATCACCGACGGCCGCCATGCCGCGATCGACCTGCGGCTGGTCGATGCCGACAATGACAACGAAGCCGACAACAAGCTCAATCTTCTTGTGTCGAACGCCTTCCGCATCTGGCTTGAAACGGCGGATCACACCTACGTCCGTGCCGACGGCAAGCCCTACGAGCTTTCCGGCGCCGCGCAGATGATCTTTTCCGATCTCGGAACGATCAACGTTGAAAAGACAAGGGGGTTCTCGGCGTATCGCTGGATTCGCGACGAGCTGATCCGTCTGGGCGTTCCCGCCTGCGAGATCGCCTTCATGCAGGATTTTAAGAAATCGGAAGCCAAGCAGCGGCTGTTCGGCGATGTCCGTGCCGGCAAGGTGCGGTTCCTCATCGGCTCCTCGGAGACGATGGGCACCGGCGTCAACGCCCAGCTTCGTTTGAAGGCACTGCATCACCTGGACGTGCCCTGGCTCCCCTCGCAGATCGAGCAGCGCGAGGGCCGCATCGTCCGACAGGGTAACCAGCACGACGAGGTCGATATCTTTGCCTATGCGACCGAAGGCTCGCTCGACGCAACCATGTGGCAGAACAATGAGCGGAAAGCCCGTTTCATCGCGGCGGCGCTGTCCGGCGACACCTCCATCCGGCGGCTTGAAGATCTTGGCGAAGGGCAGGCCAACCAGTTCGCGATGGCGAAGGCGATTGCATCGGGTGACCAGCGGCTGATGCGGAAAGCCGGACTTGAGGCTGACATCGCACGGCTCGAGCGTCTGCGCGCCGCCCACATCGACGACCAGCACGCCGTGCGCCGGCAGATCCGGGATGCCGAGCGCGACATCGAGTATTCAACCCGGCGTATTGGCGAGATTGGACAAGACATCGAGCGGCTCGTGCCGACCAGTGGCGATGCCTTCGCCATGGCCGTGACTAAAACATCCTACGGCGAGCGCAAGGAAGCCGGCCGGGCGCTGATGAAGGAGATTCTCACCCTGGTCCAGCTTCAGCAGGAGGGCGAGACCGTGATCGCGTCGATCGGCGGGTTCGACCTCGAATATTCCGGCGAGCGCTTCGGGCAAGAAGGTTATCGCTACACCACCATGCTCCTGCTCACCGGAGCGGATCATGAGATCGAGCTGCCGGTGACGGTTACCCCGCTCGGCGCCGTCGCGAGATTGGAGCATGCGCTGTCCGGTTTCGGGGAGGAACGGGAACGCTATCGGCAGCGCCTCGCTGACGCCCGGCGGCGGCTCGCCTCCTACCGGTCCCGCGACGGCGGCGAATTCGCCTTTGCCGGCGAACTGGCCGACAAGCGCCGCCAACTTGCGGACGTCGAAGCTGCCCTGGCATCGGAGGTGCGGAACGACGCAGCATCGGCCGCGCAAGCAGCGTGACGTCAAGACCTGCTCAACGCAAACCGGACCTTGAATGCAATGCAACAGACGCATGGCTGCATTGCACAATAGTCGGTTTCCGGCTGATCAAAACGCGGGCATCCTGCACGCTGCTGGTGCACATGGCGGTCTTCTCCTCCCAGTGCCGCCGCACCAGCTGTTCCCCTCTGGAGGTTTTGACCTTCAAGATTTATGGGCCGGCGTTTGCCGGCCCATTTTTTGGCACATCATTAGCCTTGACCCTCTATCGCGACAGGCGGTGCTCGTCGTCGATCAGGACAAGTCGGGCCGGCGGAATGTCGGCCCATCTCCACAGAACGAGGTTCATGTCCTTGGCAGTCGAACCCGCGGCAAAGCTCGAACGAGCAGGCCGTCATATCCGGCGCCGAGATGCTGACAGCCATCGGGATCAAAGCCAGAACAATAACGATGGTGGCATAGCGAAATAGCCGATCATGCCTGAACATTCTCGGAACAAACTTGTACCAAGAACAGAAGCGTCGCGCGGCCACCGGTCTCTGTGTCCAGAGCGACTGGAGGCGCGCGGCCCGTTGTTACGGGCAGTTGATCATCACCCCAGGTAGCGATGAGCTGACGCCCCCTGGGCCGGTTGGCACGAAAACTAGCGCCACCGAAGAGCGCAACTGCTAAGATTGTTGGCTTTCCTTGGTCAGCGCGACTGCCGCGTTAACAAAGCGTCTCGCAAGCCACGCCGTCGCCGTCCCGATCAAGCTTCCGGCCCCATGAGCAGTTGTGCAGATACCATTGGGCTTCGTCGCACGAGCTGATTTGCGAGCAGTATCGTCGCGGCTCACACGAATAGCCGCCACTTTGCGCGACGAGTTTGCGGCTGACGATGTCGGGCGGCTGGCTCGATGGTGTGGAGACGTTAGAATGCAATGCGCGCCAATCCCAGGGTGCTTGGAAGTTACCGACCCACAGCCCGACCTTTGCCGCCTCTGCTTTCGCCTGCTTCGCTACGTAGGTGCCATGGCTGTATCGCGGCCAATCGAGCGCCTGGCCGTGCTCGACCATCCACGCTGCCACGCTGACGCCGTCGGCGCGCTTGCAGTCGCCGACGAAGCGGTGATAGCGATCCCAGCTCACGAATGTGCATTGTACGGGACTCGAGGCGGCCAGGAAGCTGTCCAGTGCTTCCGCAGATCGCCGTCCGCAAGGATATTCGAAGCCCTTGGCGTCCTCGCAGTATTGCTTGCTCTCCGGGGCGTCGACGCCGTTGAAACGGATCCTCTGCCCATGGACTTCGATCGTGTCGCCGTCGACGACGGAGGCGACGCCAGTGATCGGCTGCGGCTTCGGCCCAAACCAGCTCGCCGTATCGATGTCGGGCAAGTTGTCGCTGTGCTGCATGGCCGTTTGGGCGGCCAGTGCGCCAGCCGCGGCGACAGTCACGAAGATCAGGCGCCCCGGCGCGCTTGCCCAACGTCGGGCGCGCGAGCGCCTGGCGCCGGTGTGCTTCAGCCATTGGTCAGATCGATTGTGGTGCCGAGATTTATTCAAGCCCATCCCCACTCGGAAGGATGCTCTTAAATATATATGCGCTGCATTGCAAATGCATCCGGAGAATTATGCCGGGGTCCCCGGGGTTATGGTTGGATAAGTGCGCCACCGTATTGCGCCCAAAGGTGTTCGCAGTCCCACACCCTCAAGCTTGGCGTCCCCGGTTCCCCATATAGGACCATTGCACCGCGAACGTCGTATCCAAGCACCGACGCATTGGCGACAAACTGGATGGCGCGCCCTAAGCTGATAGGGCCGATGCGGGCTTCAGTTTTGCTGGTGAGATCGATCATTCCAAAGATTTCCGCGTCTGCGCCTCTGCCGGCCAAAACAGCCGTCGAAATTGCATCATCCCGGGCAAGGAGCATCGCATGGGTTCCCGTAAGCGGCGCCTGCTAACTTCGATGCGCGAAATTGGTTCCGCTTCTTCCCGGAACAATCTGAGATCAACCATCTCACACCAGTCGACCGGCTGGCCCCATTTCCTGCAATTGCACACTTGTTGCGGGAGGTTGCCGCCGTGCCGGCAGCCGGCGATCGGCGGCCAAGGTCCGAAGGTTTATCACCCGCGCAATTTCTTGGCCTCCCGTTCCAAGGTTTTGCGTCGTTGCCGTGCTCGCCGGTCAGTTCTCGAACTTGCTAAGGTCGTAGTCCGGTGTCGCTTGGCGAAGTAACGGACCTCCGGATCTTCGTCAGCCGACACGCTGTCGCGGTCACGCAAGTGATCCTCCTGAGAGGAAGCAAAAACAGCTTCCACGCGCGATGTTCCGGTCTCTTTTAGCAATTGCTAACGGAACGCTTCCGGCCGTGCGATATGCTGCTCTGGGCTGCAGACGAAAGGTCTGGTGTGGGTGCTCGACGGCTTTACACTCGGCGCCCGGTTCAGCCGCAGACGTACAGAAGAACTCCACCGCCCCGAATTAGACACGCCATCCCCTTGGCACATTACTCACCATCATAGCGCCTTACCGGCCCGCAGCATGGCCCGTGCAATCGCCAGATCGGCTTCGAGCTTGGCGTTTTCCTTCTGCGTTATGTTGTCGGCCGCGATCAGGCGGCGCAGCGACCACATGATTTCGTATCTGCGCCAGCCGGCCTCCAACATGCAATCGACAATGGCCTGAAAGCCGGGCTCCACTGCTTCCTGGCAGTCGACCTCGCGATCGGCGTATTCGCGCTCGTGCCTAGGTCCGTTGATCATCCGTTACCTTCCACCACGCTGTCTTCGTCCAGCGCACGCGGCACCGGAAGATAGGCATTTGCCACAAGCCACTCGCTGACGATCGTTTCCACCAACACCGGCTTCGGCTTGCCTATTTCGGCGGCCAGGCCGCTCAATACCTCTTCGGTGTACGGATCAAGGCGGAGCCCGCCGACGTTTCTGAGCAGCAGCGCGGCCCGGCGTAGCAAAACCTGCAGATCGGCCCGCGAAGCGTCTGCTATGTTGTCGGCGGCGCTTTCCAGTTCATACACGAATTGCTGTCGGGACATCGGCCATGCTCCTACAGGAATGTCTCACCTTCGCCGCGATGTTCGAAACACAACCCGCTTCGACTTGGCAAAGCCCCAACCGGCATCCTTGCTGCAGCCATCGTGCTCGCAAACCTGGTGCGTCGATCATCGGCAACAGTGGACAAAATGAGAACGAAAAAGTCAAGCTGCCCCTTGACCGGACAGGACTATGTTTCTCGATGCATGCCCGAGCAACCCGAAAAAGTGGCCGACAGGCGCCTCCTGGACCCTGACGCATGCTCATGACGCAGGGCAGGTGGCCGGCATCCGCTGCGCCGGCTGCAACGTCACCCGCCATTACAAGCCGCTCGAGTTGCAAGAAGTGTCGGCAACGTCACGATCGACGAAGTGCGCGGCAAGGCACGCTGCCAAGGGTGCAAGAGCCGAGAGTGGATGAGCGCGCAGCTATTCCACTCGACAGGAGAGCTGGCGCACATGATCCGCTTCCGGCCCCTGGTGCAGATCCGCTGGGAGAAGCGGGTGATCTGGCGCGATGAGTAAACGAACAGCGGGAGCGGCCCGGCAGGCTGGCGGGGTAGGCCAGCACGAGCCGGGCCTAACCGGCGGGGGCTCGGAAACGAAACACGGCACCGGCTGACGAAAAATATACTCCATTGCTAATATGCTGGTTGCATACCCATAAGGCTTAGTCGTTTTGTCCGCCGGGCGCCTGCGCTGATGGCGCGCACCGGGTGCTCGTGCACCGAGCCCGCGCTTCTTCGACAGGCTCAGGCGGTCTCGGCCATGCGGCTTCGCCCCCTGGCGCAGGCAGCCCTCGTAGGCTGTGACGGTCGCCGCTCTTTTTGGGCGGGCGTTGTCTTTTTGGTTGCCCTTCCCGGCGGCGCGGTGTGGGCACAGCGAGATGGTGAGCGGAGAGCAGATCACGCGTAGAACCGGCAAACGTGGAGCCCGTGGCGAAGTTGGCGGGAATGGAAGCCCGCAGCCGAGGGCCGGCCTTTGTCTGAAATCACAGACCAGATCTGAAGATCGCGAAGCAGGTTGCCGCGCTTAAGTTCGGACTGGCGGATCCGTCAAAGACGCAGAAAGGTGACGATCCGCGACGTGAAAACGGGCGTCGACTCGATCGTCCCGCAGGCCGAGGACATCGCTGCGGTGATCCCGGTTTATGTCGGCATCGACACGGAGCTGCGGCTTCTGCCGAGGCGAAGACCGGCAATGCAACCTGATGCACGCGGCAGGCACGTCGCCAAACGGCGACCGCTCAGCACCGCTTCCGGTTTTCAGCTGTGCGCACCACAAACTGCCCCAAGGACACCCGCCTACTGGGAGCAGTTTGGCGCTTGCTACTGGCATGGGTCTTGGCGGGGTGACGGAGGGGTCCGCAGCCTTGGCGTCGCCTTAACCTCTGCTTCGGCTTGGCGACCGCATCTCCAGGCCGTCTCCTTTGCTCGTACCAAGGACCATCCCCTGCGGCTGGCTTGGTGACCTATGCGCGGATCCGGCCCGCCCGAAACCCTCGCCGCCAGCTTTTTTCCCCGCCGCCTGCGGCGGCTTCCTCGCGCCGCTTCGCTTCAAAAAAGCCGCCCGCTCGGGTCCTCTGCTGCCGCTGCGGCCCTTCAGGTTCGGGCAGGCCGGACGCGCCCATCACGGTCCGCCATCGCAGGGGAATGGCCCCGGCGGCAGCAAAAAGGAGACTTCGAAATGCCCGCGATCGGATACGTTACCAAGCAGGAAAACGGCGGCTACAAGGGCCAGCTCAAGACGCTCAGCGTCCGCGCCGACATCGCCATCGTGCCCAATCAAGCCAAGAGCGCCGACACCCATCCCGACTTCCGGGTGCTAACCCAAGGGGTCGAGGTCGGCGCCGGCTGGATCAGGATCGGCGAGGCGTCCGGCAAGGATTATGTGAGCCTGTCAATCGCCGCACCTGAGTTCGGTCCGCGCAAGCTCTACGCCAATCTCGGCCGCGCCGCCGGCCAGGATGATGACGATACCTATGCCATCATCTGGAACCCCGCGGACTGATCGATCCGCTCCGAAAGCTCCCGCGCCGCCGGCGGCGCGGGGGTTCCTTCTGAGGCCTTCCAGCCCGCCCAAGGCGCCGGCGGGCTGCCGACCGACTTTTCGCCCGTCGCGCGCCACTCGCTCGCCCATCCTCGCATCCTTGTTTCTGAACTGATCCGAGGATCATCATCGACCACGAAAACGAACGTGCCGCCCGCGCCAAGAAGGGCAACCGCGCAGCCCGTCGTCTTTGTCGGCTCTCCCAACGCACGCTCGAACGGATGCGGCTCAAGTGCGGCGGTCCGCAATTTCGTAAGCAGCCGCTTCGTGCGCTATCACATCGACGAGCTCGACGGCTGGTCGAAGGCCTGCCGCAAATTCCGCACCCCGAGACGGTCACGACAGCTCCGGAACGGGTCCGCTCATGATTGGGCGCCCTGCTCTCCATTTGATCGGCAGTAACTTGCGGCACTCGAGGCCGCAGCCGTCAGCCTTGGCCTGACCGGCTTCATGCCTTCGCCGATCCATCGCCTTGGCTCGTCTGGAACGGTCGGCAAGAGCCGTGATCGGACTCTACCGCGTACGGCGGAGCCGGCGATCTCGTGCTCGCCGGCATGCCCAAGCTGACACCCGCCGTGGAAGGGCGAGAAAGAATCGGGAAGAGATCGGGGGAAGAAAGAGAAACCGATCGCAGATCGGTCCTCCCGGCGACGCTTTGCGCTCAACCGCGCCCTCTCACCCCGGCCACTCGCCCCGCGCAGGGCTGTAAGCCCCGCTTGTGCTTCGCGGCAGGGCTGCTCGCGCGCAGTTGCGTCGGTCGGACCGGCCTGCGGTCCGGAAAATGTCTTCGCACAGAAATGGAGACGGGAAGGAGCGGCAGCTGACCGCTTCCGAAAACCTCGGACAAAGGAGTTTTCCGATGCACATCCTCAAACTTGATCCCCGCGCGCTCAACGACAATCCCGACGGTGCCCGTCGCTCGAAATCCTCGCCGCAGGCCGATGCGCTATTGCTCGCGACGATCAAGGCCGTCGGCGTCATCCAGCCGCCGGTCGTTTCGCCGCCGACCGACGGCCGCAACGGCTTCGTGATCCAGGCCGGCCATCGCCGCGTGAAGCAGGCGATCGCCGCCGGCCTCGAGGAGGTCGAGGTCCTGGTCGACGAAGCCGCAAGCGACAATGGCGCCATGCGTTCATTGATCGGCAACATCGCGTTCGAACCGCTCAATCCCGTCGACCAGTGGCGCGCCATTGAACGCCTGGTCGCTCTCGGCTGGACCGAAGAGGCAATTGCGGTAGCGCTCGCTTTGCCCGTGCGCCAGATCCGCAAGTTGCGCCTGCTTGCCAATGTGCTTCCGCCCATGCTCGACCAGATGGCCAGGGGCGACATGCCGAGCGAGCAGCAGCTGAGGACGATTGCCGCCGCTTCACTCGAGGAGCAAAAGCAGGTTTGGAAGGCACATAAGCCGAAGAAGGGTGAAACGGCCGGCTGGTGGCAGATTGCCAATGGTCTTTCAAAGACCCGCATGTATGCCCGCGACGCAAGCTTCGGCGACGATCTTCGCCAGGCCTATGGCATCGAGTGGGCGGAGGACCTGTTTGGTCCAGCCGACGAGGACAATCGCTACACCACGGATGTCGAAGCTTTCCTCGGCGCCCAGCAGGAGTGGATGACGAACAATTTGCCCAAGAAGGGCGTGCTCGTCGAAGTCAACGGTTGGGGCCAGCCGGACCTGCCGAAAAAGGCAGAACGCGTCTACGGCAAGCCGGCCAGAGGCGATTGCACCGCGATGTATCTCGATCGGGACGGCAAGGTGCAAAGCGTCCATTACCGCGTTCCGGAGGCCAGAAAAGCCAACGGGCAGTCCGCGGAGACGAACGGCTCCGATGAAGCCGATCACCACGCCAACCTCGCAGCAAAGCCGCGTCCGGACGTCACCCAGAAGGGCCAGGACATGATCGGGGATTTCCGTACTGACGCGCTCCACGAGGCTCTTGCCCGTGCGCCGATCGAAGACGACATGCTGATGGCGTTGCTTATCATGGCCTTCGCCGGCCTCAACGTTCGCGTCGATTCCGGTGCCAGCGACCATGTGTTTGGCCCAAAACGCTTCAAGCGACATGTCGCGCGTCTGTTTTCTGAAGACGGTATCCTGTCGTTCGACATCGAGACGGTGCGCGCTGCCGCCCGCTCTGTGCTGATCGACGTGCTTTCGTGCCGGCGCGGCATGTCGAACAGCGGTGTTGTTTCGCGCATTGCGGGCGAGATGATCGGCGCGGACGGTTACCTGCCGAACATGGGCACGGAGGATTTCCTTTCCTGCTTGTCGCGCCAGGCGCTCGAATTCGCTGCAAGCCAAGCGAATGTCCTGCCGCGGCCTCGCGTGCGCGAAACGCGCGCCGCACTCGTCGACCACTACAACTCCGAGGCCCGCCTGGTTCATCCGGCTGCACTGTTCACACCCGACCCGGGAGAGCTCGCCGATTTGATGCGGCATGCGGACGATTTCGACGAGGAGGAGGGAATTGGTTCGGCTGACCAATCTGAGATTGATCGGGCGGACGTTGGGCAGGATGATGATGTGGACCAGGTGGATCCCGCCGATCTGAAGCCGCACGAGGCCGAAGCCGAACCAAAAGAAACCCCCGATTACGTGACGGCGGAGAAGCAAGCCGCCTACGGAGTCGCGGCCGAATAGTGGCTGTTCCCATCGCGGTTCCGCGTCGCCGGCCATTGTCGGCGGCGCCTTTCGGTTAAGCTTGTGGGGCGAGGGCTCGGCCTTGCCCCTCTTCCTGCTGAACAGGCCGGCCCATCCGGGACCGGCCCGTTCCCATGTCGTCGCCGGCCGGTCCGACACGAAGGGAGGGAAGACAGGGCAGGGCTGCCGCTTCGCGGCCCGTCCCGAACGGCGGCCCTGCCGGTGCCGGCGGGCTGCGCAACGGCTTCGCCGTCCTCCACTTCCGTTCCGGCCCTTCGCCCGTCGCGCGAGCGCGACCGGGCTGATCGGGTGCGCAACCCTCCTGATTGCCCCGGCGACGGACCTCCGCGACGGGCCGCGATAGGCGCGGCCCCGCTACGGAGGTTCAGCACATGACGAACAAGGAAAAGATCTCGCGCACCGACATCTATACGCGCATCACCGAACGCATCGTGGCCGATCTCGAAAAGGGCGTCCGCCCTTGGGTCCAACCATGGCGCGCGAGCAACGCCAACGGCCGCGTCACGCGGCCGCTGCGTCACAACGGCCAGCCCTATACCGGCCTGAACGTGCTGCTTCTGTGGTCAGAGGCGACGGCACGCGGCTTCGCCTCCGCGATCTGGATGACGCTTCGCCAGGCAAATGAGCTGGGCGCGCATGTCCGTAAGGGCGAGAGCGGTGCCACCGTCGTCTATGCCAGCCGCTTTAGCAAGACGGAGGTCGATGCGGATGGTGGAGAGGTGGAGCGGGATATCCCGTTCCTCAAGGCCTACACGGTCTTCAATTCGGATCAGATAGACGGTCTGCCCGATCACTATTACCAGCGGGCGGAGACCGTCGCCGATCCCGCCGAGCGGATCGCGCACGCCGATCGCTTCTTCGACAATACGGGAGCGCAGGTGCGCTATGGCGGTGATAAGGCCTATTACGCTCCGGTCCCGGACCATATTCAGCTGCCTTGCCCCGAAGCTTTCCGGGACATGGCCTCTTTCGTGGCCGTGCGAGCACACGAGACCCTGCACTGGACATCCGCCCCCGGCCGGCTGAACCGGGATTTAAGCCGCTACCACAAAGATCACAGCGCCCGGGCGTTCGAGGAAATGTTGGTGGAACTCGGATCGGCCATGCTCTGCGCCGATCTCGCCATCGTGCCCGAACTAGAGCCGCGACCAGACCATGCCTCTTATATCCACAGCTGGGCGAAAATTCTTGGCTCCGACAAGCGGGCAATCTTTCAGGCCGCCGCCCATGCACAACGCGCCGTCACCTATCTGCATAGCCTCCAGCCGCGAGCGGCCGCAGAGCAGGGGGCCGCCTGATGCTTTCACGCTCCGTCTAAGACGGGGGAGGGCGGCGAAAGCCCTCCTCGATGCGCTTGCGCGTGATCTCGAGCGGCGCCGGCGTCCAGTCCACCGCAACGGCACTCCTCGCCGCATGGCGAGGTCGGGCCGATGCCAGACTGCGCCGTGTTCGCCAATACCGGCTGGGAGCCCCGCGCCGTATATGAGCACCTCGAGTGGCTGACGTCCGGCAAGGTGCTGCCGTTTCCGGTCCATATCGTCTCGGCCGGCAATATCCGCGACCAGCTTATGGCCGCTGGCGAGGGCAAGCGTTGCGCATCGATCCCCGCATTCGTGAAAACCGTCACCCGGCCGGCGCACAGGTCGCTGTCTTGAACGAGGACGACGACGGCGATCTTGTCGAGATCGGTTCACGGAGGTCAGCTACGAATAGCGTCTCCATAGGCATCGTGGCGTGTGCGCTCACGGTGAGCTTTTGCGGGATCCCGCTTTGTTGTCGCCCGCTTTAGGCAGGATCACAGCCATAATAGCCGCGCCGGCGCTTGGCACGCTGAAGCTTCATTGACTCAGTCGCGGCATCGTCGTCGCTATCAAAGGTTTCCATCATCGACTGGCCGTTGGTTCCAATCCGGCCCCAGTTACGGATGACCGATGCCCCACCGAATAAGGTCGGCTGGATGGAGAGCGTATAGAAGCGCCGCATGTTCTGCGACGAGTCTATGCGGCGAAGATGAACCGGCCCTGTCTCTTCGTTTTGCATGGCTGGAACTTCGCGTTCTTTGAAAGCGGCGTCCAACGCGTTCTTTGAATCAAACCGGCTCGACCGATTCGTTGCGGTTATGAATCGTCAGCCACGGGTATCCTAGACGCCAGCGCTTGAAGCCCGTTGGTTCGCCCATGAAATGCATCACCGCTTCCAGTGACAGCCGCGTCAGTTCTCGCTCTTCTCGTCTTTACGCTTCCGGCGGCCGGTGCGGTCCGGTCGGGGGGCTGCAACCGACCGCATTCGAGCTTCAGCGATGTACCGAAACGCCTTCAGCAGCATAGGCAAAGGGGATGCTCCCGACTCGAACTCACGCCGGCAGCAGCTTCGCCGCAGCTCGCCGTGAACGACACAATGAAGCCCGCCGATGCGGATGCGCCCACCACCGGGGCGCTCCGGTCAACGACTGCGCTCTCGCACCAGACTGAAGCCTGCACCGTTCCAGCGCCGGGCCAGGTCCTTCTCGACAAGGCGATCACCGACCGATCTTCAGTTGGCGGCCAAAGCGGTCCTCCATCTGCCCGCCAGCGGGCCGTCAGGCTCCCTCCGGAAGACTGGGGGCTCGCCCCAAGGGCTTCCTGTTCCAGGGCTTCCGCTGTCGGGGCCCTTGCCGGTTTGCCCTTCTTTTTTGCCGCGGTCTGAACCTGCGGCCGGGCGTTTCAAGGCCGCTTCGCGCCGCGGGGCGGCCGGACCGCGCCGTCCTCAGCAAAGCAGGCCCGTGCGCCGCGCGAGGTCAGTCTGACCTGCTCGCGCACAAACCAGCTTCGCTCGTCCCGGCGGGCCCGGACCCTGAAACGCCCGGCTTGCGCCGGTTCCTTTTGACCGCACCGAAGGGCAAGCCGGCAAGGGCCGGCACCGCTTCGGAGGAAGCCAGGAAAGGAAGAACCGATGGCCAAGCCCGCAACCCAGTCCCGCAAATCCGCACGCGTCGTGCCGCTCCGAAAGGGCGCAACAGTCGAAATGGTCCTGCTCACTTGCCCGGACGTCGCTCAGGCGATGCGGATCGCTGAAAGCTTCGGAACGGCTGTGGTCGACGCCGACGGGATCCGTGACCTGCACCAGCGCCTGATCATCGAGACCGCCGACAGCCTTTCTGAGGGGCTCGGCGAACGGGCGATGCAGATTCACCTCCAGCGCATCGTCGGCGCCTATGTCGGGTCCGCGCACGGCGCCGGCCAGTTCTACTCCCGCGCCGTCACCGAGGCTCGCGATGCCACCGCCAAGGCGGCCAATGACGCTCGCGACGAGGATCTCGACGGCCCGGTCGGATATGACAACGCCGCACAGCGCAAGCGCGAATTCGCAGCCGACATGGGCATCCAGGCCCACTCGCTCCGCATGGCAGCGGAAGGTGCAGTTGCTGCCTACGAACAGATCGTCGGCGAGCAGTGGAAGCCTTTCGAGCGTCCCGTCGAAAACCCCGGCCAGGCCATCGACCGCAAGGCGGCCGAGCAGCAGATGTCGGCTCTCGGCTGAGCTGTCGCTTTGGGCAAGGCTCAGGCCTTGCCCATCGTCCCCGGCCATCGCGCGGATCCGCCGTCGCAACTTGTCGTACTGTGACGTCGCTTCTACGCCGCCGGCCTGCCCGCCCCGCCGAGCGCTGGCAGATCAGCCAGATATGCCCGGTTGGATCGAAGATCGAGGCGGCTGTCCAGCCCCCGGCGCTCTTCATCTGGCCGCGCAACGTAGCCGAGGTGGAAGAGCTTGAAGATGGGCTTGCATGGGTCACGCTCACGGAGCGGTTCAAGGCTTGCGATTTAAAGCGAGTGTTGTAATATACAGCAATAACAGCAAATGCAGGAGACTGAGATGGCGAAACCCGGTGGCACCTACTCGACCAGTGACCTGTCGCGCAAATCCGGTGATATCATCGCTGAGGCCATGCGCCATCCTGTGACCATAACGCAGCGAAAAAAGCCGCGCCTGGTGCTTCTCAACATTGAAGACTATCGGCGCCTGCGCGGCAGCGCGGACAGGCGCGCCGTCGGCACAATCGACACCATGTCCGACAGCCTGCTGGAGGAGTTCGAGAACGCGGTCGAGGCCTACGCCGATTCAGAAGAGATGGTTCAGCCGTGAGCTTCGAAGATATCCAAACGGCCAGCGTTATCCGCTATCCCTATTTGTGGGCACGGGAAGCGGCGAGCGGTGAAACAGAGGGCCGCAAGAGCCGGCCCGTCGTGGTGGGCGTCCGCCTGGTCCGCGCCGAAGGCGACCTGGTCCTGTTTTTCCCGATCACCACCAAACAACCTGGGCCGGGCGGCTTCGCTGTGGAACTGCCCGATATCGAGAAGCGCCGAGCCGGCCTCGATGCCGCGCTGCGGCTCTGGATCATTTTTGACGAGTACAACACTGATATAGTTGGTCAGTCGTTCTATCTTGAACCCGATCCGCCGCTCGGGCGGTTGAGCAAGGCGTTCTTCCTGCCCTTGGCCCGCGAGTTCATCGCCCGCCGAAAAGGCTTGGTTGGAGTGAGGCGAACGCGTTAGCCAGGTTCGGCCGCCTGTCGAGACCTCGACTGTTGGGCGCGTGTCTGATGGCCTGCCAGCGCGCAGGACCAGCTTGAAAAGGCGTTCGATGTCGCCGCCCGCCACTGCGCTCGGGTCAGGTCCGCGATACGGCAGGAGGCTAAACGGGTGTTACTCACCACCCGTGCCACGCGGCCCATCGCCATGCGCCGTTAAGCTGATCTGCCAGGAGCGAAGTGGCGAGGCCCGCCTTCCTTCCGGTCGCAGTCAGCGGCCTGGCGCGAAACAAGGTTGCGCCTGATCTCCGGCATGTGGTCGTCGTTCGGATTTCGGCGTCATGAGCCTGGGACGTCTCATCCATGAAGCTGCCCTAGGTACGTCCACTGCGGCCTTTCTTGCTGGCGTTTCTCACACCGGGTTCGCCCGCGAAGCAGCCCGACCTCGATCCCGCAACGGCGCGACGCCGACCTTCTTCCCCGCCGTGCTCGGCTGACGCCTGCGCGCGGCTTCCTCGCGCTGCCAAGAAGCTCGCCCCTGCGCCGCCCTCCATTTCATTTCGGCCCTTCGGATGCGGGTCGGTCGCCCGGTGTTCTCCGATCGCCATCAAGGCCGCGATGGTCGCGACCTGATACAGCAAAGGAGAAGACAAATGGCTCAGATCGGCACTTTCACTCGCAATGAAGACGGCTCGTTTGCCGGAGTGATCAAGACGCTCAACCTCAACATCAAGGCCCGCCTGGTGGTGGCCGAGAAGGAAAGCGACAAGTCGCCGGACCTTCGCGCCCTCGCAGGTCCCATTGAGATCGGTGCGGGCTGGAAGAAGACCGCCAAGGACACGGGCCGGGAATATCACTCGGTCAAGCTCGACGACCCGAGCTTTCCCGCTCCGATCTACGCCAGCCTCGTCGAGAACGAGGACGCATATGCCCTCATCTGGTCGCGCTGAGGCGGCCACTGTTGGAAGCGGCGCTCCACCTCGGGGCGCCGCGATCCGGTAAAGGACGCCTCAAAAGTGTCCCCCAGCGAAATTCCGCTAGAAGGCACGCCACGACAGGGCCTTCTATCGGAATTCGCCGCCTGAAGGATTGGCCGCGCTCGCTTGCTCAAAGGCGCCGAACTGAGCGCCTGGTTCGGGCAGGCTGAGCAAAAATGATCCCGTCATTAGTGCTCCATCGTGGCGGCTCCCGCGATTGAGCTTGGGCCTCTCGGTGCCAAGAACCACGTTCGTCTGCGCCTGATTTTGTCGAACCGACACGTTGGAACCAAGGGTTCTTAAAGTGGCGTTGACCGCATGAAGGTGAAGCCTCTTATCCGGCGGTGCCTCGATCATCGGTGATGGTTGCGACCTTTGCGCTCCTGTATGTGCTTCACCTTGAACGTGCCGAACCCCGGCACATTCGTCCCCGCCCGTTCTGGCGGCTTGCGTGATCTGTCGGAACAGGAGCGGCGCGGACCTGACAATTGTCAGGCACCGGACAGCCCGCAATACCGACTTTGAGGAGAACGCCTTGTCAGGCGGCGATCTCAACGACTCGCAATCTGCCGAATTTTGATACTTTACTTTGGATGTCGCGCCTTGCAATCATGCCAAGCGAGTCTGAACGGAGGGTGCAACCGAGCACAAAAAAACCGGCGCGGAGGCCGGCTTTTCCAGGGAATAGGCTACAGGAGTTGGCGCTCCTGATCTCGCCCGAAGATTATGCGAGACGGTAGCCGGTCCTTCCCGACATTGCAAGAGAAATTGCGCTTCCGCGCCACGGCTTTGTACGGCCTGGCGAGAGGAAAGAGATGGATCTGTATTCAACGTTGAGCCTATGGCTCACGAACATCCGGGCATTGGTCGAGTTGGACGACTTTTGCCGCCAGATATGGAAGCTCTACGGCGAGGAATCGTTGGGCGAGGATGATGCGGAGCGGCTTTGCGAGAAGGCTGCCCAGCACCGCGCCAACCTCAACAGGGCCCGCGCGGATGGTAGCGCGCTGCCTCGCTCATGTTATCCGCAACGGCCCCGCAGCCAGCGAAGCCGGCGCGAGGCTGCCCGCGGCCGACGAGATCCTGTGCGATGGGCGCGCAAACGGCGTCTCGCCCGCATGCAGGCCGTCCGGCCCGAGTTCGCCGGCGAATTCACCGAAGGGGAGAGCGCCGCTCTCTACATCGTCATGTCGGACTGCCGACGGCACGGCAAATGCGACCGATCGGTGAAGGAGATCGGCGATCGCGCCGGCGTTGGGCCGACCACCGTCCGGAATGCGCTGCGCAAAGCCAGCACGCTCGGTTTGCTGCGCGTCACGCAACGCAGGCAATGGCGAGCCAGGAACCTTCCCAATCACATTGTGGTCGTGCATCGTCGTCAGATCGACTGGATTGCGAAATTTCGGCCCAATCTCGGCCTGAAATCTTACCCGACAGGCTTCAAAAAAGCGGTGTCCACAGGAAGCTTCCGCAATAGACTCAGCAGCCGACCGTTTAGCCCCAGATCCGACGGCGCTTCCGGCGGCTTGAAGCCATTCTCTGGTCACGATTGGTCGACCGGCTGACGGCCGAGGCCGCAAAAACCGCGACAGCAGAGCAACCTGAAAGGCCGCAAGAGGCTGTTGCAAAGCAGCCTTGGGGAATCGGCCGCGCCAATCAGGCCGGTTGGTGCTGGCTATCAGATTCCTGAAACAGGAAGGTCGCCGGATCGCGACCGAGCGCCTCGCCGACGGCGGCGATCGTATCGACACTGACATTGCCGGCCGCACGCTCGAGCTTGGTGAAAGTGATGTCAGAGACACCCAGGAGCTCAGCCATTTGATAGCGGACCAGATTGCGGCGCTCACGCTCGCTGTTGATGATGGCGGCGAGGCGCGTGCGAATGGATTTTTCGGTGAGTTTGTGCGCCCAAGGTTCTACCTCAGCGCCGCCGCCCAGAAGTGTCGCGATCGACACCTGGAGCGCCTGGGCCATGTGTTCGAGGGTGCGCAGCGTCACGTTGTTTCGCTTTCTTGTGGTCCGAATGTACGTGCGGTACGCGAGCCCTTGACCGGGTGCCGTTTTGAACAGTTCCGCCATGTCTTGATGGCGAAGCTTTCGCTTACGGCGCTCGGCGTCGAGAAACGCCGCGATATTGTCTCGAAGGGGGTTGTTCACCCCGCCCGCTTCATTTGGCAGCATAAACCTATGTATTCGCACGATCCCGCCTGTTCGGTCTGCCCTTTTCCTGAACCAAAATCCATAGTAAAGTGTCAAAAAGCGTCACAAGAAAAGGGCCACGACCGTGCTGAAATATCTCGTTGTAGGCGCTGCCGCTCTCGCGGGCGCCGCGTCTCTTCCGTCCAAATCACTCGCATCCGAGTGGGGGTGTCAGGTCCTCCTTTGTCTGTCCGGTGACTGGCAGGGCACG
Source organism: Mesorhizobium sp. Cs1299R1N1 (assembly GCF_037179655.1). Classification (NCBI taxonomy): domain Bacteria; kingdom Pseudomonadati; phylum Pseudomonadota; class Alphaproteobacteria; order Hyphomicrobiales; family Phyllobacteriaceae; genus Mesorhizobium; species Mesorhizobium sp. Cs1299R1N1. The sequence continues at coordinate 32,254 of NZ_JAPYKR010000019.1, read as the reverse complement.
CCCTCTTGTCATCCACCAATAGATCGGCTGATCGGAGCCATGGGATTGCCGGGCTTTTCGTGGCCGACTTGTCCGCAGGCCAACTCGTCGGGCGCCCGCTACGAGCCGTACGAGGCTTGCCCGCAGGGGTGGACGCCTTACGCGCCGGCTACCGACCGGCCGGGGCAAGGCCAAGCCAGCATGTGCCGAATCGCGGCGGGCAATCTCGGTCAGCTTGCCAGCTTTGGAATGCAGCATGGTCGGGCCGACGGAAGCCCGACTGGGACCATTCAGCTCGGCGACCGCACCGTGCAGGTCCAAGTTACCTATATTTCCAGCGGAGCGCATAACGATCGAACGACCACCTATTACGACATTCAACGCCCGCGCCGCGCAAAGCCTTACTACATCGATTACGACGACACGAATGGGCTGCGGCAGCGCACCTGGTTCAACCTTAGCAGACCATAATCCCAAGTCACCCCGGGCGGCTAAATTAGTTCCATCAAAAGAGGCAGTTACCCAGATGAAAAGCGTCAACAGGTTCACCATTCATGGCAATGTCGGGTCGGTGGCCGGCTTCGACAAAAGCACGAGGGTCAACATCGCCACCAATCGCAATTGGCGGGACGAACAAGGCCTTCCCAAGGAAGCCACTGACTGGGTCCAGGTGACGGTCCTGGAGGAGAAGCAGGCCACCTGGGTGGCAGAAAACGCCAAGGCCGGCGATGTCGTCTTCGTCGAAGGCCGTATCAGCAACAACTCTTTCCAACGCAACGGCGAGACAGTCTATACGACGGATCTTATCGCCTCCACTTTCAACGTTTTTCCGAAGCCGTGATCATGTTCAATGCGGGAGCCTTTATCATGGCGGCGGCATCGGGAACATTGGTCGGCATAAGCGGTACGCTGGCTCTTTATCCGACACAAGACCAGCTCTCCGCAGCGATTGCGTCCGAGCCGGCGCTGTGTGCGAAATTGGTCGCAGCCGGCCTTGAGATTCCATCGCCGGCCGAGGCCTTGGAAGCTTTCCGGCGAGCAAAGAGTTCTGATCAAGTGACGCTGCGGCTGGGAGAGTGCTCCAAGAACACCATGGGACCTGGGGTGCAATGCACCGTGAAATACAAGCTTCGCGCTTCCTGGAAAGACGAAGGTGATGGCGTGGTCGCTTTCTCCAAGGGACCTGATGGCTGGCAAGTGGTGCAGGTTCAATGATCGTCTGACTGTGAACGTCTGCTTTCCGGGGTCGATCAGCAAACCGCGAAATCCTTCCTGCAGTGATCGCCCGCTGGTGGCACTTGGCTTCTTCCACCCGCAATCCGGTCCCGTCGAAGGATCTTCTTCTGTGTCGCCGCAATTCCCATGGCCAAAGAGCCGGAGCCGGAGCGCGCCCCCAATAGCGCCGTAGGGACGGCGGAGGCCGGAGATGATGGCCCGCTAGCAGTTCGTACGGTGCATGGCCTGGAGCGACGCTCACTTGTGCGGGGTGCAGTACACGCCTTGGGATTCCAAAAGGACGGCGCCGCCCTTCAATTCCGTCAGAGCGCCGACCCAGGCATCGGAATAGGTGCGGCTGGCATCTACCGCCGTCAGCCAGATGACCCGATTGTCGGCGAGTTCCACCTTGACTTCGCTTTGCAGAGGACTGGCTTCCACTGTTTGCTGATAGTGCCGCTTGATGCGGACATTCCCGTTCGCAAACTCGATGTTGTTGTTGTCGTAATTGAGCAGGAATGGAGCATCTCCTTTGGCCAGCTTGCAGGAGCCGTCGCGTTCACACACAATTTTCGCCGCCGTCTCGCAATTCCATCGCAGTCCGGCGGGCCACATCGGATTGCCGTCGCTCTTGGACTGATCGCCTTGAGCGGCGGCGCCGACGCTCGCAGCCGCCGCTGCGGCCACCAATATCTCCCTAACCATCCGCTCTGCACGCCTCGCTGTTAGGCACGATCAAAATCAGATCGCGCCGGCGCATCATGCCGACGGAGGCAAGGGCGCTGTAATGCGCCAGCGTGGCGGCTGCCGAATCAAGAGCGGCGTCGCAGCCGTCTCGCACCGAAATCTCAGCTAAAGCTGCCCTGAAAATGGTTGCCCTGTCCGGTTGATCGCTCATAAATTGACACTACACTTTGGGTACGGGTATGACAATGCCGGTAGGCGATTGACATTAAAGCGGTTCATCAGAGGTCCCCTGAACTATGATCATATCTGCCGCTATCGCCAAAGGTGGCACTGGCAAATCGACCCTGCTGCGCGCGCTCGCATCGGTTGCTCTCGAGCGCGGCTACGCGGTGACCCTCATTGACGGCGACGTTCGCCAAAACATGAGCCGTTGGGCACAGATGCTCAAGGAGGCCGGCAATCGTCCCGAGACACTGCAGCTCGTCAGCGCCACGACGCCGCGCGAGATCCTGGAGGCGGCAGAGCTGCACAATGGTGATCGCTGCGTGGTGCTGATCGACACCGAAGGCACCACGAATGATAATCTCATGGCCGGGCTATTCGCCGCCGACATTGTCGTGGTGCCGATCTTTTTCGCGCTCGACGACGTCACCGCCGCAATCCAGATCACTGACCACTACATTCCGCTCGCGGTCGAAACGCGTGGGCGGCCGCTGCCAGCCGTGTTTGTCCTGACAAAACAGACCATCATTGATGCGAAGGCGAGAGCATTGACAGAACTGCGCGCAATCATTCAGGCGAACGGCACGCCGATCGCCGAACATGCGCTGCAAAACCGTGTTGCCTATCGGGACCTACAAAGCGGCCAGACACTTTACAGCCCAAATCAGCCTGATGCGAAGGCAATTGCCGAAAGTGAAGGGGTCTTTGATGACGTTCTCAAGACCTTCATCGAAGCAATGAGGAAGGCCGCATGACCGAGAAAAGCACACCCGAGACACAAGTCGACAAGAAGGCTCGCATGATGCGAGCGATCTCCACACAGCCGCCGACGCTGCCGAGCATGTTCATCGCTCCGAAATCCGATCCCGCCCCTCAGCCGCTTACAGCCGCATCATCGGCGGCACCGGAGCTTGAAACTGCATCGGTGCCGCCCAGCCCGGACTTCCGCAAGATGCTGCGACAGGGCCAGAAGAAGGATCCGGTTGCTGGCAAAAGGATTCGCGAAGAGGAAATGGTACGCTGCGGCTATTACCTTACAGCCGGGGAGCAGCGCCAATTCAAGCTGCTCGCGATCAGCAATGGCCACAGCATGACCGAGTTGCTGCGCAAGGCGGTGCAGGACTACATCGAGACCCACAAGCACAAACTGCCGAACGATTAGGGCAGCGGTCTGGCTGCTAATGAGGACCGCCTGTCTGTGCGGCCTCGGTGACGGAATTCAATGGCTAGTGTTTGGAAATCTGCCGTCTCCCGAATGCACGCACTCCGCCTGCTTGTGGTCGGTCCGGGAGTTCAAGCTTTGGCGCTTCTGGAGAAGGAATTGCCTTGTAGGCTTCGATCTTGCGTTGCCAGTCATCGGCAGCTGCACTTGCCGTCGGCTCGTCAACATAGCGTTCGCCTTCGACAATCGCGCCCGCATCTAATCGCGGTGATGTCCCAGGAAGCGTGGGGGCCATCTTGTCCCACGCGAAGCCCGCAGCAATGATGGGAGCCAGTTCTTCACTGGAGCCGCTGAGAATCACCTTACGCCCGTCCTTGAAGACAACAGCCGCCAAAGTTTTCTGACCGTTTTTTGCTGCCTGAGCGCCCATAAGCGCACCGAGTGGACCTAAAATTGCCGCACCAGCAAGCCCGTACGCCACGGCGCTGCCCGTTGTGTTGTCAGTCGAGATAAGTTCGGCGCGGGCTATATCTCGCAAGGCGACTTTTTCCTCCCGCGTAAACCCCACACGAAACTCCATGTGGCTCGGCCGCGGGTTAAACACGCCACCGCATTTAACCAAAATTCCGGTGGGCCAATCACCACTTATGACTTTGAGCATTTCCCGCTTCTCGTTCTGCGTGCGGATCAGTGTGCGCCCATCTCGGCGACAAAAAATTAAAAAGCCAACGGAGATCAAATCCTCATAGCATTCGCGGTTAATAGAGGGAAAACGAGGTTGGTCATTCTGTACTATGATCAACAATGGAGCACGCTGCTCATCGGACAGGTATCGGGGCAGTCCTGAAATTGCGCTGGCAGGGCGAATTGTCGCCTTGAAGGGACATTCCGAACAGTCGATCACCCCTATCTGCGATGACCACGTCGAAGCCGCGATCTTGCAACCGACGCATCTAGCTCACGCGAGAGCCCCGGCATATTTCCCGCTCGTTGCGATTTGTCTCCATGTTAGCATAATGATAGCGCAGCAAGGAAACATGTTACGGCAGAGACATATCAACGATGGGACTTGTCGATAAGTTAAAAATGCACAATGTCTCCAAACGTCGATGTTTATTTGATCCGCACATTCAGTGTAATGGGGAGCTAGTGCTAATGGTGGCTTCAGGGAAGTGTGTGTATTTCTATGAAGGATTGTTTTTGTATTTGGCAGGATAGCCTTTTTTGTGTTACACACGAAAAAGGCGGCGCGGCCCAAGGGCCTTAGCGCCCGCAAGCGGGCTTGAAGATGCGACCCAACAACCACGAAACAGAAACCCAGAATGCATCCCGTCGCTATGGCGAGGTCCTGCACGTGCGGTTCTCAGGCGTCGAAATGGAGCGGCTGCGCGCCATCGCTGATCGGGAGTCGGTGACGGTCAGCGAAGTCGTTCGCCGCCTTGTGAGGACCGAGGCTGGCTTTCTTCCGGCTGCGACGGGCGAACTGCGACCCTCTATTGAGGAGGCCACCGACCAGCTTCGCCGTGTGGGTGTGAATTTCAATCAGGCGGTCCGCGCGATGAATGAGGGCCGGGTGCCGTATGACGAAGACCTCGAGCGTGCCTTGATCGCCGTTGGCGAGCTCGTGCGCCGGTTCCGGGAAGAATTAAAGGCGATGATTGCGAGGCCGCGCAAACGAAGGGAGGTCAAGGCATGAGCGGCCGCCTTGCCGGATATGCTGCCGAGATCGAACGCTATTTGCGCATACCGGGCGCTGGCGATCTCGAGGACCTTTATGATGACAAGCTTTTGAAATCGAGCCGTCGGGAGACGGCCGATCTTAAAGCGATGAACTTGCATGCGAGTGGCGTCGCCGCAGGTCGCGGGCCTTTGCCCCAGGTTGGCGGGAAATGGTCGACGACGAGCGCGAACCATCCAGGAGCGAGCCCCGGCATTAAAAGGGCCCCTGTTTCGGCCACAGGCCGGGGAGGGGTCGCCCGCGCGATACCGCTGTCTGCTAGACCGCAAGGCACCAGCGAGAGTTTGCGCTCCATGGACGCCAAAGCGGCGATAGCGATTTTTCGCCTCGCACTCGGAGCTTTCGTCAAGGAAGAGGAAGAAGAATGGCGGCGCCGAAGCGGTGGCGGCGGAAGGTCGGACGCGCTCCCGTCCGCTCGACACCTCGCGCGGCCGACGCGTCAGGCGAGGGCCGGTGCCGGACGCGCGGCCTATGCCGCCGGCGCGCAGCCGGCTGTGTTCAAGGTCTTGTCGAGCGCGGCCAATGGTAACCAGGCCGCCGCCTTGCTCGCCTATATCGGCACGCGCGAAACTGAACTCGGCGGGAAGCGTGACATCGAGATCTTCACCGATAGCGGACAGGGGCTCGCCAATGCGGAGGATCGTCGCGGCTTTCTGCGTCAATTCGCGCAGACATTCGAGCCGCAACTTGAGAATACGAATTTCATCGAAGTGCGGTTCGAGCTCGGCGGCGACGTCTCGGACGAGGCGCTTTCCGCTGCCTTAAATGCGGCCTTCGGATCGAAACCGTTCGTCTATGCACGCAAGGGCAACACCGTCAATGTCTATGGCCACACCGAGGAACGCGCCGGACCGCTTGCCAAGGTTCTTGCAGCCGGCCGAGCAAATTCGCGCAGCAAAGCGCTCGACAAGATCGAAGCCGGCTTGCGCGAAGCCCTGGGTAACGCCGGTGTTCGCGCGGCGGCGGAAGTGACGGCGGCCGTCGGCAACGAGCGTAAGGCGCAATATTTTCTCCAAAAGTTCATTCGGTCGCACAAGCAGGCTCGCCAGCCGAATGGACAGGAGGTTGCCGGCAAACAGCCGATGAAGGCAGCCGCAGCAATCTATGAGCAATGGCGGCCGCAACTGTCCGGCCGGGAGCGCCGCAACGTCTATCACCTGCTCTTCTCTGCTCGAGCCGGCACGGACCCGCATGCCATCATGGCGGCCGCGCGTGCCGTGCTCGAGGAGCGCGCGCCAGGGCACAAGTTCGTGCTCGCACACCATGCCGAGACGAAGCACGTCCATATCCACGCCATGGTGCAGGCGCGGTCGGCCGACGGCGAGCGGCTGACATTCTACAAGGCGGATCTCCATGCCTGGCGGGAAGCCTACGCGGAGCAGGCGCGCCAACGCGGTATAGCGATGGTCGCAACCCGCCGATACGATTACGCGACGAGCCGACCGTACACGAAGGAACATGCAGGCGCCTACAAACGCGCGCAGAACGACCCGCGCTACCAAGTCAGTGACAAGACGGTCGCGCGCGTGGAGGATAAGCGGCAGCGTCGAATTGACCGCGGATTGCTCGTTGCCAGTGGCGCGGCGATCGCCGGCATGTGGCAGCAGACCGCCGCCGTGATGCGGGCGGCTGGCGTGACCGGCCAAGCGCTGACTGCAGCCGAGGCGATCGGCAACAATGCGCTCCAGATTCATCGGACAGGCGAGAAGCCGGCCGCTGCTGTCACCAAGGGTGCCGCGGGACCGCGGCGATCGTCGTTCTTGTCCCATCCCGGCATGAAAGAATTGACCAGGCTGATAGGAGCTAGCGAAATGGCACAGACACCTTTGGAAATGCGGCAGAAGATGGCGCGTGTGAACCAGGCATTGGATCAGATGCGAGACACGCTCCCCAACGCCGAGCAAACCCGCTTCGAGCAATACCGCGATGGCGTAAACGACAAGATGCACGATCGTCTCGCCCGCCTCCAGTACGAGCAGCAAAAGGGCGCAGGCGGAGCCGGGGACGCCGCGCCCGAAAGAGAAGCCCGCGGCCGCGATTTGCCGACCCGAGAAGATACGCGTCAGCCCGAGACGTCGGAGCGGCAGGCCGAGAAGGCACGACAACGCGTTCAGCAGCAGAAGGATTCAGCCAAGCAAAAGGGCCGACAGGCCGACGAGCAGGACCGCAAGACGCAACGTAGCCAGGGCGACGAATACGAGCGCTAGCACGTCTGCCGAAAGGGCCCCCTTTCGGAGCGAAGACATGCTTAAAATTCGGGAATTTGCATATGAGGTTGCCCCAACATGAGTCCGAAGTCGCTGTAGCATTTGAGGTTTTTTCAGAGACGGCTAATCCCCCGGAGCGTCGGAGCGTTCCGACTGGGAGACGTCCGGGAGAGCGAACTCCAGCGACACAGCACTCAGCACATCGGCTGGCGCATCGCCGCCGCCGCGCTCCTGCGCCATCCGACAAGTATCTTCGTTGCAGCACGAGTGTACGCGGCGCTCGCCGCCGCAGGGATTACATACGGTCATGACGGAAGCCCCGGAGAGAACAGCGCGGGGGCAGCGCACCGGTTCCGTTGTTCCGCGAAGTCTGCTCACCTAGCGGCTCGCCGAAGTTGGCCGACGTAAAGAGGAGACACCGACCCAGTGCATGGGGCGCGTAACGTAATGATCCAATTTGCTCAAAGGCGCGCGGAAGCGCGGAGTCTCACTCCGAAGCCCTCGGAACTGAGGAGTTAAAGAAAAAGGCCGGGCTCAAATGGCCCGGCCAAAAGACGGATCTAACCTTCAGAGGAGCGGTCCAGAGGCTTGGGAGCGAACACTGAACATTCTCCTTGTGACTTGGTTCTGAGTGATTTTCGACCAAGATAATTCCAAAGGTTGGGCGCTAGGCGGAAATATTTTTGCAATGGAGCCTGGTTACGCTCCTGCGAGTGCCGTTTCACCTTGCCGAGGGGCTCTGGTAGAAATTACTCGTCCACGACGTCCGGCAGTGCTTCTGCAACGATGCTTAAGTTCCGGTCGAATGTCTCGGCATCCGCCGACTGCGGGCGGAAGGATTTGGCCTGACCGAGAATGGCCGCAATCACGGCCTCCTTTTGCGGCGAGATCCTGGTCGACGCCGCGCGGGCCGCCAAAGCCGAAAAGTCGATCGCGTTTGGCGCTGCACGCGCCACCGTTGCCGCTGGGATGAGGGGGGCCTCGACGCCCGCCTTTTGCGGGCCGGGCAAGCGGCGGCGAGGGGCTGGATGGTCGGCACGTCCAATTTTTGCAGCGAAAGTCGCACCGCGCTGCAGCCGCGAGTGTGTGATGCCGGAACGATAGCGTGGCCCAACCGGCACAATCGACTGGACAAATGGGGAGGGGAGGGGAGCGGTGGCAGTGACGGGTTTGGCGTGCATTGCGTTCGCACTTTCTGGCAGTTCCATGAAAGCGCGCTTGGAGAGTTCACGATCAGCGAAATAGAAATTGCGGGTTGCAAGGATTGCGTTTTCGCCACGCGGCAGAATGACGAGCTTGCTCTTATCCATGGTGCGGATTTCGTCGGGGCGCATGAGCGGCCGACGTACTTGCCTGTTGTGAACGGAGCGCGTGTAATATGTGTCGAAAAGGCTGGCCTGGGTTCTGGTGACGTCCTTCTGAGATTCGGACGTTTCGCCTATCTGCTCAGAGACGTAGCGCAGATCGTCGGTCTCTTGGGCGCCGAAAAAGATCTGGACTCGGGCAGCGTTGATCAGCGTTTCGCGGCTTTCTTTCCGGTAGATCTCATCGACAGATTTTAGGGACTGCACGAAAAACCATATCGGCACGCCGTGGCCGCCAAGGACCGTGGCCATGTCCGTTACCTTCTCAAGCTTGCCGAGGTTCTGAAATTCATCCAGCAGGACAAGCACCTGATGCTCGCCGGGGCGTGGCATGGATTCTGACATGAAGTTCATCATCTGCGTGATGAGCACATTGAACAGCGGGCCGAGCGAAGCCATCTGCTCGCGCCGAAAATCGAGATAGAGCGAGACCCGCTCGCTCTTGAGATTGCGGATGTCGAAGGAGCTCCGCGAGGTTGCCCGCATCAGCCGCTCGTTCAAGAAGGGCGCCATGCCGGTTCGAACGCCGGCATAAAGGCCGGAAAACTGCTTTTCTGCCATATCCGCGTAGGGCAGAAGCGTCTGCAGCGTGAAATCGGACACTTCATGCCGGCGGTTGTCGCGCAAGCTCGCCAGGAACTCCAAAATCGGCTCGTCGGTGCCGTTCATGATCTTGAGAATGGTGGCAAAGCTGCGGTTCTCGTCGGCGATCTGCGGGGACTCCATCACGTAAGAGGCAATGCCGGTGAAGAGGAGGCGCGCATCGTTGACCCAATAAGGATCGGCGTTCGCAGGTGGCCGCGGAAAGAGTGCGGCCGCCATGTTGCGCAGGTCGATGTCCCGTTGAGCCGAATCGAGGGAAATGAAGTCCATCGGATTATAGAAGGCGGTGTTGCCATCGCGGTCGGCCGGCGCGAAGCGGACGATCTGGCTGAAGGTAGCCCGATAACCCGCTGTCGCTTCGTAGGTCTCGCCGCGAAGGTCGAGCACGACGAGCGAATGTGGCCACATCAGCGCGTTCGGGATGATCAACGCCGCGCCTTTGCCGGACCTCGGCGGTCCAATGACGAAGCCGCCGACGTCATCGCCCTCGATCCAAAGTTTCTTGCCGCCCCGAACTCTCGGCCGCGTCAGGCGCAATTTGCCCGTGCGCCGGTCGCGGTGCGGTGCAAAGACATTGACCAGCCTGCCGCCGGCCCGTCCGATGAAGATTCCCCTCGGCTTCAGCAGGCCGGCCCGGCGAACGTCCGCCATTGACATGAATTTCGCGTCGTTGCGCTTCGGGGGCCGCATAAGAAATGCGATGACGAGCGGCAGGACGAAGCCGAATACGGCTGCGGCGCCGGCGTATTGAACCTTTGCGAAGCTTCCGGCCTTCAAGTCCGTCCAAGCGTAGCCGAAGGCTGGCCGTGGGTCCGCATTCAGGCTCTCTAAAAGAAAATGCGAACCGGTCCTGTACCAGTCTGTAGCCGCGTATGCGACCAAAAACAGCAAGGCGCCTAGGGCCACAGCCATCAGCGTCAAAAAGATCCTGCCAGCGATCTTTTCCATAATGCGACCTCGTCAAATCGTCTCCGCCTTCGTGAACTTGATTTCGCTGATCGATCGGCGTCCGCTGTCGCCGCGCACCATCTGCACCACGACCGGGATCACGTCGCGCAGGTAGTCGAGAATCTCGTCACGAGAGAGCCCGACATTGCTTTGCATGACCATGAGCGCCAAGCGCTCATAGGCCGAACGGGCGGAATTGGCGTGAACGGTCGTCAGCGAACCCGGGTGGCCGGTATTGATGGCTTGCAAGAACGAAAATGTCTCGGCACCGCGCAGTTCGCCGAGCAGCAGCCGGTCGGGTCGCATTCGCAGCGATGCCTCGAGAAGCTGTTGCGGCGTGACCTTGGCGAGGCCTTGGTCACCTTTCGAGGCGAGCAGCGTCACGGTGTTCAAAGTCGCCGGCTTGAGTTCGCGCGTGTCCTCGATGGTTATGATGCGCTCATGAGAGGGGATGACCTTCAACAACGCGTTGAGGAAGGTCGTCTTGCCGGTGGACGTGCCGCCGGAGACGATTAGCGAAATCCGATTGCGAACCGCGTATTGCAGAAAGCCCAGCGGCGAAGTGTCATGCAGCATATCGGCGAGCTGCTTTTCTTCGGCCGAGAGCGCCAGGCCACTTCCCATCTCGGTATGTTCGAAGGCGCCCATCCTTGCGTAGTCGCCAAGGGTCATGTCCATGATGACCTGCTTGCGGATAGAGATCACGCCGCCATCCGGTGCGGCCGGCGGCAGCACGCATTGAAAGCGCTCGCCTGAGGGCAGCGCGGCTGACAGCACTGGCGTGACTTCGTTGACGACCTGGTTGGTGGCCGAAGCGACCCCGACCGAGACCGAGCGAATCCAGTTTTTGGTGAGCTCGCGTGTGACGACCCGCTCCATCTCCTTTCTACCCAGGCGCTCGATGAAAACTTCGCCGGGTCGGTTGATGGCGATTTCCGAAACCGTTTCTTCCTCCATATAGGGCCAGATCGGTTCCAGTTCGGCGCGCAGGACCGGCGCCCGCGCCCAGGGGTCCGGCACAGGCTGCATGACATTCATTTGGCCGGATTCCCGTAGCCTGGATGATAATAGGGATCAGCCTCAGCCTTCGGCGTCGTAAACAGCGGCGTCGGATCGAGCGCCTTTGCCGGCTTTCCGCCGCGCTTCAGTCGAGCCAGCTCCTCTTGAACCGGATCCGCATAGAGCTCGGAAAAATCCAGATCACGGCGAACGAAGACGACGATCGGCGTGCCCTGGTCCACATAGATCGTCGGCGGAATGTTCTGTGTGTCGCGGAATGCCTCTTGTGCCAGCTGTTGCAGGGCCGTCGAGGATTTGTCGAAGGCGATGCTGCGGGCATCGCGTTGCGAACCGGAGCCGCCATAGGTGGTGGTGACTGTCTGCCCCGTGACGGGGTCGACGGTTGTCACCTGACGTTGCTGGCTGTCGTTGCCGTTGTCGGCGAGCGAGGACAGGTACTCCGAAAAGCCGCCCACCACCGAAAGCATGATCGCATTGCCATAGCGTTCAAGCCAGTGGGTATCGACGCGGCCACCGAGACCGCCCCGTCCGAGACGGTCGGCTCCGGGCGAGGCAATGTCGACCGAAACGCCGTCGGAACGGATGACCCGGTTCCAGACGATGAAAACACGCTTTTGCCCGCGCGCGATCCCCGAACGATACTCGCCGGTCAGCCGAGAGCCCTTCGGGATCAGAATGCGACGGCCGTCGAGCGAATAGACGTCTTCGCGCGCGACCGCGCGAACCATGCCGGGTAGATCGGTGTTGATGGCGGTTTCCAGAAATCCGCGGATCATCGTACCTTCCGGGATCAACGCATCGGTGCGACGGAACACCCGCGCCTTCGCCATCGCATTCGAATGTGTTTCCGATTGCGCGAGGAAAGCCTTGTTGGGATCGGTGTCGGCCCCTGGCACCGGAACAAGCTGACCGTCAGCGGCGATTTGTGCCTGGACCGGCTGATCGTGCCCGCTGGCCGCGCTCTCTTGCTCGCTCGTAATCATTTGGTTCGACCGCAGGCGCTCCCACATTGCCTTTTGGCGTTCAGCGTCCTCGGCCTTCCGGCGGGCCTCCTCGTCGGCCGCGGCCTTGCGCCGGGCCTCTCCTTCTTCAGCTTTGCGGCGAGCCTGTTCGGCTGCCATCTGGGCCTCGATTGCACGCCGCTGCGCGTCGAGATCTTCGCCTTGCTTAACCGTCTGATCCACATTGTCGGCCTGCTGCTTGTTGGTCTCGCCTTCCGCAGGCGGCGGAACAACGATCTGATCGATTGTCTTGTCGGCCGCTTGTGGCGTCTCGGCCAGCGCCGGCGGGCGAAATTCGGGCGGGTTGAAATTCTCGCCAGTGTCCGAGGCGACAGCATGAGACCGCGGCTCGCGAGGCCAATTGACCCAGATCAGCGCGATCGCAACAGTCAGCCCTGTGGCGACCATGGCGAGTTTTGCGCCCATTCCGGCATAGCGTCGAGCGACGGTCGGGCCGCCATCGAGCTCATTATAGTCGATGTTGCTCATCTATCGTCCCCTTGCGATCGGGGAAGAGAAGGGGCCGGACCCGCGCACCAGCTTCTTCGGCCCGTAGACGTCGGAGACAGGATCGGCCTTCGACGGCCGCGCTCGATTGTAGAGACAGAGCGTTTTGCCATCGGCCCTCAGCGTGAATTGCTGGCCGATCTTGTCAATGATCGTGTATTTGCCCTGGGTCCGCTGATTGACCAGCGATTCATGGCCTTTTTCATCGACGACGAAGATGGCCGGGATATCGCCTGTGAACTCCAGGAACATCTTGGTGCCATCGTCAAAAGCGACGCGGGGCTTCAGGCTATCGTCCCCGCCATAGACGTAATTGTAGTTGAGATCGGCATAGTTGAGGTTCTTGAGATCGGGATCGGCAGCGCTTTTCTGGGCCTGGGAAAGCAAGCGCGCGTTTTGATCCTCATCCGGATATTTGAACCGGACCTGGAAGGACGCACGGTCGCGATCGCTGTTGGTGGCTTTGAGCAGCAGCGAATAGACGCGCCGGTCGGTAATGACGTTGACATTCGTCCAGGCGTCCCGTTCGAGCGGCTTGATGAAGAGAAAGCGCGAGCCGCGTTTCGGCACGATTGACCAGCCTTTCGTGTCGCCGGCCGAGACGGTTTCGATGACCTCGAACGGGCTGAGCTCAATCATCGTGGAGACGCCGAGCGCGGCATTGACCGCCGTCACGTTGTCATTGTCGAAAGGCACGTAGCGGATACGATAGTCGCGCGCGGCAGCGCAGCTGGCCGAGCCAAGCAGGATCAGCAGGGAAAGAGCGGCCCCGATGTGGGTCTTCATTGCGAGCTCCCTGCTGTCGGCGCGGACTCCTGATCGCGACGGTATTCCATCACCTGGAAGCCAAGCGGATTGTCGAAGCGCCACTCGTTTTTCATGGGGGTCGTTGTGTAACGGAACTTGACCACGGCCACCCAATTGTCGGTCGTCGAGGAGTTCTCGCGACGCGTCATGGTCGAAAACCGCACAGACGCCGTCGTGTTGTTGAGCAGCGAAACCGACTTGACGTCGACGGAGATGGTGACGTTGCGACCGTAGATCTTATCCAGCGAATGCGCGTTGGACGGCGTGTAAGCCCAAGTCAAATCCTTGGCCGCCGTTGCTGTCGAATAAAGCTGCGCAAGATCGTAATTCTGCTTGATCTCGCGCGCGTCATAGGTCTCGCGGGCGCGGATATAACGAACGAGGTTGGCGGCCGTGACCGCCTCATTTTGCGACAGATCGCCCGGTTTGAGCGCGCGCGCTATTTCGAGATAGCCGGTCGTCTTGTCGACCTCGATCACATAGGGCTCGAATTGCTTGAGCGGAAGGATCAGCACGAGCGTCAGCAACGACAGGCCTGCAACCACACTTGCGACGCCGCTGACAAGCCACGCCAGCGTGCGCGAACGTCTCAGAGACCGGTGTGTGTCGTCCTCCCACGTCGCACCTGCTTCATAGTAGCGGTTGTCGACCGGTCTGCCGGTCTCGGCGGCTATGCTTGCTGGCATTTCTGTCACTTTACTTTTGCCCCATTTCCATAATTCCCGCGGCAGCCACAAAGCCGCGCTGATCAGGTCGATGCCTGCGATCTAGGCCAATGGTCTCGCATTATCGCGCGCCGCTTGCTGAATGGATGATCGAGCCGCCTCGGAACTGCGGGAGGTCCTGAGTCGCTGCCAACGATTTGCAGCGAACCGCGCTCCGGAATAGCGGGCAACATTGCCCGGAACATTTCCATAGGAACGGTATGCTGCGACTGTGCTGAGATAGCCGCCGCCGTTCAGTATCGAGGCGATCGCCGGGATTTGCATGAGGATATAGATGCCGATGATCGTGACCAGGACGAGCGGCAGGACCATCGACATCTTGTTGTCGACGCTGGCACCTCCCGACGTGGCAGTGTTCAAGGCAAGATTTACGAGAGAAAAATAGAATCCCAAGAAGCCATATATGAGGATCTGCTGGATGATCAGGTACGTGGTCAGCGAAATGAACCCCTCGCTCATCCGGGTTGACCACCTGTAGAGCCAAAGGACAATCCAGACCGGCGCCAGCGCCAAAGTGATGAACAGCATGATCTTGGCCGCGATGATTGCCGCTATTGCAAGCGCCGAAAAGATGATGGCGGCCAGAAGCACGATGGTAGAAAGCAGCGCGCCGAATATGTCGTAAAAAGTGCCGCTGTAGACCTGATTGGCAACATCCTGGGCACCTCGGTAGAGATTGTCGATCAGTGCCGGGATCGCATCTTGATCCGAGAGCTGGTTGCCCGTCGCGCGCGATACGGCCCCGACGATGACCTTGCCGATTTCGCTCGGCACCGCCTGCACGAGCTTGTAGATCGTTTCGGAGAACGTGCCCCATCCATTCAGCAACAGATAAATGACCACCGCACGACCTAGGCGATACCCCGAGTCAATCGGAGAAATCGTCTCGCGGCCGCTGAGGATCGAGTATCCCCACCAAACGATATAGACGGTGAGCATGAGCGCGTAGACATTCCCCAGCGCGTAGCCCAGCTGCATGTAGACGGTGGAAACAAAGCCCTTTCCGACGTCATCGATGCCTCCCAGAATGCTTGTCGCCAGCCCGTTCATCAATCCTCGACAACACCATCGAAGGGCGTGGCGTTGACCGGCTTCAAGGGGCCGCAGCTTGCGTCGCCCGCATAAGCCAGCGGCGCGCACGGCGCTTTAAGCTCGCGACCTGGCCTGGCGCACCCGCCCACCGTGACGCTCGTCACCGCGACGGCGACCACGGCGACCCACCGCCACAAAGCTGGCATCCGTTTCGCTCGCGCCGTCAACAATCAGTTCCCGCTTGTGCCGAAGTTTTGGAATGGATTGACTTGCGCCGGCGTCATCAGCTTTTGCACCTGGCTTTGGCGCAACAGCCGTGTTTTCATTTCCTCGTTGAGCGCGGCGACTGCACCATTCTGCACGCCAATGAGCTCGTTGACCGCACGAGCGTTCTCGAGCTGCATGCGCGTATTTTGATCGACCGAGCCTTTCACGTCTTCAGACTGTCCGATCTGGCCGCTGGCCGACTGTAACGACTGTTCGCGTTGCGCGACCCCTTGCGAAGCCTGGGAGGTCAGAGCACTCAACAGCGAGGCGACGTTGACGCTGCCGCCATAGGCTGTGTTGACGGCACTGCTGCCATTGCCGGTAATTTGCTGGAGCTGTTTGACCAGTTGCAGGCCGTTGATGACAGCTCCGGCGATTTTCTGGATTTGCGGCGACAGTCCGCCGAAAGAGAGGGCGCCGCCATTGAGGATCGCTCCGAAGCTCGGCGCTTGCGCAATCGACATATTGCCGCCCAGGCCCATCTGGCCAATGCCGAGAGAGCCGTTGCGGCTGCCCGTCAGCGCTTGCAGGATCTGGTTGCTCTTCTCGAGGATGTCCTTGTTGGAGCCCATGATCGAATTGGTGTTGTCCGCATTCTGGCGGGCAACGTCCAAGTTCGCATTGTCGATGACGGCGATTTGCGCGTGAGCCGCGCTGGACAGAAGTGTTACACATGCTGCGATAGCGATCTTTCTCACGTCAGCCTCCTATTCCTGAATTGCTTCAATCGCGCGAGCCGCGCCTGTTGGATCAGCATTGATTTGCACTGACTGCGCGTTCCCGGAACCGCTGTGCGCTCGCTGGCTGGCACAGGGTAGCCATTGGCTTCGATCGATCCGCAGGCGTTGAAGCTCGGCCGGGTCGCATGAAAATGGATTTGGCCCTCCATCCGATGGCGGCGCAATGATCCGCGCGGTTTGCGAGGCTCCGACGTTGCTCAAGGAAAGATACTGACCGAGAAGGGCGGTGAAATCCGTGGCCTGATTGATATATTGGCCGGTCACGTCCGTATTGAGACTGCGAGCGGATGAGTTGAGCTCCCAGGCCTCCTTGTATTCGTCAACTTGTCCGACGCCACCGACGAGCGCGTCGATCTGCGCGGAATTGGCCGTCATCTGTGCGGAGCTTCCGTCAAGGTCGGCCGCGGCTTTGGAGACGGAATCGAGGGCGCCGCTTTGGGCAGCGCCGCCCGGTCCGCTCGACGTCACGATGCTGATCGCTGGGGGGGCCGCCGCCGGCGCCTGTCCGCTGGAGACGTAGTTGTCGAAGTAGCCGTGCCATCGGCCGACGCCTGAGGCCCACTGCGCCTGTTCGGCGGCATTGGAGCCGTTGTAAAAGCTCGCCAGGCAGCTGTAGTTGCTGGCGCCGCATTGTGCGACGCCTTTGCCGAGATACTTGACCCCACCCTCGACGTTTTGCTCGTTGATATCGCGATCGAAGCCGAGCTGCCTGCCCGTTCCCTTTGTCAGTTGCATCACGCCCTTGACGCCGGTGTGAGAGCCGGCACAGCTGTCAAGGCGGGATTCCTGGTACGCGACCGACAGGGCCAGGCCCTCCGGAACGCCATATTTTTGAGTATAGTAGCGGATGAGCTTGGCGTTTTCGGCGTCGCGGCTCAACGCCTCACCAGGGGAGCGACTGAACATTTGCGACCTGTACTTATTAGAATAAGTGCAAACGACACTCTTTTTCTTCCCCTTCTCGCCGGACTTGGTTTCTTGCGATTTCGCGCTGTGCTGCTCGTCTTGCGCGCGCTCATCCAGATTGGAATTGTCGATGACGGCGATCTGGGCCAGCGCCGGGGCAGGCGCCATCTGCCCCGGCAAGATCGCGGCCGCGGCGATCACGCTGCTAAGCCGCTTCTTCATGCTCGCTCTCCCATCCGCAAAGGTATGGTAGCCACGCCTCCGGCTCTTGCCCGTAGATCTCCCGTAGCCGTTCGCACTCCTTGATGTTGGTTTCGTTGGTCGACAGCACCTTGATGAGATCGGGCATGCCCGACAGGTCTAGCTTCGCCACGATGGAATCGCTGTCGTGCTTGACTAGGAACGTTCGCGTCTCCTTGGCTGTGCGGCGCACAAACTCGAACTCCTTCGCCGTCAGCGAGAAGCGCGCCATGTAGGAATCCTTGCTCGCCTTCGGATTGGGGAAAAAGATGTTGGTTTTCGTCTGCTCGATCAGCGACGACGAGATCGACGAATTCACCACATCCTCGGCCGTCTGGGTGCCAAAGCCGACGACACCGTTGCGCCGGCGGATTGTTTTCAGCGTCTCGTTGATGAAGGCGGCAAACACGTCGTCATCGAGCAGCTTCCAGCCTTCATCGAGGAACATGAGAAGCGGCGTGCCGTCGATGATCTCTTCGAGTCGGTGGAAGATGTAGAGCAGAGCGGCCGAGCGCAATTTCTTCTCGGCCAGGATCTTGGTCATGTCGAACCCGACCACCGGCTTCGAAAAATCCACGAGATCGACGGGGTTATTGAAGAGCCAGCCCTTGTCGCCAGGGTCCAGCCACGGTTCAATTCGAGCTGCGAGATCGTTCATTCCGGGCGTCAGCGAACCGCGCAGAACTTCCGGCAGCAACTCGAACGTGCGTTGTTGGCGCGGGATCTTGTAGACCTTGTCGATGGCCGTGTTGATCACGCGCATTTCGGCCACATCGAGTGAACCGTCGTCAGGGGTCAGGATGTAGCGCAGAAGCCCTTCGAGAAACGTGCGGTTTTCTGCAGTGTCTTCCAGCTGGAGCGGCGCGAAGCCGGTGGCCTGCATCGGCTGCATGACCTCGTAGCGGCCGCCGAGCGCGCGAATGAAGAGCTCGGCGCCCCGCATGTAGTCGAAGTACACGCACCGGGGTCGCGGCGAAATGCGCATCGCCTGGGCCATCAGGAATGACAGCACGACCGTCTTGCCCGAACCGGTCGGACCAAAAACGGTGAAGTGTCCGACGTCGTGAACGTGAAAGTTGAAATAATAGGCTGTCTGGCTGGTTGTCTCGAGAAGCGCGATCGGCCGCTTCCAGTGCAGTCCCTCACGCTGGCCTGAGGGAAAATTGTGGCCCGAGAACAGCCCGGCAAAATTCAGCGACGAGATCAGGGCGCGGCGCGCAATGTAGCTGAAATTGCCGGGCAGCTGTGCCCAAAACGCAAGTTCGGTGTTGAGCGTTTCCCGCACCGGCACGATCGACATGCGCGAAAGTTCGGCGGTTATGTCGGACAAGGAGCGGTTGAGCCCTTGGACGTCGGCAGCGAGCGCCATCACCGTCATGTGGTGCTGCCCGAAGACAACCTCGCCGCCGGCAAGCTTGTCAGCGCCGGCGTGCACGGAATCCTCGACGGAGGTTCCGGCCTCATCCGAACCGCTGACTTGGTTTGAGATGGTGTTGATGCGTCGCATGGCCGTCACGCGATCCTCAATCGCGAACGACTGCGTCAGGATGAATTCATGCGGGAGCCTCAAGAGGCCATCAAGGGAGCCGGGTGCCGTGAAGGGCGGGTATTCCTTGATGGACACCATGGCGCCAATCTTGCTTTCCTGCGCCGCCCTGATCTCCAGAGCGGATTTGCCGAAGAAGATTTGCCGGGTTGCACACGCGGTTGCCAAACTCATGCGCGGGAGCGGCATTTCCACATCAGCGCCGCCGGCAAGGATCTTGGCGATGAATTCGGCGGGTTCGGAAAACACGCTGTCGCGCCGTGTCACCACGCCCAAGAGCCGCGCGCCATAGGCCGAAAAATCCTTCACGACGCCACTGAGGACATCATGCAGTTCGGCCATGGCCTCTTCACGTGTTTCTTCGCCGGCAGTACTGATGCGGAACGCGTTGAGCGCCTTGTCGACCCATCCGACACGCCCGACCATAGGGCGGCGGATGAGCGTCAGGAAAGCCTCGTTGACGAACAGGTTCTTCGAGCCCAACTCGTCCATGTAGCGGGCATCGAGCTCCGCCACGAAAGGGTTGTCGAAATCCCCTTCGATGTCTGGGGCTACGTGACGCCGAATGATGGTCGAATAGGCCGCAAAACGGGACGTGGAGAGATTGCGGAATGTCGTGTTGCGATTGAACATGCGGCTGTTGAGTTCTGCCTGATCCATGGTCTGGAAGGGCAGGCCGCTAAGCTGAATGACCCCGAGCAGAAAGCCGCTTTTGGTGACGACCAGGTTGTCGTCGACATGCCGCAGATAGGGGACATGGGCCTCGACAGGCTTTTCCCGTCTGCGCGCTTTGGCGAACTTCAGATCGGCGTTTACGGTCACGGCGAATAGCTCCTCGCGCCCCAAAAGCCTGAGTTTGCGACCGCGCCCCGCTTCGACAGCCGGCGTTCGACTACGTGAAAGATGTAAGGGTCGCGCTGGCACAGATAGGCGCTTACCAGATGCGTCACGCCGAACAGGCACAGGCCGAACGTGAAGCTGCTGGTCGCTATGAATCCGATGACGGCAGCCATGCCGTTAAGCGCGAACACCTCGTAACGCACGCCCCATTTCATCGGGGGGCGCGTCAAAGGAAGGCTTACGGGCTCGACATAGACCTCTTCGTCGTCCATCCGCTCACGCGCCTCCAGCGGTAGACCTGATGGAATCGACCAGAGCTGCAGCGCCAAAGACGAGAGCGATGCCGATGATGATGGAAAGGGCCATCATCCACACCAGTCTGCCGGTCATGGCAAGAAAGCCGAGAAAGCAAACTGCTATGATCCCAAAAGATCGAGCAATGCTGCCCTGCAGCACACCGACGAACCATTCCAGCACGCCCTCGACCGGGGCTGCCGACTGCGCGTATGCGCTCGCCGGCGCCAGCGACACGCCGATCGCCGCAGCGGCAATAAACTGCAGGGCGAATTTGCCTGCCTTTTTATAATCCATCGTCCTTTTACTCCTTTTCAGTTGCCAAAATCGATGACGTGACCATCTTGCCAGGCGGCGCCACCGACCGTGGCGGTCGCGGCTGCGTGATCGTCAACATCGTTGGGAATGGCGCCCTTGATCAGCTTGCCGAGCTTCCAGCGATTGAGCACTTTCACCACGTATTTCGTGGTCTCGTCGTTCACGGGAATGCCGTTGGCTTTGTAGACGTTCTGCTCACCTGCGTTGTAGGCGGCCAACATCAACAGCGGATCATGGAACTCGGCATAAAGCGCTTTCAGATACCGGACGCCCGCGCGGATGTTGGCTTTCTCGTCACATCTGTCAGCCACACCAAGACGAGACGCTGTGGCCGGCATGAGCTGCATGATGCCGAGAGCGCCCGCGCGAGACGGCCCTTGATTGCCGCCCATATCGCTTTCTGCCCAGGCAACCGCCTCGGTTAGATCGGGATCGAAGCCTTCTTCTTCGGCGGTCTTTCGCACCAAGGCCGCGGCGCGCCGGCGGTCCGTCGGCGCGCACCCGCCGCTGATCGCCGAACCGTGATCATCGTCCGAAACGGTCGAAAGCGCCGTGCGGGCCGACGGTGGAAATACCGCCGCAATGCGCTTCGAGGGCGTGTTTTGCGCGTGTGCGCCGAATGACGCCATGACGCTACACAGCGAAACCGCGAGGGCGATCCGGTTTTTCATTGCGTTACCGAAATTGACACTTTACTATGGATACAGGGTCCCAAAGTAAAGTGTCAATACGCGAAGCGTGATCGAGGCTATTTTTCCGATGAAACAGATGCCCTTCGTTGCGGCTTTGTTGCTGCAAAGCACCGTTTTATGCGCAGCCGACCTGGGCACGAACGAGCCGCATCCGTTCGAGCAGCCCTCGACCGCGTACCTGCAGAAGTTCGCAAAGCCTGGCGAAAAGATTTTCGTGTACGAGCGCTACGATGGCCACGGGGGCCTTTATCAGCGCGAGGTGACGCAGCTGACAGAGCCGGTGCAAATCAAGTCCGCAACGGAACGCGTCATCAACGGCGTCACCTACAGGCTGCGTGGCCTCGCGGCCTGCCCGAAGCCGAAGATTACCTATAAAACCGAGGAGTGGGATTGTACGAAGGCCGTGCAGGACTACGACGACGCTGTCTATAACACCCGCGCATCCGTCGTGTTGTGCAAGACGCTGGTCCTGAAGAGCCAATCTGGCGTACCGGACGCGGTTTCGTGCTTTGCGCTCGTCGGGGCTGGCAATGCCAACGACCCTTATTCGGTCGCATATGACGACGATTCCATGGTCTTCTTCGAGATGGCTGCGATCGGCCGCAACACGAAAGGCAAGTCCCTGCGACCCGATCTCGAACATGCCTCCGATCTCGGCAAACAGTTCCAGACCGATGAAGCGAACTAGCCTCGCCGCGCTGTTCGCACTCGCGACCGCTCACGCTGTGAGCGCCCAAGGCGCCACGCCACTGAGCGCGACAGCCACTCCCGTCATCGTGTCGAAAAGCGCCGAACTGTTGACCGGAGATACGTGGCGCGACCGTGGCAAGCTCTACCGGCTTTATGGCGTCCAATCGTGCTTGCGGGGCACGACCGCCCTGAATGCGAATGGCAAAGAGCTCGATTGCGGCAACATCTCGCTCGCCCGCCTGGCCGCCTTGTTTTCGACAGCGGCCGTGACTTGCCAGCCCATCGCCTTGGCGCTGGACAAAGCGACCTTTGTCGTGTGTGGAGCGAAACTCGACGGCAACACGATCGACGTGGGGACCGCCCTCATAGCGGCCGGCTACGCGTTCGCCGCAACCGACGCGAAAGGCAACGCCGTCAGTGCTACCTATCTGGTGGCCGAGCTTAACGCGAAAATGAACGCGGATGGCCTTTGGGCGACCAAGTTTCAACATCCGATTGAACTTTTGCTGAAACCACCGAGCGAGCGCAAGCAATGAACCACGAAGAGGAATCGAACCGCTACTACTACCCAGTCGAGGGCCGTACGGACGGGGCTATACCGGGCGCGGTCGCATTCATTGCGATCATCGCGGTGCCGGCGTTGGCCTATGCCGCATGGCACGCCTTGGCGTCTTGGTTTTCTGCGGTCTTTTCTTAGATCGGCAAATCGACGAAAGATCGCAGCAGCTCATGCAGGTCGTCGCAATCCACGTCGCACCAACCGTTGTTCATCAGCCGCTCGAAATATACGGCTTTCATTTTCAGCTCGCAAACATCGGCAACCGGCGCCATCGCTGCCTGCCGTCGCACAACCGCCTCGTCCGCCATCACGGCGTCAAGCTGCGGCCCGATCAGCGCCGCCTCGGCCTCTTCGGCTTGCATTAACCGTTTTCCGAGACTCTCCACCTTTGCCATGGCATGGCGGTGCGCCCCGATCAGATCCACAACTCCATCAGCCTTTCGTGCCCCGCCATTGCTGCTGCACACCAATTGACTAGGCATAGACATGCTCCGACTCCTGCGGCTCCTCCCGCATTATCAAAACTGATACCCGCCCATGCGGGCGAAAAAAGGGATGATCGCATCCCTATTTTTCCTTTGCGAAAGATGAAAGCCTGCCCGCCAAGTAATCAGTAAGGACCTTCCCTTCTAAGGACTCCTCTCAGTGTTTCGCGCGCTCGTCATCGAAGACCAGAATTTGATGAGGCTGGCTCTTATGGACCAGATTCGAGCGAGTCTCGGAAATTGCGTCGTGCTTGGCGCAGAAACGCTGGAGATCGCTGCGCGTGAGCTTCAGAGCGCGGACTTCGATCTGGTGATCATTGATCCAGGACTTCCCGGCTTCGATCCGACGCTGGACGCTGATCGCGTGGCCGTCGTCGGCGCAATCATAGAAGCCTCACCAAGCGCGATTCACATCATCGTAACAGGGTCTGACAACCATTCTGAGGCGGAAAGTTTTCGTCAAATCGGTGCGGCCGGTTATCTCGGCAAGACAGGGCTGGAGCCTGGCGTGTTCAGTGACGTGCTCGACGATATTTCCACGAACGGATTTGCAATCCGGCTTTCGCGTGTTGCGATGACGGTACCCGACGTTCGGTATTCCGTCCTGACGCCCAGAGAACAGGAAATTATCGACATGATGACCCGTCGCGAGCCAAGCATGACACGTACTCAGTTTTACGAGGTAATGGCAGGTCGCCTCGGCATCGATCCCGCCTCCGCTGAAAAATACTACAAACAAGCGCGTGCGAAACTAATGAAGAACGGGCACAGGCTACCGCGGGGTCTGTAACGCGAATGTCATTGATGAGCGTCCATGGAATCAAAGTACCGTTGCTGCCCGATGACGTCTCGCCTGTTATCTGGCAGGCCCTCAATAACCAGACCTACGAGGCCAAGGAAGCCAAGTGGATATCCAAGGCGGTGAAGCCCGGTGATCGTGTTCTGGAACTCGGCTCCGGCATCGGCATCATCACATCGCTTATCGCCCAGATCCCGAACGTTCAGGTCTGGGCCTTCGAAGCAAATCCGTCCTCGGCAGCCCTTGCCAAACGCGTCGTCGACGCCAACGATCTGGACAATGTGGTGCTATTGAAGGGCATTCTTGCAGCCGGCCCGCCCCGTCCATTCACGTTTTATGTCCGCAAAGACCTCTGGATGTCGTCGATGGATAGAGATCAGGGGCCTTACGAGCGCGAAATGACGATTGTCTCGACCAACATTGACGAATTCATTGTCCAGCACGGCGCCAACGTCCTTGTAATGGACATAGAAGGTGCCGAAAAGGAACTCCTGCAGCAGGCCAAGCTCCCAGGCATCGAGCGCGTCTTTCTGGAACTGCATGATCATTTGTATGGATTGGACGGAATCCGCGATATTACCCAGGCACTGGCGCTAAAGGGCTATGCGTATGATCCTCGCGGCTCCCGCGGACCCTGCGTCCTTTTCGCTAAAGACGACGGCCCACGCGAATATGAAGAGGTTGAACCAGATGCGGCGTAATGCTCTTGCTGCCTGTCTTGCCTTCTCAGCTGCCATGGCTATTGTCGGGCCGACATCCGGCAAGGGTGCCTTCGCAGATCCTGATACACTCACGCTCGAAGATGCATCGGGTCAGGCCATCCAAACGCTCACCGTCGAGCAGTTGAAGACCGAATTTCCGCAACAGACCTATGATACGCGCACGCCCTGGACGAGAGAAGACGAGAAGATCGTCTATCGAGGGCCCCTGCTAAAGGACATATGGGCGAAAACCGGGCTTACCCACGCCCCAGCAGTCAAGGTGGTCGCCTACGACGACTTCGTTTCCGAACTGCGCATGGACGAGATCCAGTCATATGCCCCGATCCTGGCGGTCGAGCGCCAATGTACAAAGGATGATCGAAGCCAAGGACGATGCAAAGGCGATCAGCAGTTCCGCCCCATCAGCATGATCGAGAAAGGCCCAATCTTCATGGTCTGGCCCTTCGATCGCCTGCCTCCCTCCTATGTCCCGGCCCGGAATGCCATCTGGGTCTTCTTCCCGGTGGTGCTGCGCGCTGAGCAATGAAATTCGGCACCAGCCGCTTTTTCGTCGCCTTGCCCTACCTTGGGCTGGCGATCGCCCTCGTCCTCAGCACATGGGCATTCGTCCGCTCGGACCGCTACAGGCAGGAGACGGACGAAATTCTCAACGAGACCTACGAGATCCAATGGCGTGCGACCCAGGTGCGCGAGCGGCTTGTAAGGGTCCATGGCTATGTCCGTCTCGCCGACGAAGCCGGCAAGCTGGATCCTGACATCAACCGGCAAATGGCTCTCGTGAATGTCAACATCGCGCAGCTTTTAGCGCTGCCGTATCTGCAACGTTTTTTCCCGCAAAAAGACATCGAACTCCTGGAAAACGTAGGTCGGACGATCGAGCAAAACGTCGCGCCGATCGTCGACGCTGGCTCGAATTACCGGGAGGCCCTCGACCACATGGCCAATCTTGAAGAGGACATGTACGAGATCTCGAGCGCCACTGTTAATCATAGCACAACGCTCCAGGAAACTGCTCAAATTGACATAGCGGCGTCCCGCAACTGGTTCATATTCGCGATTGCCTTGGGGCTGGTCGCGATCTTCTATCTCATCATCCATCAGCGTCACGCTTTCGTCAGCCGTCGCGATCAACACATGCGCTCATTTGCGTCGCTGTTTGCGCATATGACGCGCTCCCGTGTGACGGCTTTGCGGCTGTTTCTGGAGAATAGCGGTTTTGAGCACCCGCCGCGGGAAGAGATGTTGAACGCAGCGCGCGGTGCGGCGAATGAGCTCGAATCCATCAATGACGGCTTGCTCAAGATCGCCTTTTCGCAACGAGATCCGCATGTCCTGCCGCTTGCCAAGCTTCTGCTGGACCTCAAAGATCGGGACGGGATCGTACAGCTTTCGGTAGATTCCGAGGCGGGAACGCAAGCCGTGCCGGCAACCCAGTTTCAACTGGTCCTTACCGAACTCGTGCAAAACGCTCTCACTGCCGTCGAAAACACCGACAGGCCGAGGGTTCTTGTAAAAGCGTCCGTCGTTCACCGGCCTGTTTTTCGCCGCAAAGCTCTTTTCCTTGAGGTCGCGGACAACGGCGTGGGCATGACGCCAGAAATCCTGCGCAAGGCAAAAACGCCCTTCTTTTCGACCCGGGCCGGAAATCACGTCGGCCTCGGGCTCACCGGCTGTTCTCAGATGGTCTCCACACTCGATGGGGGGCTCTTCATCGACAGCAAACCCGGGGCGGGCACTGTCGTGAAGGTCCAAATTCCAATCGGCAAATATAGATTGGGCTCATAGACGGCCTGGCGCTTACCTTCATGCGCAATGCGGAACCTAAACTCGTCTGACCGCCGACGGAACCCTCCTGTTCAAACCTCCGCGGGAGGGGTCGACCCCAAATATTGGGAGCGTTACGGACCGCCAGCGCTGCTGACGCTTGTGGGGGGCGCCGCGCAGTATCTGGCTGGACTTGGAGAGAGACGCAATCTGGCGCGCATTCCCTTGACTGCCATCCCTGGATCGACATCGTCGATCCGTCCGGATTGACAATGATCAGGTTTGCGACCTGCCCGGCGGCCGAGACGGTCGCCGCCGGCATCCAGCAGATGGCGAGTGAGCTTTTATCCGAGTTCCCACTGATGCAGGATGCGCCCGAGTTTATGCCTCCCCAGGAAATGTCGTATCGCTGATCGCCTCGAAGGGCGACCAGGGCAGGGCGAGGGTCACGATGTCGTCGCTCTTGGGTGCGTCTCTGCGCTTATGCCCCGCCCGTATCTTCATGGGCGAGTTGCGCAGCGAGCAGGCTTTCGACTTCCTCAACGCCATCAACCCCGGGATCGATGAGGACTATTCCCGCCAACGCCCCGCGCGAGGCGTTCGATCGATTTCGACGCTGGTGTCTCAACAGCGGCGTGCGCATGGATCGCTTGGGTATCATCGCTTACCTCAAGTCGATCATTCCGATCGTTTATCTAGCTCAAGAAAGGTGACGAGCACGGCGGCCGCGTGAGCGACATTTTCTTCGCGGATGAGATTGATGAATGTGGCGTCCGCAAGCATGGATTCTGATCGACGCCCGCGTCAGCGACAGCAGCGTGGCCGTCGCGGCGGCACGTTGTTCAAGCGTCACGTCGGCATTACACCGAAGTGGGCTAGAGGATAGGCGGTCCGCCTGAACTAGCACGCACACCCCTCATAACAACCAAAAGCTCCTCATAATAGAAGCGGCATGACCGCGACCCGAGACCCGACCATGCTAGGGGCGACAGTTCGTGGTCAGATCTTCGCGTTTACCGTGAAATGAGATGGCACCTGGCCACTGTTCCAGGTTTGCTCCCCCACCGCTGTCACTTAGCGAGCCGTGCGACCGGTCGGCGTACGGTTATTAACGCGGCACAGGAGCGAAGTGTTGTGACGGATATTCCTTCCCATGCGCAAGTTGTCGTAATTGGCGGAGGTGTGATCGGGGCGAGCGTTGCCTATCACCTTACCAAGCTCGGCTATTGCGATGTGGTAGTTCTCGAACGAAATGCCATAGGCAGCGGAACTACGTGGCATTCTGCTGCCGGATTATCAATGACGACAGAGGACCCCGCTTTTCTCAGAAATTTCCTGTACTCACGTAGCGAAATTCAAGTGGTTGAGCGGGAATCCGGCCTGAGTGTTGGTCGTAAGGTCGTCGGCCGTATGGTGTTCTCACATCGCTCTGCAAGCTTCGAGCGGTTACGCCGCGTCGAGGCGCTTGGCCGCAGCGCAGGCTTCCCGCTCCACATTCTGACGCCGGCCGAGACCCTTGATCTGCTGCCGATCCTGGCGCCGAAGGAGCTGTTAGGAAGCCTCTGGAACCCGGACGCGTACCGAGTTGACCCTACGGGACTGACTGAAGCCCTTTTGCGGATTGCACGCCGGCGAGGTGCCCGCGTGTTCGAAAACGCCGCAGTCACGGCGATCGAATCAGGAGACCAGGTTCGGTCCGTGACCACCTCCAAGGGTTCGATCCGCTGCGAGATTGTCATAAACTGCGCCGGAGTATGGGCTAGGCAGATCGCGGCGATGGTGGGACTTCCACTTCCAATTGTCGCGCTGGAGCATTTCTTTGTGCTCACTAAGCCCATCGCCGGATTGCCTTCCGAGACTCCCAGCTTCCGTTCGGGCGATGACCTCTTTTACGGGCGCGAGGAGGTCGGAGGACTTCTCCTCGGTGTGTTCGACGAAAATGCGCGGCTCATCAACCTCCCCGACCTCCCTGCCGACTTTTCCTTCGGACTGCTGCCGGAAAATTGGGACCAGCTTGCCCCTTATATCGACAAGATTGTGGAGCGCCTGCCGGTGTTTGGTCAGGCCGAGATCAAAACCTTCATCAATGGTCCCGAGGCCTTTACATTTGATCATCGCTACATCCTAGGCGAGTCCAGCCGTACCAGAGGCTTTTATACTCTTGCCGGCATGAACTCGGGCGGCATCGGCGCTTGCATGGGCGCGGGCAGACAGCTGGCGGAACTTATCATTACAGGAGCGCCGACGGAGGACCTGACGCCCGTCGATATTTGCCGGTTCCAGAGCTTCGAGGGGTCGGACCGGTGGTTGCGGCTGGTAGGGCCAGATCTTACCAGCGGCACCTACCTTTCTCGTAGTCATTCGAGGCCCGGTACTAGAAATATCCGACGCTCGCCGGTTCACTCCTTGCTTCAAGCGTGGCAAGCAAATTTCCAGCCGGTTTGCGGCTGGGAGGTTGCAGAATCTTTCGGAGACAGTACCACGGACCGGGTCCATGATGAAGTCGCCCTGCTTGAAAGCGACGCTGGCCTGGTCGATGAGAGCCATTTCGGGAAGATCCGCGTCTCGGGCAAATCCGCCGCCGGTCCATTACAAACCCTTGTAAACGACGTACTTCCGGGCGATGGCCGGAGTGCCGCCAGGCTGCCTATGCGCAATGCCCGTGGCGGGGTCGAGAGCGTCCCGATTGTCGTAAGGGTAGCCAAAGACGAATGGCTTCTGCTTGTCGAGCCTGCGGAGACCCCGCGTCTACGCCGTTTCCTGCATGCCGCAGCACCGGAGTGCCGCGTGACCGATGAAACGTCAGGGTGGGCATTCTTCCTGCTTGCCGGGCCTCGCGCCAAGCACATCATTACAGAACTCCGGCCTACCGACACCGGGGAGGCGGACTGGGTCCATATCGGGGTTACCCCGGCCCTCGCCTGCCACCTCGAGACCGACATCGCAATTATTTGCCCAACTGAATATGGCGCGACGCTCTATGAGTTCATTCTGGTGCATGGGAAGCGTACGGCGCCGGCCTTGGGGCCGGTTGGCTCCGCGGCGGTGGAGCGGCGTCGCATCATCGTCGGGCAGCCGCGCTGGAATCGTGACCTCAACGCGTTCCTACCGGACGTTCGATGTGAAGGCCTCGCCGGTCCAGAGACCGGTACGATGGTGCTTGCATTGCGGCCGGTGGAAGGCGCTCCGGCTGAAGCTTACGTTCACGCGCCTGTTTGGTCCAACAGGGGATGTGTCGGCTATATCACCTCGGCGGCCACCACCTCCGACGGTGAAGTCGCGACAATTGCCCGAATTCATGGACCGCTGGAAGGCGAGCTGTGGCTGGACACTGGATCGGGCAAAACCAAGCTGAAACGAACGCGTTGAAACGGTCACGCCCATAATCCTTTTGCGCAGGGGATAACTCTTGCGGTTCGCGGAACAACGGCTTGCGAGGCAATATCCCAGCCACCTTTGAGGAGACTGCTATGGCTTCGAGCCGCAAAGTCATTATTACCTGTGCGGTGACAGGAGGGGCCCACACGCCGACCATGTCACCCCACCTGCCTATCACACCTGAGCAGATTGCAGACCAGGCTATCGATGCTGTAGCCGCTGGAGCTGCCATTGTGCATTTCCATGCCCGCAATCCGGCGGACGGTCGTCCAACGCCTGACCCGGATATCTACGCTCCCGCTATCGAAAAAGTCCGCCGGGCTACAGACGTCATCGTCAATATTACCACCAGCGGTGGCCCAAAGACGACGCTGGACGATCGCATTTCGGCCGCGTTGCGCTTGAAGCCTGAACTCGCATCGCTCAACATGGGATCGTTGTCGCCATATGGTCGACAGCGCATTCTCGACAAGTTCGAGCCCTGGCAGTATGACTGGGAACGTGAGCTGTTTACGGCTGCACCGTCACGTGTTTACCCGAATACCGAAGAGATGATCACTCACACGATCCGTGAAGTCGGAGCGGCTGGCACCAAGTTCGAATGCGAGTGTTATGATGTCGGCCACCTTTACAACGTGGCGTATTTCGCGGAGATCGGCCTGCTCAAACCGCCTTTCATCATCCAGACCGTGTTCGGATTCAGCGGCGGCATCGGGCTTGAGATCGACCATATCACGCACATGCGCAATGTCGCAGATCGACTGTTCGGAAAAGACTACCACTGGTCAGTTCTGGCGCCTGGAAAAAATCAGTTTCGGCTGTGCACGGTCGGTGCCGCCATGGGCTCCAACGTGAGAGTCGGAATGGAAGATAATCTGTACTTGGAGCGTGGCAGACTTGCCCGTTCAAACGCCGAACAGGTCGCCCGGATGCGAACGATTCTTAACCTACTGTCATTTGACGTTGCCAGCCCGAACGAGGCTCGCACTATCCTTGGCCTTTAGGTCGCGGCACCTAAGCCGACGGTGAGTGATGCCTACGGACAAGCCACAGCCACCAGGGGAGGTACCATTCCGGCCGGTGCGCACTAAGCCCGGCCCCTGGAGTGATGAAGAGATTCGGCGCATGCCGCTGCAAGGTTTCCAGTGCGCTCTGGGTATCGTCATTGATGACATAGCGAAAGACTGTGTAACGGCCCATATCGAAGTTACCGAATGTCACATGAATTCCGGCGGCGCCGTCCACGGGGGGGTACTGATGTCACTCGCCGACAATGTCGGCGCAATAGGCGCTTTGAAAAACCTTGGTCCGAGCCAGAGAACGGCAACCCTCGAGTCCAAGTCCAGCTTTATAAAGGCCTGTGCCGGAACACGCATCTCGGCCGAATGCAGGCCTCTGCATCTCGGCCGAAAAACTTCAGTTTGGCACACTGTTCTCCGCGATGACAAAGACCGTATCTGCGCGCACGTTTGGCAGACCCAGCTTCACGTAGATAGCTAGCCGTTAGACCTCGTAACCAGCTCGATCCAAAGCGAAATCCCGTAGGCCAGCGCCTCGTCGTTGAAGTTGTAGGCCGGGTGATGAAGAGCGGCAGTCGCGCCGTTGCCCATGAAGATAAAAGCGCCTGGTGAAGCTTGGAGCATGTAGGAAAAGTCTTCGGCGCCCATAATC
Organism: Mesorhizobium sp. Cs1299R1N1; assembly: GCF_037179655.1. Taxonomy (NCBI): domain Bacteria; kingdom Pseudomonadati; phylum Pseudomonadota; class Alphaproteobacteria; order Hyphomicrobiales; family Phyllobacteriaceae; genus Mesorhizobium; species Mesorhizobium sp. Cs1299R1N1. The sequence goes on along the minus strand of NZ_JAPYKR010000019.1, from coordinate 1,126 downwards.
GGTTTGAATGACCTTTCCACGGCCATCTCTCCAACGACCCGCGCTGCGGCGTCACCAAGCTTCCTTGCCTTCCGAGCGTGGTTTATTGTCGGCGGATAACCGCGCTGGTAGATGACCTCGGCCTCTGCGCCGAATGCCTGTGCGACAGCCGGAGGCATGGAGCGGACGCGGCTTTCGAGGAGGTCCCGGTTGGCGACGGAAAGGGTCCGCGCGGTACCCCGCAAGGCAAGTTCGCCGGAAATGACATTGTAGGCTTCGCCGGCATGCATGGACGTTATCGACAAGACCGCGGGATCCGTGGGCTCAGCCTCGCCGGAGACAACCGATTGCATCATGGCGACGAGGTGACTGCCGACGATGACCGGATCAATAGTCTCATGCGGTCGCGCGGCATGGCCACCCTTTCCTATTATCCTTATGTCGAAGCGGTCCGAAGCAGCAAGCATCGCCCCATCGGAAATTGCGAAAGTACCCACGTCCATACCGGGCATATTGTGAAGGGCATAGACCTCCTCCACCTCAAATTTCTCAATGAGGCCATCATCGACCATAACCTTCGCGCCGGCCCCGCCTTCTTCGGCGGGCTGGAAGATGGCGACCAAGCATCCTGAGAAGGCTCGCGTGGAAGCGAGATGGCAAACGGCGCCAAGCAAGATTGCCATATGGCCGTCGTGGCCGCATGCATGCATTCTGCCGGAATGCGTTGACGCGTAGGGGAGCCCCGTTGCTTCCGTGATCGGCAGCGCGTCCATATCGGCACGGATTCCGATTACGGGGCCAGGCCCGCGTCGGCCCTCGACCACACCGACGACACCTGAACGGCCAATTCCGGTCGTCACCCGGTCGCACCCGAAGCGTTCCAGATGGTCCGCGACGCGAGCGGCAGTCTGAGGCACATCGAAAAGGAGCTCCGGCCGGCTGTGGAACTCTCGGCGCCACTGGCGGGCGCTGGCGGTTACTTTCTCCGTCGGCCTCACGACAGCGTCGCCGGGTTTCACGGATTCAGCCTAATGCTCATGTGTTTCACTTTCGAAGATGCGGAACGCTTCCGTCGTGAGCTCCATGAAGAGATCGATTTCCGGTTCGGTGATTGTGAGGGGAGGGGCGGCCATAAACCATTCTCCGT
>NZ_JAPYKR010000018.1:0-107467 GCF_037179655.1 Mesorhizobium sp. Cs1299R1N1 | reverse complement strand
GATCGACGCTGGCCGTGCCATGGGCGGCGGCGGCGCTCACCGAAAGGGTGTGGCTGTCGCTGGTGTCGACGTCGCTGAAGGTGACCTTGCCGGTCGCGACCTGCGCCGTGGCCGGAAGATCATCGCCTTCCGAGACATTGCCGGACTGCGCGGCCGAGGTGATCTGCGGCGCGTCGTTGGTGCCGGTGATGGTGATAACGACATCGCGGGTGACGACACCGCCATGCTGGTCGTCGAGCGTGACCGTATAGGTCTCATGCACAACCTGGCCGGCCGCGAGCTTGTCGAGGGCCGAATCCGCAGCAGTGAAGGTCCAGGTGACAAGACCGCCGGAGCCGGTGCCGGTGGTGTCGGTGGTCTTGACCGCGTTCAGCGAGCCGAGCTGGCCGCTATAGTCGGTGCCCTTGAACACCGCCGAGGCCAGATGCACGTCGGTAAGGTCGACGTCGCCAAATGCGATGGTGCCGGTCGCGGTCTCGGTCGGCGTGTGGGCATCCTCGGTGACGGCGCGAACAAGACTGGCAGCGCCAATCACCGGCGCGTCGTTGGTGCCGGTGATGGTAATAACGACATCGCGGGTGACGACACCGCCATGCTGGTCGTCGAGCGTGACCGTATAGGTCTCATGCACAACCTGGCCGGCCGCGAGCTTGTCGAGGGCCGAATCCGCAGCAGTGAAGGTCCAGGTGACAAGACCGCCGGAGCCGGTGCCGGTGGTGTCGGTGGTCTTGACCGCGTTCAGCGAGCCGAGCTGGCCGCTATAGTCGGTGCCCTTGAACACCGCCGAGGCCAGATGCACGTCGGTAAGGTCGACGTCGCCAAATGCGATGGTGCCGGTCGCGGTCTCGGTCGGCGTGTGGGCATCCTCGGTGACGGCGCCGACAAGAGTGGCAGCGCCCATCACCGCCTTGTCGTTGGTACCGGTGAACTGAACGGTGGCCGTAGCCCAGCTCAGCGTGCCGTTGCCGAGTTGAATGGCATAAGTTAGCTTGTCGGTAAGAACCTGGCCTGCCCCAAGCGCCTGAATTTTCGCGTCGATATCCGCCTTGTCGTAGTGGATCATACCATCCGTGCCGATCCAGATCCGTGCGCCCAAGGAACTCGTTTCCGCGGTCGCGACAGGAACAGCGAGTGCCGCAGCATCACTCGAATAGGCGGCATCACGAATGAGCAGGTCCGACGGCGCGGGTGTTTTCGTCGCCGTAAGAGCGCTATCTGCGTTGTCGATCGAGTAGAGCTGCTTGGCCGCCCCGCCAGAATCATTCGCCAGCACATTCAGGACAAGTACACTGCCGTTCACGTCTTCCGAAAAGATGAAGGCATCGTCCTGTGCCTGCGGTGTATTGGAGAACGACGTCGTAGTACCGCCGGCACCGGTGACCTGAGTAGCCATTTTTCAACCCCTGTTTTTTTACGCAGACGCCCCTACGCCTGTATGTTGATAGTCCTGTACGACCACGCTCTATCCGAGCGTCGATCCCAAAGATCGGCACACTGCTGGGTTGGAAGTGAAGTGCAGTGCATCATCAGCGAGCCTGCCGGAAGAAGAGCCGGCTGGAGCTTGCGGATGATGATCGCTTGATGGCGGCTGCGACACGGTGATCGCTGCGCTACGTCTCCCTGCCCCAATTGCTCGTCTAAAACGTCGGTTTCCGATCAGCGATTTTAGACGGTTCTTATATTAGGAGATTATTAACTCTATGATGCTGGAAACGTCAACGTCGTAGTTTGCAAACAGTTAATAGTTAAATGTTGAAGCAGAGCCACGGCCGCGGTGGCCCAGAGAACGTACCAAGAACTGTGATTTATTAGCATTTTCGGCGCGGGACCGACTGCGGCGACGTAAGAGGGCAGCCGTAGGAGCGTCAGCATAGCGCCGCCACAGGCGGGACGCTGGACCGACGGCCCCGGCGAGGAGTGCCGCGTAGGACGCATGTTGCGATAATATGATGGGGCCGCCCTTTATCGTGAGGCCGTAGAGAAGATGTTGCGGCTACTCGGCCATCCACTCTAACGGGACTCTCGGGGCTGTTGCGATCCGACGCGGCAGATTGGTCCCATGACCGACAGATTCGCCACCCAAATAACGACAATGGCGCCCGGAGGATCAGAGTCGATTCGTCATGAGCACTTGGGACGGCGCGAAAGCTCGGCCTGTTCGAAGATCGCCAATTGATCGTCGAGTTGAGGTAACGGGCGGTGCTCTCTCAGCCCGAATCTTGGCAAGTTCCCGCTTTATGAAAGGTTGATTGCGACGTTGCGCAGGAGCGCAACGGATTTTCGCATACCTTCCATCGCGGGCAACATCATGTCCTCGTGCTCGATTGACAAGACATCGTCGTAGCCAACCTGCTTGAGCGCGGTACAAAACTGCCGCCACCAGGTCTCACCGTGGCCGTATCCGAGTGTGATGTAATTCCAGGCCCGTTCGGCATAGAGGTTTGGGGGGCGCGGATCGAGCGTGCCGTCGATGGCCGCGGTGATTGGCTCAATCCGGGTATCCTTGGCGTGGACATAGTAGATGGCCGAGCCGAGCGCTCGAATGGCGGCAATCGGGTCCGCGCCCATCCACAGCGGATGACTGGGGTCATAGTTGGCGCCGACCGTTTCTCCGACAGCGTCACGGAGCTTGAACAATGTCTGGACATTGTACACGGCCTGATGGCCATGCAGCTCCAGGCACAGTTTGTGAATGCCGACATTGTTTGAAAACGCTACGAGGTCGCGCCAGTAGGGAATTATCCGCTCTTCCCACTGATAGCGCAGGATCTTGAGGCATTCCGGCGGCCAATCGGTGATGATCCAGTTCGGGTTGGCGTCACCCGGTCCGCCCGGCAGGCCCGACATCATTATTACACGATCGATCTCCATCAGGCCGGCCAGCCGAATGGTGTCCCGTGTCACGCTATGGTGGACGTTCCCCTGCGGTCCCGGGTGCAGTGGATTGCCCGAGCAATTGAGCGCTGCAATCGTCAGTCCGTGATCCCGGATCTTGGCAACGAATTCCTTGCGCGTGGCCGCGCTCGCCAGCATGGCCTGCAGGTCGATATGGGGCGCCGACGACCAGTTGCCGCAGGCGAACTCCAATGTCTGAAGTCCAAGCTCGGCCGAGGCGCGCAGCATCTCGTCGAATGAGAGGTCGGCGAGGCTGTCTGTAATCATCCCGATCTTCATCTGGAAGCTCCTCGTTTCGATTTGCACTAAAACCTGACGGTCTCGAACCTGCCCGACTTGGCGGAGGCAAGCGCTGCCTCGCACAGGATCATCGCTTTGCGGCCGTCGCTTGCCGTGACGTCCGGCCGTCGTCCTGTTTCGACGCAGATAATGAAATGATCGATCTCGGCAGCGTAGGACTCGGCATAGCGCTCAACGAAGAAGTAGTAGGGCTTGTCGCGCGATATCGCCTTTGCGCCTGATAGTTCGACCGATGTCGGGATCCTGTTGCCGGCTCGCAGCATCCCATCCGCGCCATGCACCTCGATGCGCTGGTCGTAGCCGTAGGCGGCCCTGACGCTGTTGTTAATGTGACACTGCCGGCCGGACGCCGTGCGCAGCACGAACATCGCGGTATCGTAGTCGCCCAGCTTGGCATATTGCGGCGCGACAAGTGACGACCCGGTCGCGAAGAGCTCCACCGGCTCCTCGCCCAACAGGTTTCGTGCCATGTCGAAGTCGTGGATGGTCATCTCCCGGAAGACGCCCCCTCCCCCGGCCAGCGCTTCCTCGGTTTCCGGTTCCGGATCCCGGCTGGTGATAATGATCTGTTCAACGGCGCCGATCTCGCCTTGCGCAAGGCGCGCCTTCAGCGCCCGAAAACTGGGGTCGAACCGACGGTTGAATCCGATCTGAAAGGGCACACCTGCCTTCTCGACAGCCACCAGACATTGATCCGTGCGCTTGAGATCAAGATCGATCGGCTTTTCACAGAAGATCGCCTTGCCCTTGGCGGCCGCGGCCATGGCCAGGTCCGCATGCGTTCTCGTTGCCGAAGCAATGAAAACCATGCGGATCGATGGGTCATTGATCGCGGTCTGGGTGTCGGCGATCTCAGCTCCTGTTAGGGCCGAGACCTTCGAAGCGGCCTCGGTGTTCGGATCAACGATGTAGCGCAGGCGCACCCGGGGATGGCGCGCCAGGTTGGCTGCATGCACCTGGCCGATAAGGCCCGCTCCGAATAGACAGACATCGATCATGCGCTTGATTTCCCTGAAAGGCCGCGTGGTGTCGGGCGGCCTTGAGCGTGGCCGGGACGGCGACTTGATTGAGGTGAGTGGCTGCCCAGCAGGGTCGTCATTTGACGGCTCCCATGGTCAGCCCGCGAACCAGATGGCGCTGCACCAGGAGCGCGAAGAAGACGATCGGCAGCGCGCCGATGACGCCGGCCGCCGACATCGAGGCCCAGTCGGTGTCGATGCGGCCGATCAGCGTGGCGGTGCCGCGCGGCATCGTCATCGCCCGCGGCGTGGCCGTCAGCGCCAGCGCGAACAGGAATTCGTTGAAAGTGACAAGCACGGCAAAGATGGCGGTCGCCGCGAGGCCGGGTGCTGCCAGCGGCAAGGTGATGCGCCGGAACGCACCGAAGCGGGAATCACCGTCGACCATAGCGGCTTCCTCGAGGTCCACGGGGATTTCGCGAAAAAAGCTCTCCATCATCCAGACGCAGAAGGTGATGTTGAAGGCGGTGTAGGTGGCGATCAAACCCAACCAGCTGTCGAGCAGGCCGAGCTTGAGCATCAGCAGATAGACCGGGATCAGGATGACGACCGGCGGCACGATGCGCAGCGTCAGCAGGAACAAGCCGACCTTGCGCTCCATCGCGAAAGGCAAGCGAAAGCGGGCGATCGCATAGGCGCCCATGGCGCCGGCGACCAGGGCGATCGCCACGGAGAAGAATGTCACCACCAGCGAGTTGGTCAGATAGGCGCCAAACTGCTTCTCCGTGAACAGCCTGATGTAATTGTCCAGTGTCGGAACATGCGGATAGAGCGTGCCTTCCTGGGTGATCTCGCGATTGGACTTCAGCGAGGTCGAGACGAGCCAGTAGATCGGCAAGAGGACGATGGCCAGCACCGCGCTCATTACCCCGATGCGGGTCAGACGACTGTTCATGATGCGTCGACCCTGCGCAAAAGCCGCACGGCGCTAAAGGCCAGGGCAAGCACCACGAGACCGATGGTGACGAAAAGTGCTGCCGCATAACCCGTCTGCTGGAACTTGAAGGCAGTGTCGTAGCCATAGATCGAGACCAGCCGCGTCGCCTCGCCCGGTCCGCCCCGGGTGAGCACGAACACCTGGTCGAACGTGCCGAAGGCGTCGATCGTTCGAAGCACGATGGCGATCGCCAGCACGGGCCGCATCATCGGAAAGGTCAGGTCGGCAAACACCCGCCAGTTGCCGGCGCCGTCGACGCGGGCAGCCTCGAAGGGTTCGTGCGGCAGCGACTGCAGGCCGGCCAGCAGGATCAGGAACATCAGGGGCGTCCATTCCCAGACATCGAGAACGACGAGGCCGATGAAGGCCTTGACGGGGCTGCCGAGGATCTGCACCTGGCCGCCGCCCATCCACTCGGAGATCGCCGTCAGCATACCGGCGTCGCTGGCATAGATCAGCCTGAAGACGATGGCGACGACGACCGGCGTGATCACCATCGGGATGATCAAAATGGTTCTGAGCAAGCGGATGCCGCGAAATTCCCGCAGGCAAAATAGCGCCAGGGCAAAGCCCAGGATCGCCTCGAAGATGACCGACAGGGCGACGAATTCGACCGTCACCCAGAGCGCGTTCAGAAACTGCGGATCGCTCCACAGCTGGATGTAGTTCTGCATGCCGACATCGGCGACGACCGAGCCGTAGCGATAGACCTTGGTGCTGGCGCGCAGACCGTCCCACAAGGGATAGACGAGCACGCCAAGCACGATCAGCACGCCTGGCGCCAGCATGAGATAAGGGAGGGCGAGGTCGAGCCCCGCCCCCTGCAGACGGTATTTGCGGCTCTGCGTCCCGCCGTTTGCCATCAATAGTAGCCGACCGAAGACAGGTAGTCCTTGACCTGCTTGGCGGCATTGTCCAATGCGGCCCCGCCACCCGAGCCAGCCTGCAGCGCCTTGTTGAGCTCGATGCCGAGCAGTTCCTCGACCTTGGCCCAGTCTGGCGTGCGCGGCCGCGGCAGCGCGCCGGCGTCGAGTTGCTGCAGAGCGACCGGGATCAGCCGGTTGCCGGGCTTGGCAATGCCGAAGGCGCTGCGCTTGACCGGAATGGAACCTGCTTCCGACAGCTTGGCCTGAATGTCGGCGCTGACATACCACTTCAGGAATTCGACCGAATTGGCCTTGTTGGGCGCCGATTTCGGAATGCCGGCGATGAAGATGCCCATCTGGGCGATCGCCGCAGTCTGCTTCGGCACGACACCGAAATCGAGCTTGCCCGCCACTTTGGTCTGCGTCGGATCGTCGGCCTTCAGCGCATTGCCCGAATACTGGATGATCGCGCCGGCGTCGCCGCCCAGGATCGCCGCACCTTCCTGATCCGAGTCGAATTCGACGACGCCGCTCGGCGCGTTCTGCTTCATGGTGCCGACGAAGAATTCGGCGGAGGCCTTGCCTTCGGCGGAATTGAAGACCGGGTTCCATTTGTCGTCGAAGAAGGATCCGCCAAACGACAGGAAGACCGGATACCAGCTGGTCACGATCGGATTTCCGGAAACACCGCGGAACACGACCGGATATTTGATCTTGCCAGCCGCAACGCCTTCCTTGCCCTTGGCGATGACTTCGTCCCAGGTCTTCGGCGCACCGCTCGTGTAGACATCGTTGCGGTAGGTCAGGGTCTGCAGATCGCCGACGAACGGCACGCAGATCAGCGTTGGCGTGGCAGTTTCGAAGCCTCTCACGCGTGCGCCCTTCTGCGGCGGCCAGTAGCCCATGTCGATCATCGAGCCGATCCAATCCTTGTCGCCGCCGTCGATGCCGGCCGCGCCGAGATCCTCGAGCACGTTGGCCGCGCCGAACTGCGGCACCCATGGATCGTCGAGAAGGTAGAGGTCGTACTGGCCGGCGCTGTTCTTGGCGTCGGCGAACCACTTCTCCAGCGTCACGCCATATTCATCCTCGAGGAATTCGATATCGAAGCCGGCATTCTTGGCGAGCGGGATGATCTTCTGTTTGAACGGCGTCAGGCCGCCATCGGCGAAAGCGCCGATGATCACCTTCTTGCCGGCCGCCCTGACCGGTACAGGCAGGCCGATTGCGGTAAGGGCGGTGCTGGCAAGCGCCAAGCCAAGTCCTCCCTTGAGTACGGAGCGGCGAGTAAGTCTGCTTCTGCTGGACTGTGTCATTTCACTCTCCATCACTGTTGACCCTGTGGACGGCTGTCAGGCCGGCCGAATTGAAGAAGCATGCGTTCGACACATCGAAGGTGACCGCGATATTGGCGCCGACCGCGCCCCTGAAGTCGCGGCCAGCGCGGACCGAGACATTGCCGCCGCCAAGCCGGACGTTGACCAACGTCTCGTTGCCCATGGGTTCGACGACATAGATCTCCCCGGGCAGTGCGTTGGGCGCGCCTGGCTTTGAAACGCTCATATCTTCCGGCCGCAGCCCGATCTCGACCACTTGCGCCGCGCGGCATGCCGCCAGCCGGGCGGCGGGAATCGCAACCGGCGTTCCACCGATCGCGATGCCTTCGTCGGCCAGTGTGACCGGAAGGATGTTCATCGGTGGATTGCCGACGAAGGTGGCGACGAAACGGTTGGCCGGGCGGTCGTAGATGTCGGCCGGCGGAGCCATCTGCTGCAGCTCCCCGCCGTGCATCACCGCGACGAAGTCCGCCATGGTCAAGGCCTCCACCTGGTCGTGGGTGACATAGAGGGTAGTTGCGCCGAGCCGCTGACAAAGCCGCTTGATCTCGCCGCGCATGGTCAGGCGCAACCTTGCGTCCAGGTTCGATAGCGGCTCGTCCATGAGGAAGGCCGCCGGATCGCGAACGATCGCGCGCGCAAGCGCCACGCGCTGCCTCTGGCCGCCGGAGAGCTGGCGCGGCCGCCGATCGAGCAGGTGGCCGATCTCGAGAACCGCTGCGACCTCATCGATCTTGGTGCGGCGCTCGCTGTCCGGCATGCTGCGGATCCACAGCGGATAGCCGATGTTCTCGCCAACAGTCATCTGCGGATAGAGCGCATAGCTCTGGAAGACCATGGCGATGTCGCGGTCGCGCGGCTGCAGCCGGGTGACCTCACGCTCGCCGATGAAGAGCTTGCCGGCGCTTGGCATGTCGAGGCCGGCCAGGATGCGCAGCGCCGTCGTCTTGCCGCAACCCGAAGGACCGAGCAGGGCCAGGAACATGTGGTCGGGGACGGCAAGGTCAAGCGAGCGCAAGACGTTCAGCGCGCCGTAGTTCTTGACCACACCTTTGTACAGGACAGAACTCATTGCCGCTCCCCAGCGCCCCGAAGGGTATCAGTTCTCCCGTTCCTTGACCTCGAAACCGGCCGTGAGGGCCAGGTCGCGCAGGTTGCGATAGCCCATCGTCGCATAGGTAAGCGGATGGGCCTTGCCAGGATCCTGTTCGGCCTCGACCACCAGCCAGCCGGCATAGCCATTGTCGGCCAGCACCCGCAAAAGCGTCAAATAGTCAATGGACCCATCTCCTGGCACGGTGAAGATGCCTTCCATCACCGCGCCCATGAAGCTCATATCCAGGGCGCGAGCGCGCTTCAGCACATCCGGTCGCACATCCTTGCAGTGCACGTGGACGACGCGGCCGACATGCCGCCGCAGCAGCGCCTCGGGATCGCCGCCGGAAAACAGGCAATGGCCGGTGTCATAGAGGAGGCCAACGGCTTGCCCTGAACTGGCCATCAGCCTGCCGATCTCGTGATCCGTCTCGATGATGGTTCCCATGTGATGGTGAAAGGCCATGCCGACGCCGAAATCCGCGAACCGTTCGGCCAGTCGCGTTATCTTGTTGCCGTAGGACTTCCACTCGCCGTCGGCAAGCTTGGGACGCTGTGAGATCGGATCGTGAATGGCGCCATGGCGGCCGCGCGATGTGTCGGCGTAGACGACGTGCTTGGCGCCGAGGTCGCGCAGCAGCATCAGATGCGGCAGGATGGCGTCGAATTCCTCCTCGACCTCCTTTTCGCAGATCCGGCCATCGTACCAGCCGGAGACCAGTTCAAGGCCATGGGCCGCGAGAACCGCAGCCAGCGCCTTGCTGGCACGCGGGAACTTGCCGCCGAGCTCCGTTCCCGCATAGCCGGCTTCGGCCGTTTCGGAAAGGCAGACCTCGAGTGGTATATCCCCGCCCAGCTCGGGCACGTCGTCGTTGCTCCATGTGATCGGATTTATGCCTATGCGGACAGCCATTATCGCTCCTCATCGTACAGGCCACGCCATTGCTGGCGGCGCCTCATCCGAACCAATCAGGTCGGTGAAGGCGTTCCGCTTGTGGTCTGTCTGGCCAGTCGTTCCCTCTTGCTTTTCATTTAGGCGCCGATCTGTCTCCATCGCGAGAGCCAGTTTGGCGGGAAGTGAAGGTGCCAGTTTCAATTGGCGCGGCGCGCGCCTAAGCTCGATCCGCTCTCTAGCCGCGAGGCCTTTCCGATGCAGATATCAAGGCGAAGGCGCCAAGCTTTTCCGATGGACGCGCTGATTATCGATCGGACAATCGATGAACCGATCCATCGCCAGCTCTATCGGCAGATTGCCGACATGATCCGTGGGCGTCGCCTGGCGCCGGGATCGGAATTGCCATCGACGCGCGCGCTGGCTGAGGATCTGGGCCTCGCCCGTAACACTATCGTAGGTGCGTATGACCAGTTGGCGACGGAAGGCTATCTGGTAACCCGGCAGGGCGCGCGCGCGGTGGTCATCGACCTGCCCGTGAACTCGACCGATCAGGGCAGCAAACCCATTGCCACGGCAGTCCATCGACCGCTTTCCAAGCGCGGCGAGAGCCTGATGCAGCAACCCTTCCATCACGGATCGCCGGGACGCTTTGCCTTTCATCCGGGCATGCCGGACCCGCAAAACTTCCCGTTTGGCGTCTGGGGCAGGCTGCTCGCACGCCGGGCAACGTTTGGCGCCGACATGTTGTTCGGTACCTATCATGTGACCGGCCTGCCGGCGCTCAAGGAGGCGATTGCCGGCTATCTGATCTCGGCCAGGGGGGTGCGGTGTTCTCCCGAACAGATCGTCGTGACGACGGGAGCACAGGCGGCGTTCGATCTGCTGGCGCGTCTGCTGCTCGATCCGGGCGACACGGTCTGGCTGGAGGAACCGGGCTATTACGCGGCCAAGGCGACTTTCACCGTCGCTGGTGCCAATATTGTGCCGCTTGTCGTTGACCACGACGGCTGGCAGATGAGCCCGCCCGAGGTTTCACCGCGCCTGATCTATGTGACGCCCGCCTGCCAGCATCCCTTGGGGATCACGATGCGCATGGACCAGCGGCTGCGACTGTTCGAAATCGCCGAGCGCAACAATTCCTGGATCATCGAAGATGATTTCGACGGCGAGTACAGATTTCAGGGAAGGCCGGTCCCCGCCATACAGAGCATGGATTACGCTGACCGGGTCATCTATGTCGGCACCTTTGCCAAGCTGCTGTTTCCAGCGCTCAGGCTGGGGTTCATGGTCTTGCCCACCGCCTTGTGCAAGGGCATTCCGCATGCACTGAGCACCACCGGGCAGTTCGCACCCCTGGTGCTTCAGGCGGCGCTGGCCGATTTCATCGATGAGGGCCACATGAGCCGCCACCTCAAGCGCATGCGTCGCATCTACGCCGAGCGACGTAAGCTTTTCTACGAATTGTGCGAGACCGAACTGGCCGATCACATGACCCTTTCGGCGGCGGAAGCCGGTATCCAGGTCGTTGCCTCGCTTCACGAACGTTGCGACGATCGGGCGGTCGTGCATTGCGCTGACAAACTCGGTGTCAACGCATCGCCGCTGTCGAAATATTACTGGTCATCGTCGGGCAATGGCCTGGTGCTTGGCTATGCCGCCTGCAACAAGGCCGAGAGCGAAGCGGGTATCCGACGTCTACGCCAGGCCATCGAGCACGTGCGGACTTTGTCGTGAGTCCGTCTGCCGCCATGAACTGGTGGTTGGCGCCGCCAGATTGGTCGAGTGTTGCCAACTACTCGGCGCTAACTACTTCCGGGTTGTCTGAAGGGTGAAACATCCGGAAATTGGGCGGACTGAATGGCAGGCCCAGAGGATTTACAAGGTTTGTTGAGACTTGCCGCTTCGCTGCAGTCCGCCGTCGCCGATCCCGCTGCACAGCGTGGTCGGCTATGCGCCGAATGCTCCTCTGGAGCCTGTTGTGCGGCCGGCTCGACCCTACCGGCAAAGGTTAGTTCACCTATCGGCCAATGTTGAAAAGCTATCCTAATGTGGCCGACCAAAAGACCCCGATGGCTCCGACCCTGTTTTATATCATCGCAGTTGGGAACTACACACCTAGGACTTTTGCTCTGGAGGGAGAGAGATCCTTTCCCGTACGGACTGCTCCGTCGTGTCAGCCGCGGACTTGACGATTTCACCAATCTGGTCGGCCACCGTGCCTGGTTGCGTGTCCTGCCGTCCAGCTTCCTGCTTGATCGTCTCATAGGCGTCTGCGGCAACGTGCTTGGCCTGATCGACGCCTTGCTCGAGCATGCTCTCCGAGCTCTGGCGAAGCTTCTCGCGATATCCGCCCAGTTGCTCATCCTCCATCGCGGTATGGGGCAGCATGGCGCCTATCGCGGCGCCGATGGCGAGACCGACCGCCGCAACGGCCAAGGGCTGATCATTCAATAGCACCTGTGCCGAGCGGCTGGCTTTCGCAGCCATGTCGCCGGCCGTCGATCCTGCACTGGCAGCGTTGCTCGTCAGTCCTTCGGCGGCCCCCCTTGCTGCTCCTGATATTGTGGCGCCAACGCTGCTTGCGGCCGACGAGAGCGATTCAGCGGTTTCGGAGAGCGTGCTGCCCAAGCCGGCCCCCTCCGCCTCGTCACGCCTGCTGGGGGGAGTAGTCGCCGCATACGCGGCCGGGCCGCGGCTGCCGTTCGACGGACCGCTGCCCAGCATCAGCCAAGCCAGACCTGCGCCCACCATGGTCACGGGCAAAGGATTGTCCCTGACCTGTGTTCTCAGGTTGTCGAGCATGGCCGAACTTTCTCCCCCGGAGAAGATGCCGGTGAATTCGTCCAGCAATTGCCCCGGTGTCATCTTGCCTCGAATGGATTCGGCGGTTTCCACCACCCTGGCGCGCGCGGCCTCCGCCTCGCGTTCAAGTTCGGCTGCGGATTTCTCGGTCATCTCACTTGTTCCTTGATCACATTCGCGTCGCGCCTGAGCTGTTCCTGGGTCCGCTCGGGAGTCAGTTCGGAAGGCGCCATGCTTGCCGTCCCGGTGCGCAGCAGGATAACGCCAAGAATTGCCACCACCACGCCGACCAACAGGGAGGACCACCCGGCGCCCAGCCCTGCCCGCGTCAATGCGATGACCAGTGCTTGCAGCAGCACGATCAGGGCCGCGAGCAGGCAGATTGCTCCGCCCAGCACCTCGGCGGCGCCAGCGCCCGTCTTGGTAAGCTTTTCTGACAGCTCGGCCCGCAGAAGCCTGGCTTCGGTTTGCACCAGCGTGGTGACGTTTTGGGCCAAGTCGGTCACCAGGGTCGCGAGGCTGGGATTGTCCTGCGTGTTCATCTGTCTTGCTCCGCATGCTGCGTGGCCAGATCGTCATCTGTGCGGTCATGTCCTCGGGACCCGTCCGTCGACCGATCAGCAGATCGAGCGGTCTGGGTGTTGGCTTCTCGGGAGGCACTCCGAGCTGCTTGGGGGCTCGTCGGAGGGGAAGCTTTCATGAAGCGTCCAAGCGCCAATCCGGCCAATACGGAGCCAGCGAGCAGGGCCCCGGGGTTTTGCCTGCCGAAGGACTGCACATCCTCAAGCACCTGGCCGAACGGTTTTTGTTTCAACGAGGAGGAAAGCCGCTCCAGGCCGCCGGCGGCGTCCAAGGCAAATTTCGATGCAGTCCTTTCATCATTGTTGGCCAGGTGATCACTGGCCGCGCGTAGGGCGCCGCCCAACGCCGCCAAGCTCGATGCGATGTCGCGCTGCGTCTCCTGCGCCTTGTCTGAAACAACCTGCGTGGCTTCTGTCGCGTAGTCGCCAGCCTTGCGGCTCAATTCGTCGCGAGCATTGTGAAGCAACTCGCTCGCGCGCTCTTGTTCCCGATCAAGCCTGTCGGAAACGTCAGTTGTCGCCTTGTCGAAATCAGTGGGTTTACGGCCCTGGCCATCATTACGTTGCATGGGTCACCTAGTGAAAACCGAGGAAGGAGAGGACCGCGAGCACGACAACGACGAGGCCGATAAGATAGATGACACTGTTCATGGCACGTTCCTCCGTGCTGCCCAACTTCATGGAACCTGCGATGTTCCGTCGGCAAAGAGCTTTTTGAGGTCCAAGAGCAACGCAGGCAGAGTTGCCGAAAGTTCCTTCTGAGAAGAATGCCTTCCGAGCCAATCCATTAAGCCACCATCAAAGTGCGCGTGAGAGAAATCGCTGGTGCCGTCGCGGGCTTGGCTGCGCGCGACGCCGTCGCTGGGCAGCTAGCTGGGCTGATGGGCCGTCAAAGCGCAGATGTGATACAAAGCGCACTGCAAAGCGCATCCAGCAAGGCGGGCGACATGCAGATCGTCAATCTCGACTGGAAGGAACTGGACGGCCCCAACGTCGAGCCGCCAACACGGCGCGGTTTCGGCACGACGCTGCTGGCGAGGGTGGTGGCAGTGCAATGCGATGCCAGCATCCAGCTGAATTATCTTCGGGAGGGCCTGCATTTTCACCATGGCGCTGCCATTGCGCGAGATCAGGCTGGTGCCGGCCTACTCATGAAGCCGATAGCAGTGCCGCTTTGGCGATAGCCCGCGCAAGGCTTCGCTGATATTGATGGCAGCCGGAAAATTCCTGGATGCACCAGATGACATCGAATTCGGATAAGGCGGAGACGGTCGAGCAGTTGCTCGAAACGCCGGACCTTGCCAGCGCGCTTGAAAGCGAACAATTCAAGAAGTTCCTCGACCAGGTGCCAATTGCAATCGCCGTTTCGGATGTCAGCGGGCAAGAACGTGTCGTCTATGCCAATCCGGAGTTCGAGAAACTGTCCGGTCTGAAGGCGGCCAAGCTCGCCCAGAAGCATTGGGCGGCACTTTCCGGCATCGGCCTGCACCAGCAGAAGGATCGCGCGCTATCAAGTGCGGTGGTCGACGAAACCGATTTCGTCGGGACCTTCCGACTGGAGCGGGGCGAGGACAAGCCTGCAATCGTCGACGTCTATTCCAACGTCATCGAGGATGACAATGGCAGAGCCTGCTTCCGGCTGGTGGCTCTGGTCGACGTCTCGGCCCATGGCGAGACCGAAGATGCGCGCTCGATCGAGGAGCGCGTTCGCGAGAAGGACACGCTGTTGCGGGAATTGCAGCACCGGGTGAAGAACAATCTGCAGATGATCACCGCCCTGATCCGCCTCGAAACACGCAATGCGACCGAGCCGCACCGCAACCGCTTCGAAAGACTGGCCGGCCGCGTCGACGCCCTGGCCATCCTTTATCAGACCCTTTCGGGCGAGGAGCACAAGGAGGAGGTCGATCTCGGCGTTTATCTCAGTCAGATCGCGTCGGCCGTAATGGCCTCGCATGCCGTCGAGGGCATTCGCCTCGACATGAAAGTGGACACCTATCCGGTCTCGGTCAACGTTGCTATGCCCACCGGCTTGGTGGTCAACGAACTGCTGACCAATGCGCTCAAGCATGCATTTCGCGGGCGCGACAGTGGGACGATCACCCTGCACAGCGTCGTAAACGGCGATGGTTGCCGCATCGTCGTTGCCGATGATGGGATCGGGTTGCCGGAAGGCGAGAGCTGGCCCAAGCAAGGCAAGCTCGGCGCGCTCATTGCACAGTCGCTGAGCGAGAACGCCAAAGCGGAGTTCCATGTGACTTCCAGCGCTGACGAAGGCACGCGGGTCACAATCGTGTTCAAGCGCTCTGCCGCCGAAGGCTAGGCTGGATTACAACCGAACCCGTTCTTCTTCTCCCACGTTGAAACTGGTCGACCTGCCTTAAGTTAATCGCAGAAAGTCGACGGAAGGCACGCAACAGGTTTTGGCTCTTCTCTCTTCCTCTAACGAGCAACCACCCCTCCGGGGTTCGTGGGGTCGGTCCGCGACGATAGACCCTGACGGGCCTAACGTTGGTCTTGGTCTCCTCCGCCATGGGAGAAGGATTGGAGTTCCTGCATGTCGACGCTTTCATCGCCGTCCTCGTCGACAGCGTTGAAAATCCGCCCAATGAAATCCTGAACCTCCGTCTGCGACAGCGCACCATCACCATTGGTGTCAATGACAGCAAACATGATGCGTATTTTTGCGCCCTGCATCATATCGGCTGCCGCTCTGCGGCCATGTCTCATGCGCCGCGTTTCACGATCGCTCATTTCGTCGTCCTGAAGCGTTGGGACGCTATGCAGCCGCTCTGGCCCAGGGCCTCGGTCCATTTCTGTCCTCTCCTGCAGCATCTCACCCATCATCTGGCGCATCATCCGACGCATAGCGTCCTGGTTCTGTCCGGCCTCTCCGGCGGTCTGATTCTGGGCTGGTACTGCGGGCTTGGGATCTGTCGATTGAGCAAAAGCCGACGAGGCGAGCATAGCGAACGCCGCGGCTAATACTGTAGTTGTGAAGGGTCGTGCCATTGGGATCTCCTTTGACGATTGCCACGCCGACTACCCGGCGTACCGCCCAACCAGCAGCTCAGTTCATGGTTCCTGGGAATCAGGCGCAAAAGCGCCGACTTCTCCTGCTGTAGGGCCGGCACATCTGAGAACGGAGCCGATCATAGTCGACGAGGTGCCCAACGAGGGCGTGCAAGCAGCGCGATCTACCCGGTCGTATGCTACGCGGTTAACAACCATCGGCCCTTAGCGATCTCACCATGCGAACGACAATCGAATCATAGGGGAGCTTTTCGGCGCGGCTATAGTTGACGGTAAACAGGGCCGCACGATCGCCGCAGACTTTGATGGCGCGAACATACAGGATCTGCCCGTCCTTCACGCCCGAATAGCTGGCCCATTGCGGCCTCACTCGCCTATAGGTCAGCCTCCAGCCTTCGGTTTCGTTTACTGCCATGCGATGCTCAATCTCGGTGCGAAAACTCGCCTTGCCGAGTTGCGCGCCCCACACGGCAAGAAATGCTTTATTTTCGCCCTCGAAGGCTGCCCCTTGATCGGAACGCTGAGTCAGCACAAACCCAGGTGGAACATCGAACACGAAGCCAAAGTGCTTGATTCCGAAGGCCTGCCATCCCTGAGCACCGAGCAGCGATGTGGGCATCATCGTGATAACTACACTCAGCAGAATATGGAGAACATGTCTCATGGCGTGATCCTAGCGCCTCGGCGGCCCGCGCCAGGTCTGTGTGCACGTCGTCGAGCAGCGTCGGCTCGCCCGAGGCATTCGTTTGGTGATCGACTGGGTTGCCGCTTGGGGCCATTTAGTTAGTGGCATAGGGAAAATCCCTGGTGATCCTGGCAATTAGGCCGCGCAAAAAGCCTGTCAGCCCTGGAAAGTGCTTCCAGCGTCTGCGCGCCAATGCCCGTTTCCACCTTCTGAGGTCCGCTCGGCTCGTTCGGGCCGGAGCCAAACCCAAGGTGTCCCTTTTTTAAGGCGGCGACAGCACTCTCGGAATTAGTCTCGCCCGCTCGGCAGCAGCGTGAAGCACCGCGTCAGCTCGGCGTTCAATCCTTCAAAGCGTCCCGAATTGCGTCCTTTGCCTTGCCAACCCCTTTTTGCAGGCTGCCTTCGGCCTTGTCGGCGGCTCCGTCAGCGCGAAGCTTGTCATCACCCGTTGCCTTACCGATTTTGTCCTTTACCTCGCCGCGCAGCTTCTTTGCTGAGCCCTTGACTTGGTCCTTGTGCATGGTTCTTCTCCTCGTTTGATCAGAACCAACGTGTGCGATATCTGAAATGTTCCAGAGGAGCAGGATCGGAGTAGCCCCGCGCTGGGCCCGTGCCACACCACGTCCACATCCCCACGCGCTAACATCATTGCACACCTTCCCAGTTACGGACAAATGGCGCGGGTGATGAACACCGTTCTCCCGCAGTTGATTGCACCTTTTGCCCTCGAACAGCCACCGAAGCTTTGAATGGACGGACGTGTACTGAGCATTTCGAGGGGAAACGTTTTAGTTTCATCGACGTTGTTCCTGGGCTCGTGTCAGATCAGGGAAACATCGATGGACAACGAAGGCACATCCGCTCTCCACGGTGATAACCCGGTCGCCGTTACCGATCGCGCTATGCCTGACGTAAAGGAATTGGCTGCAATAGCTTTCCAACGGACGCGAATGCCGATGGTGGTGACTGATGCCACCCAGAAAGATTTCCCTATCGTGCTGGCGAACCAAGCTTTTCTGAACCTCACGCGCTATGGGACGAGTGAGGTACTTGGACGCAACTGCCGGTTTCTTCAAGGCCCAGCGACATCCCCTGCGGCGATCGCCGAGATCCGAGCAGGATTGCAGGAGGAGCGTGAGATCAACGTCGAGTTGCTGAACTACCGAAAAGATGGATCGGCGTTCTGGAATCTGCTGCACATCAGTCCAATCCATGATGACGATGGCCGTCTGGTTTACCATTTCGCATCTCAAATAGACCGCACAGATTTTCGCAGGATCGAGAGCCTGGAAGCGTCAGAGCATCGGTTGCTTTTGGAGGTGGACCATCGAGCCAACAATGTACTTGCCCTTGTCGACAGCATCGTGCGCTTGACGAGATCTGACGACGCCGCGCTATATGCCGCCTCCGTCCAAAGACGCATACAGGCCCTGGCTAGGGCGCATGGCTTGTTGTCGCAGCGGGCCTGGCACGAGATTCCATTGCGGGAAACAATCTCATCTCAAATTGAGCCGTACGGAGCGACACGCGCTCTGCTGGATGGTCCTGATGTCATGCTTGCAGCACATTCTGTTCAGCCGTTGGCGCTGTTCATTCACGAACTAGCAGTCAACGCGGCTTCCCACGGCTCGCTCTCGAAAGAGAGGGGTCAGCTACAAATCAAATGGCAAGCCAGACCGCAGAATAGTGGTTTCGTCCTCGTGTGGGAGGAAACCGGGGGACCACCCCCACCTACGTCTCCGCCAGAAGGTTTTGGAACGTTGATGACCGAAGCTACAATTCGCCGACAGCTTAAGGGATCACTAAACCGCGAGTGGTCCGATCAAGGGCTAAGGATCGTAGCTGAAGTGCCCAACGTCACAGTCTCGCGGTAAAGAGACTGCATGGGTCCACGGCGGTCTCTGCCTAGCATTGTGCTCGCACCTGAACGCCATCGCTCTTCTATCTGGTTTGCAGGATGGCTGCTTCGGCAGCGACAAAGCTGCTGCCGTAGGCCAAAGCTTGCGGAAATGAAGAGCAAAGGCGGAGCGGTTCCGGGCTCGACCTTGATGGGCCCGCGCAAGCGGGCAAGGGAGGTGACAGCGCCCGCTTCGCCGGACCAGGTGAGTGAAGGTCCAACTGCGCTATACTCGCTTGAACTAACGCTTGCTGTTCCTGGCCCGTTGATTATCGTTGAGCGTTCCTGAGGCAGCACGGGATATGGACTTGCCTCGTCGATGAGTTCGATCGCACCTGCTTGCTTTGATCGCCGCCGCGGTGGTCCCGGTTTGGCTGTGTTAGCGCCGGCCTCGGCGCTTCGGCGGGTGGCTCGAATGGCGTCAATGCAGGAGCCGGCGTCTCGGTCGGCAGTGGTGGGGCCAACGCCGGCCTTGGCGCCTCTGTGGACGGCACGAGTGGCGTCAATGCCGGAGCCGGCGCCTCGATTGGCGGATCCAGCGGAGCCCTGCTCTGTCAGGGGATAGCTACACCAACTCCATCAGCCGCTGCTGCAGGAGATTTCCGCGAGAGCATCCGGGAGATTAGGCCTGTCCTGGTGCCACGCGATCGGCGAGTTCAGGCGCGATCAGTACCGTGCTCTCCGGCGACCAGTTCAGCACAACTTCCTGGCCCTCGGCCAGCCTTTCGGCACCTGTATTCTGCACGATCACCTTTAGCGTCTGGTCACCGCGCTCGACGAAATAGGTGCTGTTGTTGCCGGCGAAGATGCGCTTCGAAATCTGGCCCTTGAGCGTGTTGGCATTGGCGTGATCAGACTTCCCCGTGCCAGTCGAGAACTGGATGCGCTCCGGCCGCACGGCGCAGCTCGCCTTTCCACCCGTGGGCACGGACGCGCCGACAGAGGCAGCGATCGTCGTGCCGTCCGGTAGCTTTACGCCGTTGCCGGTCGCATCGCCGCGGAAGATGTTGGCGTCGCCGAGGAAGGTCGCGGCGAATTCGCTTTGCGGCCGGTCGTAGATTTCTTCCGGCGGCCCCTCCTGTACCAGCCGGCCGTCGCGCAATATGCCGATGCGGTCACTCATCGTCAGCGCCTCTTCCTGGTCGTGCGTGACGAAGATGGTGGTGATGCCGATCTCGCGCTGGATGCGTTTCAATTCGATCTGCATGTCGACGCGCAGCGCCTTGTCGAGCGCGCCGAGCGGCTCGTCGAGCAGAAGCACGCGCGGCTTGGTGACGATGGAGCGTGCCAGCGCAACGCGCTGCCTCTGGCCGCCGGAGAGTTGATGCGGCCGGCGGCCGCCGAGCTTGCCGAGTTGGACGAGGTCGAGCGCGCGCTGCACTTGCGTGGCGATCGACGCCTTCGCCTCGCCGCGCACCGAAAGGCCAAAGGCGACGTTGTCGGCGACGCTCATATTGGGGAACAGCGCATAGTTCTGGAACACCATGCCGATGCGGCGCTTCTCGACCGGCACGCGCTCAACGCTTTCACCGCCGATGGCGATGCGGCCGGTATCCGGAAAGTCGAAGCCGGCGATTTGGCGCAGCAGCGTCGTCTTGCCGCTGCCCGAGGGGCCGAGCAGCGCGTAGAAGCCGCCATCGGCAAAATCGATCGAGACATCGTCCAGCGCCTTGTGCGCGCCGAAACTGCGGGAGACGTTCGCTACCTGGACGCCGGCCATTATTTCTCTCCGCCGAATTTGAAGAAGCGTGCCGTCAGCAGCATGAGCGCCATGGATACGACAATGATGATCGTCGAGACCGCATTGATCTCGGGCGTGAAGCCTTTGCGGATCGCGGCATAGATTTCGACCGGCAGCGTCGTCTGGCCGGGCGTCGACAGGAAATACGAGACCACGAACTGGTCGAACGACACGGCAAACGCAAACAGCCCGCCGGCGATCACCCCAGGCATGATCCATGGCAGCGTGACGCGCATGGTCACCTGCCACTGATTGGCCCCGAGTGAGCGCGCCGCCTCTTCCAGCTCCGGGGCGAAAGTCTGTAGCCGGGCCGAGACGACGACGATGACATAAGGCAACGCCAGCGCCACATGGCCGAGCAGGATGGCGAACAGGCCGCGCCCGATGCCGACGCCGAAGAAGAAGATCAGCATCGCCGTGCCGGTGATCAGCCACGGAATGGCAATCGGCGGGAAGAGCAGCGCCTGCAGGAATTTCTTGCCGCGGAACTCGTAGCGGTAGAGCGCGAGCGAAGCCATCACGCCCAACACCGTCGAGATGATCGTGGTGATGACGGCAATCTCGATGCTGTTCCAGGTCGCCGCGATCAGCTGGTCGTTCTGCCAGAGCGAGGCATACCAGTCCGTCGTCCACTCGAACGGCAATTGGTAGAAGGGCGATGTGTTGAACGACATCAGCGCCATGATGATGATCGGCAGATAGAGGAAGGCGAGCAGCAGCACGATATAGAAGCGCCCGAGCCATTCGAGGATGCGCGTCGTCGCCATCAGCCTGCCCTCCGCAAAACTGGAGCGGCGAGCGCCAGGATAATCAGCACGACCGCCAGCAGGATGAAGGACAGCGCAGCACCCAGTGGCCAATTGAAGACGGCGACGAACTGGTCCTCGATGACTGTGCCGTAGAAGGTCCCGGTGCGGCCGCCGAGGATGCGTGGCTCCATGAAGGAGCCTACCACCGGCACGAAGATTAGCGCTGAACCGGCGATCAGGCCGGGCATCGACAGCGGCATGATCACCCGCCACAGCACCTGCCGCCGCGAGGCGCCGAGCGACCGGCCGGCTTCGATCAGCGAGTCGTCAATGGCCTGCAGCGTCAGGTAACAGGTCAGAACCATGTAGGGCACGTAGGAGTGCACAAGGCCGATGATGACGGCGGGATAGGAATACATCAGATCGATGTTGATCTTGAACGGCAGGACCGCGTTGAGCGCCGTGTCGAGAATGCCGCCTTCGCGCAGCACCATGGCCCACGAGAAGATGCGCACCAGGCCATTCGACCAGAAGGGCAGGATGACGAGCAGGAAAATCGCCTCGCGGCTGCGGCCCTTCAGCACCTTGGCCAGCACATAGGCTGCCGGGTAGCCGATGACGACGCACCACAGCGTGACCTCGAGCCCGAGACGCAGCGACGCGAGCAGCAGTTTCGAATAGAGGCTTTGCGAAAAGAAGGCCGCGTAGTTGCCGAGCGTGAACGACCACTCCTTCCCGGCCAGCGGCAGATCGGTCATGAAGGAGAAGAACACCATGGCCGACAGCGGCAAGAAGATCGCCACCGTCAGCCACAGATAGGCGGGCAGGAGAAGCGGCAGAGCGGGCCTCAATCCACGGCGCGAACCGATCGCAAGCTGGTCGGCCATTTTGCCTCTCCTCCGAAAGACGCGCGTTATTTCACGTTGACCTTCAGCTCCTGCCACAGCGCCAGGTACTTCTCGCGCTGCTCGTCGGTGATCGGCGCCTGGAACTGGATGCGCTTGGCGACCTCCGGATCACCCATCACCTTGCGGTTGAAGGCATCCCCGGGCAGTGCCTCGACCGCCTTGGTGTTGGCGGAAACAGGAGCGCCGACCTTGGTGACCCATTCGACATAGAACTTCGGATCGATCATGTAGTTGATGAAGGCCTCAGCGCCGGCGACATTCTTGGAGCCGACCGGGATCGAGAAGGCGTCGAGCCAGGCGACCGAGCCTTCCTGCGGGATGACCAGCGAGACCGGCAGCTTGAAATGCGTCTTGGCGCGATCGGCCGAGCCGCTCCAATAGGTGCCGATGTCGATCTGGTTGGAGGCGACCATCTGGTTCCAGTCGTTCTCCGAGCTCCAGAAGGTCTTGATCTGCGGCATGAGCGAGGTGAGCTTCGCTTTGACCGCTTCCATATCCTTGATGTCATTGATGTTCTGTCCCGAAGCCAGCGCACCGAACTGCACCGCCTCGACGGCGTCGTCACGGATGATGACGCGCCCCTTATGCGCCGGGTTCCACATCTCGGCGATGCTCGTCGGCGGCTTGTCGAACGACTTATCATTGATGGCCAGCGCTGTCAGGCCCCACACCCACGGCACACCATAAACCTTGCCGTCATGGTCGAGCATCGGCGAACCGGCCTTGTCCTTGGCGATGTCGGCATAGTTGGAGAGTTTTGAGACATCGATCGGCTGGATCAGCTTCCCGGCCATCGCCTGGTCGTTGAAGGCGGCATTGATCATGACGACGTCGTAAAGGCCCGGATTGGTGCGGATCTTGGTCAGCATCTCCTGTTCGGAGTTGAAGAAGTCGTTGACCACCTTGAAGCCGGTCGCCTTCTCGAAATTGGCGACCGCCCACGGCTCGTCGGCGCCATAGCCTTTCCAGTTGAGCACATGCACTTCCTCGGCTGCTTGTGCTGCCAAAGGGAATGCATAAACCGTGAATGCAGAGACGAAGACGGCGGTCGCCTTCAGAAAAGCTGTCAGGCTGGGTATGCGCATGTTTTCTTTCCTCCATTGTTTGCCCGGTTGATGGGCTTGTTAAGTTGCAGTCGCTTCCTCTCGGCCATGCGCGGTGGTTGCTGGGCCGTTCCGGTTCAGGAATTCCTGGATTTCTGCATGGGTGGGCGCCGAGGACCCGCCATGACGAGTGACGGAAAGGGCGGCCGCGGCATTGGCGTAGCGGGCCGCCTCGCAGGGTGGCGTGCTCCGCGACAATGCGCTGACGAAGGCGCCGATATGCGTGTCTCCGGCCCCATTCGTGTCGACGGCTTGCACCTTGAAGCCGGGCACCGTACGAGTGCCGCCATCGGCTGTGCGCACGGTGCAGCCATGCGTGCCGGCGCGGATGACGACGCCTTCGGCCGTGGGGCAATGCTCGGCAAGCAATCTGATCGCGACGGACCGGGCATCGCCGGCGCCGGCGATTTCGGCGGCCTCGTTGGTGTTGCAGCTCAGCCAGGTCGTACGCGCCAGCACCCTGTTCAGGATTGGCCGTGGAATGTCGGCGATCACAGGTGTCGGGTCGAAGACCAGAGGAATGCCGGCCGGCAGCGCCTCGATCCAGTCGGCGAGCACATCGCGGCTGCCTGGATAGCTCAGCGTGTAGCCCGAAGTGAAAACCCAATCGCCCGGGACGACTTGGATCGGCTTCATCATTTCCAGCGCGAGCCGGCTCTCGGCGCCTGGCCATGAAACGAAGGTGCGTTCGGCGTCGCCGCTGATCATGGCGACGCAATTGCCGCTGTCCATCGAGGGAGACGGCGGCGTCAGCGTCTCGATGCCTTCGGCCGGGAAAGCGGCGCGCAGAAAGTCGCCGTCAGGTCCTGTCCCCAATTGCCCACCGAACACCACTTTCATGCCGGTGCGACTTGCCGCGACCATCATGTTGAAGCCGCCGCCGGCGACGCGCGCATAGCTCGTCGCGGTCTTTTCCGTGCCGGGCGCCGGCAAGGCATCGATACGGTAGACATAGTCGACCACGGCGCTGCCGACATGGACGAGCCGCCCGCTCATATGGCGTCCTCCTTGCCTGGGCCGGTCTTGGAGTCGCGTGCGGCGACCAGATCGGCAACCAGTGCGCAGACGTCCGCGACGTCGATACCATGCAGTTCGGAGATGCGATCCTGCGGCAGCTTCGACAGGCCGGCGCAGGCGCCGGCCATGCCGGCGGCGATGGCGCCAATCGTGTCGGTGTCGCCGCCGAGATTGGCTGCGATGACGGCAGCCCGCCATGCGTCGCCTTGCGCGACCTCCAGCACCGCGAATGCCGCCGGCACCGATTCCTGACTGGCGACACCGGTGCCGACCAAATCGACGATCAGCTTGATTGCTTCTCTTTCGGCCTTGCCGCGAACAAGCGCCTGCGCCCAGAGAATGCGCGCGGCGATGTCGCCGCCTGTGACCCAATGGCCGAGCGCGGCGCCAAGTCTTGCCGCTGCGACCGCATGGCCGCAAGCGGCGCGCCAGTCGCCACCCGAGACGCCGAGACTGACAGCGGCAGCGACCGCGGAAGCCGATGCAATGGCTATCGAGGTATTGTGCGTGGCCCGGCAGGTTTGTGCGACCTTCGCGACGACGGCGTCGAGCGGCTCCGGCGGCATCATGATGCCGACCGGTGCGATGCGCATCGCCGCGCCGTTGGTGTCGCCGCCGCGCCCCGCCTCTTCGGCCGGCACGCCGCTGTTGATGGCGTCGATGGCCCGTTTGGTCGAAGGTCCAAGCAGGTCGTAGCTGCCGCGCGCCTTGACGTCGCGCTCCCAGTCGAGCAGCGCGTTGACCCAGCGCGCATGGTCGAAACGCTCGCCGGATTCGACAAGGATGCGGCCAAGCAGCAGCGCCTGTTCGGTATCGTCGGTAACCGTGCCGGCCGCCAGCCCCTTCGACACCGGATGATCGGCGGCAGGCACGACGAAATCCTCGACATGGCCGTAGAGCTCGGCGATGCGAGACGTCGACAGAAGTTGTGTCGGCATGCCCAGCGCATCGCCAAGCGCCCCGGCGATCAGCGCGCCCATTGCCCGATCCATCAAGGCAGCGTCCGCCATGCTCAGAACTCCAGATGGAGCGCGAAATGCGCGGGATTGAGCAGGCTGGTGACGAATTCGATGGCGCGTCCGTCAGCGGCGCGCGTCAGGCGGCGTGTGCGCAGGAAGGGCGTGCCGGGCGCGCAATCGAGGATCGCGGCGTCGGCAGCGCTCAGCATCTCGACGTCGACCCATTCCTCGCCATGATCGGGAACAAGCCCTGCCACGCGCAGTGTCTGGTGCAGCGAGCCTTCGCGCAAGCCGCGCAGCGGTATGTCCTCCAATTCGGGCGACAGCGGCAGACGGCTGCGCTCGATCGAGATGGCGTGGCCGTCATCGGCATTGGTGCGGGCGCGATCGACGGCGATGAAGGACCGACTCCCGACCCCGAGCCTGGCCGCCAGTTCCGCGTCCTCGATGATCTCGAGCCGCAATGTGCGGGTCTCGGCATTGGCGCCCGCATTGGCAAGTGCGCGCGACCAGCCGATCGCGTCATCGACCGGCATGCCGTCGAAGGTGACAAAGGATCCGATGCCGACCTTGGTTGTGATGAGCCCCCGGCTCGACAATTCTTCGAGCCCCTTGCGGACTGTGTTGCGACTGACGGAGAAGCGCTGGACGAGCTCGTTCTCGCTCTGCAGGCGGTCGCCGAACCCAAGCAGGCCGGAGCGTATCTCATGCTCCAGAACCGTCGCGATCTGCTCGGGCTTGCCCGTGCCGGGAGTGAGTTGCATCGCGCGGCGGGCCATATCGATACCTGTTCACTGAACCTGTATGATCCTGTTCAATAGCTTATCTGAAAACAACCGTCAACGGGGCACTGCCTGCTTATCACCCACCGAACTCGGTTGGCATTAGGCTACGCGTGCTTCGCGCCCAAGCCCTCGCCACGACCCCTTCCAGTTGTCAGACGCGGAGGAAATGCCACCGCGCCAACCGTCCAATTTTGTACGTTAGATGTGAGCCTTCAGGAGGTCGTCCATTCGGACCTGGTGGCGGTCAGTAGCGGGGGGTTTGCTTACTGCATCGGCAAAGGCTCGCGGAGCTTCCTGATAAACAATGTGCGCGTCGTTCGATATCTCGCGCAGAAATTCCCCGCAGACCCTTCAGAATTTTAAGGGCGACCGAGCCTAAACAACCAGATGGTTAGCCGCGTCGTTGACGTGGTGGCGCAGACAGTGTTCATGGCCGGCGCCGATCCGGCCATTTTCCCAACAGCGGCGTTGCATCGTTCTCAATTGCCGAAGTGCCTTTTATTGGGATCAGTGACGGCTCTTCAGTGTTGCGCTTACGTCCAATTTTCAGGGCTTCGATTTCGTCATCACGCCTTGCGATCCGGCTTTCCAAGTTTGCAATGCGCTCTGTCAAAAAATAGCGGCCAACGATGAACCCTCCGCCTCCAAAAAGAACTGCGAAAGTCATGAAGGCTATAGGGTTGGCGATCACCAGAGTCGCATTGGTCTGGAAGAAAGTGATCAGATCGTGCATTTTGAACATCCTCTCAGTTCCGGGGAAGTTTGTGGATTTCCAATCTCACCGGGCCACCTCGATCGCAGTTCGTGCAGAGAAGCGCCCGCTCAACGGTACTGAATAGTGCGTCCTTCCCGTATCGCCCGATCAGCGCAGCCGCCTTCACCTCGGCGTGATGAGAGCAAGTCTTGCACCACGCCCGCAGCCTGTGCCATTCGCGTAAGTCCCCGAGGGAGACATCCAGATCGGCATGAATACTTCCGTCGACAATTGCCTGTGGCGGGATCTTCACCTCCCCAGGCGTCAAGATTTTTTCCATGACATGCCGGCTGTTGTAATGGATCAGCAGCATGCCGGGTCGACGGCGAATTGCAGCCTGCCAGGCGGCTTGGCTGACTGTCGCATCCGGGGACGTTGAAATCGTTTCGAGATGGGTCTTTTCCTCCCTGTCCCAGACTTCGATGCGGAAATTGTCCTCGGCCGTATTCGCCATCAGGTCCGTCCCCTGTGCCAGCCGCGAGAGAAGCCGTTGGAAACTGCCGCGCGCGACAGCGCGAGCTCACGTTCGAGTTCAGTGTTCCTGGATAGAACGTGCAGCAGTGCGACTACGCAATCGCCGCCCGCCGCAGCGATGGCCTGCTGCACCGCGGTTTCCAAATCCGACATAGCTTCGCCGCCCGGCGCGTTCTGGCGCTTTCCCATAGCCCTTCCTGCTCATATGTCTTTTCAGGAATAAGGAATATATTCCTGCCTCGTCAAGGCCGCTCTTGACTTTTTGTTCTTATTTCGTTCACTGTTGACCAGATTGGCCGCGGGAGGCGAGTTATGAGGCGTCAGCTGGAAATCAAAGGCGCTTCGCCGGAAGAGAAGCACCGCGGCATCGAAGCGGCCAAAGCTGTTCTTGCCGCAGCGGGAATATCCGCGGAAGAGGCAACGGATGGGATGTTCGCGCTCGAAAACTGGGACGATTCCAGCTTTGACGACGATGAAGCACCCACGGAGGACGAGGATGTAGCGGCGGCGATCTGGATGGACGCCAACAAGGCGGCAATCCTGGCGTGCTGCGCTGACTGGCCAAGTGATGCGGTGCCGGAGAACTATCAATTCCTTGAGTTGGTGGATTGATGTCCGACCACGGCCTGCCTTCCCAGAAAAAGCCGAAACTCATCGTTGTCGTGGCCTTTGACCGCGGTGACGATGGCGAACTGTTCACGGCCTATGGCCCGACTGATCAGCAAAGCGAGGAGCGCGCGCTCAGGATGGCCAAGGGGCTCGCCTCGAAGCATATTGGCGTGATCGCCTGGAGCCGAGATGCCGACCCTGCACTAGGCGATTACGGTCCGCCCACAACGCTATTCGTCAGCGGCGATGTCCCAGACATGGAATAGGCGCCGCCGTGTCACGCGCTTTCAGGCCGTACAGTCTCCACCGAGAGCGCCCCGGCCGAAAGCGGCCGCAAGAGTTCGGCCTCGGGCTTTGTAAGATCGAGCCAAGCCGGCCAATTTTCAGGCTTGAGCACAACCACCTGGCGGTTGTGATATGGCGCAACGTCCGCCCCGGGATCGGTCGTGAGCATCGTGAAGGTCGGCGGCTTGTTGCCGGTGCCCTCACGCCATAAGCCGGCAATCGCCATAAACGGAGCGCCGTTGAGCGTAAACCGATGTTTGGCCTTTGGATACTTGATGCCAGTGAATTCGAAGAATGCCGACGCAGGAACCAAGCAGCGATTGCTGTTTGCGAATTGCCTGCCTTCCGAGCGGAAATTGAACACTGGTCCGCCTTTCGGTCCTGATGGCGGGAACCCGAACGTCATCGATGCAAGTTCTATGACGTCGCCGCCGGCACGCATAATTGGAGCTGGGTCGTTGATGCGAATGTCGTCTGCGTGCGGCAGATCGAGTTCGGTCTGATGGTTCGGGATCTTCAACGTCAGCGAGGCCATCATCCGGCAATATTCGGCCCAGAGGACGTGCTGCTCGTAGTCATTGCACATGGGAGCCCCTTCGGCATTCTTGCAGGAACAGAACGAAGACCTGGACGCTTGACAGCGCCAGCATTTCTACGCCGACTTTCGGCTCTTGGCTTTTGCGCCGCCCTTGATGCCTTCCTTGGCCAGGCTCTTGCGAAGAACCGAGGCCAGATCGACGACATTCTCTTTTGGTGCGGGCACCGGCTTGGGCGGCGCTTTGCCTTTGCGCTTGGCGTCGATCATGGCGATTAACGCGTCTTCATATGTGTCTTCGAATTTCGACGGATCGAACTTGGTGACTTTCTTGTCGATCAACAGTTCGGCTATCTCAAGAAGGTCTTCATCGTATTTGTGGCTTTTCAAGCTATCAAACACGGTCTTTTCCGACGTCATCTCGTTGTGAGTGCGCAATTCGGTCAGCAGCATCCCCTTCTGGAAAGGTTGGATCAGCACCTCGCGCCCGCGCTGGTAGAGCACCACGCAAGAGCGCGCAGCCACGCGCTTGTTCGCCATCGCGTCGCGAAGAACGCAAAAGGCTTCGAGGGAGGCGCCGTCCGCCGGGATCAGATAATAGGGCTTTTCCAGATATCGGGTGTCGATGTCTTCGATCGCGACAAATGAATCCACCTCGAGCGTGTGGGCCGATGTCAGCTTGAGTTTCTTGATCTCGTCAGGCTCGATATTGATGAAATGGTCCTTGTCCACCTCATAACCCTTAACCTGGTCCTGGCTCTCGACGACATCCCCGGTCTCTTCATCCACATACGCGCTTTTGACAGGCAGGCCATCTTCACGGTTCAAAATCTTGAAGTGGATCTTGGAGGCCTCGCTGGTCGCACCGACAATCTTCACGCCGCACGAAACCGACCCGACCTTCAGGAAGCCCTTCCAAACCGCTCGGGGTGCCGCCATGACGTTGCTCCTTTTGTTGCCGCCAGTAACAACACTCGAAGTCGTCGCCCGTTCCGCCGAAGTGTCACGAGACTCCTCCGGGCGAGGTTGGCGACAGCATCGACCATGACTGCGAAAATGCTGTCAACTTCCTCCCCATCTCTGTTGCCGATATCCCTTCACGGCATTGCCGATCACGCGTTCACTGGTTCCGCCGAGATCCGGCGTGGCATTGAAAGCCGCCGCTCATACGAAGACGACTCGCCGTCCGCTCTGGTGAACCCACATGGCAAAGCTAAAGTGCTCTCGGCTGCTAGCCACCTGAGAGTTGCCCGGCAGAGGTCGTAGGCGCGCTCTGCGTCAGTGCGATGAAGACCTACGGTGCCTTCTCAGCCTGGTAATCGCCGAGCGTCCGACAGTGACTACGCCGCCGCAGTCAATCCGCACCGTCAACTTGTCGGCTTTGCGATCAATGCGGATAATGTCCCCAACAAGAACGACTTTATCTCCAGCGCGGGTTTTAGGTGGTGGGTCAACCGAATAGGGTGAGTCATAGGACGGAATGCTTACTTTGGCGCGTCCGCTAGGCAGGATCGTGGTGACCGTGCCCGTCAACGCGACCTCGTCGCCGATCTCAAGTTCCCGGGGCACACTATAGTGTAACATAGGCCTCCTCCGGCGCGTTCCAGATGTTAATGCCGGTAAACTGACTTGGTTGCGTGAAATCGCAAGTCTCTGCCCCCTCGCCTCCATCGGGCCGAGCACCCTTTCCAAGTGGGGCTTCCGGAAGCGCGGGTGGGAATTTCCAGCGCCGCCGATCAATGAAATATTTGATCGCTGGCGATCAGAAACCGGAACTCACCAAGCGTGAGAAGCTGTCAAGCGTGATCGCGGCGACACTTTCCTCGCCTTCGGGCGCCACCGATTCAGGTCGAGTAATCTGAGCCCGCTCCGACTGGCCGGCTTCGTACTCGGAACCTTGTCTTGCACGGCATGTTGAGCATGCGGTGGTCAATTCCTCAGGTGCAGTCACCGAGTCCGTCGGTGGCCATGCGGCGGGCTTTTTCATTGGTGTTTAATGGCGGCACAGTTCACTCGGCACCGAAATTGCATCCTGCTATGAGCCTGGGTCACCCCGCCCCGGGCAGTCCCTTGGTTCATCCCTAGGGACGCCCGCCGCTGCCGTGAATGGGGCGGCGGGTCTATTTGCGGGCGACCCTGACCTTACGTTGAGGAGGGATCACGCCATTAAATGGACCAAGTGCGTACCACCCAAATCGCGAATGCGATGGGCATAGACCACCGCCTCAATCGGTCAACCCGCCGCAACCACTCCAGACTCTCCCGCTGCCGAAAGGTGGCGGGCTTCTTCCAGCACGGAACCTTGTCCGTCGCTGAAAATTGACCCAACGGCGACAGCGTTGCACAGGGCTGTCGCTGACCAAAGACCCAATCTCTGGTCGGCCCGCACCGCCCCGAGCGGTGCGGGCTTTTCAGCCACGCAGAGGGAATTCCCATCGAACCTGAAGGCCAAAAAGCGCCCCGCCGAGTTACAGGACAACGTGGGTCCGCGCCATGCGAGACATCGTTCGGACCGCCATACAAAAGCCCGCCGGCGGAAGCTGGCGGGCTTTTGACGCCGCGCGCCCAACGTCAACCGCTGGCCCGAGGGCGGGGGAGAGTCGAAGCGCGCGTCTCGCCGATCGCTGGATCCCCTTCATCGGGTGGCGATATGAAAGGATGTGAAGGGGGCCGACGCAGAGCCTGAGAGATACCGCGCCGGTCTCGGCGACCCGCAGGCCCGCCGCGCGCTCACGTCGTGGCTTTCGCCTGCTTATGTTCCATTAGCGATGCGGATGCCCAAATGGAACCGTCCCCCTCCCGATGTGCATTCATGGTCAGGTCCAACGGAGGACAGCGCAATGTTCATCATAGTCAATGCGCGGTTGGAAGCTGATGCCTGTGGATCACGCAAGCTGCATGCGGCGCCTTAACAGAACCCCGCTCTGGAGCGGTTTCTCGTGAGAGGGCGAGCGTGTGACCCAACGGCCTTGTCAGATTCTGCCTCTGCCTTTGACCGACTCCGGTTCAATCCGGCCATGTCCCGGCGTCGGCAAGTCTGTTCGTGCCGAGGAGGTCCTCCATTCGGCGATGGTGCCATCCGGAAGACTTACTTGCGTCCCCGCGCGGCAGGCAACACCCTTTCAGCAATTCCATTGGCCGCAGCAGCGCTTGCCTGAGCCCGTGCTGTGGTCAGGAACGGGAGTAGGAACCCGCTCCGTGTAGAGTTCTGGAGCGGGTTCCTGCTGCCTCAATGGTGTCTTATCAAAGCCGCGCCGAGGGCGGCGGCAATGCCTTGGTCGAGCAACAGTGGTGTCTACTGGCCCGCTGATCTGGACAAGCTCCAGCGGGTGTTTGATCGGCTGTGTAGCGAGCGCCGTCTAGCCAAAAAAGACAGGGAACAGCGGGAATCCCTGGCCAGGGAAGTGTTCCAGGTTTTCGATGCCGGGACCACGAACGAAGCGGACCTATTGCGGGCCATTTCGAGGCGGGTGAGACGTCCCGCTTGATGGAGCTTTCTATGTGGCCTTGTCCATCAGTGGCGTCTTCCGCGTCGGCGTTTTATAGGGCGTCACCAGTCTGACGGTATCGGCATCGACGGTGACGGGAATGCCCAGGTTCACCGTCACGTGATTTTCGTCGATGTGGGTGACGCTGCCAATCAGCTCGATGTGCTGCCCCTTCTGCACCTTCGTTGTTTGATCGACGATCGAATGCGGCTGTCCATAAGAAGGGATGGAAACGCTCACATGGTCCTCAGTTACCCGCCGCCGGACGGTTGCGGTTATCGCGACCTCATCGCCGATCTTGATGCCCTGAGCCATACGATGATTCTGGGGCGGTCAACGCCCTCGTCAAGCAAGCGCTAATACTTGCATTTTCGCCACCCCGGTGACACGGCTTAGAGCCGCCAAGTTATGCGGGCCAAAACATTAGTGCTCCGAACACCACGGCAACTCCGCCTGCCGCCACAGCCATACTACGACTAGTTGCGATCTCGAACGGGTCGCCGCCATTTAGTTGGTCGACGATCGCTTCGCGCCATACACCGATCGCAGTTCTTTTTCGATCTGTCGCTGGAGGATCCGCGATAGCTCGATGGCCCTCTCCTCGTCACCGACCAGGCTGTTGATAAGTTCGGCGCCGACCCA
The DNA here is from genome assembly GCF_037179655.1 of Mesorhizobium sp. Cs1299R1N1. Lineage (NCBI taxonomy): Bacteria > Pseudomonadati > Pseudomonadota > Alphaproteobacteria > Hyphomicrobiales > Phyllobacteriaceae > Mesorhizobium > Mesorhizobium sp. Cs1299R1N1. Next base: position 75,076 of record NZ_JAPYKR010000018.1, on the reverse strand, counting down.
GCCGTGCGCGTAAATCGCTCCGTCCTGCGAGAGCTTGTTCAGCAACTTGCACACGCACTGGCATAAGGCGCGACCCTAAATGGCAGACAAAGCCGCTTGGCAGGTAGCCGGCGCCGCCCCGGCATGCTGCTGATCCACTACAACAGCCGCCATGTCACGGAAAAGATCATCACACCAGGCCAGGTCGTGATTCCGCCGCAAACGTTCATCGATGGCAGCGTTCACGCCGGCTTGGATGTTTCCCTTGGCGACCTCCGTGAGTGGCACACTTTGCGGGCCTGGTGAACAAAATGCTTGCATCATGCCGAGATGAAGCCGGCCGGGCTGATCCGACGATATGGCAAAGGCGCGCTTTTTAGCACCATCGAACGCGCGCTGTTCTGCATGAGCCTCGACCGGGGCGGGCCGGTCCGGCTCGAGGTTCACAATGTGCCACGAAACTGTGGGAGTTGGAGAATGCATAGCCACTCGACAACTCGTGGAACTCCTCAAAATTGCCGGGAAACGTGTGCGCCAGGTAGCGCACGATCTTGGAGTTATCCATCAGCCGATGGAAATATGCGTTCCCGGCACCGAGTTCCAGGCTCGCCAAACCACGCCGCTCAAACGCGCTCAGAAACGCGGCACCTAGGGCGCTGACCTCGGGTTCCATCATGCGGTACTGATCCTGAGTCAGGTTGGCGATCATGGTCGGATGGAAGTCCTTGACCAGCATCCTCTGTGGCGTAAGGGCGACGAGCATCTTCACGTAAGTGAATGTGACCCGGTCCATGGCAACCATTAGCCTCGCAATCTCCAATTGCCTGGCTGGGAGAACATGCCGGAGCAAACCGAAGATTTTCACCTTTACCGGGCAATCACGAAGGCGGTCGAGAACCTCGGCGCAAATCCCGTGGGCGGGTTGCCAGGCCTCGCTTCCGCAGGGAGAGATTTCACCACAAGGTGGAGTTGCTGCCGGTCCGACCCTCGTGGCTTGCAGCCTTTGAGCCAACAGTTTCGGTATGGTGGGAAGTCCCTCGGACGCCAGCAAAGAGTGAAACCGCATGTCACTCATTATCAGACGAAGCGCTTCGACCAAACGCCCCAAGCGTTGTTCTGTTTCAGCTACTTCCCTTATGAAATCGCGTTTGCGTCTGCACTCCGCCTCATAGGTTGCCAGGAGCCTGGGTGCGAAGAGCTTTTCTTTTGATCCCGGCTGATCAGCGACAATGTTCCGGGCGTGTCGCTGGTTGCTGTCGCGCAAAACTTTGTGAGCGGGTTCGCGGGTCAGACGACGCTTCGAACTCACCATAGGTCCTCAGCACCTGTTCGCCCTGCCAGCCGGACAAGCGGACCGAGCGTGGCAAAGAGGTAGGTGTCCAGCGGTGCTCCATTGTTGGCGCGCAAGACCGATTTTCCGAGGATTTCGGACGCAGGGGCAATCAGATAATCCCGAATGGCCAGATCACCAGGGCTCATCCTGATCAGGGTGAAGATGTCGGCGAGCGACTGGCGCTTTGTGTCCAAAGACCAGAAGGGATATCCGTGGTCGGAGGCGCAGCACCGCGCGATCTCTATCGCAACAGAGAACTCCTCATTGATCCGGAAGACGTCGCTCTTTGTATCGTGAGTCGCCGTTCCGCCTGCCACTTCAATCGCTGCCAGCAGGTCCTCGATCGCCTGTGCACGCAGCGACGCCATTCGCTGCTTGGAGGTGATAAACTGCCAGTTCTTCGGCGGCTCATAGCCAATCAATTCGTAGGACTTTAGAAGGCTTCCGAAGCGATGGTGGTATAGACTCGCTGCGGGGCAATCGGGTGCAGCGTCGATGATGGAGGTAGACAAGGCGCCTCGGCGCGCCAGGACCTTCCTTAATGCCATCAGCATCTCTTCGTTGCTCACACGCGTATGCGAATAGAGCCTCTTGTGAATGACTTGCGCCCGTTCGAACAGCTTGAGGTCGATAATGGGCTCGAATGCCTCTTCCGCTCGCACCCACTGTTCGGGAGGATTGTGCACTGCCTTTCCTTTGAGCTTGCGGGAGCGTCTGTTCCAGACATTGGTGCCAATGTATTTTTCATTGGTCAGCACCCCGCGCACCGTTTCCTGCTTCCAGGGTCGACCAAGGTCCGTCAGCACGCCGCGCTTGTTCAGCAGCCTTGCCATCTCAAGATCTGTCTTGTTTGTTTTGACGAAGTGATTGAAGATCCACCGCACCGTTGCAATCTCTTCTGGCGGCCCGGGTACCAGGATCATCCTGTCAGTGTGCAGGCTCTTTTGTTCGTGCTCGGAGAGGATAAGTTTGGGATGTCCCGAGTGGTCCAGCAATTGGCGTCTTAAACCGAGCCCTGGCTTGCCGCCTTGGCGGAACCCAAGCCGGACCAGCCTTGCCTGGCCTATGAACGTCTTTTGCGAGAGCATGCGGCTGTGCTCGGCTGCCATGCTGCGTTTAATGGCCTTAAGCACATCGGAGCCGACGCTGCCGTCGTTCAAGAACTGCTCGGCGCAGAATTCGATACGCACGCCGGCCATATGGCAGCGGTATTCGTAGGAGGCGCTTTCATCGATGTTCTGAAAGCGTCCCCAGCGGCTGACATCATAGACAACGATGGTTTCGAAATCGGCACGCCCGCTCTCCACATCGGCGAGCAAACGTTGAAGGCCGAGGCGCCCTCCCAATTTGAGGCCGCTGCGCCCGGCATCCTCGTAAGTGGCGACGATCGCGTAGCCCATTATGTCGGCATAGTCGCGGATGGCATCTTTCTGGTTGTCGATCGAGTAGGTCTGGTGCTCTTTCGACATGCGCAGATATTGAGCAGCGCGTACTACGCGCGTGCCTGCAGTCCGAAGGGTTGCAACCTTGTCCATCGCGTTGCGCCATCGCATCGATGTCTTGAAGATAGCGAAGGACGGCCTGCGAGTTGGTTAGCAATTCCAGTCCAGTTTATGTCGAATCCCCGGCGTCGTTCGTTCGTCATTGCGGCGCAACCGTGTGCGGATGGCGCAAGCGCCTGGGCATGCTCTCGCTCGGCATGGCGAAGCCAATTGGAAAGGGCTTTGTCAAGCGCCGACCAGCGATGATGGGAACGTGAAGGCTGGGTGAGAACACACATTCGTAGTTTCCGCTTTGGAAACCATGGCTTTCAACTACCGGCAAACCTTGTCTCACTTCGTGAGCCGGCGCGCCGCCGTTCCGCCGCAATGCAGCCGCACTCGGGCCATCGCCCCCGCTTGTCAGTTCCCGGGGCGTCAGAGGAGTTCCAGTCATGATCGTTAGAAAGGCTATTTTGGCGGTGCTGGTCACCGCGGCACTCGCGGGCTGCCAGTCGCAGACAGAAGGCCAGCAGCGCGCCACCACGGGTGCGCTATTGGGCGGCGCCGGCGGTGCTCTCGTCGGCCAGGCCATCGGCGGCAATACTAAGAGCACCGTCATCGGCGCGGCCAGCGGCGCGCTGCTTGGCGCCGTCGTCGGCTCCGCCACCACCCCGCAGCGCCGGGAGGACCAGCTCTGCCGCTACCAGGACCGTTACGGCCGCATCTACACCGCGCCTTGCGACGACCGTTACTACAACGGCAATTATTGACGAGCTTCCGACTGTGTGAGCCGGCGCGTTAACGCCGGCTCACACACACCGTCGTTCCGTTGTACGCTTTGCGGGATAGGACGGTATTGCGGCGGGCAGCAGGAGGTCGAGCATGATGAGCCTTGCCGGTGCCCTGAAAAATCGCGGCGGGCATGCAGTGAAGCTGCTGCTTCGCTACGACAACCGCAACTGGCTGAGCATCCGCCAGATCGAAGCCTTCACGGTTTTCCTCGAAGCCGCCAACCGCAAGTCGCGCGAACGCGCCCTCCCTGCTTGAGCCGGGAGGACGCGATCTCCGTCGAATGGCTGACCTAGTTGACAGTCATTTGCTTGCGCCATTTCCAAGGCCTATCGAACGATCCTGCCCATAGGCCGTACTTGGCTTTCCTAGCGTCAGTCTGGGCCTTGGCATAGAAGCCAGCACTATATTTCGGCCAGTCGACCGCATAGCCCTTCTTGACCACCCATTCGCCGATATCGACACCGCCTGCCGTGCAGACGGCCACCATGCGCCTGAACTGGTCGCGGTCGACCTCGATGCAGGATGTCGGGCGATGCGCCTCGAGAAAGTCCGCCAGCGCGAGAGATGCCTTTTGCCCGCAATGATATTTCTAGCCGCGGCGTCAAGGCACAGCTGCGCGCTTTCCGGCGCGTCAATGCCGTTCAAGCGAATTCGCTGCCCGTGAATTTCGATGGTGTCGCCGTCGATGACAGAGGGGACGCCCGACAGCGGCGCGGCCGTGGCAGGCAGAGGAAGGATAACTAGTGCAGCGGCTAAGAGGCAGGCGCCGCTAGCCTAGGCAATTGCTAAGTCATGTCTAGTTGTGAGCTTTCCATAGATTATCCATTCGGCCCGACTGTGGAGACTGGAGTTACCAAGTCCAGATTCAACGGAGGGTCCGAATGAACATCCATAAGAATGCCCGTCTGACGCTGCTGCGTCGAGAGGAAATGGCGCTGTCGGCGATAGAAGGCGGCCTTTCTCAAGGCCAAGCGGCGTTGAAATATGCGGTGACGGCGAAGATCGTGGCGGGTTGGGTCGAGCGCTATAAAGCTGAGGGCCGGCCGGCATGGCCGACCACTCGTCGCGACCCAAGCAAATCCCCAGCGCCACCGAACCGCCGATCGTTGAGCGGATCGTGGCGCTGCGGCGCCAGCGCCTCACCGGTCAGCATATCGCGCATGAGGTTGGCGTTCGCCAGCAACGGTGAGCCGGGTGCTTGCGCGCGCGGGCCTTTCGCGACTGACGGACTTGGAGCCGGCCGAGCCGGTGCTACGCTACGAGCGCGAGCCATCCCCCGCCGCATGAAGTCGGTAATGTGTCGATATGAATGAAAGATCCCGCGACAGTCGTGAATGACCGCTGACTTGGAATGACCGCTGAGGGCGGCTTCCCATCGGTTGCGCCGACCCGTCGAATGGCAAAATTCCTCACGCAGCGGGTCGCAGGGCCGCCCTCAGCAGCATTCCGAACAAATCGCGCGGCTCGTCGGGGTCGGCCAACAGATCGAGTTCCTCATAGAGGCCGGTCGCCTGCAGCTGGTCGCGCACATAGCGCAGCGCCGAAAAATCCTCGATCGCGAAGCCGACTGAATCGAACAGCGTGATCTGCTTGGCGTCTCGGCGGCCTTGCGCCTTGGCGGCAATCACTTGCCAGAGCTCGGTCACCGGATGGTTTGGATCCAGCTGCTGGATCTCGCCCTCGATGCGGGTCTGTGGCGGGAACTCGACGAAAATGTCGGAGCGAAGCAGGATGTCTCTGTGCAGTTCGGTCTTGCCTGGGCAATCGCCACCGACGGCGTTGATATGGACGCCGGACCCGACCATGTTGTCGGTGAGAATGGTGGCGCACTGCTTGTCGGCGGTGACGGTCGTGATGATCCCGGCACCTTCGACCGCCTCCTGTCCACTCCCACAGATGGTGATGTCAAAGCCCATGCCAGCAAGGTTCTTCGCGCATTTTTGTGACGCGGACCGATCCAGGTCATACAGCTTCAGCGTATCGACGCCGGTCAGCGCCTTGAAAGCGATCGCCTGAAATTCCGACTGGGCGCCATTGCCGATGATGGCCATGGTGCGAGTTCCGCTCGGCGCCAGATACTTGGCGGCGACCGCGGACGTGGCGGCGGTGCGAAGCGCGGTCAGGATGGTCATTTCGGTGAGCAGCATCGGGTAGCCGTTCCCGACGTCGGCAAGCACACCGAAGGCGGTGACCGTCTGCAAACCCTGACGCATGTTCTTGGGGTGACCGTTGACATATTTGAAGCCATAGAGCCGCCCATCGCTTGTCGGCATCAGCTCGATGACCCCGTCATGGCTATGCGAGGCGATACGAGGCGTTTTATCGAACAGTTCCCAGCGCCGGAAATCTTCCTCGATGTAGCTGGCGAGCTCGGTCAGGAAGCGCTCCACGCCGATGGCAATGACCAGCTTCATCATGCGATCGACGCTGACGAAGGGGACGATGTTCAGCTTTGCCGCGGTCATGATCAAAAGCTCCCGGAATGGCTGCGGGTGGGACGGTCCATGATGCGGCGGCCCATCAGGCTCGCCGTCAGGTCGACCATCAGCGTCGCGGTTCGGCCACGCTCGTCCAGAAACGGGTTCAACTCGACCAGGTCCAGGCTGGAGACGAGCCCGCTATCAGACAACATCTCCATCACCAGATGCGCCTCGCGGAACGTCGCGCCTCCGGGAACCGTGGTGCCGACTGCCGGAGCGATCGAAGGATCGAGGAAGTCGACGTCGAGACTGACATGCAGCAGTCCGGCTTCCGCAGACACGTGCGCCAGGAAGGCCCGCAGCAGCGGCGCGATGCCATGCTCATCAATGGCGCGCATGTCGTGCACGATCACGCCTGCCTCATTGAGGGCCCTGCGCTCCGCCGGATCGACACTTCGAAGTCCCATCGTGCAGATACGCGATGGATCGACCGCTGCCGGCAAATCCGGGAAATAACCGGCGAAGCCCGGCTGGCCGCTGGCGTAGGCGAGCGGAACACCATGCAGATTGCCACTCGCGGTGGTGTCGAGCGTGTGGAAGTCCGGGTGGGCGTCCAGCCACAGCACGAACAGCGGGCGTCCGGTCGCGGCGGCGCGGCGGGCAAGGCCCGATACGGTTCCTGCTGAGACTGAATGATCGCCGCCGAGAAAGATCGGCATGGCATCTTCGCTCGCCGCATAGGCGGCCTCGGAAATGGCGGATGTCCACGCCGAGATTTCAGGCAGAGCCTTCAGCGCCAGGTTGCCGTGCACGACGCGTCTTACCGGGATTGCCTGGACGGCGCCCATATCCTCCACCGCATGGCCGAGGCTGGACAGCACCTCGACAAGTCCGGCGGTTCTCAGCGCGCTCGGCCCCATCTCACATCCCATTCTGCCAGCGCCGTCTTGCACCGGCGCCCCGACGATTTTGCAACGCATTGTTTTTCCCGCGACCAAGTTCTGATAAGCCGCGAGGAGATCATGGCGAGCCGGCGATATGAAGGGGCAGAATTGGCAATTCGGGAACAATGTTTATTGTAATGGCAGCAAAATTGGTCAAAATGGTAACTCGATGGATGCGCTGGACGAACGGCTCGTTACCTTGCTTCGGCATGACGCTCGGCGCAGCGTGTCGGATCTCGCTGTCGATCTCGGCGTCTCGCGCGCTACGGTCAGGGCACGTATGGAGCGGTTGGAACGGTCCGGCGACATCATCGGCTACACGGTGGTGCTGCGCGCTGACGCTGTCGACCAGCGCATTCGCGGTATCATGATGATTGAGATCGAGGGGCATGCCGCCGACCGCGTGGTCCGGACGCTGGGGGGCTTCCCCGAAGTTTCGACTATCCATACCACCAATGGCCGCTGGGATCTGGTTGTCGAGCTTGGGACCGCCTCGCTGACTGATTTCGATGCGGTGCTGCGGCGCATCCGGCTCATTGCCGGGATAACAGGCAGCGAAACCAGCCTTCTCTTGGCTACACCGCGCACGACCCGAGCGCGGCTGACCTAGGTATGTCGACTAAGATCGGTTCGAGCAGACGTAGTCGCAGCAATGGCGCGCCGTCCAACCGGCCGAGGCGGCGACGCCACAAGGTCAGTATCGGTATATTCACGCGTTCTTCAAGCGTCACAGCGTCGGCGAGGCGCTGGCCACAGCCGGAATTGGCCAAGCAAGTCCACCTCCAGCGACCGGCCGGGATGCTTCGCGAATGGCCGGGATCGCGCCATTCACCAAACGTTGTTTCTATTCCTTTTTTCTGATTCCGAGCTCGATTTGTATCCCAATAGGTAGCACAATATGTAGCACATTTCTCGGCAACTTCAGGGACATGCTGTAGTTGAACCGCACCGGGTTTGCCGGGGGCTCGAACTCGTGAGACCGTCGAGCTATGACCAGCAAAACAACGAACAAATTCATCTGAAGTCCGCGCCCGAGCGGTGCGGCTTGTTTTTGACTACGAAACCGAACATACCTCTCGATGGGCGACCGTTTTCCTCGATCGCAGCCAACATCGGGTGTTCGGCGCTCACACTCGGGCGAGGCGAACAACGGTTCAACACCGGGCATTCCCGGGGGCGTCCCGGAGAAGATGAAGGCTCTGGAACGGGAGAACCGGGAGCTTCGTCAGGGCGATGGCCTGATGGGTCCGACTCTGTTCAAGTAGGCTGCGACGAGTTCGCCCGCGAGATGAACCGTCTGCGGACGGGGAGCGGGCATCCATCGATGCGGCTCAGCGAGAAAGTCAAGCAGCCCTACCGAGATTGTAAAGTAAGGTTCCGGAACCCTATCTATGGACGCTGAACGTTGCAGTTACACCAAGCAGGCTGAGACGTCTCGGCCTTCGTGGCTTGGTCGCCTCCCAAGCGCCTGGAATGAGTTGTACGGCCCCCCGATACGCTTCCAGAAACAAGACGTTCGTTCCGATTGATAGATGCTGCCGCAATGCAGTCGACGGTTGCATCTCATCGGCGGCGCCCTGCGAGTCAAGTCGCATTTTTCGGCTAGCTGGGCGTAGCCCCCCGAATAAACCTTGCGGGCTTCGCGCGTCGCCGTCTTGGACTTCCCTCCGCCATGTTCTTGGCGAGTCCGACGAACCGGAGGACGGCACGCTTTGGATTCGATTCTAGCCACACGCCCCTGCCTCGCGTGAATTTCTTCAGCCGCCGATCGGATCCGAGCGCATCCTTGGTCAACCAGTGGAACGGGCCGATGAAGAATTCGGCGTGGGCCGGTTCGCCATACGTCGTCGAGAGTACCAGAAGGATTATGGCTTCAAGGCGAGGTACTTTCCCCCGGACGAAATTGCAAAAAAGAAGACGGACGCACCTCATTGTTGAACATGGTCCCGAGGACGGCTTTTTCGACCAGCACTATCACAGCAGCATTCCCTACAGATTGGAGGAGGAGTGCCGGATGGCCTACGCGGTGCTGAATTATGCCCGGCGCCGTGGTGCTGCGCTGTCGCTGTACAGTCTTGGAACGGCGGAAGGCACGATGGCCAGAACACTGTCCGAATTTTCGGATGGGCAGATTCTTTCGCTGTCCTGCAGCCCGAACCCCGAGAACTACAAATCCTTCATGGCGCGTGTATTCGCCCAACAGACCCAAGCAGATAGAGTTCGTGACCCAGCACCTCAAGGACGGTGGCAGGCTTCGACGTCATCCTGGAGGACACAACATTCCAGATGCCATCTTCGTCTTCGTCGAGAAATTCAGGGCGGCCGATGGCGCGCTGGTAGTCGCTTTCAGGCGTAGAGGCCGAGATTTTCCTTGCTGTTGCTCGCCGCAAGACTGCAGAAATTGCCGCTGTTCCACGTCATCGTGCAGTACTTGAAATGCGCACCTACGGAGCGCGCCATCTCTGCCAGTGTCACCCTTGCCGGGCGGCGTGCAGGCGAACGAGATCGCGCACGAGTTCATCGCTGGGCAGAAGGCGGGGGTCGGCCTGAGGCTTGCGAACTGGCATCCCGCTTTTGCCCGCTGCGGTTGCCGCAAAAAACCCTGCCAGTTGGTTGATCCGTGGTCCTTGGTCGCACTCGGCCAGAAAATCATTGAGCCCTCGCATCGCACTATGTCTCCCGCACCGTTGCTTTGGTGAGATGCCAAGAGATCAATGAGAAAACTCCACTCATTAAGAGCGGTCTAATGTTTCAAACTGCTTTGAGTCTTGGCCAGGGCACTGTTAGGCCTACCGAACACGATCGGCTTTCCTGAGATTGCCATTTTTTTACTAAAGTCACATCTTCTACCAATCCTGAGTTAGTTGTGATTTGTCCAGCAACCTATGGTTAGGCACAACACCGGAGGGCGGGCTACTCTTAGTATGAAGGCTGCTCCCATCCGTGGACACCCCTTGCTTCGATCCGAACAAGATCCGCCGTTCACACCACCAGACGCTTACACACCAACATGAGAGCTGGGGCAACGTGCGGGCTGACTTGATCAGGAGAACTGGTCTGGAGCGCCAGGAAACAGCAATTTCGTTCCCGGGCCATATATTCCTGATGAACCTGAAAGGGGCGGCAAGCCGCGGAGAGGATTTCGTCGACGGGCATCGGATCTCGTTTTCGCCGCGGCGGGCTGGCTCGGTAATCCATATGCCTGCTGGCAGTGATTGGACGGGGTGGGACGAGGGAGAACCCACGGCCGCCTACCTGCTCGTCTCAATTGAAAAAGGATTTACCGACGAAGCGTTCGGCGGGATGGTGCGCCATTGCGACCTGCCGGCTTCGATCGGATTTCGGGACAGCACCGTGGAGATGGCTTTGCAGCGGATCGCCATCGAGCTCAGGCAGCCCGATCCGATCAGCGTGACGATGGTCGAGAGCCAGGCGATGCACTTGCTCGTTCAGATGGTCAGGCGCAACGGCCACTATCACGAGCCGGCGAAAGGCGGGCTGTCAGCCTTCGATCTCAAACGGGCAATCGCAATGATCGAAGCCTCGTCGGACGAGACACCCACCCTCGCCGATCTGGCAAAGGAGGTCGGTATCAGCCGTTTCCATTTCAGCAGGGCTTTCAAGCAATCTACCGGGATGACGCCACACGCGTTTATCGCGCGGCGTCGACTGGATCAGTCCGCCGACATGCTGCGATCGACCAATATGTCGGCGACGGAGATCGCGCTAGAATGCGGGTTCGGCAGCTCAAGCCATTTCGCGATCGCCTTTAAGCGGGCATTCGGAGCCAGTCCGACGGAATACCGCCGCCGGTCCAGGATTTGATTCAATACTTCCGCTGATTTCAGCAACGAACTGAAAAAACAAGCGTGATTGTTAAGCGGCAATCTGGGCAGTGGGTATGACAAGCGCCCATTGGATGCGCAGCCCTTGTCAAATGCAATTCAAATTCACGCTGACCTGAGATCAAGCATCCAGTCCCGTCTATGGCTTGGATTCATGGCGAGCACGCTATCGGCGGCAGTCGGACGAAACGGATATTACATCGCATCCGCCTGGACTGTTGTCGCAGCAGGCTACGGAAGCGCCGGCGTGGCGATACTGCTTGCGACCGTCAGTGTCGTCGAAATCGTTGCGAGCCCTCTGGCCGGCCTGGCAGCGGACCGGTTTGACCGACGGCGATTGAACATCACGGCCGACCTCGGTCGCTTTGCCATCTTGCTCGCCACGGCTTGCACGCTTCTCTACAAGGACGCCTTTTTAACGCTCTGCCTGTCAGCGGCGCTCTTTTCCATTTGCGATCGTGTCGCACTGACCGCCTCGCAAGCGATGATCCCTCTCGTGACGGGAGGCGCCGAACTTGCGGCATCGAATTCCATCATCTACTTCATCATGCAGTTTGGCAGCCTCGGCGCAGCGTTGCTAGCCGGATCATTACTGGGTGGGCGCTCCCCTGCCCTGACGCTCATGGCCCTCGCCCTGTTGTTCCTCGTTTCAGCCGGCTCACTGTTCTGGATGCCAGGCCTCCTCCTGCAACGTGTCAGAACGGCCAAAGGCCTGGCACCGAACTTCGATAAGCATCTAGTTCGTCTGTTTGCCGCTTATGCCCTTCTTTATGGAGGCGCGGTGCTGGTCACGGTGATGGGATCAAGCTTCGTCTTCGAAGAGCAGCACGGCACAGCCGCCGATTTCGGCTACCTTGAGGCCGCGTGGTCGGCTGGTTCGGTTATTGGGGCGGCTGTTCTCGTCAGGCTGACACGAGCGACAAGTGGTCCTATACTGCACCTCATGCTTTTGGCCTCAACGGCGCTCGCGTTGATGTCGTTGATCACTGCGCGCGCGCCTTGGACATTGATCGTCTTCGCCGCGCTCGGGTTTCTCTACAATCTGGGCCGGGTGAGCATCGAGGTCACACTGCAGTCGCGTACGCCTGACAATGTATTGGGCAGGGCCAAGGGCGTCATGCACAGTCTCGCTGTCGCGCTGGGACTGGTCATATTCAGCATCGCTGGCGTTATGGGCGAGAGTGTATTTCCTTCGACGATCTTCTTCGGATTCGGCGTGGTGCTCCTTATCAGCATTCCTGCATTGAGCATCGGCATCGCACAGCGAAAGGACGAACCGTGAGGTGGACGAGCTAGCGACCGACACAGGCGCCAAGCAGGCGGTGCTGGACTCTCTGGCGACGCTCTATCCTTGGACGCGCTCCTATCATCGCCGCCGGCTTCGCGATTATGCGTCCCGCTTGTTCGAAGCGCCTGCCCAGAAATCGGAACCCGAAATTCGCAGCCGCGCGTTTGCCAGGCTGCTCGACACGATCAGGAATGCGGGAACGCGAAACGGATTGCCGATCAACGCCGTCTCCCAAATATGCAAAGATCTAGAACAACGCCGCGTGTTGCAGACCGGCCCGCATTTGTTTCTCCTCATGGAGCCAGAGGCCTATTACACGCACATCTTCAGCCTGCTTGGCCTCTCGGCGCATGGCTGCTCGACCTACGTTTCCTATGCCGTTTCAACGGTGAGTCTCGTTGAAAAGCCCCGCAAGGGGCCAGGCTGGATCACGCTTGGCGGGAAGCCGGTCAACGTCTTCGGTCTCAGCCGAAGCCGGATGATCGGATACGGCCTTCTGACCGGGCCTGGATCATACCGGTTGGAGCTGGTGCCAACGGAGCGAAATGCCGAGGGAGAGGCCCTCGCCCTGCTTCACAGCCTTCTGCCGAAGACGCAGTTCGAGCGGCCTGCGCATGCCATCAAGGCAGCCAATCGCATCCTCTGGCCAAAACTGTTCGGAGAGAGCTTTGCCTTCCTGCAAATCGACGATGAGGATGTTGCCGACCTGGTGGCGGACCACCTGTCAGACGAGGGTTCCTGGCTGCGTACGAGGTTGCTGGAAAGCCCAAAGCTGGCTTTGAATATCCTTGACGAGATCGACAGGCTGGCGGCTGGCCCCTGGGGTGGCTGGCTCGCGCGCGGTACCGATTTCTTTTGGTACTATGAAAACGGAAAGCGCCTGCCGCTGCGCATGGTGGGTGGAGAACTCATCAATCTGGCGACCAGAATGAAGGTAGCTCGCTTCGCGGCTCCCGATATCGTTGAGCGGCTGGCGAACCGCAGCCTTATTCCCAACCTGCTCCTTATGTTTCTGGTCCTGTCGATCCTGCCCGGCGTGCGCGCGCTCGGAGGCAGTCACCAGCCGGTCTATTATCCCCTGATGCGCTACGTCATTTGTCGGGCTCTAGAGACCGCAGACATGGATGCGGACTTTCGACGCGCTCTCGCGAGCGATGATGTGCCAGGAGCTTGGGGGCATCGCGTCATTGAATGCGATGAGGATCCATTCGAGTCAATCCGAAAGGGCAGCATAGGCGAAACCAGGGAGGTCATCGACCGCTTCGGCGATATGCCTTTCGCTGATGCCTGTGGCGGTCTGAGCAGTTTCGTTTCTGATCCGTCGTGGACTGAACTTTGCTCACAGCTGCGGGAGCGAGCGATTGCCCCAAGCGTCTTTTCCTAAGAGTGGGCAACCGCCCGTGGCTGAGGTCAAAATGAGCAGCACCTGCCGTCGCAAAATCGATCACGGAATGGCGCATTCTTGGCCGAAAACAGTCCGCCCGCTTTTTGGTGATCCAGGTAAGACGAGCTGCCGCTACCCGATACGCAAGCAGTCGATCGGAATGAATTTGGCCTGGCTTGGCAGCCGCAGAATATTCAGGACGCTGAGGCCAGCCAGAACGCCCAGAGATGGAGCACAATTCGCAACGTTATTCGCGATGGCGGCTTGATCCTCTTGTCTGCAGTTGTTGCAGCGGAGGTTCTCCGCTGCACGGATGACGGATTAGCCATTCTTGCACGGAGATCGGGATCGTAGTGACCCGTCCGGCGTTGAGAGGCGCTGCCTAGCCTACGGAAAGTTCAAATGACCCGCATCGCTACCTTCAACGTGAACGGCGTCAACGGCCGCCTGCCCGTGCTGCTCAAATGGCTGGATGAAACCGCGTACGACATCGTCTGCCTTCAAGAGCTCAAGACATCCGACGACAAGTTCCCTGCCGACGCGATCAGGGGCGTCGGTTACGGCGCAATCTGGCACGGCCAGAAATCTTACAACGGGGTCGCTATTCTCGCTTGGGGAGCAGAACCACTGGAACGTCGGCGCGGGCTGCCCGGGGATCCAGACGACACGCACAGCCGCTACATCGAGGCCGAGGTGAATGGGCTTGTTGTGGGTTGTCTCTACCTGCCCAACGGCAACCCGGCGCCAGGTCCAAAATTCGACTACAAGCTCCGCTGGTTCGATCGCCTGATCAGCTACGGCCGGCTGCTGGTCACGGACGGCGCTAGCATTCTCTGCGGCGACTACAACGTTGTTCCAACCGCAATCGACGCCGTCGTGCCCCAACGATGGCTAGGGGACGCGGTGTACTTTCCGGAGAGCCGGCAAGCCTACGCCGAAATGCTCGGGAATGGTTGGATCGATGCCGTCCGCCGCATCCACCCCGAGAAGGGCATCTACACCTACTGGAACTTCTCATACCGGGGCGGCTACGATCGAAGCTCCGGTCTCCGAATGGACCATCTGCTCGTGAGTCCTTCCCTTTCGGACAAACTGCGCAATGCCGGCGTGGACGTCGAGTTGCGCGGCTGGGAGAAGCCAAGCGACCATGCGCCAGCTTGGATCGAACTCGATTGACCAATACTAAGTCACTCACGCAGCTCCGGAACTGAAATCGCTCCTATGATCGCCCTGCTACGTCTGGCAGAGGTGCAGGCCGGCCGAAGCTCCATGCCTGGGCGCAAATCCCGGCAGCTCTCGCGCCGCCGAGTATCTGGAGGAAGTTGCACAAATAGGTGCCTTGGCAACCGCCGGTAATCAGATGCGTTGCCGATCACGCAGATTCTGCACATAGACATTGATGATCAGTGCGACGAGCAGAATGATGCCGCGGATGAGGATTTTCAAAAAACTGTCGATCTGGACGTGATCGAGGCCATTGTTGAGGACGCCAAGTATGCACAGGCCGATGATCGTGTTGCCGATCCCGCCACGGCCGCCAAAGAGGCTGGTGCCACCGACCACCACCGCTGCGATGGCGTCAAGCAGATAGCCGTCGAACTCGTTCTGCTGAGCGCTGCCGAAATGGGCTACGCCAATCATCCCTGCGACACCGGAACAGACCGCCGAAATGACCATCACCGCGCCTAAGACCAGTTTGACGTTGACACCGGAATATTCCGCCGCTTCGCGGTTGCCACCGACCATGTAGACGTATCGGCCGAAGCGCGTGTAGGTCAAAACGATATGGCCGACCAGCAGGAATACGCCCAGCACGATGATGATCCACGGAAAGCCGGCTATCGTGCCAGAACCCATCATCGTAACCAGATCGGGAACGGCATAGGCGATCTGGCCGCGCACCAGAAGCGCGCAAATGCCAGCACCGATCTGCATCATGGCAAGTGTCATGATGAACGAGGGAATTCCAATTAGCGTCGTGCCGAAGGCGTTGACCAGGCCCAGGAAGGCGCAGATGAGCAGCGCCAACCCGATCGCCGCATAGCCTGGCAGGGGGATGTTGGGAATGTTGACGTAGGATTCCTGCATTGTGAAGTAGGCAACGGCAATGCCGGTGGCATTGGCGATGGCCGCTACCGAAAGGTCGATCTCGGCGCAGAGGATGACAAAAGTGAGCCCCACCGCGATGACGCCCGTGACGGAAATCTGCGTCAGCACGTTGACCCCGTTGTCGACGCTGAGGAAAGATGGGCTGGCGATGCTGAAGAACGCGAGCAGGATGATCAGCGTCGCGAAGGGCGCAATGTTGCGCATCCGGTTGCGCAGGAAGGCGCCAGCCCGCGACGGGGACCCTTTCACGGCTTCCTGAACCGGCATTGTCAATGGCGTTCTCCCTCAAGCGGCGTCGAGCAGCCGGTCCTTGCTGATCGTTTCGCCGGCGAACTCGTGCACGATCCGGCCTTTCTTCATGACGATAATACGGTCGGCGAGCGACAGGACGGTTTCGGGCTCGGCCGAGACAACGATGACAGCAAGGCCCTGGTTGCGCAGCGCACGTACGATCTTCACAACATCGTCTTTGGCGCCAACATCCATGCCTCGGGTCGGCTCGCTCAAGATCAGCACCTTAGGGATGTATGTCAGCCATTTCGCCAGCGCGACCTTCTGCTGGTTACCGCCGGAAAGACTGGCGAGCAGCGCCTTCACATTCGACGGACGGATATTCAGCAGTCCAACATGGCGGCTGGCGATCTCGCGCTCCGCTGCCGGCTTCACCCAGAGGCGCGAGATGCGGCCAAGCACGCTGATCGAGACATTTTTATAGACTGGTTCTTGGTAGAACAGCATGGAACGGCGGCTCTCCGGCACGAAGGCGATTCCCGCGCGGCGAGCGTGCGCCGTGTTGCGAAAACGTTTCGCCGCGCCCTCAATGGCCAACGTCCCGGTGCTCGGCTTGAGCTTGCCGAACAATGTCCGCGCCAGTTCGACCTGGCCGCAGCCCATAAAACCGTAGATGCCGAGAATCTCGCCGGCCCGCGCGTCAAGCGACACATCGGCGAAGGCGCGCCCCACCGCAAGATGTCGCGCCGAGAGGATCACGGGCGCCGCGGACTTGCTATTGAGAGCAATCGCGCCGGTATAACTTTCCTCCAGCTCCTCGTGACCGCTGCCGATCATACGTTCGATAACCCAGCCTTTGTCGATCAAGGCCGCGGCTTCGGTGACAACACGGCGCCCGTTGCGGAAGATGGTCACCCTATCGGAAACTGATAGGATGTCGTCGAGGAAATGGGAAATGAAGACGATGCTGCGGCCGCTCGCACGAACACCGCGAAGCACCTCGAACAGGCGATGCACCTCTGGCGGCGACAGCGCCGAGGTAGGCTCGTCTAGTATGATGATCCGCGCTCCCGAGAAGAGCACGCGGGCGAGTTCGACCAGTTGCTGGAGGCCGATCGACAATGATCCCATCGACGCGCGAGGATCGACCTCGATGCCAAGATTGGCGAGTTGTTCCCGGGCTGCGGCCATCATACCGGACCAATCGATCAGTCCTGCCTTCGTCGGCTGTTTTCCGAGAAAGACATTTTCGGCGACTGTGAGATCGGGAATGACGCTCAGTTCCTGATGCACCATGCCGATGCCCGCCACAAGCGCATCACGGGCCGAGCGGAAATGGACCTGCTCTCCGTCGATGAACATGCGGCCGTTGTATTCGGCGTGCACACCGGCGATGATCTTCATCAGGGTCGATTTGCCGGCGCCGTTTTCCCCAACGAGTCCATGGATCTCGCCGGCGCGCAACACGAAATCCACATCCTGCAGCGCCACCACGCCGCCGAAGGATTTCGATATCCCATCCATGCGAAGGCGCGGCGCGACCGCTCGCAAGGAGGCTTCAGCTTGAGCGTTCATTCTGTCCGCGTCGCAATTGTCCAGTGGCTGCGCGAATGGCTGGCGGATGATCCGCCAGCCAGTTGGGACGAAGATCAGATCAGGAAATGATCTTCCATCCATTGCATGCCGGCGGCATTCTCCTTGGTAACCACGGGACCGTCGGTTACGACGCTTTTCGGGATTCCTTCGCCTGACTTCTCGCCACCTGTCACTGCGGCGACGCCGGCGACAATGGCGCCGCCATGAATACGGCAGGATGGATTGCGCACGGTGGCGTGCATGCGTCCTTCGGCAACGGCGGCTATTGCAGGGGGCATGGCGTCGCAACCGCCGATCTTAATGTTGGTACGGTTATGGGCCTTCATGACGTTGTACGCTGCAAGCGCCATGTCGTCATTGTGGAAATAGGCCGCGTCAATCTGCGGATATTTCGTAAGATAGGTCTCCCATAGCCGCGCCACCTTGGTGACGTCCCAGTCGGCCGGCTGGTTTTCCAGAACCTCGACATCGGGATGCTGTTTGACGATGGATTCGAAGCCCCGGTTTCGCCCTTGGGCGCCCGTGTGGCCGAGCGCGCCCTGCGTGGTGATGACCTTGCCCTTGCCGCCGATGGCGGTGATGAGCGCCTGGGTCACCGATGATCCCATGAATTCATTATCAGGCGCGAGGAAGCTGTGCACATTGATCTTGTCGAGTGGCGCAATCAGGGTGTCCATGTCGATGACAGGGATCCCGGCGTCGATCATCTTTTGCACCGGCTGCACCAGCGTGCCGATACCAAAGGCCTGGATCGCCACGAAATCCCATTTCTGGGAAGCCATGTTGTCGATCGCCGCGCGCTGCTTTACGGCATCGAGTTCCCCGTCGAACCAAGTCACCTCGACGTTGAATAATTTGCCCCAGTATTCCGCCGCTGCCTTACCTTGGGCGCACCATGTCGCCTGAAGTCCGGCGTTGGAGAACGCTGCCTTGAGCGGCTTTTCGGAACGCCCGGAGGCCGCGGCGGCGCGAGCCTGGCTGATCCCGAAGCCGCCCAGAAGTGCAGCGGCACCGCCAACAGCCGCCAAGGTCAGAAGATTGCGTCGGTCGTCGTCTATTTTGTTTTTCATAATTCCTCCCAGTATGGCTCATGGAAATGCGAGCCATACGGCCATTATGGCCCCGCCGATCTTGTGGTCAAGGTTCCGAGACAACGTCGTTCGACGTCCTCACGGCATCCAGGGTTAGTGGCACTACGGCCCTGGGGCGTTCAGGAACCGACCATTCCTTAAGATCGACAAAGCAATGACCGAGGACGCAAAGAGGCGGTGCTCCGGGTCAGGAGACTGCACAATCTACAGGAGGTCCCAGGCTCGACGGGTATGCAAGTAAGTCTTCCGGATAGCTCCGCCGCCGAATGGTGGCATGCCTGGTCGGCACCGCAACTCTTGTATGGATGGCTTGTATTCATCCCGCTTCGCCATCATGGTTGGATTGCCGGGAGGAAACCGGCGTGGCCCGGTTGCACTTCCCCGAAGAAGCTAGTCCCCCCGATGCAACCGGGCCGCTGATTTGGCCAGCCTGTTGAGTCCGACCTGCCATCGTTCCTGACGTGACTGCGGCGTGTGAAGACGCGCGCCTGCGTCGATCGATAAATCGATGAGCTGCGACCGACAGCCGCCATGATCCAATGGCCCGCACTCGCTCAAAGCCTAGCCTCGCCTCCTGCGCTTTTGGCCTCAACATTTCAATCTAAATAGTGTGCGCGAAGCGGCAGACGCGGTCTCCAAAAAGGTGTTGCTGGCGCGATGGGGAGACCTCCATTGGGCGCGGGTGAGAAGTGGTCAATACACCCGTTTGGTCTACTGTCGAGGTCATCGCAACCACTCTATAATTTGCGTGTTGTTTCGGCACGCAAATTAACGGAGTCACCGATGAGACCCCAACTGTTTTCAAAGCCCGTTCCGGTATTTGTCGGGATGGGCTTCCCGCGCGATATCGTGTCGGTCGTGGAGGCCTACGAAAAGCTGAATGAGTGGCCGGGCAGCCGCAGCCCGGCATTCACAGCCGCGCTCTGTGTCTGCCAATCTGCTTTGGTCGGTGACAAAGACGTCGAAACAGCGCGCATTGCCTTCGAAGCTTTTGCGCTTGCCCGCGGCATCCTCGCGCCCGACGCGCTCGAGGTGGCGGCGGCACGTGCTGCTGATGAGTGGCTGACAGCTTGAGCATGGTACTCATTCACCGGCCGCAGGTCAGGCCGCAGTATGCTAACCAACCCGCCATATTCGTTAGCGTTCCTGTACCTCTGTCGACATTTTTAATGCGAGTTCCGAATCGAGGATTCGAACGACATTAAGCTCAAAGCCGACGAAGACCGGCCTGTTCGAGGCCGCCTCTCCTGCCGGCCTCGGTGTCCTTCGTCATTGAGAGACGGTCAATTGCTCCTCGATAGCAGCGATCAGGGCAGACAACCTGGCGCGCACCCGAGGAGGCAGTTGAAGGAAATGCAATATCAAGCGGCGACCTTCTGAGCTGGCAACGAAGCCAATGCGCTCGTCGGGCGGTAGCAGGGAAGCCTCACAGCCAGTCTCGCCATTCTCCGGGAGACCTTCGAAAAAACGACTGACGGGGACGCCCAGCGACTTGCCAATCTCGTAGATCATGGACGCACTGACGCGGTTCCTTGCGTTCTCGTATTTTTGGAGCTGTTGAAAGCTGACGCCTATCGATCGGGCAAGCTGAGCCTGGGATACGTCCGACAGCACGCGAACCGTCGCGATCTGTCTGCCGACGTGAAGATCAGCGGGGTGAGGGTCGCGCCCGATCTTTGGCTTTGGCGCTGCCCTGAAAGGACGCGAACGTTTCGGCTTCAACAATGCTTTCGATGCTCCAACAGGGTCATTCTCGGTTCAGTGACCTAGGTTTTTGCGTTGATCGTCAGCCAAATTTGCGCGCAGGCGGCACAACTATTCTGCCGGAAGATCCGGATATTTCGATCCCTGCACCGAAGGAACGCGAGCGGCTTGCGAAACCCTCGAGAATCTCTCGCGCCGCGTTTCCTCCAGCAGGGACAGGAACCAATCCGCCTTTTTCGGATCCGTGGGGCTCATTTGCCTCGCCGATCACGACGGGCAGAAAGTCTATGGCTTCGAGGGTTCCGTTCGCATCGTAGCGGCAAGCGGCGACAATGCTCTGCCAGACTTCGGGAGGATCCCATTCGCCCTCGTCCGGATGGACGTGAAAGAGAAAATTTCCGAGACCGTAGAAGATTGGCGAACCATTGTAGATTTCCACCGCCTGAAGAACGGGGGCACCGTGGCTGACGAAGAGGTCTGCGCCGGCGTCGATGCACATGCGGGCGAAGGCCTGTACCCAGCGCGGCACGTCCTGCCAACCCGGTTCCCAATGGTGGTGATGCAGATAGGCGATCACAAAATCGCCTTGCGCAGCCGCTTGCCGGATGGCTGACAGATGAATATTCGCACTCTGCGGATCGATTTCGATCAAGCGGCTGAAGTTAGCTGCCTGGATGAACACGGTCCCGTAGAAATTCAGCTCCTTCCCGCTCGTCAGCGGGGGCGGGTCCTCCGGTTGCGCGTAGTTGGTGATTTCAAGGTGCGAGCTTTGCAATTGATCGCCAAGCCTGGTCAGCCTTCGGAAATGGCCGTTCGGCACCCCGATCTTGCGAACGGTCTTGAGTCGGTTGACACCAGGCCGAGCCGGACGCGAAGCCGTCCGGTTCTCGGCATACATGTTGGCGGGTCCAGGGCCTGCATCCATTGCAAGAAGAGAGACCTGGCGGGCTCCCAAATGGCGATGGCCCAGTTTCGTGGCATCGGTTTCGTCGATCCCGATCCCGGCATGCAGGAAGCCGCGGGCTTCGACCTCCTCCAGCGTGGCGAGGACTCCGCAAGGGCCGAGATCGAATGCGTGATTGTTGGCCAGAGCAAGCGCGTTAAATCCGATGGCTTGCAATGCGTCCAGCACCTCGGCCGTGGAGTAGCCGAAGAACTTGCCTTTGGTCGGCCAACCACCGTGTTTGCCGAGGATCGTCGACTCGAAATTGGTGAAGACGACGTCACCTTGCCGATGTTAGCCATTCTACTTCTCCTTGCTCCTGTTTGTTCGAGCCCGCACCATTGCGGTCTCGATGGTGGTCAAAAGGCCGGAGGCGATCGACGGCGCACCCATGGGCCGCAGCGAAGCGCAGGACGGCGCGGGAGCGACTTTGTTGTGCCGCGAGGAATGACGGCTCAGCCGGCAGGGGAAGAAAGTCGCGATGCGCCGTTGCGTCACAGGCGATCGAGGCAAAGCCATCCTTCGGACCAGAAACACCAATCGACGAGACCGCTTCGGTGTGCTCGCCAGCGACAGGACTGCTCAAGGAGATATGGCTGGCCAGGCCCGACCTATCCGGCATAGGCGCCCATCGGCGATTCGCTTTTTTTCGCCTGGCTCATGCGTTTGCAGCGCCGACTTCGCGTAACCTGGAAAGGCCTTGGCGGCCACCTGATTGCGACGGAGGAGCAGTCGCGACTGTGACCGATGGCTCCAATGTCGCCCGCGGCTATAGGCACCAAAACATCGTCGCTGCCCGCAGGGCCTTGAGCTGCTCCTTCCCGATGCTCGAGGCCGGCGGACATGTTCAGTTCCAGTTGCGATCAGTTCGCCGTTCCCGCGACCCCTGGGTGGGCTGCGCTGCCACCGACGCACATCGTGGCGGTGACCCGCTGTCCGCCAAACAGTGCTCGCTCGCTTCGACCGCCTGCCGGCAAGCATCACGAAACCGAAATCGCCGTTCTCACCATGTGGTCCTCCGAAGACCTGGCGTCCGGGTCACTATAAATAAGACTTTTCTAAAATGCCTGGAACCGACGCTCGTCGCGGGGCTTGAGTCGGCATCTGGAGTTGCGGACTCATGAGTAGCGTCGAGGACCGGCTTTCGTTCATCGAGTTTCAATCGCCGACCCTGGTGGCGAAAGCTCCCGAAGACGGCGAATGGCTTCACGAGGTCAAGTACGACGGCTACCGGACCCAGATCATCGTCGAGGGGGCAACAGCACGAGCCTTCACGCGTCGCGGCTATGACTGGTCGCATCGCTACAGCAGGATTGTCCAGGCCGCGGCGAACCTGCGGGTGAAGTCAGCAATCATCGATGGCGAAGCCGTCGTGCTCGGCGACACGGGTCTCCCGGACTATCAGGCCCTTGAGCGGGAGTTGGGCAACCCGAACTCACCGCGGTTAATCTTCTATGCATTCGATCTTCTGCACCTGAATGGTCGTGACCTTCGCCAGCAGCGACTGGTTGATCGCAAGGCTGCGCTGGAAAAGCTGCTGAGTGGTAGGGCGCCAACACTGACCTATGCCGAGCATCTGCAGGTAAGCGGCAAGGACATGTTCGACCATGCCTGTCGGATGGGCCTGGAGGGGATCGTGTCCAAGCGCGCGGACTCGCCCTATCGCTCCGGCGTCCAGACGAGTTGGGTCAAAGTCAAATGCATCAAGAGCGACGCTTTCCCGATTGTGGCATTCGTTGAGAAACTCGGCGCCCAACCACGCCGCATCGCATCACTCTACATTGGCAGGCGAGAGGGCGACCGGCTGCTTTATGCCGGCAAGGCTCAGAGCGGCTATACATTGGAGGCAGCGCGGCGTGTTCGGGAGCGGCTCGACCCTCTGGTCATCGCAAAATCGCCTCTCTCCGACCCTGTTGATAAGCCGAAGGCGACCTGGGTAACGCCTGACGTTCTGGCGGAGGTACAATTCACCGGCGTGACGGATCGCGGCATCCTGCGGGAGGCAGTGTTCAAGGGATTGCGCGACGACCTCGTGCCGATCACGCCTAAGCCGCCTGCACCCTTTAAGCAACGGATGGACCGGGGCCATGGCGTCCCGCGCGAGAACATCCTGCAGTTGCTGCCCGACGCGGTCCCGCCCTCCAAGGAAGAGCTCAGGCGCTACTGGGATTGTGTTGCCGATCAGGCGCTGATCCACCTTGGCCGGCGCCCACTGAAGCTGGTTCGCCACGCCTTGGGGACCACCTTCTATCACAAGGGGGTGTTGCCGGACGTTCCTGCGGCGGTGCACCAACTACGGGTCCAGAAGCGCGAGGGCGGTGAAGGGGTGCGGGTGTGGGTGGATGATCTTGCCGGTCTGCTCGGCCTGGTCGAGATGGATGCGGTTGAGCTTCATCCCTGGAACGCTACGGTCGACGATATCGAGCATGCGGACCGGCTCGTGCTGGACCTCGATCCCGGCGAAGGCATCGAATGGGACGAAGTGATCGACGCCGCGTTGGCGCTGCGCGACATCATGGAGGCGGCCGGCCTGGAGAGCTGGCCGAAGGTCACCGGCGGCAAAGGCATTCATCTGATGGCCCCGCTTGAAACGAAGATGAGCCACGACAGCGCCCGGCAACTCGCCAGGTCGCTCGGCCAGTGCCTCGTCGACGCCGTCCCTGACCGCTATTTGCTGTCGGCCGATCCGGCAGCCCGAAAACGCCGCATCTTTATTGACTATCTCCGCAATGGGCGCGGCAACACGGCCGCTGGTGCCTTCTCCCCGCGGGCGCGGCCGGGCTTTCCGATAGCGCACCCCGTGACCTGGACCCAGGTCGAGCGCGGCATCCGCCCGGACGCCTTCACGATGGACCATCCCTTCAGGGCGGCTACGAAAAGAATGGCGTAAGCAAAAATAGCCCGACCTGCTCGTCAAGGTGACACAGGATTTGCAGGCCGGACCATACACCGGCTGAGGGTAGCCGGAGTAAGCGGACCCTGTACCCTTTGGGCCGAAAGAGCAAATCGATAAACGGTGCGGTGCCGTCCTGCCTCTGTTGCTCGCTTGCTCGGTCTACCAGCCTGTAGGGCCCTTCGAGCACGCGACGGCTCTCCACAATTCTTTGGCGGACACGGCCGGAGGATGCGCCTTCCCGCTCCTACGACGCGGCGCGGCGCCGTTGACAAGGTATCGAAAGAGCCGCCCAGCGCGCCGAGGAGCGGAAGCGGTGACGGGAAGCATCGAGAAAGTCCGAGGGTTATAAAGCCACCACATTGCAGTATGGCGAACGCAGGCGCCGTCGCTATGCCGTCCCAGCTGGGCCGTGCTGTAGCAACGGAGCGATACGGGGTCGTGGTCTTCACCGAGATATCGGGCGAACTCGCAGACGCCTCAGAGTTGGCAGCATTCTATCGGCAGCTGATTGAGGCGAACGCTGACCACTTCGCAAACTTCCTTGGTCGAGTTAACGGCCATGGCGTGAGGCAGCGTTTTTGCGGATAAACCCGCGGCGTTAAGGCTTCGGCGGACCAGACATCGACAAAACTGGATGCAAGGCGGCAGCCGCCAGCTTGCAGTAAGTGGCGCCGCTTATCGCGCGTACGGGTCGATTTCTCGGACGATCTCCGAGTCGTCTCCGTCATATTCGGCAACCGGCATGACGGCGAGCGTGCCGTCGCCGGCGCGGAAGATGACGATGCTGACCATCAGGCTGGTGGCGAGGCTGAAGGCGAATGCGTTTGCTTCTGCGAGGGACATCTTTCCGGCTCCTGCTTGGAAGCGGGGATCCATCCCCGCGTGACAGGCGCCCGATGTGTCCGGGCAAGGCCGCGATCACCGTGAAGGCGTAGCCGAAACGGCGGCACGCTTTGCGTAGTCCGACCCTTTACGGGTTGATGGCGTCAGGCCCTCTGACCGGACCAAGGGATTGCGCCAATGAACGCGGTGATGGGTTCGGTTCCAGGACCGGTTAGGCATGGCGCTCGAGGCTCGCGCGCTTCGCAGCCACGGGAAACTGCGATGGTCGCGTCTTCGTCTACGACCGGCATGCCGGCGGATGAGAGTGGCGTTGGTGGCGCTGCAAGCACGCCTCTCATGGAGCGGCGAACTTCATGACCGGAATGCCGAGCCCGCGGGCCTTGTCGGCGAGGTTGTCCTGGATGCCCGTGCCCGGAAAATGAACGACGCCGATTGGTATTGTGTCGAGCATGGCGTCGTTGCGTTTGAAGGGAGCAGCCTTGGCGTGCCTGGTCCAGTCAGGCTTGAAGGCGATCTGTGGCACCTTGCGATTGTGAGCCCATTTGGCGGCGATCAATTCGGCGCCCCTGGGTGAGCCACCGTGGATCAAAACCATGTCCGGATGCTTGGCGTGTATCTGGTCGAGTTTGGCCCAGATGAGGCGATGGTCATTGAAGTCGAGCCCGCCGGTGAAGGCGACCTTCGGTCCAGGGGGTAAAAGCGCATGGCTGTCGGCATACTTCCTCGCGGCAAGGAAATCGCGACTGTCGATCATCGCCGCGGTGAGATTGCGGTGGCTGACCACGGAACCCGAACGCGGCCGCCAGATCGAATGGGTATGTCGCTCGAAGTGCTCGGCGGCCTGATCGCGCATCAGTTCGAAGACATCGCGGCTTTCGAGCAACGTTTGGCCTTGGGCGGTGAGTCGTTCAAGTTCGACCGATTTGACCTCGGATCCGTCCTGTTCGCGCTGCAGCCGGCGCTGGGAGAGTTCGTTGTCGTCGAGTTCGCGTTCAATCCTGCTGGTTGCGCGATGGAATAGGTTGACCGTCCCCCAGAGCAGTTCCTCAAGGTCGGGTTCGAGGCGTGTGTCGACCATCGCCACCACGAGAGCGTCGAAGATATCGGCGATGCTGGCTGCGATGACCTGGCCTTCTGGAAGCGGGCGCGGATCGGGTTCGTCTTCGAAGCGGCGGTAGCCGTAGAGTTGTAATTCACGAAGGACATGGTCTGTCGGGGACGACGCGTGCGGCGGTTCGCAGTCGGTGTCATGGTGATCGCTCATGTGGCTTCCCTTTTCTGGATTGGTCGCGTCCATCGCGGCCTTCATGGCGAACGACGGCGACGGGCGGTCCGGATCTGCACCCGCAGCGCCAGCGCAGGGCCGAAACGAGAGTGGAGGATGGCGAAGCCCGGCTATTTTGTTTCGCGATGGAAAGGCCCCAAGCCGGGGTCCCCCGCGGCTCGCCGCGTGGGGTGGAAGGGCCGCCGGAAAATAACCGGGCGCAGCCATTGCCAATCCGGACCGACCGGCGCGCCGATCGCCCTCTCGAAGGGCGTGTGGCCGTGCTCTTCGGGAAAAGGAAGGGACATTGCAGCGACCCGCGACAGGGACGGGCCAGCACTCGATTCTTCCCGGTCAGACCGCCAATGCTGCGAACCGGTCAACGTCCTGCGGTGCGATCTGAACCCGAAGGATCGCCCTGAGGACATCAAGACCGAGCAGACGCAGATCCTCGTTGAAATCGCCGAGTCGAGGCTTCAGCACGATCGCTTCGATCCCCGCGGAGTTGGCACGTTGGATAAGGGCCGCCACCGCGCCATCACCTGCCGGATCATTGTCGCTGGCGATGTAGAGACGACGCAGCGTGTCTGGAAACAGGACGGCGGACAGATGTGCTGCCGACAGGGCTGCGACCACCGGCATGGACGGCAGCGCCGAACGTTGTGACAGGATGGTCTCGATGCCTTCACCGGCTGCCATCACATCGCTGACGGCCCCGAAGCGCACCGCGTGCCCAAGCAGATCGCCCATGGCCCGCCTGGGCGTGCCGATCGGCGCTCTGCCGAGGCGGGCCTCGCTGAAACCACTCGGATCCAGCCAGGTACGGTGCGCGCCCGTAAGTCTGCCTGCCAGATCGGTAACGGCCGCAATCATCGCCGGCCAGGTCTCGGTCGGCGCGTACCCGTCGGGTCGGTAGTAGCAGTGTGGATGGAACCGAAGACATCCGGTTTCGTGCAGGGCCGTTATGCTGCGTCCACGCAAATAGGTCTCCACGAGCGTTCGCGAGATCGGCTGCGACATGGAAACAAGCCGCCTCGCCGCTTCGACAGATCCCGAAGGAGCAGGAACTGAACGCATCGTGCCTTCAGTGGGATCTGGCGTCGGTTGGGGCATCGACAAAAAACTGCGCGCCT
This sequence comes from Mesorhizobium sp. Cs1299R1N1, assembly GCF_037179655.1. Lineage (NCBI taxonomy): Bacteria > Pseudomonadati > Pseudomonadota > Alphaproteobacteria > Hyphomicrobiales > Phyllobacteriaceae > Mesorhizobium > Mesorhizobium sp. Cs1299R1N1. Next base: position 47,800 of record NZ_JAPYKR010000018.1, on the reverse strand, counting down.
CGTCGGCGACGTCCTGGAAGTCGACCAAGCCACGCGACTCCCGAATGACGTCGAGCAGATCGCCGTGCTCGCCAGTCGCGGCGTCGGTCCATTTCCCAGCCGCGCCCTTGCCGGACTCCGGCCCTTTCAGCCGGACGAACATTGACCGCCCAGGCGTATTGCGCACATCGCCGACCAGCCAGTAGCGGCCCTCGCGATGACCGTTGAAGAGATAGTGGCTGCACACCGTCTCGGCCCGCTGACCGAGACGAGATGCCAGTTCGGAAGCATCCAGACGGGGCATCAGGCCGCCTCTCTCTCGCTGATGCGCTGCACCGGATAGCGCTCGAGGACTTTCGCAAGAATGACCGGTCCCGCGGCATCGGCGGGAACGAACATGCGTAGTCTCCAGGTTATGATCTCGTGAAAAAGCCCGTAAGCCGAGAGCCGCTCGCGCATCGCGTCGGTGAAGCCCGAAAGCTCGATGCGGTTGGCACCCATCACGCGGACGCGCCGCAGATGAAGTCCTTCGGCGAGGTCGAGCGTAGTGCGGCCATCGATCAAGGCGCTGAAGGCGTCGTCCGCCGTCAGCGTACTAACACCAATTGCCAGCGCGCCAGCGGCCCAAGCCGCCGAGACCATACGGCCGATGATGCGCTCGCCGTCATCGGTCTGGAGCCGGTAGACACGGCTGGTCTCATTCGGGAGTCGCTTCCAGATCGGCAGCAACAAGCCAGCGACGACGTGGATAGTCGAATCGGAGAACGCCGGGACCTTGGCGAGCTCCGCATCCCAGGCCGTCGCGAAGGTGTCGCGATCCGCCTCGGTCCAACGACTTTCCTCTATCATACGGAGGGAAGCATGGTGTTGCTCCATCGGACGGATCAGGCGAACGCGCCGTTCCACCTCGCCATCGTCGAGCATGAGCGATGGCGCTGGAATCTGCACGGCAGCGCGCGCTGAGCGTTCGTTGATGAGCAGAACGGCACGCGGATCATCGCAATGGGCGACAGCGTCCTCGAACGACATCGGTCGGTTGCGCTGGCGCTGGGCAATGGTGAGGAGTTGCGTTTCGGCGCCGGTGCCGGGGTGGGTGTAGATCGTCCGCCGGTCGGTGACGACGAAGCTCTCTGCCTGCAGCGTCTCCAGCCCGACCTCATGGATGCCGGCAGCGATGGCACCCTCCACCTTGGCGGTGAGCAGTTGCTCGAAGGCCGCGAACAGGACGTCTTGCATTTCGATGGTGAGTGCCAGCAGCCGGTTGAGGAAGGTGGTGATCGGCGGCAGGTCATCCTTTATGCCGTTGTCATCCATGAGCTTCAGGCCGGTCGTCTCCTGGAATTGCTGTAGGGAACAGCCCTTCACCCTGCCGCGTACGATCAGCAGATAAAGTTGGCGCAGCGCATCGCGCGCATAATGCGATTCCAGATTGTCCTCTGGCCGGAACAGACCTTGTCCGCCGGTCTGGCGCTGGCCGCGCGTGATGGCGCCCAGCGTATCGAGGCGGCGGGCGATGGTGGAGAGGAAGCGCTTTTCCGCTTTCACATTGGTCGCGATGGGTCGAAAAAGCGGCGGCTGCGCCTGATTGGTCCTGTGCGTGCGGCCAAGACCCTGGATTGCGCTGTCGGCTTTCCAGCCCGGCTCAAGCAGATAGTGGACGCGAAGCCGCATGTTCCGCGACGACAGGTCGGCGTGGTAGCTGCGTCCTGTCCCGCCAGCATCGCTAAAGACGAGAACACGTTTGACGTCATCCATGAAGGCCTGCGTCTCGGCAAGATTGGCCGAGGCCGCGCGGCTCTCAACCATGAGCCTTTCGTCCTTCCGAACGATCCGCCGCGATCTCCCCGTCACTTCCGCCACGATGTCCGTTCCGAAGCGCTGGACGATCTGGTCCAGCGCGCCGGGCACCGCTGGCAGGCTGGCGAGCTTCTCGATCAGGGCGGTGCGGCGCGCGACCGCCTCACGGCTTTCGACAGGTTGGCCGTCGCGGAAGGCGGGCCTGGACGACAGATTGCCGTCGGAATCGGTGAAGGGCTCGTAGAGCTGGACCGGGAAGGAATGGGCGAGGTAGTCGAGCACATATTCGCGTGGCGTGATGTCGACGCGAACATCACTCCACTCTTCCGTCGGGACCTCGGCCAGCCTGCGTTCCATCAGTGCCTCACCGGTGGAGACGATCTGGATGACAGCCGAATGTCCGGCGTCGAGATCCTGATCGATCGAGCGGATCAGCGTCGGCGTCTTCATCGATGTCAGCAGATGACCGAAGAAGCGCTGCTTGGCGCTCTCGAAGGCCGAGCGCGCGGCTGACTTGGCCTGGCGGTTCAGCGTGCCGCTGTCTCCGGTGATGTTAGCGGCTTGCATGGCCGCATCGAGATGGTTGTGAATGACGGCAAAGGCGCCGGCATAGGCATCGTAGATGCGCCGTTGCTCGGGCGTCAGCTCGTGCTCGACCAGCTCATATTCGACGCCGTCGAAAGACAGCGAGCGCGCCGTGTAGAGACCGAGGGCACGAAGGTCCCGGGCGAGCACCTCCATAGCAGCCACGCCGCCCGCTTCTATCGCTTCGACGAATTCCGCCCGAGTGGCGAATGGCAGGTCCTCACCGCCCCACAGGCCAAGTCGCTGGGCATAGGCGAGATTGTGGACCGCCGTGGCGCCGGTCGCGGAGACATACACGACACGGGCACATGGCAGAGCGTGCTGCAAACGCAGGCCGGCGCGGCCCTGCTGAGATGGGGCGACATCACCGCGTTCTCCCTTGCCGCCGCCGGCATTCTGCATGGCATGGGCTTCGTCGAAAATGATCACTCCTTCGAAATCGGAGCCCAACCATTCGACGATCTGCTTGACGCGCGAAACCTTCTCGCCTCGATCATCGGAGCGCAGCGTGGCATAGGTTGTGAACAGGATGCCTTCCGGCAGCGTGATAGGACGGCCTTGAGGAAAGCGCGAAAGCGGGGTGACGAGCAGACGCTCCATGCCGAGTGCCGACCAATCGCGCTGGGCGTCCTCGAGCAACTTGTCGGACTTGGAGATCCACACCGCCTTGCGGCGGCCGTGCAGCCAGTTGTCGAGCACGATACTCGCCGCTTGCCGACCCTTACCGACCCCGGTGCCGTCTCCGATGAAGAAACCACGCCGGAAGCGCACAGACCGCTCCGCGTCCTCCGGCACGGCTTTGATGATGTCGAACGTATCGTCGACGGTCCACGATCCGACGAGGAAACCCGCATGGGCCTCACCGGCGAGGATGAGCGTCTCGAGTTGCGCATCTGAAAGTGACGTCAGAATGTCGGTGGGGAGCGTCGGCCGATAACTAGGCCTGGGCGGCGCGACGGAGGCCATGGCGGCGGATTGCACGAGCTTGGTTGGATGCGCCTGGGAGCCTGGAATGCGGATCGTCTGCAATCCGTATTCCTCATAAATCGCGTCGGTCAGCCGGGCTCCTTCGTCAGGCGTCCAGTCCACCGTCTCGTAGTCGAGCTCGACGCAGGCGAGTTCGGAACGTTCCGGACGAGCCGGCGCAGCGGCATGGCGCGCGAGATAGCGGCGCACCGTCCGGGATGTGGCTTTGGCGGGCAAGACGTTGACCGGATCAGGGAACGGCAGCCGTGCAGGCACATGTTAGTCTACCCAGCCGAGCAGCGTCGCGACGTCTGGTGCACGACCGGGAGACGCCGGAAAGCGAGAAGGATCGCCAGCAGCCAGCTTGTCGATGACCGTCAGCCGCGTCTCGATCGTCGTGCCATGCTTGGCATAGACCGAGCCGCCGATCGTAGCGGTGAAAACGACGCGGCTACGCTCCTGCAGGCGAATGAAGGCGTCACGCCAGGCAGGTGTCTCCGGCCCAAAGTTCGCACCGGTGATCGTGACCAGGCGACCACCATCGGCGAGCCGAGCGAGCGCCGAGCCGATATGGCGATAGGCTGCATCGCCCACGCGACCTTCGACATTGGCGAGCACCGAGAATGGCGGGTTCATCAACACAACGGTCGGCATGATCGCCGGATCGAGGTGGTCGTGGATCTGGGCAGCGTCGAACCGGGTGACCGTGAGGGCCGGAAAGAGGGTGGACAAAAGGCCGGCTCTGATCTCGGCGAGTTCGTTCAAAACGAGCGAACCGCCGGCGACCTCGGCAAGGATGGCGAGCAGGCCAGTGCCGGCCGACGGCTCGAGCACCCGATCCGCCGAGGTGATGGCCGCCGCGGTGACAGCAGCGAGACCCAGCGGGATCGGAGTCGAAAACTGCTGGAACGTCTGGCTCTCCTCCGAGCGACGCGTCTGGGTGGGCAAGAGGTTGGCAATCCGCCCCAAGAGCGGCAAAGCGCAAGCCGGAGATCCGGCTTTGTGTAGAAGCGATCTTCCATACTTGCGAAGAAAGAGGACGGTCGCCGCCTCGCAGGCATCATAGGCGGCCTTCCAGTCCCAGGCGCCGGTAGCGTCGGACCGACTGAATGCCGCTTCCATTGCGGCGCGCAAATCGGCTGTTTGGATACGCCGACCGCATTCGAAACTGGGAAGGAGAAGCAGGGCCGCCGCGTGTATGGCAGCGGCCGGGTCGGAAGCCAGGGAAGCAGACGCGGCTGGATTGACAGTCGCTGTCGGAAACAAAACGGTCATCGAGAAGGCCCTCGGGAGAGCGACAACGGGAAAGCCCGCCGGCGCTCTCTCTGACCGGACGGGCTCAAACCCGTCGCGGCCGGACTCTCACTCTGACACCGGACGTAAAAAAGCCCGGCGCTCCTGCGAGTGCCGGGCAATCTAATCTGGAGAGAAGTCGAGCCTATTCGGCGATCTCGACTTGATCTCCCTTCTCGTCTTCGAACAATCCGTCGTCGTCGCCGTCACCCGCGAGGAATTCGGGCAGCTCTTCGTCTTTATTGTCCGAGCAGGAATCGACCGCTTCGACATTGATATCTGCAAGCTGCAGCGGTTCAGGCAACCAGCCGCTGTCGGCGAGGAGCCGCTCCGCCTCGTTGGCCATGTCGCCTTTCTTGAGGTGGTCGATCAGCTGGGCGGCGCGCTCGCCTTCACCCTCGCGCACGGCTTCGAGAATACGTGCCTTGGTGACGCGACCAAGATAGTTACCGACCGTCGGCCGCCAGCCCGCATCGGCCATGTCGAGCCCGACTGCGCGGGCCAGGTGATCGGCCTCGGTAAGTCGCTGCTGCACGCCATGGGCGGAAATCGCGCCGTTGCCGTAGCGATCGGCCCTTTCGTAGAGAGCGTTCACGCCGAACGATGCGCAATGCGCGAACAACTCAGCCTGCTCGGCGGCTGTGAGAGCCGCAAGCGCATTCCAAAGCTCGGTGACATCACTCGGAAGACGGGTCTCCCAGGCTTTATGCCGGCCATCGATCGCGCGTGCGTAAGGTGTGTCGCGAAGCTCGGGAGACTGGGCCGGGAAGACCGTGGCACGGACACAGACGTCCATCGCCGCGCCTTGCGAGTTGTATCGAGAGAAGACGTCACGGACGAACTTGTGCAGCACGGCCAGGAACGCGGTCGCCGGATCATTTGCGAGTTTGTCGCGCAGCGCCAGCGTACGCTCGGCCGTCAACTCCATGATCAGGCGATCCGGCAACGGCTTGATGCCATCCTCCTCGTCATCCCCCGGCCCGGTCGACTGGCCACCGGTGGTGATGACGGATCGCTGGACCGAACCCGCCGCCACTGATTTATTGCCTGCCTCGACGCTGCGATCGTTGTCGCCCTCGGACGCAACGGGGACTTCATCTTCCGGCTTCACAAACCCGCGTTCGACGAGAAGCGACCCGTTCGTATCCACACTGATGAAGACTCCGGCGCGCGCGACGTCGGCCGGATCGAATCGGACGGGGCGCGCCTCAAACGCCCTGATGGCGGTTTCAAGCTCACCAAACCGCTGGTCGACCTCGTCCGGCAACTCGTCGGCCTCTTCATATTCCTTCTGCAGCTTGTCGAACTCATCGCGAAGTGCGTCGAGCGTCGCCTGTTCCTCGTCGGAGAGGTCGACCGGCGTCCCATTGAGTTCGCGCAAGCCGCGCGCCGCGCCATAGGGGAAGCTCAACGCGACTTCGATCCATTTCCAGCCTTCATTGGCGATTTCGTCGGCCATGACCTGAAGCTTCTCGGTGAGGAGACGATCGAGCAAGGGTACATCCTGCAACCACCCGCCATCGTCCGACTGGAACAGGTCGCGCAGCACTTCGCCACCTGCTGCCTCATACGCGTCGAGACCCACGAAGACGGCTCGCTTGTCGGAGGCACGGACGGTGTTCTCGGTCAGCATGCGGCGGATCTGGTATGGCTCTTTCGACCAGCTGTTCTTGACTGCCTCCCAGACCTGCTCTTGCCGTACATGGTCATTGCTGACCGAGAAGGCTTCGAGCTGAGCGATCGTCATGCCATCTTCGGCATAGATGTCGAGGAGCGCCGGCGACACGGCGGTGAGCCTGAGACGTTGCTTGACGATGTTGACCGAGATGAAGAAGGCTGCAGCAATCTCCTCCTCCGACATGCCCTTGTCACGCATTTCCTTGAAGGCGTGATATGCATCCAAGGGATGGAGCGGAGCCCGATCCAGGTTCTCTGCCAGCGACACTTCCTCCGAGAGAACCGCGCTGGAAGAGTTTCCGACAACACAAGGAACGGGCGCAGTCTTGGCTAACAGCTTCTGCTTCACGAGCATTTCCAGGGCGCGGTAGCGGCGGCCACCGGCCGGCACCTCGAACATGCCGGTCTCCCGGCCATCGGCATCGAGAACGGGACGGACGTGGATGCCTTGGATCAGGCCGCGCCGAGCGATGGAGGCTGCCAGGTCCTCGATCGAGACGCCGGCCTTGATGCGCCGGACATTGGTCTGGGCGAGAACCAGCTTGTTGAAGGGAATGTCACGCGAGGGCGACAGGGTAATCTTTTGAATGGCAGTGGCCATCGGGTTTCTCCTCGACGGGCGCCGAGAGCCTCTCTCTCGGTCCTGAACCCGTCACGAGATCCCCTCAATCCTCTTCCTCTCCTCGCTTCGGGTCGATTCATCCCAGCGCTGCCCGTTGGCAGCACCGCGGAAGATGCTTCGGCCTCCGGGATGCTTCCACTGACGCGGGCAGCCTCGGAACAGAGCGCGATCGAGCTACCGCCGACGAAAGAGAGATCGCGTCCGATCGCCATACCAAATGGCAGTCGGACCGACTACGAGCAGAGCTCGGGACAGATCGGCCAGCCCGAACAGGTACCGCCAGCATCGTCGAGTTCAGTAACGAGCCAGGTTCCGGCGCCGAGGCGATTGAAGAAGCGGACGAGCGGGACGTGCTCAGCACCACGGTTGCGCCCCTGGCAAGAAGCTGCTCGCGCAGGTCTGAGAGGATCATGCCGCTCTCCTGTCGGCATCCGCATCCGTTTCATTCGGCAGCACGGTATCCTCGGTCAAATGGCCCAGAAGCCAGTCGGCCGCCTTGCGAGCCTGGCTGGCGGCGCGCACGATGGCCCGATTGTCTTCACGCAGCACCTCGAGCCAGGAGCCGATATGGTCGGCATGGCGTACTGTGGGCACGATGCCGAGCGCAGCACAGCAGAAGGCTGCGTTGATCTCGGCCACGAGTTCCTCAAACGCATATTTCTTCGTCCCGAAGGAGCCGGAGAAATCGCGAGCGAGGCGTGAGGCATGACCCGTGGCATGACCAAGCTCATGGAGCGCCGTGCGATGCCAGTCGATCGGCTCGAAATAGGCTTGCGGAGGCGGCACCTGAACATAGTCGCGGGCCGGCACATAAAAGGCATTGTTCCCACCGATACGGAAGTCGATGCCGGTGCTTTTGATCAGAGCCTTGAGCCGAGGCTCGATCAATCGGGCGTCCGGGATTGGAGGCAAAACTTCCGTCTCCTCGGACAAACCTTCACATTGTTCGATGTTGAAGACAGTGAAGCGCTTGAGGAACGGAACCGCCCTGGCATCTTTGCCCGTCTCGCTGGCGCGCTTCTTCTCATCGTCCGAGATAAAGCAATCAGCATAGATGACGGTGGTGCCACGCTCGCCTTTCCTAACATTCCCGCCGAGCACTTGTGCCTGTCGGAAGGTTAGCCAGCTTTGCGTCCGATAGGCGCGCTCGATGACGGCGCCCCAGAGGATGAGCACGTTGATCCCGGTATAGTGTCTGCCGGTGCTGGCGTTCTTCGGCAAGCACAAGGGCGCTTTTGCGGCAGCAGTCCCCCACGGCTGGACCCAAGGGAATCGACCTGCCTCCAACGCGGCGATGATCTTGTTGGTAATGTCTTCATAGAGGTTGGTCCGGTCGGCAACTGCGCGGGCTAGATTGCTTTGATAAGACATCGCGGTTCTCCGCGACGGGCGCCGGAGGCCTCTCCTCCGGCTTTCAACCCGTCACGGAAAAACCCCGCTGGCACTCTCACTCTCAATTTTCGAAGAACGGGTATCCGCAGCAGGAGGGCAGCCCCACCTCCGAGGCACCTCATGAGCCGAAGGCCTGACTAGCTTGCACACGACGCTTCGCGAGATTGCCCGCACATCATGGCAGGCCCGCCGTTTTTAACGCCAGAGGGTCCCAATCACCGCACGAGCGATTTGATGCCGTTCACAGATCGCTCTCATATCCTTACATTTCCGGCCAGATAATCGCCTTGCGGTGAGAAGTCTTCTCGGCCCGGTTCCTACCCACCAAGGGTCGAAAAGAGATTGTCCGGCAGCCGCAGTCAACTGCCTGATACGGGGCCGGCCAGACCACGCGATCAAGCGGCTTACTGACCGGTGTCGGACCATCGCAGGTCCTCAAACAGTCGAGCGCAGCTTAATTCTTCTGCGCCTGCGGAAAGGCAAGCCATGACGATCCAAGAGCAGGTGGACGACCATACGCCGCTACGGCTCAACGTAGCTGCCGAAATCGCCTTTCCCGACGGCTCCATGGGTGCGGCAGGTCTGCGAAAAGAGCGAGATGCTGACCGTCTTCAGACAGAGTTGATCGCAGGCAAGGAATACGTCACTTTGGCAGCGATCGCAAAAATGAGAGAGCTATGCCGCGGACGTCGAAAGGGGCGCGCCTCGTCTGGCGCGCCGAAAGCAGAAGGGCGGACGGAAAGCTGCGCAGCGCAGCCGGCTGGTTCATCCGCGATGGCGCAACCTTCATCAGCGCTTGTGGCGGCACTGGCGACCGCGAACGCGCTGAAAAGCGTCTCGCCAGTCACATCACGGAAAAGTACCGGCCGGCCCGCGAGCGCGGTCGTGATCCCACCACGGTCCCGGTAGCTGACGCCGTAAACGTATACCTTACCGACGTCGCGCCGTCGCACGCCAAGCCGAAAGAAACCGCCGACCGGCTGATCGTTGTGCTAACGTGGTTTGGCGACACAAAGATCGGCGACATCGATGGCAAAATGTGCCGCGATTACGCCAAGGCCCACGGCAACGGCGCTGCCGCCAGGCGTCAGTTGGAGGATCTACGAGCGGCGCTGAACAACTATCACCGCGAAGGCTACGTAACTTCTGCGCCAGCAATTGTGCTGCCCGCGAAAGCAGCACCGCGCGACCGCTGGCTGACCCGCGACGAGGCAGCCGCCCTGCTTCGCGCCGCGTGGGGCATGCGCCAGTCGTGGAAGGGCCGGCCAAGCGATCGTCGCACCGCACGCCACGTCGCGCGCTTCATCCTTGTCGCTCTCTATACCGGCACGCGCTCCGCCGCGGTCTGCGGCGCGGCCGTCCGGCGGACAGAAGGTGCGGGATATGTCGACATCGAACGCGGCGTTTTCTACCGCCGCGCCAACGGTCGCCGCGAGACCAAAAAGCGGCAGCCACCCGTCAGGTTGCCTGATCGCCTCGTGGCACATGTGCGCCGCTGGGCGAGCACACCGCTGGAAATCAAGACCAAGGGCCGAGGAAAAAGCGCCAGCATTGGCCGCATGATCGCCCATGACTTCGTAGTTGAGTGGAACGGCAAACCGGTGCAGTCGATCAAGAAGGCCTTCCGCTCGGTGGTCGAGACGGCCGGACTGGGCTGGTATGAAGAGGTTGCGACACCGCAAGGTAGCGTCCGGCGCGTCTTCCGGACCGACATCACCCCGCACGTCTTCCGCCACACGGCCGCGACCTGGCTAATGCAGCGGGGTTCCGACCCCTGGGCGGCGGCGGGATACCTGGGCATGAGTGTCCAAGTGCTCATTCAGACTTATGGCCATCACCACCCCGATTTTCAGGCCCAAGCCGCCGAGGCAATCGTCTCCAAGTCACGCTTGCCACACATGCCAAAAAACACAGTCAGTATGCACGCGGCACAGAAAGAGAACATTTCCGCCTACCCCACAGTTACCCCACAGATATACCGGAAATAAACGTGAACATTGGCCTTCAGACGCCATCAGAAATGGCGGAAATCCGGGCTTTTGCTGGCCAACCCGCCCGTTCGGGACGAGGGGGTCGCAGGTTCAAATCCTGCCACTCCGACCAGAAACAACAATGGGTTAGCGCCGCGACGATGGCTACCCCACAGATATCCCGACAGAAATAGCTATGTGTCTACGTGGCGCGTCCCCGCCAGCGGGCGCACGCCCCGCCGCGGTCGAAATCCGCTGCAGGCAGGCGCCATGCCGACATCTTCGCCGACACTTCACGCTGCAAGCGGCATCGGCTACCGCCACCGCACCTCTGTCATCGAGGAGTTAGGCCGGTTGGTCGAATGGTACCGGGTCTTCCACGTCTGACGAGCCGGGTCGGCGAGGCTCCGGGCGCACCCGACCCTTTCGAGAGCCGAGCATGGCTTTGCGAATCGAGGCATCATTTATCAGTGCCTTGATCGTTGCCGTGGCGAAGAGCCGACTTCTTGAGATAGGGCGCGATAGAAATCAGGGCTGTGACCAAGCTGCTGAAAACGATCCAGCCAACTATCTCTTTCTCCGATACCTTTCGATCATGTTTGATGCCTGTTGCCGGCGGCGCCCGCGAATGGATGATTTCCGCCAGATCGGCCCGGCTGCCATGCCGGATCGAATAGGCGCGGGTAATTTCCGCGCCGAGTAGAAAGACCTCCGATGAGTAGTAGACCCACAGCAGCACCACAAGCAGCGCCCCGGCAGCGCCATATGAGGAGGCGACCGCGCTTGTGCCAATATACCAGCCGATCAACGACTTTCCGATGGTGAACAGAAGCGCCGTGATCACGGCGCCGGCGCCCACATCACGCCATTCGAGTGAACGGTCCGGCAGAACTTTGTAGATGGCAGCAAACATCAGTGCGATCAGAACAAAGGAGACGATGGTATTTATGGTAGCGAGGATAAACTCGCCAAAAGGCAGGTGAGCGTTGATCACTTGGGCAAGCGCCGATATCGCCGCGCTCGCAACCAGCGAGACCAGAAGTAGAAAGCCCAGCGCTCCCACCAAGCCCAGACTTGCCGCGCGAGCCCGCACCAAGCGCGAAATGGAAAATCCGGCGGGTGGCACTTTCCACATCTGGTTCAGTGAAAGCTGCATCTCTCCGAACACCCCGGATGCGGTGACAAACAGAGTGATCAAGCCCAAGATCGTCGCCAAGGTCCCTGCGGTTCTCTGGGAGGCGCTTTCGATCGTTGCTTGCAGCAGGTCGGCACTTTGAGGACCCATGACGCCTGAAATCTGTGCCGACAACGCGACCTGAGCGGCATCGTTCCCGAAGCCCAGACCGGCGATGGCAACAACGATCAGCAGGATTGGAGCGAGCGAAGTGGTCGCATAGAAAGCCATCGCCGCCCCGTGGCTCAAGCAATTGTCGTCGACGAAGCCGCGGATGCTCTCGCTCAGCAGGTGCCAAAACGCAATCAGCGACCGTGACATTGTTAGCCTCAAGACTTTTCGCAACTCGGCTGGAGAGTTCGCCGCATCACCGGCGGACAATCTTGCGGACGGATTATGACCTTCGTCACCATGACTCCGTCCACAATTCCACGCGCTTCACTCACGATCCTCCCTTTGCTTCAACTCGCGACGTAACTCCGCGTTCCCAAGGCCGGCTCGAAGGAAAGGTCAGCACATTGACGCCTGCTGTTTGTGCCGGCATCGCAAGATCACTGCTTCGGTGCCACCGGCACAGATGCGAACGACGAGAGCATTTGATCGGGCTCTCAAGTGCTGGTGCGTGGGCGGCGGCCCCTGCGGGAGCATCTCCTCAACGCCGCGAAAATCGCTCACGCGATCGACCAGCGGAACACGCGGTAGCGTTGCAAAGATCGAAAAAAGCTGGCCAGCTGCTTCGCCGGAACCGTTTCGGAATGAGATGACGCCCACAGGCAAACAGGAGGACAATCGATGAAAACCGCAATTCTGACTGCCGCCGTGGTTCTGGCCATGCCGGGTTTTGCCTCTGCCAAGGACAAATGCGCCGACGCCAAGGATCAGGTCACCATGAACCAGTGCGCCGATGCTTCGTTCAAGAAATCGGACAAGAAGCTAAACGAGCTCTACAAGCAGATCGAAACCCGCCTCAAGGACGACGCGGATGCCAAGAAGCTTCTCGTTCAAGCGCAGCAGGGCTGGGTTAAATTTCGCGATGCGGAGTGCCAATTCCAGACTGCGGGGGTGGCTGGAGGAAGCATGGCTCCGATGCTTATCTCGATGTGCATGGACAGCTTGACGCAATCCCGTGTCAAGAATTTCGAGGGTTACCTGAATTGCCAGGAAGGCGATGCGAGCTGCCCCGTTCCAACAGCGAACTGACGCCCACAATTGGTTTGATCACAATGCAGCGGGAACCAGAAACTCGCTGGGTTTTGCGGCACAATTTCGTCCAAAAAAGCCGTTTTGGATTCGCCTGATGCGGTGCGCCTGGTGGCGGGGCATAACCCGCCACAAGGTTGTTGGCAAAGGCGATGGCCTATTTGGAGCCGCCAAGTGCCTTCAATTTCTCGCAGAACTGAGCATGAGGCTTGCTCATCGCCGCGTCGTTGCATTCCTTCATCATCTTGTCCTGATCAGCCTTGGCCATCGCAGCCCAGGCCTTTTTCATATCGGCGTCCGGCTTCATCGTCTTCATGCTCGCGTCGGTGAAGAACGGGGCCATCATCTTGGGTTCATCGAGCGCGCCGGCAAGCGCCGCGCCGCCAACAATCGTGAAAGCAAGTGCGCCTAAACAGGCAGTTTTGAAGCTCATGAAATTATCCTTCCCTATTTTTGTGCCCCGACCGTCGTTTGCGATCAGGTGCGGTTTCTAACGCTATATAAGCAACATCTAAAAAACGGCGAATGTTGGGGTGTCGCTTCGCAAGTCGATCACATCCTAGGAACGGCATTGCGGAAAAGGCAATTTCCCCCAAAACTTTGCTGGAATGCGCGGCGCACCCTGGCCGTCCTTTGCGAAAAGATGGATGAGCGCACAAAATCCGGCACCAAAGGATAGGTCTGGAGCGAGGAGAGGCTCATGCCTTCTTCAGGAACGCAGTTTTCAGGACAAGACCCTTCACCTGCCTCGTGTTGCATTCGATTTCTTCTGGATTTTCGGTAAGGCGGATATTTTTGACCATCGTGCCGCGCTTGAGCGTTTCTGATGTGCCCTTCACCTTCAGATCCTTGATCAACGTCACCGAGTCACCGTCGTTCAGTGCAGCGCCGTTGCTATCCTTAGCCTTCTCAACCATCTTCCCAGTCCTTTTTCTTTAGATACGGAACACGTCGCCGCAGGCGGAAATCAGTCCCTGTTTTGCTTCCATTCCATCGAAATCCATCTACCGGAAGCGTCGATCCGGTCGAGGTGCCTTTAAGCACGAAGCGGCCATCGATCTCGAGACGATAGCCAACGGCCGGATCAGGAAATCCGAGCCATCCCTTCGCTCAAAACGGCGCCCGGCCTCATTCCCTGTTTCCTGCGATCGAACCGGCGCTGCCAGAAATCACGAAATGGCTACGCCAAGGCCGCGTTCGGTGCATGCACCCACGAGCTGGGCACATTAAGGGAGACCCGATATCGAACTAGACTAGCGCCCTTACCATCACTGTGTCGCGGGTCTTCATCCGCCTCAAGGACAAAAGCGTCATCCGCCTGCGCGGCTTGCGCAGCATCGAAATTCTAAAAGCAGGACGTGCTGCCGAACATGGGCAATAACGCGCCTGGCTCCTCCAACAGTCACCCGCCAGGGCACGGTGCACGCCGCCTAGCGGAGGCCGAAAAAGCTCAATATCGCTATCACGATGACCACCGCTCCTATGAGCCAAATGATATTGTTCATGATCTCTCTCCTGTTGCCTGGTGAGCCCGCGCCTCTGGCGGAGGACGCGGGCCGATCAGCCTTTGCCTGCTGATCTTCAGCGGACCTCAAACCGCGATGCCTGCTGTGGAGATAAAACCATTAGGCTTATCTAATGTTCCGCCGCCTGACAGGATCTCGAAATAGCCAAGCGAACTGCTTTTGTGGGACAGAGACAGATTGGTCCTGACAGCAGCAGTTGCGCTGGCCTGCCCGCGCGGACGATGGACGATGCGGCAGCGTGGCTGCCCGGGAGAACCAACCGTAATTGTAGAAAAGGCGATGTCGGGGCCATCCTGGGTGAGGACTCATGGGAGTCCGTCGCCAAATATTGCGATTTTTCTCCAGGTCTGGTCGCGCGATCCGATAGCCAGCCCTTCGATTTACCGCACGTCCCAGCTGTCCCGGGAAGCCCGGAACCAAAGGGATCAGCGGCAGTTGTATCCAACGAAGGGCTAACAAAGGCAATGGAGAAATTGCAATGAAAACAGTGGCCATCTGCGCTTTGGCGCTATCGCTGGGGTTCCCTGCTTTGGCATCGGCCGCCCAGACTGACGTTGTCATCAAGACCCATCATCGACATCATAACCATGTCAAGATCATCAATGAGGAGGGCCAGCGCCTTCATCACCGTCACCATGGACAGATCGCGTTCTACGACAATGGCCGCCGGCATCACCATCGGAATACCGTTGTTGTCACCGGCTCCGTCTCCACCCATCACCGTCATCATCACCCGGTGGTGATGGAAAACAGCGGCTACTGATCGCCGACTGGTGGCCCGGCTCTCGATCAAGCCTGGCCACCAGGTGCGAAAGAGAACGGGGCCAATTCTGAGATCTCGTCATCGCCGGAAATAAATTGCGCAAACTTGGGTCCGTGAGCCCAGGGCAATTCGTCGTATCCTACGCCGGATGGGCGTGTAATGGACCTTGCGGCACCAGGGGAGAACTCAGCTAAGGACTACTCCAGCCACCAAGAAGGTAATAGCCACGGCGAAGATCGGTGCGAGCAACCAGCGCGCCTGGCCAACACTCTTCTCCATCGGCTTCCTCCCATAATCTCGTAGCGGACAAACGGTGGCAAACAGCGGCTGTTCCTGGCTGCGCGGCCGGCAAGACCATTACGTCCTGGGGCAAGACCTAAGTCCCGCACCTCGCCAGACCGAAGCCCAGCCCTGGAACGTTTGCCCGCCCTCCAGAGTTCGGTTGGCTGGGCGCGAGGACCATCAAAAAAGAAGCGGACATAGATGACCACGACAATCTCGAATCGTGACAACGCAAGATCCGATGCCTTGCAGCTGCGCGTGGCAGACCTCAGGAGCAGGATGCGCGACGCGCGGATCACCGAGGGCGAAATCAAGACCTTCCAAAAGGTCGCGGCCGTAATGGAGGACGGTCAAGGCCGGATCGATGGCGACGACTTGATCGCCGCATCCTTCGTTACCGACGTGCTGACGGACACGACGCGCCCTGAATGACCATGCCAACAATCAGCAGGCTTTTTGAATCCCATTCCGAAGCAGCCCGGATCGCCGGCAACCTTTTGGCGGCCGGGGTTCCTCGCGTACAGATCGCGATTATCGGGCCCTACCATGACGAAATCGGTGTCGTGAAATCTCCCGCTGTCATGCTTGGCGCCGCCGCCGGGCTGTTGGCGTGCCTGAGCGCTTTTGCTGTCCACGGCATCAATCCTTTTGCGACCGGCCTGTCGGCGACGGCCCTGATAGGCTGCGGCTGCATCCTCGGCGGGTTGTTCGGAGCCATGGCCGCGGGCGCCAGAAGGTTTGAGCGTCGAGGCGTCGGCGAAGGGGTTGTGCTGGTGACGGCCCATGTCGATGAGAATGCCGCGGACATCGCCCAAATGGTGCTCGGCGGTGGTTGTGTCCCCATGACCGGATTGGACGCCGAAGCAGCGTAGGATTTCGATGACATTGAATAAACGGGCCGATACCCCAGTGCAGAGCGCGAGCACTGGGTATCGGCCCCTCAACCTTTGACGAGATGGGCATCGGCCCCTAGTTTGATCGATGAATATGAGGGAGCCGGTAAAACGGCGAACCGGACGCGGACATGAATTTGATCTCAACGACAGGATCGGCACCGGTTCTTCTGGCTACGGTGTTTCTCGTTGCCGGATGCTCCTCGATCGGCAGGACGGCCGATCCGGCCAAATACGAGAGCATGAGCTGCACCGAGCTCAACAGCGCCGTGGGAAGCAGCGCGAGCGACATCTCGCAAACCGCGATCACCCGCGGCAAGGTCGCCAACACCAGAGTGCCGCGCTGGCTGCTTGGTGGATCGCGCGTGAAGATGGCGGTCGCCAACCGTGAAACGGCAAGGATCGACCGGTTGAAGCAACAGCAGGATGCCGTTGTCGCCGTGCGCGCACGCAAGTGCGCCAACTCAGCCGGCTGAGCGAACAGGCCTCACCTGCCGTGACTTATCACGCGCTCAACCGGAACCGCGTGACGTCGATCGCGGCATTCATCAGCGTCTGTGTATAAGGCGCTTGCGGATTGCTGAAGATAGCCTCGGTCGGCCCCTCCTCGACGATCTTGCCCTGCTTCATGACGATGATGTAGTCGGCCATGGCGCGCACCACCGCGAGATCGTGGCTGATGAACAGGTAAGACAGTTCGTGGTCGGCCTGGAGCTTGCGCAGCAGTTCCACGATCTGTTTCTGCACCGAGCGATCGAGCGCCGAGGTGGGCTCGTCCAGCACGACCATCGTCGGCTTCAGGATCATGGCGCGGGCAATGGCGATGCGTTGCCGTTGTCCGCCGGAAAATTCGTGCGGGTAGCGGTTGCGGGCGTTGGGATCGAGACCGACTTCGCGCAGGGCCTCGACCGCGCGCTGGTCGCGCTGCTTTCCCGAAAGGTTCGGCTCATGCACCAGCAGCCCTTCGGTGATGACCTGGCCGACGGTCATGCGGGGCGACAGCGAGCCGAAGGGATCCTGGAAGACGAGCTGCATCTGGCGCCGCAGCGGCCGCATCTGCCGCCGGTCGGCAGTGGAAATGTCGCGATCGCCGAACCGAATGAGCCCATCGCTCGGCAAAAGCCGCAGCAAGGCGCGGCCGAGCGTCGATTTGCCCGAGCCGGATTCGCCGACGATGCCGATGGTCTGGTTGCGTTGCAACCGGATCGAGATGTGATCGACGGCCCGCAGCATCAGCGGTTCGCCGGCGAAAAACCCGCCACCGATCCTGAATGTGACTTCGACATTCCTGCCCTCGAGCACCATGGGCGCATTGGCGGGCGGAGGTGCCTTGGTTCCCGTCGGCTCGGCCGCCAGCAGCATCTTGGTGTAGGCATGCTGCGGGTTGGCGAAGATCGCTTCTGCCTGGCCTTCCTCGACGACCTCCCCCTGGCGCATGACATAAACCCGGTCGGCGAAGCGGCGGACGATGCCGAGGTCGTGGGTGATGAAGACGATCGCCATGCCAAGCTTGCGCTGCAACTCGGCCAGCAGCATCAGGATCTGCGCCTGGATGGTCACGTCGAGCGCCGTCGTCGGCTCGTCGGCGATCAGGATGTCGGGGTCGTTGGCGAGCGCCATGGCGATCATCACGCGCTGGCGCTGGCCGCCGGACATTTCGTGCGGATAAGATTTCATCCGCCGTTCCGGATCGGGAATATGGACGAGCCGCAGCAGCTTGAGCGCCTCATCATGCGCCTCCGTGGCGCTCAGGCCCCGATGCCGGCGGATCGGCTCGATCAGCTGGTTGCCGATCGAATAGAGCGGATCGAGCGAGGTCATCGGCTCCTGGAAGATCATGCTGATCTTGCGGCCGCGGACCTTGTTCAGCTCGGATTTGCTCAGCGTCAACAGGTTGCGGCCGCGATAGTCGACACTGCCCGACGCCTCGCCATTGGAGGCCAGCAGGCTCATCGCCGCCATCATCGTCTGGCTCTTGCCGGAGCCGGACTCGCCGACGACTGCGACGGTTTCGCCCGCATTCACGTGGATGTTGATACCCTTGACCGCTTCGACCGCACCGTCGAGCGTGCGGAAGCGGACGCGGAGGTCCTTGACGCTGAGGATCGTTTCGGGAGTGGCCATGTCAGCGTTCCCCATCTTTACCGATCCCTTGGGTCGAGCGCGTCGCGCAGGCCGTCGCCGACGAAGTTCAGGGCGAACAGCGTGGAGACGAGGAAGAAGGCGGGAAACAGGAGCAGCCAGTTGGCGGTGCCGATGTTCTTGGCGCCAACCGAGATCAGCACGCCCCAGCTGGTCATCGGCTCCTGGATGCCAAGGCCGAGGAACGACAGGAAGCTTTCCAGGATGATGACCTGCGGCACCAGCAGCGTCATGTAGATCACCACGGGGCCAAGCAGGTTGGGGATGACATGGCGCAGCAGGATGCCGCGCTGGCCGATGCCCATGGCTTCCGCCGCCTGGACATATTCCTGCCGGCGGATCGACAGCGCCTGGCCCCGTACGATGCGCGCCATGTCGAGCCACAGCACGGCACCGACCGCCAGGAACATCAGCACGAAGTTGCGGCCGAAGAACACCACCAGCATGATGACGAAGAAGATGAACGGCAAGGAATAGAGCACGTCGACGATGCGCATCATCACCTCGTCGACCTTGCCGCCGGAAAAGCCGGCGGCGGCGCCATAAATCACACCAATCACCACCGCCACGATGCCCGCGAGCAGGCCGATGGCAAGCGAGATACGCCCGGCCATCAGCGTGCGCGACAAGAGATCGCGGCCAGTGTTATCGGTTCCGAACAGGAAATACTGCTGCTTGACCGATGCGCTCATCGTCACTTCGAGGCCGTCGGTCGACTTGCTCTCGATCTTGGTGTCGTCGAAGGCATCGGAACGGTCGAGGTAGCGGATGTTGCGGTCGTCGATCGGCTTGGCCGACTTGACCGTGACGAAGACCTGATTGCCCTCCTGGTGCCACTCCTTGATGTCAACGCGCATGCGTTTGATCGCTTCGGTGAGCGCCGTCTCGATCATATCGGGTTTCGGGTAGGCCGACAGGCTTGGCGGCATGCGCACATAGTCGGCGTAGATGGTCGTGTATTGATGCGGCACGAACCACGGGCCAAAGACGCTGACGACCCCGATCAGAACGAGGTAGTAGAGGCTGAACATGGCGGCGCGGTTGGCCTTGAGGCGCGCCCAGGCATCACCCCAAAGCGAGCGACCGACGATGGCGGGAGCGGTGGCTGCGATGTCAGTCATAGCGCACCCTCGGGTCGACGACCGCGTACATGACGTCGACGATCAGGTTGAAGATGATGGTGAAAATGGCGATCACCACCACCGTTCCCATCACCAGCGTGTAATCGCGATTGAGCGCGGCATCGACGAAATAGCGGCCGACGCCCGGAATGGAGAAGATCGTCTCGACGATGACCGAGCCGGTCAGCAGTGCCGCCGCCGCCGGGCCGGTGAAGGAGACGATCGGCAGGATGGCGCCGCGCAAGGCGTGCTTGACCACCACCGACCAGTCGGAGAGGCCGAGCGCTCGCGCCGTTCGGATATGATGGGATCGCAGCGATTCGATCATCGAGCCGCGCATCAGGCGGGCGACGATGGCGATCTGCGGCAAGGCGAGCGTCAGCACCGGACCTACCTTGTTGATGAAAGCGCCATCGCCCCATCCCCCGATCGGCAACAGCCTCCAGGTCAGCCCGAACAGGAGCTGGATCACCGGCGCGATGACGAAGGTGGGGATGGTGCTGCCGGCGGTCGCCAGCGCAATCACCGTATAGTCGCCAAGCTTGTTCTGGTTGAGCGCGGCAATGGTGCCGAGCACGCTGCCGAGCAGCAGCGCCAGGATCAGCGCCGAGGCACCGAGTTGGACGGAAATGGGCAGGCCCTTGGCAAACAGTTCGGTGACGGTGAAATCCGGCATGTTGTAGCTCGGGCCGAAATTGCCGCGCAGCAGATTGCCGAGATAGTGGACATATTGCAGCCAGAGCGGATCGTTGAGACCGAACTGGGCTTCAAGATTGGCCTTGATCTCGGGGCTAAGTCCCCGCTCCTGGTTGAATGGACCGCCCGGCGCGACGCGCATCAGGAAGAACGCCATCGTCACGATGACGAACAGCGTCGGGATGGCGGTCAAAAGCCGCCGGAATACGTATCGCAGCATCGGTGCCCCGCTTGATCTGGAGCTCGCCCGTCCACCCGGACGATTGCGCTCCAGCCTTCAAATCTTCGCACCGAACTTTCCGAAAATCGATTCCGCTTCCCGGGCCGATGCGATGGCAAACCAGCGCCGCCGCGCATTCAGTTGCGCGGCGGCTTGGCCAGGGATCAATCCTTGCTGACGAAGCGTGACGGATGCACGTCCATCACATTGTCGACGAAGCCATGCAGCTTCGAGGAAACGATGTCGTGGTAGCTGTAGTAGAGAAGCGGGATCTGGCCGACATCGTCGATGAGGATGCGCTCGGCCGCGGAGAGGTCCTTCATGCGCTCGTCGGGCTTGCCGCCGGCGGCCGCGGCCTTGTCCATTGCCGCTTCGTATTGCGGACTGTTGTAGTTCGAATAGTTGTTGCCGCTGGCCTTGCGCGTGATGCCGAGGAAGGTTTCCGGATCCTTGTAGTCGGCAATCCAGGCGGCACGCGCCACGTCATAGTCGCCCTTCTGCTCGAGGAAGGAGTAGTGGGTCTTGGTGTCGGTGTTGAGCAGCGTGACGTCGACGCCAAGCGGCTTCAACTGTTCCTGGATCGCCACAGCGGTGTTCTTGTGGTTTTCCGAGGTGTTGTAGCGGATCTCCATCTTTAGCGGATGCTCGGGCGTGTAGCCTAGCTTCTCAAGGATTTTCTTGGCCGCGTCCTCGCGGTCGATCTGCGGCATGTCGGCGTATTTGGCCATTGCGGGCGTGTAGCCCTCGATGCCGGGAGGCACCATCGAATAGCCGGGCAGCATAGAGTTCTGCCAGACCTTTTCAGCGATGAAGTCACGGTCGATCGCCATCGAGATGGCGTTGCGCAGCTCGGGGTTGTTCCACGGCGCCTTGTCGGTCTTGATCGCATAATAGTAGGTGCCGAGATACGGCCCGACATGGATCTGGTCGCCGAACTTGGTCTTGAGGTCGGCGAGCTGTTCGGTCGGCAGATCGTCATAGCTGTCGAGTTCGCCGGCCTCGAAGCGCTTCATAGCCGATGAACGATCCTCGGTCGGGATGTAGTTGACGACGTCGAACTTGACCGTCGCGGCGTCCCAGAATTTCGGATTCTTGACCAGTTTCATGTGGTCGTTCGGAACCCATTCGGCCAGCGTATAGGCGCCGTTCGAAACCAGGTTGCCGGGCTTGATCCAGTCGGCGCCGAGCTTTTCAATCGAGGCCTTGCTGACCGGATAGGTCGCCTGATGGGTCAGCATCTCCAGGAAGTACGGCGTCGGTGCCTTCAGCGTCACTTCCAGGGTGGTGGCGTCGATCGCCTTGACGCCCATGTCCTCCGGTTTGCCCTTCTTGGTGTTGACGTCCTCCGCACCCTTCACCGGATAGAGCATCGAGGCGTATTCCGCGCCGGTCGCTGGATCCTCGAGCCGGTGGAAGGCGTAGACGAAGTCGTCCGCCGTCACAGGGCTGCCATCCGACCACTTGCCGTCCTTGCGCAGCTTGAAGGTGTAGACGGTGCCGTCATCCGACACCGTCCAGCTTTCGGCGGCGCCCGGAATGAGGTTCGCCTTCTCATCTTGCATGACCAGTCCCTGGAACAGGTCACGCAGCACGTTGGCTTCATAGACCGTCGAGGTCTTGTGTGGATCGACCGACTCCGATTCAGCGGCGGTGCCCCTGTTGTAGACGGTCTCGGCAAAGGCTGGCGTCAAGAACGTACCGGCAGCCAAGGTCATGGTCGTGGCGAGTACCGTCGCCTTCAGCATATTTTTCAGCATGAAGTTCTCCCTGTCGGCGCTGCCATCGGCGCGCCTTTACGTGTTGACGCCCCGGAACCGATGTCTGGTTCCTTTGAGCGCGCCGCCGGTTCCCTCCGGCGGCTGGTGGCAGGAGACTAGACAGGAGGTAAGCTCTTTTCAACTGAGTACTGATTGACCCTAAGTCAATCCTCATTATCGCAGAAGCAACGGCTAAATTAGAAAGACGTTTCAATCGAGCACATCCCTTGGTTGCACCCGGAGTTTCCGCTTCCTCCATGCGAACTTGAGCATGCTGGTGCCATGGTCCACAACCTCATTTCCAAGGTCCGAAGGCGCCAGTTCCGAACAGACAATTCAGGAACTTCAGCGGTCGAGTTCGCACTGCTGTCGCCGCTTTTCATCCTTCTTTTGCTCGGAATGGTTGCCTACGGCATCTATTTTGGCGCCGCCAACTCGATCCAGCAAATCGCAGCCGACGCCGCCCGGACGGCTATCGCCGGGGTGAACCAGACCGAGCGTCAGACGCTCGTGGCCAGCTATCTCACCAACAATGCCGGCGGCTACCCTTTCGTGGACGCCAGCAAGCTGACCTACCAGGCCAATGACAGCGTGGCCGACGGAAGCCAGTTCGTGGTGTCCATCTCGTACGATGCCCGCAACCTGCCGATCTGGAATCTGTTCCCGGGCATAGCCATGCCAGGGACGACCATCAAGCGTCAGTCAACGATCAGGGTCGGGGGTATCTGAATGCTGCAGCGGGCGGGCAAGGGCATCGGCCGGGTTGCACGGTCGATGATGGGAGACAGGAAGGCGAACTTCGCCGTCATGACCGCATTGAGCGCGCCGGTCGCGCTGGCGCTGGCGGCGGTGGCGATAGACGAGGCCTCCATCTACACCGAGCGCCGGGAAGCCCAGGCGATGGTCGACCTGGCAGCGATCACCGCCGCCTCGAACATCAACAACGTCAACACAGCGGTCGTCACCACGCTCACCGACAACGGCATGCCGGGTGTCGTTGTTCAAGCTTCGGGCCAGACCATCCCAGCGGCCGCCGGAAAGACGGTGGTGACGGTCACGCGGGGCCGATATGCCTCGTCGACCGCCAATGTCAGCCAGCGCTTCCAAGCGGGCGTGACGCCTTACAATGCGGCGCGGGTGACTTTGGCGAAAATTCCCCAGCGCTACTTCGCAA
Organism: Mesorhizobium sp. Cs1299R1N1; assembly: GCF_037179655.1. Lineage (NCBI taxonomy): Bacteria > Pseudomonadati > Pseudomonadota > Alphaproteobacteria > Hyphomicrobiales > Phyllobacteriaceae > Mesorhizobium > Mesorhizobium sp. Cs1299R1N1. The sequence continues at coordinate 24,571 of NZ_JAPYKR010000018.1, read as the reverse complement.
GCTCGCTGATCCCCACTCCCGTCATCGACACCCAAGCCACTGCCAGCATGACGCCGCAGGCGACATTCTCGGTCGGGTCGAGATTGCTTGGCGTCAATGGCGGCATCCTCAACGCACTTTTGAGCGGACTTCTCGGCGGCAACATCTCACTCAGCGTCATGGATTACAACGGGCTGATCTCGGCCGATGTCAGCGTGCTTTCCTTCATCAGTGCGCTCGGTACACAACTGAACATCACGGCCGGCACCTATTCCGACGTCCTGGCATCGAAGGCGACCGTCGGCCAGATCGCGACTGCCATGGCCAATGTTCCTGGCCTCGGCAATACCGCCAAGGTCGCCTTGCAGACCATCGCCTCCAAGTCGACCAGCACCGTCAAGATCCCACTCAGCGGACTTGTCGACCTTGGCTCCGTCGGCAGCCTGGGTCTCGGGCAACAGCCGTCCGGCCTTGGCGTGGACGCCAGCGCCATGGGGATGCTGACGGCGGCCGCCGTACTTGCCAACGGCACCAACCAGGCCGCGGTCGATCTCGGCGCCACCATACCGGGGCTGCTTTCCACCAAGCTCAACATCGCCATCGGGGAGCCGATGCAATCCTCGCCCTGGCTGGCGGTCGATGGTATCGGCACTGTGGTGCGAACCGCCCAGACGCGCATCAAACTGACGGCCTCCGTCGGTGTCGGCACGCCCGGCATCGGCGGCGGCATCAATCTGGTGGCCGTCAATCTGCCGCTCAATGTGGAAGTCGCCTATGCCGAGGCCAAGCTGACCGACATCACGTGCCCGACAGGGCCGTCCAGCATCAGCGTTTCCATCGCCGCACACCCCGGTATTGCCCAGATAACCCTGGCCAACAGCAACAATCCCTCCGGCTTCGCCGATTTCAGCCAGCCGCAGACCTTCACCGACGCAGACATCGCCGATGTTAAGCTGCTGCTGATACCGTTGATCCAGGTGATGGGTTCGGCCGCGCCCGCGATCACCAACAACAACCCGCAGACCTTGACCTTCAATGCGACCGACATCGCCAGCAAGACGGTCAGGACCGTTTCGACGCGAAACATCACGCAATCGCTCACCACGTCGCTGGTCAACAGCCTCTCGCTTTCGGTCAATCTGCTTGGTCTCGGGATCGATGTGACCACCCTGCTCGGAACGGTCAGACCAGCAGTGGTGGCCCTGCTCAACACTGTAACGGCGCCCGTCGACGACTTGCTCTACAATGTGCTGTCAGCCCTGGGCGTCGGTGTCGGCCAGGCCGACGTGCGCGTCACCGGCGCGACCTGCGGACGGGCAGTGCTCGTTCAGTAGGACCGCTTGGCACAACCGAAGCGCCAATCAATCGAGCCGACCGAGGAAGCAACCGAGAGCCGGCAGCGAGAGCGCGTTTTCCTCGACGGAAGCAGTGCCGCCCAAGACAGCCGCGACAGTTCCGATATCCTCAGGCAACGGCCAAGTCGCCGGCTCTCCGGCGAAATTGAAGACACAGAGCAGCCTCTCCCCACCACCCTCGCGGATGAAGGCGAGCACGTCGCCCTCGGTATCGAGAAAGCGGATCGAGCCGCCGACCAGCGCAGGATGCTGTTTGCGCAAGGCGAGCGCCGAGCGGTAGGCCGACAGCACCGATTGCTCCTCGCCGTTCTGCACATCGACCGCGCGGGCGCGATGGCTTGCCGGCACAGGCAGCCAGGGTTTCGCGGTGGAAAAGCCCGCATTGTCGGCGCCCGCCTCCCAGACCATCGGCGTGCGGCAGCCGTCCCTGCCCTTCACACCGGGCCAGAAGCGGATGCCGACGGGATCGCGCAGATCCTCGTAGGCAAGCTCCGCCTCCTCAAGGCCGAGCTCCTCGCCCTGATAGAGGCAAATCGAACCGCGCAAGCTGCTCAACAGCGTGATCGAGAATTTGGCCACCCGGTCGGGATCGCCACCCGGCCGCGTCCAGCGGCTGACATGGCGCACCACGTCATGGTTGGAAAACGCCCAGCAGACCCAGCCATCGGCAACCGCATTTTCGAAGGCCTCGACGCAGCCACGCACATGCGCCGCGGAGAATTGCGAGCCGAGCAGGTCGAAAGTGTAGCTCATCTGAAGCTTATCGCCGCCGGAGGTGTAGGCGGCGAGCGTCTGCAAGGAGCGGCCTTCATCGCCGATCTCGCCGACGGCGGCGCGGCCCTCATACTCGTCCAGCAATGCCCGAAAGCGCCTGAGGAAATCGAGGTTTTCCGGCTGCGTCTTGTCGAACAGATGCTCCTGATAGAGGTAGGTGCTGGTCTCCGTATTGGTGCCGGCAACACTCGAAGCCAAGGGCGGATTGCCGCGCAGCCAGCGGTCGTGGACATAGTAATTAACCGTGTCGAGCCGGAAGCCGTCGACACCGCGCTCGAGCCAGAACCGCACCGTGTCCAGCAACGCCTCCTGGACGTCCGGATTGTGGAAATTGAGATCGGGCTGCGAGGCGAGGAAATTGTGCATGTAATATTGGCGGCGGGTCGCGTCCCACTCCCAGGATGGTCCCCCGAAGACCGACAGCCAATTGTTGGGCGCGCCGCCGTCCGGCTTGGCGTCGGCCCAGACGTACCAGTCGGCCTTGGCGTTGTCGCGGCTGGCGCGGCTTTCGATGAACCATTCATGCTTGTCGGATGAATGCGACAGCACCTGGTCGATGATGATTTTCAAGCCGAGCCTGTGCGCTTCGGCGATAAGCGCATCGAAATCCGCCAATGTGCCGAACATCGGGTCGACGTCGCGATAGTCCGATACATCATAGCCCATGTCGGCCATCGGCGACTTGAAGAAGGGCGACAGCCAGACAGCGTCGACGCCGAGCGAGGCGATATGAGCGAGCCGTGATGTGATGCCCTTGAGATCGCCGCTGCCGTCGCCGGTGGTGTCCTGGAAAGAGCGCGGATAGACTTGGTAGACGACGCAGCCTCGCCACCATTCGGGCCTCTGCATGGCATTGTCGTCGGACATTTACGAACCCTTCCCGGCGCAACCGTTTCCGGTCCGGCCCTCGATCATGAAATTGACGCTGCGGCCCGGCAGCGGGCGTAGAAGGTCGATCGCCTGCGTCTCGATTGCCGCGCGCCAATGGAAGCCATCTCGCACTGGCAAGGTGAAGACGCATTGGCGGCGGTCGCCGTTGATCATGACGGCAAGCCGACCGCCCACGGCATCGCGCAGCAGCATGACGAGGCGATGCCGGCTGGAGTCGTTCCAGTCGCTCTCGTTGAGCGGAGCGCCCGTCTCTGTCAGCCACGAGACATCGGGGATGTCGGAACCGTCAACCGCTTGCCCGGTCAGGAAACGCATGTCCGACAGTGCCGGCACGGCCTGGCGAAGCGTTGCGAGGGCCGATGCGTAACGCTCCAGCGCCTGGTCGCGGGCTGCCCAGTCAAGCCAGGTGATGGTGTTATCCTGCGCATAGGCGTTGTTGTTGCCTTTCTGGGTGCGGCCGAACTCGTCGCCTGCGGTCAGCATGATGGTGCCGCGCGAGACGAACAGCGTGGCGAGCAGTGCGCACTGGTCGTCGAAGCGCGCCTTGGTGATCGCCGCATCGTCCGTCTCGCCTTCGGTACCATTGTTCCAGGACAGGTTTTCGTTATGGCCGTCGCGGTTCTGCTCGCCATTGGCCCCGTTGTGCTTGCGCTCATAGGAGACGATATCAGCCAGCGTCATGCCGTCATGGGCGGCGATGAAGTTCACGCTGCGGCTTGCCGGCGACCCTGCCCCGTTGAACGCGTCGGACGATCCGGCAAGGCGCGTGGCGAGAGCACCGACCATGCCGGCATCGCCGCGCCAGAAGCGTCTGACATCGTCGCGGTAGCGATCGTTCCACTCAAGGAACGGCGGCCGGAAATTGCCAAGTTGATAGCCGTTTGCCCCGATATCCCAAGGCTCGGCGATCAGCACGCGGTCGCGGAGTACCGGATCATGGGTGATGGCCCGGAGCAGCGGCGCTTCCGGATCGAAGATACCATCGACCCGGCCCAGCACCGGAGCCAGATCGAAACGGAAGCCGTCGACGCCGGCCTGGCGCACGAAATGACGGAGTGTGTCGAGCACCATTTCCCGCACCACCGGATGGTCGCAAGCGATCGTGTCGCCGGTGCCCGTGTCATTGACCAGCACGCCATCCGGCCGGTGCCGATAGTAGGCCTGGTTGTCGAGGCCGCGTAGCGAGAGCGTCGGCCCCAGCCTGTCGCTTTCGCCGGTATGGTTGAAGACGAGGTCGAGAATGGTGCCGATGCCGGCCCGGCGTAGCGCAGCGACTGTATCCTGCAATTCCGTCAGGCCGCCGGGCGCGAGGCGTGGGTCGAGCGCCATGAAGGTCACGGGATTGTAGCCCCAGGCATTGCTTAAGCCCAGCGGCGGCAGATGCCGCTCGTCGATCGACGCCGTCACCGGCATCAGTTCGACAGCGGAGACTCCGAGCCTTTGCAGATGCTCGATGATGGCTGGATGGGCAAGTGCGGCGATCGTACCGCGCTGTTCTTGGGGCACATCCGGGTGGAGCTTGGTGAAGGCGCGGACATTCAATTCGTAGATCAGGCCGCCCGGACGAAACAGCGGCGGCAGGATCGGTGGGGCCGCGGGCAAGGCCTTGGCCACGGCCTTGGGCATCACCGACGCGGTGTCGGCGCCCTCATTGCGCCGCGCGGCGAGCCGCCAGTGATAGGCATAGGGCCGGTCGATCTCGACGGCGTAAGGATCGGTCAGCAGCTTGTCGGGGTCGAACCACAGCCCACGCTCGGGTGCATAGTCGCCGTCGGCCCGCAGGCCATAGCGCGCGCCCAAGGCCAGGCCGGAGACGAAAAGCGCATGCATGCCGTCGCCTTCCGGCGTCAGCTCCAGCCGATCGAGTTCGCGGCTTCCCTGCTCGTCGAAGATCGAAACCCAGAGGCGACGGGCCGACGAGGACCATACGGCGAAGCGGATGCCTTCAGGGGTAATGGTGGCGCCGAGCGACGTCATGCGCGCGAGCCTTCTCGGCTGCAAACGTCGGAGACTAGCTGGGCTTTCCCCGACTTCGTCATCCTAGGGCGAAGCAGGAGCGAAGCTCCGTCGCGAAGACCCTGGGATCCATGCCGTGACCTTAATCGAAGAGCGCGGCGCAGCAGAATTCTGCACCGTGGCAACGCCGTCGTGTCACGGCATGGATCCTCGGGTCTGCGCCGCGTCGCTACGCTCCTTGCTCCGCCCGTGGATGACGAAAGGATAGGGGTTTCGGACAATCTCCAATGCATGCAGTCCGTCACGCCCCCTCAACAGTCTCGCTGCGCGCCGATCCACCGCCCTGGGGCGAGCCACTGGTCTCGCCCCGTACTTCGGACCCTACAAGGGGAGAAGGGAAGGCCTCATCCACCACCCTCAAGTAATCACGCTGGGCTTGTTGCGGCCGGTGTGGCTCTTGATCCCGGCAATGTCGTCGGCGGCGGCGATGAGATCGGCGAGCGCCTCCTGCGTGTCGAGATCGTGCCTCGCCTGATCCGGCTCGTAGCGCTCGATATAGACGCGCAGGGTCGCGCCCGAAGTGCCGGTGCCCGAAAGCCGGAAGACGACGCGCGAGCCGCCTTCGAACAGCACCCTTATACCCTGGTTCTCGCTGGTCGAGCCGTCGACGGGGTCGTGATAGGCAAAATCGTCGGCCTTGGCGATCTTCAGGCCACGCACGCTGGTGCCCGGCAGCGAGCCGAGCTTGGCCCTGAGTTCGTCGACCAGCGCATTGGCGCGGTCGGTCTCGACCTCCTCATAGTCGTGCCGCGAATAGTAATTGCGCCCATAGGTCGCCCAATGTTCGGTGACGATCTGTTTGCAGCTTTCGCCGCGCGCGGCCAGGATGTTGAGCCACAGCAGCACGGCCCAAAGACCGTCCTTTTCGCGGACATGGTTGGAGCCGGTGCCGGCACTTTCCTCGCCGCAGATGGTCGCCATGCCGGCGTCGAGCAGATTGCCGAAGAACTTCCAGCCAGTAGGCGTCTCGTAGATGCCGATACCGAGCTTGTGGGCGACGCGGTCGGCGGCACCGCTGGTCGGCATCGAGCGGGCAATACCCTTGAGGCCTTCCTTGTAGCCGGGTGCCAGGCGGGCATTGGCGGCGAGCATGGCGACCGAATCCGACGGGGTGACGAAAATGCCCTTGCCGATGATAAGATTGCGGTCGCCGTCGCCATCGGAGGCGGCGCCGAAATCCGGCGCGTCCGGTCCCATCATCTCGTCATAGAGGTGCTTGGCATGGACGAGGTTGGGATCGGGGTGATGGCCGCCGAAATCCGGCAGCGGCTTGAAATTGCGGCAGGTGCCGTTCGGTGCGCCGAGGCGGTGTTCGAGGATTTCCTTGGCGTAGGGTCCGGTCACCGCATGCATGGCGTCGAAGCGCATGCGAAAGCCCGACTTGAACAGTTTGCGCAGCGCATCGAAATCGAACAGGCTCTCCATCAGCTCGGCATAGTCGGTGACCGGATCGATGATCTCGATGGTCATACCGCCAGCCTTGACGGTCCCGACCGTATCGATGTCGATCGGATCGATGTCGGCGGTCTTGAAGCTCGAAATCGCCTTGGTCTTGGCAAAAATGGCGTCGGTCAGCTTTTCCGGCGCTGGGCCGCCATTGCCCGCATTGTACTTGATGCCGAAATCCTCGTGCGGGCCGCCAGGATTGTGGCTGGCCGACAGGATGATGCCGCCGAAGGTCTTGTATTTTCGGATGACATGAGAGGCCGCCGGCGTCGACAATATGCCGCCCTGCCCGACCATCACCTTGCCGAAACCGTTGGCGGCGGCCATGGCAATGGCCTTCTGGATGACCTCGCGGTTGTAGAAGCGGCCGTCGCCGCCGATCACCAGGGTCTTGCCGGCAAATCCGTCGAGCGCGTCGAAGATCGACTGGATGAAGTTCTCGGCATAGTGCTCCTGCTGGAACACTGGTACCTTCTTGCGCAGTCCCGACGTACCGGGCTTCTGGTCGGAATAGGGCTTGGTGGGGACGGTGCGTATCATGCTTCAGGCAACCCTTTTCGAAAGCAGCAGGCGATAAAGTTCGACGTATTTTTCGGCGCTTCGGTCCCACGACAGATCGGTCTTCATGCCATGGCGCTGGATGGTTTCGAAGCTTGCGGGACTGGCATGGGCATCGACCAGGCGGCGGATGGCGTGCAGCAGCGCGCCGCCATTGTTGGGAGCAAACTGGAACCCGGTCGCCACGCCCGCGGCCATTGCTGCTTCATTGGCATCGATGATGGTGTCGGCAAGGCCGCCAGTGCGCGCGACGACCGGCACGCAGCCATAGCGCAGGCCATAAAGCTGCGTCAGCCCGCAAGGCTCGAAGCGCGAAGGAATAACGATGGCGTCGCAGCCGCCCTGCATGATGTGCGACAGCTGCTCATCATAGCCGACGACGACGCCGATGCGGCCACGGTGGCGTGCGGCCGCGGCCAGCAGCGCGCCTTCGAGGCCCGCGTCGCCCGAGCCCAGGATGGCCAGCCTTGCGCCTGTCGCGACGATGCCGTCGACCACCGTCGCCAATATGTCCATGCCCTTCTGCCATGTCAGCCGGCTGACGACACAGACAATCGGGCTGTCGTCGCGGTCGAGGCCGAAACGGTCCTCGACGGCGGCCCTGTTGGGCGCCCGGGTCTTCAACGTTTCGGCCGTATAGGTCGATACCAGATGCTTGTCGGTCTCCGGATCCCAGATGGCGGTATCGATGCCGTTGACGATGCCATGGAGATCGCTTGAACGCATGTTGATGAGACCGTCGAGGCCCATGCCGAATTCCGGCGAACGGATCTCCTGCGCATAGGTCGGGCTCACCGTTGTGATCGCCCAGGCCGCCTGCAAGCCAGCCTTGAGGAAGCCGACACCGCCATAATATTCGACGCCGTCAAGTGCCATCGCCGCGGCCGGCAGGCCGAGCTCGCCGAAGATGCCGGCGCCGAACTGGCCCTGGAAGGCGAGATTGTGGACGGTCATCATCGACGGGATGCCAACGGCCTTGCCATAGCGCATATAAGCCAGCGTCATCGCCGACTGCCAGTCATGAGCATGGACGATGTCAGGCAGGTAGCCCGAAATGGCGCCGCCGGCGATATCGGCGCCGGCCTGGCTCAGCGCCGCGAAGCGCCGCCAATTGTCCGGCCAATCGGCGCCCGAGGCGTTGCCGTAGGGACCGCCAGGGCGGTCGAACAGATGCGGCGCGTCGAGCACGAACAGGTCGAGCCCGGCGACCTCGACGGCATGGACCGAGGCCTTGCCGCCCTGCAGCAAAGGGTACTGATAGACGGCCTTCTTTTTCTTGAAGGCGTTCATCACCACCGGAAAGCCCGGGATGAGCGTGCGCATGGTCACGCCCTTGGCCGAGAGCGCAATAGGCAGCGCGCCGGTTACGTCAGCCAGTCCGCCGGTCTTGATCAGCGGGAAGATTTCGGGCGTGACCGACAGAACATGCATACGCTTAACGATCCGCTCCTGGTCCATGTCGCCCAGAACCGTGTAGCGGTTTTGGGACCACGACATGCACAAAACACCCTAAAGTGACAGCTTGTTGATCATGTCCTGTGTGATCAGGCAGATACCCTTTTCCGAGACGCGGAAGCGCTTGGCGTCGATCGCGGGATCCTCGCCGACCACCAGCCCTTCCGGTATCCTTACACCGTGGTCGATGACGACGCGCTTCAACTTTGCGTTCCGGCCGACATGAACGTCGGGCAGCATGACAACCTCCTCCAGCGTCGAATAGGAATTGATGCGCGCACCGGTGAAAATCAGGCTTTTCTTCAGCGAAGCGCCCGAGACGATGCAATCGCCCGACACCAGTGACGAGACGGCGGAACCGCGCCTGCCGTCCTCGTCATGGACGAACTTTGCCGGCGGCTTCAACTCGGCATAGGTCCAGATCGGCCAGTCGCGGTCGTAGAGGTCGAGTTCCGGCGTCACGTCGGTCAAGTCGATATTGGCTTCCCAATAGGCGTCGACCGTGCCGACATCGCGCCAGTAGGCCTCGTTCTCGGCGGTCGAACGCACGCAGGACTTGGTGAAGCGGTGCGCGATCGCCTTACCGTGCGTGACGATATAGGGGATGATATCCTTGCCGAAGTCGCGGCTGGAGCCCGGCTCGGCGGCGTCGCGGCGCAGTTGCTCCATTAGGAACTTGGTCTTGAAGACGTAGATGCCCATCGAGGCCAAGGCGAATTCCGGATTACCCGGAATTCCCGGCGGATCGGCGGGCTTTTCGACGAAGGCGATGATGTTGTCCTTGGCATCGACATGCATGACGCCGAAGCCGGTCGCTTCCATGCGTGGCACTTCGAGGCAGCCGACCGTGACATCGGCGCCGGCATCGACATGCTGGCGCAGCATCATCTCGTAATCCATCTTGTAGATGTGATCGCCGGCCAGGATGACCATGTATTCCGGACCATAGGCCTCGATGATGTCGATGTTCTGGTAGACGGCGTCCGCCGTGCCTTCATACCATTGCGTTTCCGACACGCGCTGACTGGCCGGCAGGATGTCGAAGCTCTCATTTCGCTCGGGCCGCAGGAAGTTCCAGCCGCGCTGCAGGTGGCGGATCAGCGAATGCGCCTTGTACTGGGTGGCGACGCCGAGGCGGCGGATGCCGGAATTGAGCGCATTGGAGAGCGCGAAATCGATGATGCGCGTCTTGCCGCCGAAATAGACCGCCGGCTTGGCGCGCCGGTCGGTCAATTCCTTGAGGCGGCTGCCGCGCCCGCCGGCCAGCACATAGGCCATGGCGTCGCGGGCCAGCGGCTGGGTTCGTTTCAAGTCTGCCATTCCTACCCTCCCAAGTTACTCGTCTATATGCGTTGACCAGCCTTAACGAGTTCAGTCGGCGGCGAGTTCAAGCATGATCGTCGACAGCGGTGGCAGAAGCATCGTTGCCGAAATGCTCTTGCCCTCCGCCCGTGCCTCGACCACGCCGCCATTGCCCATGCCGGAGCCGCCATATTCGGAAGCGTCGGTGTTGATGATCTCGCGCCACTTGCCTGCCTTCGGCAGAGGCACACGATAATTGTCGCGCGGCACCGGTGTGAAATTGGAGATGACGGCGACCGGATTGCCGCCGGGAGCGTTGCGCACCCAGGCGAAAACCGAATTCTGGCTGTCGTCGACGATCAGCCAGGAAAACCCTTCCGGCTCGCAGTCGCGGCCATGCAGGGCCGGGCGTGAACGATAGAGATAGTTGAGATCGCGCACCGTCTGCCAGACACCGCGATGCGGGCGGAAATCGAGCAGGTTCCAATCGAGCGCGCGCGCCTCGCTCCATTCGCGGCGCTGCGCGAATTCCTGGCCCATGAACAGCAGCTTCTTGCCGGGATATCCCCACATGAAGCCGTAATAGGCCCGCAAGGTCGCGAATTTCTGCCAGTCGTCGCCGGCCATCTTGCCGAGCAGCGTGCCCTTGCCGTGCACGACCTCGTCATGCGAGAGCGGCAGCACGAAATTCTCCGAGAAGGCGTAGGTCAGGCCGAATGTGAGCTCGTTGTGGTGGTGCTTGCGGAAAATCGGCTCCTTGGAAAAATACTCCAGCGTGTCGTGCATGAAGCCCATGTTCCACTTGAAGCCGAAGCCCAGCCCGCCTTCGTGGACAGGCGCCGAGACCTTTGGCCATGAAGTCGATTCCTCGGCGATGGTCATGACGCCGGGATGGTGCCCGTAGAGCTCCTTGTTCATTTTCTGCAGGAAGCTGACCGCTTCGAGGTTTTCGCGCCCACCCTTCTCGTTGGGAATCCATTCGCCCTGCTTGCGCGAATAGTCGAGGTAGAGCATCGAGGCGACCGCGTCGACGCGAAGACCGTCGACATGGTATTTTTCGGCCCAGAATAGTGCGTTGTTGACGAGGAACGACACCACCTCGCGGCGGCCGAAATTGTAGATCGCGGTGTTCCAGTCCGGGTGGAAGCCCTTGCGCGGGTCGGCATGCTCGTAGAGCGCGGTGCCGTCGAAATGGACCAGACCGTGCTCGTCGACAGGGAAATGCGCCGGCACCCAGTCGAGAATGACGCCGATGCCGGCACGGTGGGCGCCATCGACAAAGCGGGCAAAGCCGTCCGGATCGCCGAAGCGGGCCGATGGCGCGTAGAGGCCGGTTGTCTGGTAGCCCCAGGACGGGTCATAGGGATGCTCGGAGATCGGCAGGAATTCGACATGGGTGAAACCGGCCTCGACCACATAGGGGATCAGCCGGTCGGCCAGTTCATCCCATGACAGGAAGGTGCCGTCGTCGCGAAGCTGCCAGGAACCGGCGTGGACTTCGTAAATCGAGATGGCTTCGCGCCGAGGGTCGGCGTTGCGCCAGAAATTGCGATGCGCCTCGTCACCCCATGGATGGGCCGGCGGCACCGCGGTCACAGAGGCGGTTGCCGGGCGCAGCTCCGACTTGAAGGCGAACGGATCGGCCTTCAGCGGCAACCTGACGCCATCGGGGCCTATGATTTCGTATTTATAGGGCCGGCCGGCACCAATATCGGGAATGAACAGCTCCCAGATGCCGGTGTCGCGACGGTCGCGCATCGTATGCCGGCGGCCGTCCCAGTCATTGAAATCGCCGACTACCGAGACGCGCCGGGCATTGGGCGCCCATACCGCGAAATGCACGCCGGTAGCGCCTTCGTGCTCGATGACATGCGCGCCGAGCTTGTCGAACAGCCTGAGATGCGAACCTTCGGCGATGTAGTAGTCGTCCATCGGCCCGAGCACCGGGCCGAACGAATAGGGATCGGTCAGCCACCAGTCGCCGCCGGCATTGCGCGCGTGGTAGCGAAGCGGTTGGCGCTTCCTGATCGACAGCTTGCCCTCGAAGAAACCGGCGTCGTCGCGCCTGGTCAATTCGCCCGCCTCGATGCCGGTCAGCGTGTAGGCGGTGACGGACTGCGCGTGCGGAACGAAGCAGCGCGCGAACAGGCTCTTGCCGGCCTCCTGGACACCGAGAACCGCAAAGGGATTGCCGTGCGTACCGGCGACAATCGCCGCAACATCGCTGGCTGGCGCCAGTCCGTCCGGCCCGCTTGTCGCAGCGGTCGCGCGCGGCTTCCTCATCAGGCAGCGTCCCTCCCAGGGCACCAGCTATTCATTTCCAGCGATGTGAGTTGGGATTCAACTCGCATCACCGGGACCACATTGTTCGTGGCTCATGCAATCACATCAGACCGGCACGTTCCAGATTTCTTTCGCGTATTGACGGATCGTGCGATCGGAGGAGAACCAGCCGACGCGGGCGACGTTGCGGATGGCGCGCGCGTACCAGTCCGGGCTGTTGCGCCAGACAGCATCGACGTCGCGCTGGCAGGCGGCATAGGCGTCGAAATCCGCCGCGACCATGAACCAGTCGGTGTCGTAGAGACCGTTGATGAGATCGCGGTAGCGATTGGGATCATCGGGCGAGAAGACGCCTGACGAAACGGCCGCGACCGCCTGCGCCAGTTCCGAGGATGCTTCGATGACGCCGCGCGGATTATAGCCATTGTTGCGCCGCTCGGCGACTTCTTCGGTGGTGAGGCCGAAGATGAAGATGTTGTCGTCGCCGACATGCTCCTTGATCTCGACATTGGCGCCGTCAAGCGTGCCGATGGTCAGCGCGCCGTTCAGCGCGAACTTCATGTTGCCGGTCCCCGACGCTTCCATGCCTGCGGTCGAGATCTGCTCGGAAAGATCGGCGGCCGGCATCAGCACCTCGGCCAGGCTGACATTGTAGTTCGGTACGAACACGACCTTCAGCAGGCCACGCACCGAAGGGTCACTGTTGATCACCCTGGCGACATCGTTGGCCAGTTTGATGATCAGCTTGGCGTTGTGGTAGCTAGGCGCGGCCTTGCCGCCGAAGAATTTCACGCGCGGCATCCAGTCGCGCTCGGGATGCGAACGGATCTGGTCATAGAGCGCGATTGCTTCGAGGATGTTGAGGAGTTGGCGCTTGTATTCGTGGATGCGCTTGACCTGGATGTCGAAGAGCGCCGAAGGGTCGAGCTTGATGCCGAGGCGATCGGCTACCAGATTGGCAAGCCTCACCTTGTTCTGGCGCTTCACGGCGGCGAATTTTTCGCGGAAGGCTGTGTCGTCGGCGAGAGGATCGAGCCCCTTGATCGCCTCGATGTCATCCATGAAGCGGTCGCCGATTGCCTCGCGGGCAAGCGCGGTGAGGCCCGGATTGCACTGGATGAGCCAGCGCCGCGGCGTGATGCCATTGGTCTTGTTGTTAATGCGATCGGGATAAAGTTTGTGCAGGTCGGCGAAGACCGTCTTCTTCATCAATTCGGTGTGCAGCGCCGACACGCCGTTGATCGAATGCGAACCGACAAAGGCCAAATTGCCCATGCGCACCCGGCGGTCGCCATTCTCCTGGATCAGCGAGATGCGGCTGATCTGCTCGTCCGAGAACTGGTCGGTGGCGCGGGCTTCGAGCAGCACCTGCGCGTTGATGGCGTAGACGATCTGCATGTGGCGCGGCAGGAGCCGCTCGAACAGCGGCACCGACCAGCTTTCCAGCGCCTCGGGCAGCAGCGTATGGTTGGTGTAGCCGAAGGTGCGCTTGGTGATGTCCCAGGCGAGATCGAAATCCATGCCATGGACATCCATCAAGAGCCGCATCAGTTCAGGCACGGCGATCGCCGGATGGGTGTCGTTGAGGTGGATCGCGGCCTTGTCGGGCAGCGACTTCAGGTCGCCATATTGGCTGAGATGGCGCTGGACGATGTCCTGCAGCGAAGCGGTCGAGAAGAAGTATTCCTGGCGCAGCCTGAGCTCCTGCCCGGCCATGTGGGAATCGGCTGGATAGAGCACGCGCGACAGCGCATCGGCCTTGTTGCTTTCAGCCAGCGCCCCGATGTGGTCGCCGGCATTGAACTTGTCGAGCAGGATCGGATCGATCGGCATGCCCGACCACAGTCGTAGCGTGTTGACGCGCTTGGCGCGCCAGCCGGCCACGGGCGTATCGTAGGCGACCGCCAGAACATGTTCCCTCGGCTTCCAGACATGGCGTTCGAGGCGCCCTTCCCTGGAGGTGATTGATTCGACCGAACCGCCGAAGCCGACTTCGAAGGAGCGCTCGCGGCGCTCGAACTCCCAGGGGTTGCCATGGTCAAGCCAGGTCTCGGGCAGTTCGACCTGCCAGCCGTCATGGATTTCCTGGCGGAACATGCCGTTGGCATAACGGATGCCGTAGCCATGCGCGGGAATGTCGACGGTCGCCATGCTTTCCATGAAGCAGGCGGCGAGCCGTCCGAGGCCGCCATTGCCAAGGGCAGCGTCCGGCTCGAGCGCCGCGATCAGGTCGAGGTCGACGCCGAGCGACGACAGCGCCTCACGCATATTCTCCATCAGGCCGAGATTGGAAAACGCGTCGCGCATCAGACGCCCGATCAGGAATTCGAGCGAGAGGTAATAGACGCGCTTTTCCTGCTGGTCGTAGGCTTCCTTGGTCGCCTGCATCCAATGGTCGACGACGCGATCGCGCACGACCTTGATCGAGGCGGTCAGCCAGTCGTACTGGGTCGCGACGGCGGTGTCCTTGCCGACCCGGTATTTGAGCGACATCAAAACTTCTTCGGCGAGCGTCTTGGGATCGGGATTGTCGAGAGCGGGGGCTTCGATCGTCATGGCGGATGTCATATCGCCTCTCGTTCGGTTTGGCCTGATCATACCGGCTTTCACCGTTTCTCCCAGCCTATCCTAGTGCATTGCAGCATGTTTTCAATCGATTAGAGAATACTCCCGCCTGCTTACCCTGCGGCAACTTGGCAGTTCAGGCCGCCAATGCCACCTCCGGGGGTGTTTTTGCCCCGGTCATGAAGGCAACGGCATCGGACATCGTATATTGCTTGGGGTCGATGACGCACAGGCGACGGCCCAGACGGTGGATGTGGATACGGTCGGCCACCTCGAAGACGTGCGGCATGTTGTGCGAGATCAGCACGATCGGCAGACCACGCTTCTTCACGTCGAGGATCAGTTCGAGCACGCGGCGGCTCTCCTTGACGCCCAGTGCCGCCGTCGGCTCGTCCATGATGACCATCTTCGAGCCGAAGGCGGCGGCGCGGGCCACCGCCACGCCCTGGCGCTGGCCGCCCGACAGCGTCTCCACCGCCTGGCTGATGTTCTGGATGGTCATCAAGCCGAGTTCGGTGAGCTTGTCGCGAGCGCGCTTTTCCATTGCCGGACGGTCGAGCATGCGAAGCCACTGGCCGACAAAGCCGGGTTTGCGGATCTCGCGGCCGAGGAACATGTTGTCGGCGATCGACAGCGCCGGCGACAGCGCCAGGTTCTGGTAGACGGTTTCGATGCCGGCTTCGCGAGCTTCCATCGGCGACTTGAAGGAGACGGGTTTGCCTTCGAGCCGGATTTCGCCTTCGTCCGGCACGGCCGCGCCGGAAATCGCCTTGATGAGCGACGACTTGCCGGCGCCGTTGTCGCCGATGACGGCAAGGATTTCGCCGGGGTAAAGGTCGAAATCGGCATTGTCGAGAGCCGTGACGCGGCCATAGCGCTTGACCAGACCGCGCGCGGTGAGGATGGGTTCCTGGGTCATGCTGAAACCTTTCTGATCCATTGGTCGATGGCGACGGCGCCGATGATCAGCACGCCGGTGAGCAGCACTTTCCATTGCGGATCGGCGCCCAGCATGTTGAGGCCCATCGAGACGACGCCGACAATCATGGCGCCGAACAAGGTGCCGAGGATGGAGCCGCGGCCACCGAAGAGAGAAATACCGCCGATCACCGTCGCGGTGATCGCCTGCAGATTGTAGTCGGTGACGGCGGCGGACGGCGAGATCGAGCCGTTGCGGCCGATGGAAACCCAGGCCGCGAAAGCGGCGATCAGCCCGGCAAGGGTGTAGACCGTCATCAGCACCTTCTTGGTCTGGATGCCCGACAGCTTCGCCGCCTCCTGGTCATCGCCGACGGCGTAGACATGACGGCCCCATGCGGTGTGGTTGAGCACGTACCAAAGAACCAGCACGAGCACGACCGTGGCGATGACGCCGAGCGTCAGCACCGCCGTGCCGACCTTGAAGCTCATGGCAAACAGGTGCAGCAGCGGTGCCTGATTGTCGACGTCGGTGTCGCGGATCGTCTCATTGGCCGAATAGATGAAGTTCGTGGCCATGACGATATTCCAGGTGCCAAGCGTCACGATGAAGGGCGGCAGCTTCATATAGGCGACCAGCAGCCCGTTCAGCAGCCCGCAAGCCGCACCGGCGGCAAGCCCGATCGCCACGGCGAGCACGCTCGGCATGCCGTAGCTGACCGCGCAATTGCCCATGATCACGGCCGAAATCACCATGATCACCCCGATCGACAGGTCGATGCCGGCGGTCAGGATGACCAGCGTCTGCGCGGCCCCGAGAATGCCGACGATGGCGATCTGCTGCAGGATCAGCGTCAGTGTGTAGGACGAGAAGAATCGCCCTCCGATCGTGATGCCGAAGATGATAATCGACAGAAGCAGCACGATCAGCGGCACGGCGGCCGGCGTCGAATGCAGAAAATGCTGGATGCGCTTGACGGCTGATTTGTGCTCGTCGAAAGCGGCCACGCTTGTGTCGCTGGCCGAGAGAACCTTCTCGAATTCCTGAACTTGAGCCATGTTTTCTCCCCGTAGGGCTTCAGCCACGCGCTGACGCCGTCCACGCCTTCCGGTCTGTCGCCGGGATTATTCGCGTTTACAGTGATGCATCGTCCACCCGATGCGGCCGGGGATCAAGCCCCCGGCCGATCGGTTTTGTTCCGGTCAGGCCGGCATTAGCCCCAGCACTTGGCGAGGCCTTCCTTGGTGTCGATGGACTTGACGCCGTTGGCGGGCTTGTCGGTGACGAGATTGACGCCGGTGTCGAAGAAGTTCTTGCCCTCGGTCGGCTTCGGCTTGGTGCCATCCTTGGCGAAAGCGGCGATCGCTTCGATGCCGAGTGCGGCCATCTGCAGCGGATATTGCTGCGAGGTGGCGCCGATGACGCCTTCGGCGACCGACTTCACGCCGGGGCAACCGCCGTCGACCGAGACGATAAGCACCTGGCTTTCGAGGCCGACGGCCTTGAGCGCCTGATAGGCGCCGACCGCTGCCGGCTCGTTGATGGTGTGGATGACGGTGATGGTGTTGTCCTTCTGGAGAAGGTTTTCCATCGCCTTGCGGCCGCCTTCCTCGTTGCCGTTCGTCACATCATGGCCAACGATGCGCGGATCCACCTCATCGCCGATCTTGTTGGGGTCCTTCACGTCGATGCCGTAGCCCATCATGAAGCCCTGGTCGCGCAGAACGTCCACGGTCGGCTGCGAGGGGGTCAGGTCGAGGAAGCCGATCTTGGCATCCTTGGCCTTGTCGCCCAGCGTGGCGGCGGCCCAGGCGCCGATCAGCTTGCCGGCCTCCAGATTGTCGGTGGCGAAGGTCGCGTCGGCGGCGTCGATCGGGTCGAGCGGCGTGTCGAGCGCAATCACCAGCAGGCCCGCATCGCGCGCCTTCTTCACCGTCGGCACGATGCCCTTGGTGTCGGACGCAGTGATCAGAATGCCCTTGGCGCCATCGGCGATGCAGCTTTCGATCGCCGCCACCTGGCTCTCGCTGTCACCGTCGATCTTGCCCGCATAGGTCTTGAGATCGACGCCAAGTTCCTTGGCCTTGGCGGTCGCGCCCTCCTTCATCTTGACGAAGAACGGATTGGTGTCGGTCTTGGTGATCAGGCAGGCGCCGACGCCGGCGGCTGATGCGGACGAAGCGAACGCCATCAGACCCAGCGCGGCCGCCGCAAAAACGGTGGACTTCAACAGTTTTGTATTGGTCACGATTTTCCTCCCAGTGGACCATTTTCGAGTGCCGGCCAACCGGCACCCGCACGGCATCCAAGCGACTTCTCCCAGCGCGGATGCCCCCTCAAAGAACACCACACCAAGGCATCTGTCAATAATTAAATCACTCTTATTTATTATTGACAGCCTTGCGTCGTTCACTCATTCTGGCCCAAAAGCATTGCCGGGGAAACGACGGGAGGAACAGGGTGGAGACCGCCACTGCGAGGCATGGTTCGCCCGAAGCGAACGAGAGCCTTATTCACCGCGGCACCAACCAGAGCGGCATGCGCGACCACAACGAGCGCCTGGTGCTTTCGCTGGTGCGCCAGCACGGCAGTCTCGCGAAGTCCGACATTGCCCGCATGACCGGACTTTCGGCGCAGACGGTCTCGGTCATCATGCGCGAACTGGAGGAAGAAAGCCTGCTCGTGCGCCAGGCGCCGTTGCGTGGCAAGATCGGTCAGCCCTCGATCCCCATGGCGCTCAATCCCGAAGGCGCCTTCTTCATCGGCCTCAAGATCGGCCGCCGTAGCGCCGAACTCGTGCTGATCGATTTCCTCGGGCAGGTGCGCGCCATGCTGCAGCATTCCTACCGCTACCCTGCCCCACGCGAGACGGTCGAGTTTGTCACGTCGGGCATGAAGACGATGCGCGGCGAGCTGACACCGGCGCAGGACAAGCGCATTGCCGGACTCGGCATCGCCATGCCGTTCGAACTTTGGAACTGGGCCGACACCGCCGGCGCGCCGCTCGACGTCATGGACGAATGGCGCCATCGCGATATCAGGGCCGACATCCAGGCACAGTGCGATTTTCCGGTCTACCTGCAAAACGACGCCACCTCCGCCTGCGGCGCCGAACTGGTCTTCGGCCAGACGGGCGCGGCGCGGGACTTCGTCTATTTCTACATTGGCGCCTTTGCCGGCGGCGGCATCGTGCTCAACGGCCGGCTCTTCGGCGGACCGACCGGCAATGCCGGCGCGCTCGGCTCAATGCCCGTGCCCGGGCCGGATGGAAAACCGACCCAGCTGATCGACGTGGCCTCGATCGCCATGCTCGAAAAAACACTCAATGCGCGTGGCGTCGAGGCCTCGTATCTGTGGACCTCACCCGAGGATTGGGGGGAGATCGGCGCTGAGCTCGACGAGTGGATCGCCAGCGCCTCGCAGGCGCTCGCTTACGCCATCGTGGCAGCGTCCTCAGTCATCGATTTCGAGGCCGCGGTGATCGACGGCTGGATGCCGAAGGCCGTCCGTCAGAGGCTGGTCGAGGCGGTCGTGACGGCAATCGGTGCGATCGACGGCGAAGGGCTGAAACTTCCGGCCGTCCGCGAGGGAACCGTTGGCATCCATGCCCGGGCGCTCGGCGGCGCCAGCCTGCCGCTTTCCGAACGGTTCCTGATCGGTTCGACGACGATCTCCAGGAGCGCCTGAATGCTGATCGGGATTCCGGCGCTGCTTGGTCCGGAGCTTCTGGCGACGTTGCGCGCCATGGGCCATGGTGACGAGATTGCGCTGGTCGACGGGAACTATCCGGCGCAAGAGCAGGCAAGACGCCTCATCCGGACCGACGGCCATGCCCTCATTCCCGTACTCGACGCGATACTGACGCTGCTTCCGGTCGACGATGTCGTGCCGGAGGCGCTGTTTCGCGCCTCGGTGAAAGGCGATCCGTCGCTTGCCGACCCCGTCCATCATGAAATGGAGGCGATCTGCGCCAAACGCGCGCCGGGCCGCAAGGTGGTTGCGCTGGCCGGCACCGACTTCTATGCACGGGTCAGATCGGCGCATGCCATCGTCGCGACAAGCGAGCCGCGGCTTTACGCCAACATCATCATCCGCAAGGGCGTGATCTATCCGCCGGAGACCAGGAAGCCATGATCCTCTGCTGCGGCGAAGCCCTGATCGACATGCTGCCGCGCACCACCACCGAGGGTGAGCCGGCCTTTGCTCCCTATGTCGGCGGCGCCGTTTTCAACACGGCGATCGCGCTCGGCCGGCTCGGCGCGCCGGCCGGCTTCTTCTCGGGCCTGTCGTCGGACCTGTTCGGCGGCCAGTTCCGGGACGCGCTCGGGGCAAGCAAAGTGAGTTCAACCTACGCGCACACTTCGCCCCGGCCGACGACGCTGGCCTTCGTGCGGCTGAACAACGGCCAGGCGACCTACACCTTCTATGACGAGAACACGGCCGGGCGCATGCTGACCATCGAAGACCTGCCGCAACTCGGCGGCGAGATCGAGGCGATGCTGTTCGGCGCCATCAGCCTGATCTCGGAGCCGGCTGGCTCGGCCTATGAGGAGTTCATGCGGCGCGAGCATGAGGCCCGCGTGATGATGCTCGATCCCAACATCCGGCCGAACTTCATCCCCGACAAGGCCAAGCACCTCAGGCGCATCCGGGAGATGATGGCGATGGCCGACATCGTCAAACTGTCGGACGAAGACCTCCACTGGTTCGGCGAAGCCGGTTCGCACGAGGATGTGGTGCGCAATTGGCTCGAACGTGGCCCGAAGCTGATCGTCGTCACCCATGGCAGCGAAGGTGCCGTTGGCTACAGCAAGCAGCACCGTGTCACCGTCATACCGGAGACAGTCAAGGTGGTGGACACCGTCGGCGCCGGGGACACGTTCAACGCCGGCATCCTTGCCTCCCTGCATGAGCAAGGCCTGCTGGCGAAGGCGGCGATTTCCAGCCTGTCCGAAGACGCAATCCGCAAAGCATTGGCGCTCGGCGCCAAGGCGGCGGCAGTGACGGTATCACGAGCCGGCGCCAATCCCCCCTGGCGACACGAGATCGGCTGATCGGCTCCCGAAAGCGATCACTTTATGTTTCCATGCGCCAGAAAACCGCGACAAAAATGGCCTGAATTGCACCGCCAAGCCCGGATTCCCGGCTTTTTGGGGCAATGCGCCGGCAAAAAACGGGTAACGGGCTGCGACACTTGCACCCGATGCCCGGTCCGCAGCCGGCTTTTTCAGCCGCGCCAAGTCTGGTACCAGCGGGCCGGTTATTGGCAGGTATTGAGGCCGACATGCAGTTCATCGATCTTGGCGCGCAGCGCGAACGAATCCGCGACCGGCTGAAAGCCGCGATCGACCATGTTGTCGAGGATGGCCGCTATATCTTGGGCCCCCAGGTCGCCGAATTCGAAAAGAAGCTCGCCGCCTATGTCGGCGTCAAGCATGTGGTCGCCTGCGCCAACGGCACGGACGCATTGCTTTTGCCGCTGTTTGCCGCCGGCATCGGCCCGGGCGACGCGGTATTCGTGCCGAGCTTCACCTTCGCCGCCACGGCGGAAGTGGTGGCGCTGGCCAAGGCCGAGCCGGTTTTCGTCGATGTCGATCCGAAGACCTACAACATCGACATCGCCAGCCTCGAGGCGGCGATCGCGGCCATCAAGAAGGAAGGCCGACTGAAGCCGAAGGCGATCATCCCCGTCGACCTGTTCGGTCTTGCCGCCGACTACGAGGCGATCATGGCTATCGCCAATCGCGAAGGCTTGTTGGTGATCGAGGATGCCGCGCAGTCCATGGGTGGTTCGCTCGAAAGCAGGATGTGCGGCTCGTTCGGCCATGTCGGCTCGACCAGCTTCTATCCGGCCAAGCCGCTTGGCTGCTATGGCGACGGTGGCGCGATGTTCACCAATGATGACGCTTTGGCCGACACGCTGCGTTCCTTCGCCTTCCACGGCAAGGGCGAGACGCAATACGACAACATCCGCGTCGGCATCAATTCACGGCTGGATACGCTGCAGGCGGCAATCCTGATCGAGAAGCTGGCCATCCTCGAGGAAGAAATGGTAGCGCGGCAGGTGGTAGCCAAGCGCTATGCAGAAGGCCTGGGCGACATCGTCACCGCGGCCCGTAACCGGGATGGCAGCCGTTCGGCCTGGGCGCAATACGCGATCGAAACGCCCAAACGCGACGGCCTTAAAGCGCATCTGAGCGAAAAAGGCATCCCGTCTGTCATCTATTACGTCAAGCCGCTGCATGAGCAGATCGCCTATCGCGACTACCCGCGCTCGCCGACCGGTCTTGCGGTTTCGGAGGACCTGCCGATACGCATCCTGTGCCTGCCGATGCATCCCTATCTTAGCGAGGCCGACCAGGACCGGATCATCGAAACGATCCGCAACTATATCGGCTCGAACTCGGCGCAGGCCGCGGCCGAATAGGCGCCTGATAGCAGAGGCCGACACACCTCGTTCGCTTAGAGCGGTCGGGGCGCAGGCCGGCGCGTCGCGCCGTTATTCTGAGACGGCCGGCGCGCGTCTTGTGGTCCGGTCATCCAGCCGGGTCACGGAACGGCACTGCAATATGCAGATCCCTGCTGTGAAGACCAAAGTGCCCAGCACCCATGACAACCAGATCCGATGGTCGACCGACAGTTCGACAACAGCGATGATCAGGTAGTTGCTGGCTATGAAATGGCAGGGGCCGCGCAAACCGCCGATCATTCTTATGATCGCGCCCAGGAGCACCCCATACACAATGATGCCCAGCGCTCCGAGCTCGTACCACAAATCGAATACGATATTGTGTGCGCTTGGGAGATCCACCTGCGCATAATATGTGGGACTCACCACAACCCCGACCGCGTTTCTCATCGTATTGGCGCCATGGCCGAGAACGGGCTGGTCCGCAATGTGGGGCGAGATCATCTGCCAAAGATCAAGCCGCGCGGCGAACGTTCCTGGATAGAAAGCCAGCCATCCCGTGGTTTTGAGGTAGGCGAACAGCGGCGAGACGACGAAGGGGGCGATCAGGGCAAAAGACAAATAGACGGCGAAGAATGCGACCAAGGCGTGCTGGCGGTATTTGGCGGGCATGACAAACATCACCGCCACGAAGATAATCGCCAGATTGACGCCGGTCGATTGGCCGTAGAGCAATGTCAGCACGGCAAAGAGAGCCGCAAGCCCCCTCCAGACGAACCGCGGCTGGGCAAGAAACATGACGGCAAAAAAAGCTCCATAGACCGTGATCTTGTGGAGGGTGAAAACATTTTCCACAAATCGCGGATTTTCGGTCAAAAACGCAAAATACAGTTCCCAACCCATCACCGACACCAGGCCGATCAACATGCCGACCAATGAGACCCGCGCGAGCCGGTCGCGTTGAGCGCCCGGAAGCGCCAGAATGCACTCAAACAGCAGGATGGCGGCGACCGAGTAGCCAAACAGGTCCCTCGCCGCCATGAGAGAGCGGCTCGCGTTAACCGACCACAGAGCGCTCGACAGGACAAAGCCGGACAAGAGGGCCAGAGTTACGGCGAGGCCTATCGTTGCCCTGCCAAAGCGCGCACCCTTCGTCAAAAGGGTAAGAGCGCCCATGAGTGCCGCGACAAATGCCAGGGCCGTCGGAGACATTTCGACGAAGACGAAAAGGGCGGGAGAGAGGGCGTAGAGGCCCAGCAACATCCTGAGGACTATTTCGTCGCGATTGCTGGTCCATACCGGAAACCCGCCCAGAATGACGGCATGGCATTTCTGAAAAAAGGACATTCAACTACCGACTCAGGGAACGCCTATACAGGATAGGTTATCGGCGAAGGCACCTCAACGTTCGATACGTCCTGCGGTTGCAACCCTGCCGCTGGCGATGAAATGCGGATTGGCGAAGTCCTCGTCATCGGCCTGGTTGCGCTTGCCATAGGCCAAGGGCTTGCCGTCCAGCGTGCGTGTCGTGCCACCGGCGGCGCGCAGCACCGCGTCACCCGCCGCCGTGTCCCATTCCATGGTGCGGCCGAAGCGCGGATAGACATCCGCCTCGCCATTGGCGAGAAGGCAGAATTTCAGCGACGAACCGACCGAGACGATCTCGGCGGCACCAAGGTCGCGAATATAGGCTTCGGTTTCAGGCGTGTTGTGCGAGCGGCTGGCAACCACGGCCAGCGGCGTCGCGGCCGTTCTCACCGAAATCGACCGGCGAGAAACGATCTGGTAGTCGCCATCGATTTCGAGGGCTTCCGCCCTGCCCGGCAGACCGGAAAAGAAGCGGCCGCTGCATGGCGCGAAGACAACGCCGACTTCCGGCACGCCATGGCGGATAAGCGCGATGTTGACGGTGAAGTCGGTGCGCCGGTTCACGAATTCCTTGGTGCCGTCAAGCGGATCAATGAGGAAGAAGGCCTCGCCAAGGTCGCCCGGCATGACACCGGCCGCCGCCTCCTCCTCGGCCACGCAGGGAATGTCGGGGAATTCCGTACGCAGGCCGGCGAGGATGATCTTCTCGCTCTCGCGGTCCGCCTCGGTCACCGGCGAGGAATCCGATTTGCGGTCGACCGCGCAGCCGGCTTGGAACACACGCATGACCTCACGCCCGGCCGCTAGCGCCAGCCGCTCGAAGATCTCAAGCATCGACGTGTCGTCAGATGCCGCCGCCATTGTCATATTGATCTTCCGCAATGTCACGCTCGTTCAGCCAGTGTTCCAGGGCATCTACCATCTCTTCAGGCGACTTGCCGAGCGTCTTCAGGTGGATCTCCGGTTTCTCCGGTGCTTCATATGGAGAATCGACACCGGTGAAATTCTTGATTTCGCCATTCAGCGCGCGCGCATAGAGACCCTTCGGGTCACGCCTGGCGCATTCCTCGAAAGGCGTGTCGACAAAGACTTCGATGAACTCGCCACTGGCCATCAATTCCCTGGCCATGCGCCGCTCGGCTCTGAACGGCGAAATGAAGGAGACGATGACGATCAGCCCGGCGTCCGCCATCAGCTTGGCCACTTCGGCGACGCGGCGAATGTTCTCGACGCGATCGGCGTCGGTGAATC
>NZ_JAPYKR010000017.1:0-137265 GCF_037179655.1 Mesorhizobium sp. Cs1299R1N1 | reverse complement strand
ACGTGGAAAAGGCTGCGTGAGGCCAAAAAGGCCCCGGGTCAGCACATCGCCTGAGCGACAGCTTCACCATACATCAGCCAGGGCGCCTGCGCGCGAGCCAAGTCTGCGGCCTTCCGCGTATGGATACCTTTCGGCGCCGGTGTCGCTTCGCGGGAATTCAGCTGCTCGGCGCCGCCTCCGGTCAGGGCATAGACCTGCCCGTCCCATATCCTGCACAGCCCGCTGCCGTCCTGAAGACCCGCTTCGCGATCATCGTCGGTGCAGGCGTGGCGGATGGTGCCGAGCGGAAATGCATTTTTGCCGTTGGTCCAGGTGATGTCGGCCGGCAGACTTATGCCGGTATGGGGCACGGCCAGCGAGAACACCTGCGTCGTCAGTGCCGCCGGTTCGTTGTCGAGCGGGCGGAATTGCATGACCGCGCCTGAACGTGGCTCCCGATAGGTGGCGTGGCTCAGGAGGCATTCCTTGGCGCTCGCCGCTTGCATGAGCCCGAGCGAACCCAGGACAACAAAGGCCAGTTTGCGAACGATCATCGAAATCTCGGGGAAAGCGTTGTGAAGTAGGGCCGGCTGCGTGCCGGGCTGCACAGTCTCGCATCATCCGTGCAAAACCATAAGCGAAATCCGGAGCCGCTGCGTTTATCGCACCTCGGTCGAAAACTTGCCCCACACACACCCGCAATCTGTATGATCAGCCACAGTGGCCCAGGGGACAACAGATGCAGCGTTTGGCAATGATCATAGCGATCTCCGCAACTACGATTGTGCCGGCCGCAGCGGCCGCGCCCTATGTCGGGACATGGTCCAGGGACAGGTTGAACTGCCATGCGACCGCAGACGTCCAGCGCCAGACTGTCTTCACGGTGGATCAGTCGGCCCTGTCGTTTCCCGACCTCGGCTGCGAGCACGCGAGCTTCCGCAGAACCGCCACCGGTTGGATCGTTCGCGCCAGCCAGTGTTATGGCGAGGACCCAACGCTCGACGAACCCTTTTCGCGCATCATCCTTATCAGAAGAGATGGCGCGACGGTGCGGTTGACCTGGCGGGGATTCGACAGCGGACCTCTTGTCCGCTGCTGAAGGCGGCGACACTCAGACCAGCCCGACCAGCAAGGCCGCGCCGCCGAGAAAGCCTGCCGAACAGACCCACAGCAGCCAGAGCCCGCGCACCCGGCATTCGAGCACCGCCGAGGCGGGATTGTCGGGGTCATAGTGCACGTCGACCTTGCCGCCCTCGACATACCGCCGCGCCTGACCGCCGACGAGGCCGGGCAGCGAGGCCGTCACGCTGGCGCCGAAAGCGACGCGATCGGCGCTGTAGCGCTGTCCGGCGACACCATAGCTGTAGATGATGCGGGATTTGAAGACAGTGCGCCAAGGCCAGTATCCCACGCCTTCGAACCTGTCGCGGATCTTGATCGCCTGCAGGCCGGACGCATCGATACGGCCGGCGGTGGTCGGCCATTTTGTCGCCTGCTCGGCCATCGATTTCTGGGCAAAGCCCATGCGCAGCACAAAAAGACCCATGAACAGCAGGAATGCCGCGGCACCAAGGTTCTGCGGCTTGGGCAAATGCGGTCCGATTGCCTCCAGCACGCCACCGACGGAAAACACCAGCACCAGCGCACCGACCACCAGCCCCGCCGAAAGCTGGATCATGAACTTGAAGGCACCGTCCGGCATGGTGCGCTCGATCACGGCCTTGCCCGGGCTGGACGGGTCATAGAACACGGTTACCGCAGCGCCGCGCGGAAACCGCGCAAGGGTTTCGGCGACTTCGAAATTTCCGAGATTCTCCTGCACGCTGTAGTGGGAACTTTGAAATGTCTTGCCGCCCACCTTGTACTCATAGGTGATGGCCGGGAAATTGCGGATTTCGGTCGAAGTGCTGCTTTCCGATCCAGTGCCGGAACTCGTCACCTCGCGCGCCTCGACGCGCGACGAGACGATCTTTCCAGGCGTCGGCAACCAGCGGCTGGCCGCCTTGACCTCTCGCCATTTCAGGAAAGTGACGATCGACAGCATGCCGGCGACCGTGCAGGCAAAGCCAACCAATAGAAATTTGAGCTCCAACTCGTCCCCCGACGACCAAGAGTGCAGCAGCCCGCATATAGACAGCACGGCGACGAAAATGTCTTGTCTATTCGCAAGATTGGGAAATGAACGCCGGCAAGGCCATCCGCACGATGACGTGACAAAAGGCTACTTGACGATTGACCCGATCGGATAAAATCCAGGAAACAACAGCCGGGACGATGCGCATGAGTGACAAAGCCGACGACGAACCCGATATCGTGAACCAGCTCGCCTATGTCAGGGCCGACCCAACCCAGCACGACACGCTGACGCTTCTCGCCATGATCGATGCCGCGATCGCCGAGATCATGAGCCTGAGGACGAAGCTGCGGCTGAGCGAGGAAAAGCACAGCGGGAGCAACCAGTTCCGATAGGCCGGGAATGAGCGCCTGGGCGGCGGACGGTATCCCGCCCTAGTTCGAATCAGCCATCATCTGCCGGCCGCCGCCGCCGGCCCAGGCGCGCCATTGCCGCTCATCGCCATGGAAGACGTTGAGGTCGATGCGGCCGGTCACGCCATGCGACAGGCCGGAGCCCGAATACTGCCAGAACAGCCACTTGCGATCGGGATAGACCTTTGACGGATGCCGGGCCACAGCGCGCAGCCAGAACGGGTAGTCCGGGAAGGCGCCCTGAAGGTTGTCTCGGTAGAAATCCGGCGCCGTGTAGATGATCGGCCGCTGGCCGTAGTGGCGCTCCAGCTTGTCCATGAACACCTGCATCTTCTCCAGCACCTTTTCGCGCGACGGGCGCCGTTGGCAGCTGGAGTCGCCGTTCCACTCGACGTCGATCACCGGCGGCAGCGCGCCCTCCACCTTCGGCACGTTGCGCATGAACCAGTCGGCCTGCTCGCCGGCGGTGCGGCACCAGTAGAAGAAGTGATAGGCGCCGCGCTTGAGGCCGGCGGCGTCGGCGCCGCGCCAGTTCCTGGCGAACATCGGGTCGAGATGGTCGCCGCCGTCGGTCGCTTTGATGTAGGCGAAGTTGGCGCCCTGGGCGCGCAGCTTCTCCCAGTTCACGTCGCCTTGCCAGCGCGACACGTCGACACCGTGCACGGCAAGGTGACGGGGCGACGAGCGGCCGAAATTGATCGGCTTGGCGTCGCGGAAGCCGTAGCGCGTGACCGGGCCTGCAAGCATGGGCGGTGCCGCCCGCGACAACAGCTTCGGCGGCGACACCAGGGCAGCCTCTTCCACCGGGGGCTCGATGCTGTCGGGCAGTTCGGCTGCGGGAAACGCCACCGTCTCTTCCTCCGCCAGGCCAAAGGGCCGAGCGGTGTCGTCCTCGGGCGCAACCTCGACCCGGTTGCGCGCCGCGTTTGCCTTGGCCCCCGGAACGGATGCGATCGGCGCGCTTGGCCGGACAACCGAACTGGTGGTTTCACTGGATGGCTTCTGCATGTCGAGCGCATCCATGCCCGATGTCGACGAACAGCCGGCAAGGCACAGCGATGCGATCACGAAACTGATGACGCCTGGTAACCGCATCTGGACCTGTACTCAAAACACAACAGACCGAAGGCAACGGCCGACGGACAACCAGACGAGTTATGAACGAGAAATTACCAATAAAGATTGAATCAAGTTTTTACCATAGCTGTGGCCCCTTTCAGACGGCCGCCGGCAGCGGTCCGGCCAAGCCTTGACAGCGCCATGATGTGGCTGTTGAGAACGGATGTGCGGCGTTTGCGCCGGCGTTCCCAAGAACCCTGAAAAGGCGCCCGATGACCGCTTTGCAGCGACTTCTCCTGGTCCTCCTGCTCGCCGCTCCGCTACAGGCGGCGCATGCGAACGGCCTGGTCGTCGTCCCCCGAGGAAATCGTTCCGCGACACAGCCGCCAATCCCGGAGGCATCGGCCACACGAACCCGCGCCTTCAAGACCACCTACGGTGAGAAGTACGAAAAGATCGTCGCGCTGTTGAAGCGCGAGAAGAAGCTCGTGGCGCACATCAAGCAGGTGGCGGCGGCTTACGATATCGATCCCATCCATATCGTGGGTGCGCTGGTCGGTGAGCATACTTACAACGTCACCGCTGTCGGCTCGGTGCAGACCTATTATGTGAAGGCGCTGTCCTATTCCGGCCTCGACTTCTCCTTCCGCTACAAGGGCGTGCCGGTGCAGACCTTTGTCCAGCGCCCGGAATTCGCCGGTTGCGCGCAGGCCAAGGACAGCGCTTCCCTATGGAGCTGCCGCGACAGGATCTGGGTCGAGCATTTTCGTGGCAAGACGGTCGACGGCATCACCTATGACGCGGTGACCTTCCAGCAGGCGTTCTTCCAGCCCTTCTTCGCCGGCCAGACTTTCGGTCTCGGCCAGATCAGCCCGCTGACCGCGCTCGAGGTCACCGACCTCGTCAACAAGGTGAGCGGCTACGATAGGCTCACGCCGGACCACCCACAGGCGATCTATCGCGATGTCATGGATCCGGACCGCAGCATCGTCTACATCGCCGCGATCGTGCGCGACGCCATCGATGCCTACAAGGAGCAGGGTTTCGACATCTCGGGCAATCCGGGCATCACGGCCACGCTCTACAATGTCGGCCAGCCACGGCAGCGGGCGGCCGCCCTTGCCAGCGGCAAGGGCGGCAAGCTGCCGGTCGAGAATTATTACGGCTGGCTCGTCAACGACAAGCTCGACGAACTCAGGGGCCTGCTCGACAGCGGCAGCTGAGGAACACTTTAAAGGGAGCTGGCGTGCAGTCGTTCATCGACCAGAGCGTTTGTTTCATCGAGAACCATCAGGCCTGGGCGGGCCTCGTGGTCGGCTTGCTGGCCTTCGGCGAATCGCTGGTGCTGGTCGGCATCCTGTTGCCCGGCACCACGGTGCTGATCATCGTCGGCGGCCTGGTGGGCGCCGGTATCGTCCAGCCGCTGCCGGTTCTCCTCGCCGCGATGATCGGTGCGACGCTCGGCGACACCATCTCCTATTTTCTTGGCAAATGGCTCGGGCGCGGCGTCGTCCACAAATGGCCGCTCAACCGCTATCGCCGCGAGATCGCCAGGGCGCGCCTGTTCTTCCAGCGCTACGGTTTCGCCGCGGTTTTCGTCGGCCGCTTCTTTGGTCCCGTGCGTGCCACCGTGCCGCTGGTCGCGGGCATGATGGGGATGAACAGGCGCCGCTTCCAGATCGCCAACATCCTGTCGGCGATCGTCTGGGCGCCGGTCGTGCTGTCGCCTGGATGGCTGGTGGCGAAAGGGGCCGACAATCTGCCCGAACTCGACGCGACCAGCCTGTTCGGCCTGGCGGTGATCGCGGCCATGGTGGCGGCGATCATCGTCGCAATAATTGTCATCAGGCTGCGAGGCAGCCGCGATACACGGGCTTAGCGCGTGTCGCGATCGAGGGCGCCCAGCGTCAGCCGCGCTTCCTGAAGACGCCGATCATCGGCCCCAGGTTCCAGTAGTCGTCGTTGCGGCCGATGGCCGGAGCGAGCAGGCTCGATATCGTGCCGTCGAGAAAGAGCGCGTTGTCGCAGCCGAGCACGTCACGAAACAGGCGGGCGAATGCATGGAACGTCACCGTGCCGTTCGAAATGGCAAAGACGGCAATCCCATCCTTTCGCACCCCGACGCCATCGCGGCTCTTGCGCGACGTGCCGTCGTACCGGAATTTCGGGTGAAGCTGGCCGTCGATCACCAGCATTGGCCCTGATTGGGTCGCATAGTCGGTCGCTGGCCGCTGCCTGACAAAGTCCCTGGTCGCCCGGACCACGGCCTTACCGCCGTCGATGTAAAAGATGCCATTCGGCTGCAGCGAAAAATTGCCGCTACCCGATCCCGTCTTCACACCGGCCATTTCCTGGCCGCGTTCGACATAGAGGCCGACCGGCCTGAGGTCGGGATGATACATGCCGGCATTGATGGCAAACAGCATGGTACGTCCGGCCGTGCGCTGGGCGTCGTCGAGATTGTGCAACGATTGAAAAGGCTTGCCCGCCGGGTCTTTCCAGAACAGTTCGATCGAATACAGCTTTGGATCGACCTCGCAGACGAGAAAGCTCGCCGCCTCGAAGGCGACGTCACGGCACGGCGGCACCGAAGCGAACCACTGGCCGAATGCCACCGTCGTGGCGACCGCGTGCGGCAACGCGGCCTTGAGCAAGGCCAGCAACAAGGGTGCCGAATGCAGGAGTGTCAAAAAATCCATGCGCGTTCCGGATTGTCGGTTCCAACGAACTGTCGTGGATAGCACCGCTTGCCGGCACGATGAAGGATTTGCTTGATGGGCGTGGACTACGGCCCGGACGGCCCGCGACGGCTATTTGACGGCGCTGACCAGCTTCTCTTCGCCGGCAAGAATGGAGACCCAGTGCCCGGTGTCGTCGCTCGCCTGCCTTTTCAGATAGCGATACGGCGTCTGGTTCCAGAGACGAACCTTGTCGACAAGATTGTCGAGGATGAAGTCGCCCTTGTCGGTACGCACCGTCAGCACGGCATGGCCTTCGCCGTCCGGCTTGCGAACCACCGTCATCAGGAGATTGGCTATGGCAATGCCCAGGCTGTTGAGCTCACGCCGCTTCTCCAGCGCGTAATCCTCGCAATCGCCGAAGCCATTGTCCGGATAGGCCCACCATTCCTCCTTGCCGTAATTGTCCATGTCGCTCATCGGCTTGACGCGCGCGTTGACCGAAAGGTTTACGGCGCTGATCTCCCGCGACAGCCTGGCGGTCAAGCGTGCCGGCTCGCTGTCGGGTGAACGGATCGAGCACTCGGCGGAATGGATCTTGCAAAAATCATAGTGGCCGATCGGCTGGGAGGTCGAGCCGCCGATAACCATGGAGACGGGAGCCGTGTAGGCGGAACTCGCCGCCGAACAGAAAGCAATCAGGCCAATCGCAAGCCCCAGCCCCTTCGCCTTCCGGCGCCAACCCATCGAGGATGCCATCCGGCCCCGCCCATCTGTTTTGTTAACAGAACGTTAAGGGCGGATATTGCCGGGAGTCAATGAAGGCGTGCGATCACATCTTCGGGCATGGGTTGATGCTCTCCTGGCGGTTGCAGCCGCGCAACACCGGAGGCGTGCCGGTCCGGCCTAGACAAGCCACCCCATCGCCACGCCCATCAGCAGGACGACCCCGAGCACACCGCGACAGATAACGAAAGGCCATGCGGAGAAGCGTTCCAGCACGCGCATCAGGCCCCAGATGGCGAAAAAGGCCGATATCGAAGCCACGAGCAGTCCCAGACCGAGAACCGACCATCCATGGGCATCGAGATGCACCTTGTGCAGCTCCCATAATTCCTTGAGGCCGGCAAGCGCGATGGCCGGCAACCCGAGCAGGAACGAGAAACGGGCTGCCTCCGCCCGCTTGAAGCCAAGCCCCAGTGCCGCCGTCAGGGTCGAGCCGGAACGGGAAACACCGGGTATCAAGGCACCGATCTGCGCGATGCCGACCAGCAATGCATCGGCCCGCGACGCGTCGGCCATGGTGCGCCGATGGCGGGCAAGGATTTCAGCCAGCCCCAGCAGGACCGCCATGACGATGCAGGCCCAGCCAATTACTGTCAGGCTGCGCAACGGCGAATTGCAGGCGTTGAGAACGCCCGAGAGCGCCCCGCCGGCGATGACGATGGGGATCGTCGCCAGCACGATCCACAGCGCCAGACGGAAATGCCGGTCGGCAAAATCACGACGCGTGAGAGCGGCGAGTGACCCGAACAAAAGATCCCTTACGTCGCCCCAGAAATAGCTGACCACGGCGGCAAGGGCCGCCAGTTGCATGGCGGCGGAGAAAGCGGAGCCCGGATCCTGCCATCCAAGCACGGCCGGCACGATGCGCATATGGGCGGTCGAGGAAATCGGCAGCAGTTCTGTGATGCCTTGCACCAGGCCGAGGAATGCGACCTTGGCAAATCCAAGGCCGACAAAGCCCGTGTCGACGCCTTGCGTGCAGATATCAGCCATGTCGGGTTCCATGCGGGAGGGATCGGACTAGCGAAGGCATCGATGGCGATCGGTGCCCGGCAAGCCATATCGTCATGTAGCGTAGAATCAATTTACGGATTTGTAAGCTGGCGCCGCCGCGTCAGGCGCGCACGGTTCAACCCGGCCCGAAGGGCCGGCGATGCTCCCATGGGTGGAGGTTGGCAAGACGATTACGGGCAAAGCCAAAGTTTCTGGCAGGTCCTGGCAATCACATGCGCGGGCGGCACGACAGGCTCCTCCGCGGATGGCCGGCGAGCCCGTTCGAGCAGCATGCGCACCTGTTCCGGGCGCACACGGTCACGCTCCATCACAAGCAGGACCATCGGATCGCTCAAAAGCTCGTCCAGGGTGCTGATGCTGTCGTTCATCCGTCGTCTCCTCGAATGCCGGGCCCGCGACGCTTAGATAGGGTGACAAAGATGGCCCGCCAATGACGCTTTGCCGGCTATCGCGTGTCTCGTTGGGCTATTTTTTGGTCATCCTGGGGCACGTCCTCCTGTTGACGGGAAGGAGGAAGCCTAGGCCGGCGGAGCGCCTTCATATTGCGGCAGGCCGTCGTCCAGCATCACCCAGGGCTGTTTCGAGGTGGTCCAGATATGCATCTGGGGCCTGAACAGCGACGGGTCGTCGAGCGAACCGGTCGTAAGGCCGATGATGCCGGCGGAATCGCGCCGCGAAAACATCGTCGTTCCGCAGTTCGGGCAAAAACCGCGCTTGAGATCCGGCGAGGTGTTGACCGTGGCCAACGGACCCTCGACCGTCACATCATCGATGCGGAACAGAACGCGCGCGTTGAAGGCCGCGCCGATCGCCTTCTGGCAGAGCCGGCAATGACAGATGCGCTCGTTGATGGGGTCGGCGTCGGTGCGGTAGCGCACCGCCCTGCATAGGCATCCGCCCTCATATTTTGCCATCGTCTGGATCCATTGGTGGAGTGAACAGGCGGCAAGGTAGCGGCGAGACCGATTGGGTCAATTGAAAAGCTTTGATACAAGGTCATCGATTATCGTGATGTGGCAGGATCGTCATGACAGCGGACATCGAAACAATCGGCATTGCGGCTCTGTTCGGACCGCCCTCGCCCGCCCGCGACCGCTGCGACGCCAGGATCATGGCCGCCGCCGCTGGCATCGGTTTCATGGCGGTTCGGGATTTTCCCGGCGATGACTGGCTGACGCCGGACAAGCGCGCGCAAGTGCTGCGCATCTTTTCGCTTCCCGACGCCGAGAAGCAGAAACTGCTGCGCTGGAATTTCGATCACACGAAGAAGAATTTCTACCGCGGCTGGTTTCCGCTGCAGCCGCAAGCCGTTTCCTACAAGGAAGGTATCGACATGGGGCCGGACCTTGCCGACGCGGCGCGACTGTCAGCCTCCGACGATCCCTTGTGCGAGCCGACACCACTGCCGGCCGAAAATGCGCTGCCAGGCTGGCGTACCGCCGCAGCCGACTACTATCGCGCGATGGAGACGGTCGGCACCATGCTGATGCGGTCGATCGCCCGCGGGCTTGGCCTGCCTGAACTGATCTTCGATGCCTATTTCGACGGCGGCATCTCCACGCTGCGCCTGATCCGCTATCCCCTGCGTGACGCCGGCGTCGATACCGGCGGGCCGGAGTTTTCGGTGATCCACAAGGGCGAGACGCGCACCATCATCGGCCGCGAACATGCCGATTCAGGCTTCGTCACTTTGCTGGCGCAGGACGGCGTCGAGGGCTTGCAAGCGAAGAACCTCGCCGGCGAATGGATCGACGTGCCTCCAGCCAACGGCACGCTGGCGGTCAATTTCGGCCAGTTGCTGGAACACTGGACCGGCGGCCGCGTGCGGGCGACACGGCACCGGGTCATTGCGCCGAAAACGGTGCGGTTCTCTATACCGTTCTTCTACGAGCCGCGTGTCGATGCGGAGATATCGCCTCTGCCGTTGGACGACGCCGAACCGTTCGAGCCGTTTCTCTACGGTGACTATCTCTGGGAGTCGGCGACGAACTTCGTCGAGATGAGCGGCATCAAGCATCTGAGGCAGCCGCGCCGAGCCAAGGCTTCCTGAAAAACTCGCCGGCCGTCTCGCTGGAGACGGCCGGCGGAGATGGTAGGGGTCATTCGGCTTCGCCGACCACCTCGTCCCAGCTCTTCACCTTGGTCTCACCGTTGAGGAACGGCAGCGCGGCGGCCGTCAGTTCCGGGGCGAAGAAGACGTCGTAGTGGGTGCGGTTGGGCAGGATCGCCAGACGGTTCTGCGACAGGTTCTCGCGCATCCAGCCGGCATCCTTCAGACCACCGCCGAGCATCTGGTAGAACTTGATCTCATGCTCAGGCTTGTACATGTCGCTGTCGCCGTAAGCGAGCATGACCGGCATCTTCAGCTTGGGAACATCGGCCGAGAAGTCGTAGTTCTGGCGCATGAAATTGCCGAGCGCGTCGAGCAGTTTCGGGAAGTCTTCCGGATGCGGCGCGACGGCGACGTAGGATTTGTACATCGGCGTGTCTTTCATGAACGCCGCCGCGGCGGCGCTCACCTGCGCCTGCTGCGGGCGCATCTCATCGTAAAAGCCGTCGGCCGCATAGCCTGTCGAGACAAGGACCAGCCGGCGCACAGCCTCGGGATGCTGGACCGCCATGCGGAAAGCAACGCCGCCGCCGAGCGAATAGCCCATGACGTCGACCTTGTCGTAACCGAGTGCCTTGACGATACCGGCCATGTCGTCGCCGATCGCCTCCAGGCTGAATGGCCGGTCGCCAAGCGCCGTGCGGCCGTGCCCCTGCAGGTCGACCCCGATGACGGTGCGGTTTTCGGCAAGCTTGGGCAAGATCGGCGCGAACATATCGAAGGAGCCGAGGCCGCCATGCAGCAGAAGCAGCGGCTCACCCTTCCCATAGACGGCGTAATAGTAGTTCACGCCGTTGATCGGCAGCAGGCCGGATTTTTGCGGCTTCGGCAGTGTTGTCGTTTCGGTCGTCATGGCAGGCTTTGACTCCTCTGTGTTGGCTGGGCCCGACGCAGCCACCAAGGCTGCGAGCGAGGCAAGAATGGCGATAAAAGTCGATCTGGACATGTCGGGTCTCCTCCGGTTCTGCCCAAGGACGAGCGAACACGGCGCGGGCCGACATGGTCTGTGGAAATTTTGTCTGGCGAGGATCAGCCAGGCATTGTCGGTCGGCTAAAAACTGCGCGTCAGTGGCGCTTGGCTTGCACCAGATAGGCGTCGATGTCTGACTCGCCGAGCCACTTGGCTGCCTCCAGACGATGCAGTCCTTCGACAAGTATGTGCCGCTTCCCGTCATGGCGGACCTGGATCGGCGTCTTCATGCCGTTTTCCAGTATATCCTCGGCCAGATGCCGGACGGTTTCGGGGTGCAGCGTCTTCTTGCGCGCGGTGGGCACGTAGATATCGTCGACCTTGACCTTTTGCACCCTGAGCATGCCTGTCCCCGTGGCGGAACCGCCGCCGCCCTCTGAGATAGTCCGTTTGCTGAGCGCGGCCAAGGGTGCGGCTAACGAATGCTGGCATGATCGTTTCCATTTGACGCCTGGCCGGCGGATCGCCGAAATGGCGCCTCCGATGGGCCAGGGCTTCATGATCAACCTGCCGACCGAATTTCCCGATTTCGGGCTGACGCCCGAGCAACGCCGCCACGCGGTGCGCGGTCACTATTACGAATGGCCGGGCATGGATGGCGAGCGCGGCGAGATCTGGTGCTACAGCGACCGATTTTCGTATCGTGCCGGCGAAACCGTGACGCTGCATGTCAGTTCCACGGCTCCGTCCTTCGGCATGACCATCGTTCGGGACGGCGGCGCCGAGACGAGGGCGTTCGAGAAATCGGGCATCGCATCGCGCTGGCAGGACAGTCCGGACCAATGCTCGGCAGAAGGCTGCGGCTGGGAAGCCTCCTATGAATTCCGTGTGGAAAACGACTGGCCGTCCGGCGCCTACCGCGTGACCCTGACCGCCGACGGACGCGACGGCAAGCCGATCCGATCCCACCATCTGTTCATTGTCAGCCCGCAGCCAGGCAAGAAGCCCGGCCGTGTTCTGCAGGTGGCGGCGACGGGCACCTGGCTTGCCTACAATACCTGGGGCGGCTCCAACCACTATCAGGGCATCACCGGGCCCGACCGCAACCAGTACTCGCCCATCGTGTCGACGCAGCGCCCCTGGTGCCGCGGCTTCGTCGTGCTGCCCGGGGATGCGCCGCGCGTGCCGTTGGAGATCGCGGTGCCGCCGAAGACCGCGCCGCGCTATCCGCACATGGAATGGGCGCTCGCCACCGGCCATTCGAAGAAATACGCTTCGTCGGGCTGGGCCAGCTACGACAGCCATTTTTTTCGCTTTGCCGAACGGGCTGGTTACGATGTCGACCTGACAAGCCAGCACGATCTGCATTTTTCGCCCGAGATTCTCGACGGATATGACTGCGCGGTCTTCGTCGGCCACGACGAATACTGGACCTGGGAAATGCGCGATGCGGTCGACTTCTATGTCGAGCGCGGCGGCCATGCGGCGCGCTTTGCCGGCAATTTCATGTGGCAGACCCGGCTGGAGGACGAAGGCCTCCGGCAGGTTTGCTACAAATACCGCGCCCGGGCCGAGGATCCCGCCTATCGCGGCGGCGACGTGACACGCGCCACCAATTCCTGGGAAGCGCCCGAAATCGGCCGGCCGGGTTCGGCGACCTTCGGGCTCAACGCCACACGTGGTGTCTATGCCGGCTGGGGTGGCTGCGCGCCACGTGGCATACGCGGCTTTCCGGTCTATCGGCCCGAGCACTGGGCCTTCGCCGGCACCGGCATCTATTACGGCGACCTGCTCGGCGCCGACGGCCATGTCTATGGCTATGAGGTCGACGGGCTCGATTTCGAGATACGCGGCGGCCTGCCCCATCCGACCGCGACCAGCGGCGCGCCTGACGGCCTGCAAGTTCTCGCCGTCGGCATGGCCAGCCAGGTCGAAGAAAGCGCCGACATTCCGATCGAGGACCAGTTCCTCACCGACGAGGATGGCCGCTTCACCGCCGAAACTTTGTTCGGCGAGGCGAGCGACGCCAATCTCGAAAAGGTCAAACGCGGCAATGGCATGATCGTCAATTTTGCACGCGGCAAGGGCGAGGTGTTCCACGCCGGAAGCTGCGAATGGGTCGCCGGTCTGCTAAGACAGGACCCGATGGTCGAACGCGTCACCCAGAATGTCCTCGACCGCTATCTTGGAAAGTCCTGACATGTCGAAAGTCCAGCCTGCCGTTCAAGACACTGACGCCCGGCGCCAATCGCATCTGTTCTATCTCTCCAGCCTGCGCCGGCCGCTGATCGACCGCGCCGAAGGTATCTACA
Source organism: Mesorhizobium sp. Cs1299R1N1 (assembly GCF_037179655.1). Lineage (NCBI taxonomy): Bacteria > Pseudomonadati > Pseudomonadota > Alphaproteobacteria > Hyphomicrobiales > Phyllobacteriaceae > Mesorhizobium > Mesorhizobium sp. Cs1299R1N1. The sequence continues at coordinate 123,930 of NZ_JAPYKR010000017.1, read as the reverse complement.
TGTGGACGCAGGATGGCCGCCGTTTCATCGACGGATCGAGCGGCCCGATGGTCGCCAATATCGGCCATTCCAACCGCAATGTGCTCGATGCGATGAAGCGGCAGATGGACCGCGCCACCTTCGCCTACCGGCTGCATTTCGAGAACGAGCCGGCGGAAGAACTGGCGCGAGAACTGGCTGGAAAATTGCCGGAAGGAATGGACCGCATCTTCTTCGTCTCCGGCGGTTCCGAAGCGACGGAATCCTGCATCAAGCTGGCACGGCAATGGGCTGTCGCGACCGGCCAGGCCAGCCGCTGGAAAGTGATCACCCGCTTTCCTTCCTATCATGGCGGGACGCTGGGTTCGCTGTCGATCACCGGCGACGACGCGCTGGCCGAGACTTTCACACCGATGATGCGGGTGATGCCGACCGTGCCGGCACCGACCGCCTGGCGCGACCGCGACAATCTCTCGATGGAGCAGCGCGGCGTCCGCTATGCCGACATGCTGGAGGAAAAGATCCTTGCCGAAGGTCCTGAAAGCGTCGTCGCCTTCATCATGGAGCCGATCGGCGGCGCCGCGACCGCGGCCCTGGTGGCGCCGGACAGCTATTACGCCCGCATCCGCGAGATCTGCGATCGCTACGGCATCCTGCTCATCCATGACGAGGTGATGAGCGGTGCCGGCCGCACCGGCAGATTCCTCGGCGGCGACCACTGGAACTGCAAGCCTGATATCGTCGCGCTGTCGAAGGGGCTCGGCTCGGGTTATGCGCCACTCGGCGCGCTGGCGGCGCCGATGCGACTGGTCGAGCCGCTGCTCGCGTCAGGCGGTTTCCAGCATGGCCATACCTATGCCGGCAATCCGCTGGCCTGCGCCGCCGGGCTTGCGGTGCTGGGCGAAATGGACCGGCTCGACCTGATCGCCAACGCGGCTGCCATGGGCGACGTGCTGATGGACGGGCTGAAGGGGCTGGCCAAGCGCTTCCCGTTCATCGCTGACGTGCGCGGCAAGGGCTTGCTCACTGGTGCCGAAATGGTCGCCGATCCCGATACGCTAAGGCCAATCGACCAAGGCAAGAAGGCGACGCAGCGGCTGCTCGACCTCGCCTATGAGCGCGGGCTGATCATCTATGGCCGCAGGGTCAAGGGCGGCGTCGACGGCGACAATTTCATGGTGGCGCCGCCGATGATCGTCACCAGCGAGCAAGTTGGCGAGATCATCTCCATCATCGGTGACTCGCTGGAGATTCTCGCCTCCGAGCTAGACCTGCCGGTCGAAAGCCGGGGATAGAGCAAAATGGCACCGCGTAAAGTCATCATCACCTGCGCCGTCACCGGCTCGGTACACACGCCGTCGATGTCGCCCTATCTGCCGGTGACGCCGGACCAGATTGCCGCGGATGCCATCGCCGCGGCCGAGGCCGGCGCCTCGATCCTGCATCTGCATGCCCGCGACCCAAAGGACGGGCGGCCGACCGCCGATCCCGATGTGTTCATGCAGTTCCTGCCGCGCATCAAGCAGGCGACCGATGCGGTGATCAACATCACCACCGGCGGCTCCTCGCTAATGACGCTCGACCAGCGGTTGGCGGCGCCGCTTCGGGCCCAGCCCGAAATGTGCTCGCTCAATATGGGTTCGATGAATTTCGCGCTGTTCCCGATGCTCGAAAAGCCAAGGGAATGGCAGCACGAATGGGAACCGAAGCTGCTCGAAGCCACGCGCGACACCATCTTCAAGAACACCTTCGCCGACATGGAAGGCGTGCTCGAGCGGCTGGGCAAAGGCTGCGGCACCCGCTTCGAATTCGAGTGCTACGATGTCGGCCACCTCTATTCACTGGCGCATTTCCGCGACCGGGGGCTGGTGTCGGGGCCGCTGTTCATCCAGTTCGTGCTGGGCATCCTGGGCGGAATCGGCGCCGACCCTGACAATCTCGTCCATATGAAGCGCATTGCCGACAAATTGTTCGGCGACAGCTACCAGTTCTCGGTGCTCGCCGCCGGCCGGAACCAGATGCCGCTGATCTCGATCGCAGCCGCGATGGGCGGCAATGTGCGTGTCGGGCTGGAAGACAGCCTCTACGATGGCCGCCAGCTGGCGAAATCCAACGCCGACCAGGTGCGCCGCATCCGTGGCATTCTTGACGGGCTTTCTCTGGAGATTGCCACACCTACGGAAGCGCGCGACATGCTGGCGCTCAAGGGCGGTGACCGGGTGGCGTTTTGACGAGATGACAGCGCCTGTGATGAGTGCGATCCTCCTCCGCCCCGGCACCATCGATGATGTCGAAACCATCCACGCGGCGATCCTGAAACTCGGCACCCATATCGGTGCGCCCGAGGAAATCATCGCGACGGCGGACGATCTCAGAACCTGGGGCTTCGGCGAAAGGCCCGCCTTCTCGACCCTGATCGCCGAAGTCGATGGCGAATTCGCCGGACTTTGCCTGCATTTCCCGATCTTCTCGACATGGATGGGCCGGCCTGGCGTCTATGTGCAGGACCTCTATGTCGAGGACCGGTTCCGTGGCCGCAAGATCGGCGAGCGCCTGCTGCGGCGCGTGGCGGCCGAGTGCCGCAAGCATGGCGGGGTCTATCTCAGGTTGTCCGTCGATACCGACAATGAGGGCGCCAAGGCCTTTTACGAGAGGCTGGGCATTGCCTGGTCGAGTTACGAGCAGACGCAGAAAATCATCGGCGAGGCCTTTTTCGCCTTCGCCGACGCGCCGGAAAATGGGGAGCAGGAATGAAAGCCTTCTATGCGCAGGAGCAGAAGCGGCACGACCCCAAGGCCTTTCTTTCCAGCGGCGCGGCGCAGCCCAACCCGGAAAAACCGGAACGCGTCGAAAGATTGTTAGCCGGCGCAAAGTCCGCCGGCTGCACGATCGAGCGGCCGCGCGATCACGGCCTCGGTCCGGTCTCGGCGGTGCACACGCCCGAATATCTCGACTTTCTCGAACATATTTTCGAACGCTGGCAGCGCATCGCTGGCGCATCGGCCGAGGTCATCCCCAATATCCATCCGATCGCCCGCAACGGCTCCTATCCGGCCTCCGCCGTCGGCCAGGCCGGCTATCACATGGCTGACACCGCTTGCCCGATCTCAGGCGAGACATGGCAAAGTGCACTGTGGAGCGCCTGGAGCGCGGTCGAGGCGGCGGAAACGGTGGTGGCAGGCGCTTCCGGCGCCTATGCCCTATGCCGCCCGCCCGGCCACCACGCCTTTGCCGATGTCGCCGGCGGCTTCTGCTTCATCAACAACTCAGCCGTTGCGGCACAAATACTGCGCAAACAGGCGGCCCGCGTGGCGATCCTTGATGTCGACCTGCATCACGGCAACGGGACGCAAGGCATTTTTTATGCGCGACCTGATGTGCTGACGGTGTCGCTGCATGCCGATCCGGTGCGGTTCTACCCGTTCTTCTGGGGCCACGCCGACGAGCGCGGTGAAGGTCCCGGACTTGGCTACAATTTCAACCTGCCGCTGCCGCGGAAATCCGCGGATGCGGCGTTTCTGGAAGCGCTCGGCGTGGCGTTCCAGCGTATCCGCGCCTTCTCTCCCGATGCGCTGGTCGTGGCGCTCGGCCTCGACGCGTTCGAAGGCGATCCGTTCGGCGGGCTCTCGGTGACGACGCCGGGCTTTTCTCGCATCGGCGAGGCGATCGCCGGGCTTGGCCTGCCGACGGTCATCGTCCAGGAGGGCGGCTATCTCTGTGATGCGCTCGGCGACAATCTCACCGCCTTCCTCACCGGTTTTGGCGGCAAGGCGCGGTGACAATGCAAGCTCGCGTCAGGGGCGTTGCTGCCTGAGCATGGCAATCACCCGGTGAACGCTCTCAAGCGTCTCGTCGATTTCGGACGCCGTATTGTAGTGCGCGATGCCGATGCGCACGACGCCCTGATCGGCAGGAATGCCGAGCTGGTGGACGATCTCCCAGGCATAGTTGTGGCCCGACCACAGGAAGATGTTTTCGGCGTTCATCTGCCTCACGATCGTTTCGGGCACTATGCCGTCCACGGTGAAGGAGACAGTCGGCACACGATCGCCGAGCCGTTTCGGATCGGTGATGCCATGGACGGACAGGCCTGAAATGTCGGACAGCCCATCGATCAGCCTTTGTGCCAGCGGGTTTTCATAGGCGATGGAAACTTCGAACGCCTTGGCAATCCTGCGCCTTCTCGACCCGTCCTCGCCGGCCGACGTGCCGAGTGCGGCAAAATAGTCGACCGAGGCCGTGAGCCCGGCCATCAGTTCGATCTGCGGCGTGCCGAGTTCGAAACGCTCTGGCAGTCCGTTCGAGGAACAGCGGCATTTATAGGCTTTCAAACCATCGATAACGTCGCGCCGGCCCCACAATATGCCCATATGCGGACCGAAGAACTTGTAGGCCGAGCAGATCAAAAAATCGCAGCCGAGCTCCTGCACGTCGATCAGGCCATGCGGCGCGAATTGCACGGCATCGACATAGACCAGCGCTCCGGCGTTTTTTGCAAGTTGGGTCAAGGACTTGACCCTGTTGATCGAGCCGGTGAGATTGCTGGCGTAGTTCAACGCCACCAGCCGAGTCTTCCCGGACAACAGACTTGCCAGCGTCGCCTCCTCGATCTGCCAGGTCTTTTCGTCGAACGGCAGCCAGTGCACGACGAGGCCAAGGTCCTCAGCCAGTTGCAGCCAGGGCGACACATTGCCCTCATGGTCCATGCGGGTGAGGATGATTTCGTCACCGGGCTTCATCGTGCGGCCGAGCGTTCGCGACATATGATAGGTCAGCGTCGTCATGTTGGCGCCGATGATGATTTCCTGCGGGCTTGCCGCACCGAGGAAATCGGCCATCGCCTGATGCGCCTCGTCGACGACCTGCTGCGCCGCGATCGTCGTTTCAAAATGGCCGCCGAGATTGGCGTTGGTCGTCAAAAGGCAGCGCGAGACCGCGTCGGCCACGGCCTGAGGCACCTGCGTGCCGGCAGGATTGTCGAGATAGATACGTCGGCGTCCTTTGTCGGTCAGCGAGAGAGCGGGAAATTTTCCACGCACGGCCTCGATCGAAAAGTCCACCATTGTCTCCACCCCTTTGCTGTTACTCGACAATTCCGCCCCCGGGATCGGTCACGGACAGGGATTGCCGACCCTCTGGTGAACGGCATCCACCGCCTTCTGCATTTCTTCGGTCCAGACGACATCCACCGAGGACAGCGCCATTTCCAGTTGGGAAATGGTCGTCGCGCCGATGATGTTGGAGGTCACGAAGGGCCGGCTCGAGACATAGGCATTGGCGAACAACGCCGGCTCCAGACCGAAAGAGCGCGCCAGCTCATTGTATTCGAGTTGCGCTTCGGCGGCATTGGGCGTCTCATAACGCTGACCGCGATTGAACAGTTGCGAGCGCGAGCCCTGCGGGCGGGCGCCGTGATCGTATTTGCCGGTCAGATAACCCTGTGCAAGCGGCGAATAGGCAAGCAGCGACACCCCTTCGCGCTCGCAAATCTCGGCGAGGTTCACCTCGAAGGTGCGGTTGACGAGGTTGTAGGCGTTCTGGATCGAGGCGACGCGCGGACCGATCTCTTTGCCGGCCTCTGCGAGGAAGCGCATCACGCCCCACGAACTCTCGTTCGAAAGGCCGAAATGGCGGATTTTTCCTGTCTTCACCAGTTCCTCGAACACCGCGAGCGTCTCGGCGATAGGCGTTTCGCCGACTGGTGCGCCGACAGAATCGGCACGCCGCGCCACCGCCCCGATGCGCGTCGGGTTGGCACCCCAGGGGATGTCTCGTTCCGGCCAATGGATTTGATAAAGGTCGAGATAGTCCGTGCCGAGCTTGGCCAGCGACTTGTCGATGGCATCAAAGATATCGGCCCGTACCAACTGAGAGGGCCGGTTGCCGCGAAACCAGGCATTGGCCGTGCGACCGACAACCTTTGAGGCAAGGATCACCTTGTCGCGATTGCCCTTGGCCTTCATCCAGCTGCCGATGATCGTCTCGGTCCGTCCTTGCGTCTCCGCCTTGGGCGGGATCGGATAAAGTTCGGCGGTGTCGATGAAATTGACGCCACGCGAGAAGGCCAGGTCCATCTGGGCATGGCCCTCGGCCTCGGTGTTTTGCTGGCCCCAGGTCATCGAACCGAGGCAAATCTGGGTAACAAGAAGATCGGTTCGGCCGAGACGGCGTTTGTGCATCGAATTCTGCTCCGGAGGGAAGGTATGCGCGGCTGCGCGGAGAGGAATTCGCATCTTATAGGAAAAGCGGAGGCGCTCTCCAAGCCTCGCCGGGCCGACTTTTGCGTGAGCAGAGGCGGTTAGCGGCGTGCGGCGGCCACGGCGCGGCGCTTGGCCTCGTCGATCAGCATATTGGCGATCTGCATGCGGATCATGGCGCGCTGGCGCAGATGCGGGGCAACGCGGTCGGGATGATTGGCGAAAGCAAAGCTGCGGCGCATGCGACCGAAATCGGCAGCGTTCTTGGGCTGATCCAATCCCAGTTCGACCGCAATCGATTCAGGATCGATTGGCGGTAATTTTTCTTCCGGCTTCGGCTCTTCGCCAGCCAGGGCGAGCCTGGCCTGTTCAAGCAAGGCGGCAAATTCGCTGGCCAGATCGACACCAGCCTCGCGATATTCCGCGGCGGATACCTTGATGCGGCCGGAATGGAGTTCATCGGCGACCGAGAGATAGTCGAACGGGATGGATGGGCGCGCGCCGGTCTCCTCGCCCTCGCTGCCGTCGCCTTTGTCGGAGGCAACGAAGAGGTCGTCGAGCAACGAAGCGAAATCACGCTTGGCGCTGGTAGCGATGTCAGCCTCCCCTTGCCTGACTGTCTGGATTACCGAGCATAGAACCGGCTCGTTAAAAATACATGCCACCGGTCTTAACGAATTTAGCCGTTGCGAGGATTGCTATCGAGGATCAATGCTCCCCAAACAAAAGCCGGACTGCACCTTCATGCAGTCCGGAATTCGCCGGCGAGGAAAGACTGGCCATGTGCCAGCTTCGAAGCCTACGACTGGCGCGGCGCAGAAGTCTCATCGGGCCCGCAATAAAATTCGAAAAAAATCATCCGGGCATGGCAGGCATGCAAATGCTGCAATGCACAATCTTCACGATTCACCTATACTGTCTGGCGTGGAGGACCAATCAGGAGCCTGAAACATGGGTTTCTTCACGGAAATGTTCGCCCGGCCGCGCCCGCAGGAACATCAGAGATATCGCGCGGCGCTCGCCTTGCTTCATTCGATGAGCAATGCCGAGCGTGCCGACATCGGCGTCAAGCCCGCCGATTTCCCGCGCATCGCCCGCGAAATGTCCATCCGCTAAGCAGGTGCGAGATGTCCCGGATCGATCCAGGACATCTCAATTCCTCAACGCGATCCCAGGAACGTCGCCTTGCCAAGCGGCACGCCATTGTGGCGAAGGATGTCGTAGGCGGTGGTGAGGTGGAAATAGAAGTTGGGCATGGCCACATGCAGCAGATACTGCATGCCGCGCAATGTCGTTTCCCGGCCCGCCAGCTTCAACTCGATCATCCTGTCATCCGACCCGTCGATATCGGCTGCCGAAAAAGTCGCCAAATAGGCGACCGTCTTGGCGATCCTCGCTTCGAGTTCGGCAAAGCTTGCTTCATTGTCCTCGTATTTCGGCACTTCGCGGCCGGCCAGCCGTGACGGCGCGCCCTTGGCATGGTCGGTTGCGATCTGCACCTGCCGGGTCAGCGCGAACATGTCGGGCGCAAGCCGCGCCGTCAAAAACACCTGCGGGTCGATCTTGCGGTCAAGCGCATTCTGTTCGGCTGCCGCCAGCACACTGGAAAGTGCCTTCAGCCTGGCTGAAAACACGGGCACGGATGCCTCATACATCGATATCGTCACGTCAGATCTCCTGTCCGGCAGGAACGCCGGCGGGAGGACCTAGCGCCCTCAAGCCCGATTTTTCAAGCTGAAGCCGCACGGCGTCACCACGTCGCCGCAATCGCCATGGTAGAATTTTCGTTATCGAGCGGAGATTCCCGATGAGACGCGCCCTTCTCGCAGCGACTGCCCTTCTCTCCCTTGCCACGACAGGCCAGACGGCATTGGCCGCCAGCGATACACCCGAAGCGCCTTACGTCGATGATCGGTCGAGCGCGGATGCGGTCGTCCGCTCTCTCTACAGCGCCATCAACCGGCATGAATTCGCGCGCGCCTGGGGCTACTACGGCGATACAAAGCCGGCAAAGGATTTCGATACATTCGTCAAGGGTTATGACGGCACCGACAGGGTGGAGGTCAGGACCGGTCCGATTTCGGACGAGGGCGCGGCGGGCAGCATCTATTACAACGTCCCGGTCGCCATCCAGGCAACCGACAAGAAGGGCGAAGCGAAGGTTTTCGCCGGCTGCTACACGCTGCGCCAGGTCAATGCCCAGATCCAGGCGCCACCCTTCCAGCCGATCTTCATCGACAAGGGCGCGCTGAAGCCCTCCACCGCCGATCTCGACGAGGCGTTGCCGCCAAGCTGCGGCGACGGTCCGCCGCCGCCGAAGAAGGATACCGCGCTGGAACAGGCCAAGAAGGCCTTCCTCGCGACCTATGGCGATCAGTGCGACAAGGATCTTTTGGCCAATGAGCCGGAGGTCTTTTCGATCAAATACAAGGACAAGAATGCTCAGCCGGGCGACCCGGACAAGGAAACCCGCCTGTTCCACTTCTCCTGCTCGGCCGCCGCCTACAATGAAAGCTCAGTTTATTACATGACCGACGAGGTGGACGTTGTCAGGCAATTGCAGTTCGCCGAACCCCAGACCGATATACGCTACGAGAATAATGACAGCGAAGGCAAGCTGTTGAGTGTAACGGTAATCGGCTTCCAGACCACAGGATGGGCGGTCAATTCCGACTATGACCAGGACGCCCACACGATCACCACGTTCAACAAATGGCGCGGCGTCGGCGATGCTTCGGACGCCGGGACGTATCTGTTCCGCAACGGCGATTTTTCGCTGGTTCAGTATGACGTCGACGCGTCCTATGACGGCGAGGAGAATCCGCAGACCATTGTCGACTACAACACCGCGCCTTAGAGCGGTCCACACATTGGCCTTTACGGCGCCTTCGACAGCATCCAATTGAGCGTGCCGCGCCAGTCGACCATGCGGATCGGCGTGCCGTGGGTACCGGTTTCGAAGCGGACGAAGCGGGTCGGATAGGTTTTTGATTTCGCAAGGATGGAGCGGAAGAACGCTTCCTGGCTGGCCACGGGAAAGACCACGTCATGGCTGCCCTGGCCAAAGAACACCGGCACGCGACGCTTGAAGGCGGGACTTGCGAGAAAACCCTCGTCCCACAGCGATCCGAGCAGCAGCAGTCCATTCACGCGGCCGCCAGTATCCTTGCGTGCGGCAAGCTTCCAGCACAGCGCGCCACCCATCGAGCCGCAGGCGACGAAGATTTTCGCGCCCGGGGACTGTTCGGCATAGTGATCGATCAGGGCGGCGACCAGTGCTGCGCCCTTATCGCCGAAATCAGGAAAATCCGGAGAGATGTAGAGCCCGCCATTGCCGGCCATCAGATTCTTGAGGCGGTTGAAATTGCCGCCGAAGGTGAAGTCGTCGACGCCTTGCTTACGGCTGCCGCCCTGCCCGTGCAGATAGAGCACGATGATCGCGGCCCCTTGCGTCTTGCCGACGGCGACATGCCTGACATCGCCGGCGTCCGTCTTCAGCATCAAATCCTGCTGCACCTTGCGCACGCCGGTGTCGGTGTACTGGGCATGTACGCGCTTTTCCGGCACCTCGTCGCGCTGGTTGATGTCGCGCATCTCGCGGTAGTCGAGGACCGTGTAGGCGCCGTTGCTGTCGGATGAGAGCGTCGCCGGATAGGTGAAGACATCGTCCTTGAACGGTTTTAGCGTGAGAGCATCAGCGTGAGCAGCGATTGGAAACAAGAAGGATATTGCAAGCAGAAATGCAGGGAAAGCGCGAGGCGCCCCCCTCTGGCCTGCCGGCCATCTCCCCCTCAAGGGGGGAGATTGGCAACGTCCATCCCTGCACCCTTTCTCCAGCATCGACGATTGGCGAAAGCCGTCGTCATGTCCGATCTCCCCCCCTGAGGGGGAGATGTCCGGCAGGACAGAGGGGGGTAAGCGGCGGCGAAGTAAGAAAGTGAAGGCCATGCCATCAGGCATGCGAAATTCGACCTCTATTTGTCAATCCTGCAGCACGCCGCCTGCGCCTTCCAGCGCCTCTCGGGTGTCGACGTCGACGGATGCGCCCTCGCCGATCTCGACATCGATGACATCGAGCCCCTCGGCCTCGACCAGATGGCGTGCGCCGGTGTCGCCTTCGAGATGGGTGATAGCCGCGAACAGCGAACGCGGCAGGAGCACCGGATTGCCGCGTTTGCCTTCATGCGAGGCGCGGACCACTGAGTTGCCGCCGGCCCGGCGGAAGGCATTGATGAGCCTGTCAAGGTCGTCGGATGCGACACCCGGCATATCTCCCAGAACGATCATCGCACCAGCGATGTCCTCGGGGAGATAGGCAGTACCGGCCTTCAGCGAGGTCGACAGGCCATCGGCAAAATCGGGATTGTCGGCGAAGGTGACGTCGAGGCCCGACAATGCCGCGCGTACCCGCTCGCGCTGATGGCCGGTGACGACAATCGTGCCTGAAGCCTTCGAGGCGAGAGCGCGTTCGGTGGTGCGGCGCACCAGCGGTTGACCGTCGAACAGCGCCATCAGCTTGTTCGGTCCGCCCATGCGGCTCGACCGGCCCGCCGCCAGAAGCACGATCCCGACCTTGAGCCGGTTTTTGGCCGGCAGCGGCTCGCGCGGCTGCGGCCGCGTCGGTATCTCCATCAGCAGGCCGCCGACACCCATGCCGGCGATGTCGCGCGCGGTGACATCGAGGCCTGCAATCAACCGGTCGAGTACCCAGTCGAAGCCGTTTTCCTTGGGGCTGCGGGCGCAGCCAGGCGCGCCGATGACGCGCTTGCCGCCGAGTGTGCCGAGCACAAGCAGATTGCCGGGATCGACAGGCATGCCCGCGCGGATGACGGTACCGCCCGCCCTCTCGATCGCCGCCGGAACGACGTCGGCGAAATCGCTCATGGCTGAAGCCCCGAAGATCACCACCATGTCGTTGTCGCGCGCAAGCGCGATGGCGGCCTCGGCGACAGGGCCGATCTCATGCGGCGTGCGGAGCTCCGCCGTCAGCCTGCCGCCCGATCGCGCCAGCCGGGCTTCGGTGACGCGCAACGTTTTGTCGAGCACAGTTGGTTTGGTACCCGGCAGCACCGTCTGAATGACACCGACACGCACCGGCTGATAGGCGTTGACGGCAAAAATTTCGACGCCGGCGCAGATTTTCACCACGGCGTCGACCAACGCGGAAGAGACCGCGAAGGGAATGATCTTCACTGTCGCGACCATCTGGCCCTTTTCGACCGGCGAGTGCCGGGCCAGCGTGGCGATGGTGATGGCGGGATCGACGGCATTGATGGCGTCGATGACAGCTGCGTTGACCGTGAAGATACCAGCCGCCTTGGCGTGGAGATTGACCCGACCGGTGGCGGCGGGCTTCGCCTCGATGCCGCCAAAGGTCATGCTCTGCGCAATTGTTTGCGCCGCGGCGTCCTCACCGAGATCGTCAGGGGCCAGCACGGCCGCGACGACCTGCAGGATACCCGCCCCTTTGAGTATGGAGACATCTTCGGCGCTCAGCCTGTGCGCCTTGCGAAACCGCTTTTCGCCCGCCGTGGTGGCATGCGCCAACACCGCCCCCTCAGCGGCCTCGATCGGTATCGGACCAAATTTCACGCCGCCGCGCCCTTCACATCGAGACCGCGCGAGCGGAAGGCAAGGATGGTCTGCGCGAGAATGGCGACGGCGATTTCGGCGGGGCTTGCCGCCCCGATGTCCAGCCCGATCGGCGCGTGGATACGCGCGATCTGGTCGGCACTCGCGCCCAACGCCAGCAGGCGCTCGACGCGCTTGGCATGCGTCTTGCGGCTGCCAAGTGCCCCGACATAGAAGCAGTTGGCGTCGAGTGCCGCCTTCAGCGCGAAATCATCGATCTTCGGGTCATGGGTGACAGCGGCGAGCGCGGTGTAACTGTCGAGCGGCTGGCGCTCCAGCACATCCTGCGGCCAGTCGGCATGCAACGCGACGTCGGGAAACCGGTCTGATGTGGCGAAGGCGGTCCGCGGATCGATGATCTCCAGGGGATAGCCGGCGATCCGGGCCATCGGCGCGAGCGCCTGGCTGATATGGACGGCGCCGATCACCACCAGGCGCGGCTGCGGCAGATGCGCATTGAGAAAAAAGCTCCGTCCTTCCGCCTCGACGGAGCCGGAATTACCGGACCGAAACGCCTTGGCGATCGCCGCTCCGAGATCGCCAGCGACCTGATCGCCCTCCCGCACGATACGATCGCGACCGTCACCGAGATCTGTGACGAGGATCGCCGCGCGGCGGGCGCGTCGTTCGGCATTGAGCGTCTTCAGCGCGTAGGGATCCATCCGAGGTCAGCCCAATCGCTCAACATAAACCTTGATGCGGCCGCCACAGGACAGGCCAACCTGCCAGGCCGTCTCGTCGGCAACACCGAACTCCAGCATCCTGGCCTTGCCGGAGCCGATGACGTCGACCGCCTCGGTCACGACGGCGCCCTCGACGCACCCACCCGAAACGGATCCGTGGAAATTGCCATCGGCATCGATGACAAGGTGGCTGCCGACCGGGCGTGGCGCCGAACCCCAGGTCTCGACCACGGTCGCGATAGCCACATCCTTGCCGTCCTTCATCCAGGTTTCCGCGATGATCAGCGGGTCGCGGGCCTCATCGAGATACATGCTGTCGCTCATCGTTGCTTCTCTCAGGGTCTGTTTTTCCAGGGAACCAGGAAACATATGGCTATGCGGCGTGCCTCGCGCCAGCACCCATCCACCGCCGCGGATCGACCGAAAGCGCCGATTTTTTGTCGAGCGAGGCGCAGAGATCGGCGAGCGCTTCGAGATTGTGCACCGAGCGGAATTCGTCGACATGCGGCAGCATCGCCTTGACGCCTCGGGCGCGCGCCTGAAAACCATCGAAGCGCAACAACGGATTCAGCCATATCAGCCGCCGGCAGGATTTGTGCAGCCGCTCCATCTCTTCCGACAAGCCCATGACGTCGTCGCGCTCCAGCCCGTCGGTGATCAAAAGCACCACCGCGCCCTGTCCCAGCACGCGCCGCGACCATACAAGGTTGAACTCGGCCAGCGTATCGCCGATGCGCGTGCCGCCCGACCAGTCCTTGACCGCCGCCGAGCAATCGGCAAGGGCGGCATCGGGATCGCGGTGGCGCATCTGCCGGGTCAAATTGGTCAGCCGCGTGCCGAAGACGAAGGTGTGCACGCGCCGGCGCTTTTCCGTCAGCGCATGCAGGAAATGCAGGAAGATGCGCGTGTACTGGCTCATCGAACCGGAAATGTCGGCCAGTACCACCAGCGGCGGGTGTGTTTCGCGGACCGAGCGGAATTTCGGCAGGATCAGTTCACCGCCGGTGCGCGCCGCCGAGCGCATCATGGCGCGTGGATCGATGCGGCGGCCGTGCGCATCAGCTTTGAAGCGCCTGGTCCGCACCATATCGAAAGGCAATCGCAGCTCGGCGATAGCCTTCCTGGCGTCCGCCATCTCGGCTGCATTCATCTGCGCGAAATCCTTGCCCCGCAACACCTCGTTGCCGGAAAAGGTGAAGCGGGCGTCGACCTCGATCTCAGGGACTTCCTGCGGTGGTTGCTTTTTCTGGTGGCTCTCGAACATCGCCTGGCTGACGCGGTTTTCGGCCGCGCGCGGCTTCTGCTTCTGCCTGACGTCAGGCGCCACCGGCGAAAACATCGCCAGCAGCTTCTCGATCAGTTCGCGCGATTTCCAGAACAGCCTGAAGGCTTCGTCGAAGGTGGCGTGATCCTCATGGCGCGAGACCAGCACGGCGTGCAGCGTCCAGTAAAAATCATCGCGCGAGCCGATGCCGGCGACGAGCACCGCCTCGATCGCATCCTTGACCGAGGCCGGTCCGACCCGCATGCCGGCCTTGCGCAAGGTGCGGGCGAAATAGACGATGTTGTCGGCGATCCGCCCGTCCTCGGTCGCCTCTCTGGGGTCGGGACGCGAAGCCTTCATTCCCCTACTCCGCCGCCGCGAGCTCGGCCTTGACCTCGTCGAGGATGCGCCGGCCCTCACCCGCACCGATGCGGGCAATGTCGTCCTGGTATTTCAGCAGCACGCCGATCGTGTCGGACACGGTCTCCGGATCGAGCGCCACCTTGTCGAGTTCGGTCAGTGCACCGGCCCAGTCAATGGTTTCGGCGACGCCAGGTACCTTGAACAGGTCGAGTTGGCGCAGCTTCTGGATGAAGGAGACCACTTCGGCCGAAAGCCGCTGGTTGGCCCGAGGCACCTTGCGGCGCACGATCTCCAGCTCGCGTTCCGCATTGGGATAGTCGACCCAGTGATAGAGGCAGCGCCGCTTCAGCGCGTCGTGGATCTCGCGCGTGCGATTGGTGGTGATGATGACGATCGGCGGCTCTTCCGCCTTGATCGTGCCGAGTTCAGGCACCGTCACCTGGAAGTCGGAGAGAATTTCGAGCAGGAAGGCCTCGAAGGCTTCGTCAGTACGGTCGAGCTCGTCGATCAAGAAGACCGGGGCGGCGCCCGTCTTGCCGGTCAGCGCATCGAGCACCGGGCGGCGGACCAGGTATTTTTCGGAGAAGACGTTGCGCTCCATGGCGGAGCGGTCGACCGTTCCGGCTGCCTCCTCCATGCGGATCTCGATCATCTGCGCGGCGTAATTCCACTCATAGACGGCCGAGGAGACGTCGAGCCCCTCATAGCACTGCAGTCGGATCAGCCGGCGGCCAAGCGCCTCGGCCAACACCTTGGCGATCTCGGTCTTGCCGACGCCGGCCTCCCCCTCGAGGAAAAGCGGCCGTTTCATGCGCAGCGACAGGAAAAGTACCGTGGCCAGCGACCGGTCCGCGACATAGTCCGCGCCGGTCAGGAGATCGAGCGTCTCGTCGATCGTCCGCGGCACGGGGCGCGGTTTCAAGTCGCTCATTCTTTCTCCGTGGGTGCGACCGCCCCACTTTCCAGGACGTGGTAGCCGCGCGCGTGGTAGATCAGCGGCCGCAAATTATCGCCCATGCGAAGGCCTGTCACCTTGCCAAAAAGCACACGATGGGTGGCCAGGTCCTTGGTGTCGATCAACTCGCAATCGAAAACGGCGAGCGCGCCCTTCAGCGTCGGCGCGCCGGTGGAAATCACGTCCCACTCGCCAAGCGCGAAACGCTCTTCGACCGGCAACCCAGTCATACCGGAGAATCCAATCGACAGCGGCTCCTGGTGCGAAGCCAGCGTGTTCAAGGCAAACCTGCCGTTCTTCACGAACGGCTCGTTTTTGGGGTTTTCACGGTTGAGGCAGACCAGGATGGTCGGCGGCGTGTCCGACACGGAACAAGCCGCGATCACCGTCGCGCCACGCTTGCCGGCGGGTCCGTCGGTGGTCACTACATGAACGTGACCGGCAAAATGGCTCATCGCGTCGCGATAGGCCTGCGGTCCAATATCGTTTATCTTCAGCACTGGAGATTTCCACAGCCAAAACCTGAACTGTTATATATGGCCAGACATCACATGCCACAAGCGAAGTGCTTGGCCCATATCCGGAATTCGCGTGTTGCACCAAGGCCGGACAGCCTTTAGGTCTTGGCGGGAATTGGCGCTCGCGCGCGCGGGCTTGGAGGGACGGTTCGGCAGGATGCGATCCGGGGGAACGATATCCATCGCACTGGCCTGGCTGTCGCTGACCGGGGCCGCCGGCGCCCAGACGCTCACGATCGGCGTCGCCGCGCCCCTGTCGGGACCATCGGCCATCCTCGGCAAGCAGATCGAGGCCGGCGCCCGGCTGGCGGCAGAGGCGAACGGCATCCAGTTCAAGACCGTGGATGACGCCTGCACCGGCAACGGCGGCGCCGCGGCGGCCAGCGAGTTCGTGGCAGCCAAGGTCAATGTCGTGATCGGCTTCCTCTGCACGGAGGCTATCGAAGCGGCGATGCCTGTCCTGAAGGACGCCAACATCCCGGTCATCACCATCGGCGTGCGAACCGAAAGCCTGACCGACCGCCGCGCCAAGACCGGCTGGCCGGTGTATCGCTTGGGACCACGCGGCGACGATGAGCGCTACGCTGTCGCCTCTAACCTCATGCGGCTGTGGCGTGACGAACTGTTCGCCATCATCGATGACGGCACCATCTATGGCCGCGAGATCGCCGAGACATTTCGCGCGGCGGCCGAGCAGGCAGCGCTGAAACCGGTCTTCGTCGACACGTTCCGGCCGCAGCTCGACAACCAGATCGGCCTGGTGGGGCGGCTGAAAAAGGCCGGCGCCACGCATGTTTTTGCCGGCGGCGACGGCGACGACATCGCCATCATGGGGCGCGATGCCGCCCAGCTCCAGACAAGCATCGTTCTTGCCGGCGGCGAAAACTTGCGCACGCCTCCCGGCGACGTGCCTTATGCAACGGGCACGCTGATGATCGCGCCGCCCGAATGGGCCGATGTCGCGGACCCTAAAGTGCTGGAGAGCTTCTCCGCGCAAAAGATCGTGCCGGATGGCTACACCTTGCCGGCCTATGCGGCCGTCGAGATTGCCAAGGCGGCGACGGCGGACGCCGCAAGCTCCGGCAAACCACTGACCGACGCGCTCACCGGGCATGATTTCACCACGGCGATCGGGCCAGTCCGCTTCGACGCCAAGGGCGACCTCAGCCAGAGCCCCTACCGTGTCTTCCGCTTCGACGGCACCCGCTTCGTGCCCTTGGAAAACAACTGATGTTCCGCACCGGTCCGCGCAATCTCATATCAGACGTCGCCGGCCTGCGCGTCGGCAATGCTTCCGATGCTAGGCTTAAGTCCGGCGTGACGACCGTCCTTTGCGACGAGCCGGCGGTGGCGGGTGTGCAAATCCTTGGCGGCGCGCCTGGGACCCGCGAGACGGATCTGCTGGAACCGCACAATTCCGTGGAGACAATCCATGCCGTCGTGCTGTCGGGCGGCTCGGCTTTCGGCCTCGATGCTGCGTCCGGCGTGCAGGCCGCGCTGCGCGAACGCGGCATCGGCTTCGAGGTGGGCGGCTTCCGGGTGCCGATCGTGCCGGCGGCGATCCTGTTCGACCTGCGCAATGGCGGCGACAAGGACTGGGGCCGCTATCCGCCCTATCGCGACCTCGGCTACGAGTCGGTACAGGCAGCCGCCGTCGATTTCCAACTTGGCACGGCCGGCGCCGGTACCGGTGCACTGACGTCGGGGCTGAAGGGTGGTCTGGGTTCCGCCTCGACGTTGCTGGACAATGGCGTCACCATCGGCGCGCTGGCCGCCGTCAACCCAACCGGATCGGTCACCGTCGGCCGCACCCGCCATTTCTGGGCGGCGCCTTTCGAAATCGGCGATGAATTCGGCGGGCTCGGTTATCCCTCGCCCATGCCCGACGACGCAAAGCGGATCTTGCTGAAATACCGCGACAAGGATCACGGGCGGCAGATGGAAAGCGGCGGCAACACGACCATCGCCATCATCGCGACAGACGCGGTCCTCACCAAGGCCGCCGCGAAACGCCTGGCGATTTCGGCGCATGACGGCTTCGTGCGCGCCATCTGGCCGACGCATACGCCGGCCGACGGCGACCTGGTGTTCGCGCTGGCCACCGGCAGGAGCGGGGTCGAACTGACCGCTGACGCCGCAGTCGACCTCTACGCCGCAGCCGGCGCCACCATGGCGCGCGCCATCAGCCGTGGTGTGTTTGCCGCGACGCCAGCGGGCAACGATCTGTTTCCTGTCTGGTCGTCGCGCCTGGGCTAAAGCCTTCGATCAAACCGGATCGGATTTTTCTTCCTCGAACGTCACCGCGACATCCGAATTTGCGGACAACCACACCTTCTTGCCATCGACCTCGGCAACCAGGGCCAGGGAAATATAATGGTGATGGCCCTTGTGAGCGCCCTCGCCGCTGTCGGCCCTGGTCAGCTTGATGCGCTGGCCATCGACCTTGTCGACGGTGCCGATATGCACGCCATCGGCGCCGACGACTTCCATGTGCTCACGAATTTTGCTGGTGTCGGTCATGTGAGGTTCTCCATTGGGGTGGTTGCCATTGGGATTGCGACAATAACAAATGACGAGCGGATTGGATGCATCGGCTTTGGCCCGCACGGCGTTTTGATTGGGCGGTCAACCGCGTCCAATTTCCTCTCAGGTCCCTGCGCTCGCCTTCACTCGCCTGCGGAATCCGGCTCTATTTCCGCTTGACCAGCCTCTGCAGCAACGTTGAGCATTTTGCCCGCCTCTGTTAGGACGCGACCAACGCAACGCGAAGCTGGAAATCGATCCATATGATCCCTCGCTACTCCCGGCCGGAAATGGTCGCCATCTGGTCGCCCGAAACCCGGTTTCGCATCTGGTTCGAAATCGAGGCTCATGCCTGCGACGCGCTGGCCGAACTGGGCGTCATCCCCAAGGAAGCGGCCAAAACCATCTGGGAAAAGGGAAGCGCGGCGGAATTCAACGTCGAGAAGATCGACGCCATCGAGCGCGTCACCAAGCATGATGTCATCGCCTTCCTCACCCATCTTGCCGAATTCGTCGGGCCCGACGCGCGCTTCATCCATCAGGGCATGACGTCCTCGGACGTGCTCGACACCTGCTTTGCGGTGCAACTCACCCGTGCCAGCGACATCCTGCTGGCCGACATCGATACGTTGCTTGCCGCGCTCAAGCGTCGCGCCTTCGAGCACAAGGACACCGTCACCATCGGCCGCAGCCACGGCATCCATGCCGAGCCGACCACCTTCGGCATCAAGCTCGCGCAGGCCTATGCCGAATTCTCGCGCTGCCGCGATCGGCTGGTGCACGCGCGCGAAGACATTGCCACCTGTGCGATTTCAGGGGCGGTCGGCACCTTCGCCAACATCGAGCCCTATGTCGAGGAACATGTGGCCCAAAAGCTGGGGCTGAAGCCGGAGCCGGTGTCGACGCAAGTGATCCCGCGCGACCGCCACGCCATGTTCTTCGCCACGCTCGGCGTCATCGCCTCGTCCATCGAGCGGCTGGCGATCGAGGTCCGGCATCTGCAACGCACCGAAGTGCTGGAAGCGGAAGAGTATTTTTCGCCGGGCCAGAAAGGCTCGTCGGCGATGCCGCACAAGCGCAATCCGGTGCTGACCGAAAACCTGACCGGCCTTGCCCGCATGGTGCGCTCCATGGCGTTGCCGGCAATGGAGAACGTGGCGCTCTGGCACGAACGCGACATCTCGCATTCCTCGGTCGAGCGTATGATCGGCCCGGACGCCACCGTGACGCTCGATTTCGCGCTGTCACGCCTGACCAGCGTCGTCGACAAGCTCGTCGTCTATCCCGAGAACATGCTGGACAACATGAACAAGTTCCGCGGCCTGGTGCATTCCCAGCGCGTGATGCTGGCGCTGACGCAGGCTGGCCTCTCGCGCGAGGACTCCTACCGGCTGGTGCAGCGCAACGCCATGAAAGTATGGGAACAAGGCGCTGATTTCCTTGAGGAACTTCTGGCCGACAAGGAAGTGACCGCAGCGCTGCCGGAGGCGCAGATCCGCGAGAAATTCGATCTGGGCTACCATACCAAGCACGTAGACACGATTTTCAAGCGGGTGTTTGGAGAGGCGTGAAGCGGATCTGGTGAAACGCAGGCGCCAAGCTGGAACACCCCTCATCCGTCTTGGCGCTACGCGCCAATCCACCTTCTCCCACAAGAAGGGGAGAAGGGAAGGTGTGCAGCGTCGGCGCCAAACGTCGACACCTGCGATTAGCCGAGGCCTAAGTGCAACGTTTTGCCTTCTCCCCTTGTGGAAGAAGGTGGCCGAGCGAAGCTCGGTCGGATGAGGGGTGCTCCAGCTTGGCGGAAGCTTCCGACTTCAAGCCTTGCCGGGAACAGTCCTGATCACCGTGCCCCAGGGGTCCTCACGGGTCGTTTCGCTGCTCACATTGTCCGAACGCATCTCAACCCAGGCGAGGCCGGAGCGGGAGGGGTCGCGGCGGCCGGCGCCGGCGCTCTGCCAGGCATTGGCGCCGATGTGGTGGTGGTAGTGGCCTGACGACAGGAACACCGCCTGGCCGCCATATTTGGCCACCGTGTCGAAGCCGAATTCCTGGTTCCACCAGGCTTCCGCCTCTTCCGGCCTGCCGACGCGCAGGTGGACGTGGCCGACAATGCTGTTTTCCGGCGCGCCCTGCCAGCCCGCATCGCCGGCCGGCACTTCGGCAACGACAGAAGGAATGTTCATCCGCTCGGTCGCCATGGCGATCCTGTCGCCGTTCCATTTCCAATCCTGCGGGCGGCGGTCGGCATAGATCTCGATGCCGTTGCCCTCGGGATCGGTCAGGTACAGCGCTTCGCTGACCAGATGGTCCGAAGCACCCTCGATGGCGATCTTGTCTGCGATGGCGTGGTTGATCCAGCGGCCGAGATCGGCGCGGCTGGGCAGCAGGAACGCCGTGTGAAAGAGGCCGGCGCTGCGCGGATCGTCCGGCTTGGCGGCTGCGTCCGGTTCAAGGACCAGCAGCGGACGGTCGGCTGCGCCCAGGGTGATCGCGCCATCGGCACGGCTCAGTTCCTGGAGGCCGACAACCCGGCGGTAATAGGCCGCGAGGCTTTCCGCATCACGCGCCTTCAGCCCGACCCGGGCGACGCTCACCGGCGTGGTGGCGGCAAATGGCAGTTCGCTCATCATTGTCTCCGTTGCGGCAACGCTTCGCGAAGTTCCCAAAGCCAGGAGCCCGGCGCCGCCGATCATTGTACGTCGTGTCAGCGCCAAAATCCCGGTCCCTCCACGGCTGTTTCTTTCCCGACAGAGATCGTCGATCGCCATCGTTCACACAAGACTGCGAAAAGCGAACATGGTGTTCACCATTGCAAGCACGAGCGCATCCATCAACGGTTGCATCACACAATCGCGCTCGCTATCTCAGCGCCATGAAAGTCAAGGACGCAGATATTCTGATCATTCCCGGATACACCAATTCCGGGCCCGAGCATTGGCAGACCCGCTGGCAATCGAAGCTGTCGACGGCGCGGCGCGTGGAACAGGCGGAATGGTCGAAGCCGGTGCGCGAGGACTGGACGGCGAGCGTGGCCAAAGCGGTCAACGAAGCGCAGAGACCTGTCGTTCTCGTCGCTCACTCACTGGGAGTGGCCGCGGCCGTGCAAGCCATTCCGCAATTCCGGAAGCCGGTCGCCGGCGCCTTCTTCGTGGCACCGCCCGACGT
Organism: Mesorhizobium sp. Cs1299R1N1; assembly: GCF_037179655.1. Taxonomy (NCBI): domain Bacteria; kingdom Pseudomonadati; phylum Pseudomonadota; class Alphaproteobacteria; order Hyphomicrobiales; family Phyllobacteriaceae; genus Mesorhizobium; species Mesorhizobium sp. Cs1299R1N1. The sequence goes on along the minus strand of NZ_JAPYKR010000017.1, from coordinate 102,649 downwards.
CGCCAATCCCAAGATCAAGCCAAGGCATCTGATGACCTTCGGCCCCTATCCGCGCGAGCCGCTGCCGTTTCCATCCATCTTGATCGCCAGCCGCAACGATCCCTTTTGCCCGTTCGATGTCGCCGAGGACATCGCCGGCACTTGGGGCTCGCTGTTCATCGACGCCGGCGAGACCGGTCATCTCAGCGAGGATTCAGGCTTCGGCCCATGGCCAGAGGGCTCGATGACTTTTGCCAAGTTCCTGACGGATCTCTAATCGCTCGGCAGTCCATGCTCCGCCTTTGGAGGTTATATGCCTGGCGAGACGATGGCCGCCGGGCAGCTTTACGGCAAATGGCCGGTCGGATAAGCCAAGGCGGCTGCGAAGTAAGAGGCTGGGATTTGCGTAAGGACGATTCGCTGGAATTCTTGCGGGGCGTCGCGTCAATTGTCGTGATGTTCTGGCACACGCTGCTCGGTTTTGCGCCTTCGGCGAGCGGTATTTTTGCGAATGGCCCAGCCAACTCGCTGCAAACGAGCTTCGTCTTCGTCGCGCTGAATGGCCAGTCCGCCGTGTATCTGTTCTTCGTGCTGTCTTCCTTCGTGCTGCTGAAACGTTATTTCGCGAGCCGCAAGATCGGGGATCTCCTGCTGGCCACGGCCAAGCGCCTGCCGCGGCTTGCGGGGCCCGTGCTTGTCACGGTGCTGCTGTCCTGCCTCATCTTCAGGCAGGAACTGTATTTCTTCCAGGATGCCGGCACCCAGACGGGATCACCCTGGCTCGCCAATTTCGCCTTTGCCTCAAAGCCGCTGACGCCGGAGACCGCGAACTTTTCGGACGCCCTCGCGCAAGGGGCATGGCGGACGTTCATTTTCGGGGACAGCTATTACGACACGAGCCTGTGGACCATGTGGTTCGAGTTCTGGGGCAGCCTGATGGTCTTTGCCCTCGCGCCGGCCATCTTCTTCGTGCACGACCGCATACCTTTGCTTTCCTGGTGCGTGCTTGCTATCGGCGTGTTCTTGGCGTGGTTGGTCAATTTCGTTCTCGTCGCTTTCCCCGTCGGACTTTCGCTGCATCTTCTGCTCGCCTCGAAATTTCGTCCGAACGCTTGGACAAGACTGGCTCTCGTCGCTGTGTCACTGGCTTTGCTGGGCTATGCCGGGAATGCGGTCGGCATCTACCGGCCCTTTGCCGTGCTGGAGGTCGGCGGTCTCCCCGAGAACGCCAGGCGGGCCTATACCGCCATATTGGGCAGCGTCATGCTCATCTATGCCGTGGTGGCCTCGCAGAGCCCGCCATCATGGCTGACGGGCAAAGCCGCGCGCTTCTTCGGCGACCTGTCATTCCCGCTTTATCTCGTGCATGTGCCGGTCATCTGCTCGTTGGGGTCCTGGGTTCTTTTGACCAGCGGCTCCGCTGCCTTCGGCGCGGCGGCCGCCATGCTGGGCTCGGTCCTCACAGCATTGCCGCTAATGGCCTTCAACAATTGGTGGATCGCAGCGCTTCGCGTCCTGTTCGACAGATTCAGGCGCATCGACACGGTAGCGGCGGCTGAAACCGCGCATATCTGATCGCAGGGCGCCCCGGCGACAGGCCAGCGAAATCTGGAGGAGGCCTGCTCAGGCCCCGATCGAATCCTTGATGTCTTTCAGCAGCGTCTTTGCTCCCAGTGAAATCAGCGCGTGTTCGGATCCGGTGGCCAGCAAGCGGTAGCCCATCGATACGACGCGGCCGGCGATAGCCGGTTCGACGACGTAGATCGCCGCATGCTTGCCGGCCTTGCGAGTGCGCTCGGCAACCGAGGCCACTGTCTCCATCATGCTTTCCAGCGTGGAGTTGACGGCGGCGCCGTTGGTCCAGGCGATCGAGAAATCGGATGGTCCGAGGAAAATGCCGTCGATGCCCGGCGTGTCGAGGATGCCGTCGAGCGCATCGAGCGCGGCGCGAGTCTCGACCATCGCAAAAGCCATGGTGCGCTGATTGGTATCGCGCAGCCATTCGGCATAGTCGCCCTTGCCATGGCGGGGGAAGGCATAGGTCGGCCCCCACGAGCGTTCGCCGAGCGGGGGATATTTCATGGCCGCGGCGAACAACTTTGCATCGGCCACCGAGTTGACCATCGGCGCAATGACCGCGTCGGCGCCAAAATCGAGGGCACGGCTGGCCATGTCGAAACGGCCAACGGGTATGCGCACCAGCGCCGGCTTGCCCAGGGCCAACACCGGTGCCAGGCCGCGCAGGACGCTGTCCTCGTGATGGCCGCCATGCTGCATGTCGAGTGTGACGGCATCGAAGTCCTGCCTGGCGAGGATCTCCACGGTCAGGGCGTCGGGCACGCCCGACCAGGCGGTGACCAGCGTTTCATCGGCGGCGAGACGGGACTTCAGCGACATCTAATCTCTTTCCTTGTTAGCGTCGGCAGTTTCAGCCGGAAACCGCCGCAAAGGCAAAGAAAAACCGCCCGGATCGGCCGGGCGGTCGATTGGTCCAGTAAGAGGCCGGATCAGGTGTTCCTGATCTGCTCGATCGCCTGCGCCATCAGTTCATCCATGGTACGGCGGATCTGGTGATCGGACTGCTCGACGCCCGCTGCGTCGAAATCCTTGCGGATCTTGCGGAACACGTCATGGTCGCCGGCTTCCTCGATGTCGGAAACAACGACTTCCTTGGCGTAGGCGTCGGCGTCATCACCGGATTTTCCGAGCTTTTCGGCGGCCCACAGACCAAGCGCCTTGTTGCGCCGCGCCGAAGCCTTGAACCGAAGCTCCTCGTCGAATGCAAATTTGCGCTCGAAGCCCTCTTCGCGGTCTTTCATGCTGCTCATGGCGTCCCTCCGGGTCAAATCCGATTCGTTGGCAGGTGAATATGTGTGTTGCCGAAGCACAAACCAAAAGGTCGCGGGCCGGTCAATATGCTTCGTCATATGCTGCGCTGCGGCATTTCAGTCCCGAAAGCGGTTGATTGGAAGGATTTGCCGATTGAGCAAACGGTGTGATTGGGATAGACCCGGCATTGAACGTCACCGTCGCCGCATTAATTCAGGCGGACGGACAGGAAGTGGTCGCTTACCGCCTGCCCGCAAATCCAGAGAAAAATTCAAATGAAAAATCGCCGCCGCATTTATGAAGGCAAGGCCAAGATCCTCTATGAGGGACCCGAGCCGGGCACGCTGATCCAGTTCTTCAAGGACGACGCAACCGCGTTCAACAAGAAGAAACACGAGGTCATCGACGGCAAGGGCGTGCTCAACAACCGCATTTCCGAATACATATTCAATCATTTGAACCGCATGGGCATTCCGACCCACTTCATCCGCCGGCTCAACATGCGCGAGCAGCTGATCAAGGAAGTCGAGATCATTCCGCTCGAAGTGGTGGTGCGCAATGTCGCCGCCGGTTCGCTGTCCAAGCGCCTCGGCATCGAGGAAGGCACCGTTTTGCCGCGCTCGATCATCGAATTCTACTACAAGGCCGACGCGCTCGACGACCCGATGGTTTCGGAAGAGCACATCACGGCGTTCGGCTGGGCAAGCCCACAGGAGATCGACGACGTCATGGCGCTCGCCATCCGCGTCAACGATTTCCTCTCCGGCCTGTTCATGGGCGTCGGCATCCAGCTGGTCGACTTCAAGATCGAGTGCGGCCGCCTGTTCGAGGGCGACATGATGCGCATCGTCGTGGCCGACGAGATTTCGCCGGACTCCTGCCGCCTGTGGGACGTGGCAACGCAGGACAAGCTCGACAAGGACCGTTTCCGCCGCGACATGGGCGGCCTCGTGGAGGCCTATCAGGAAGTCGCCCGCCGCCTCGGCATCATGAACGAGAACGAGCCGCCGCGTCCCACAGGTCCGGTGCTTGTCGCCTCGACCGACGGTCTCAAGGGCAAGCCGCACTGATTGCGGCTTGCGCCCCAACATTCAGAACAGGAGCATGTCCAGCGTGATCAAGGCCCGCATTACCGTCACCCTCAAGAACGGCGTTCTGGACCCGCAAGGCAAGGCAATCGAACACGCACTGTCAGGGCTGGGCTTCGATGGCGTCGGCGCGGTGCGGCAAGGCAAGGTGTTCGACGTCGAACTGGCGGAAAGCGACAAGGCCAAGGCCGAAGCCGATCTCAAGGCCATGTGCGACAAGCTGCTGGCGAATACGGTGATCGAGAATTATAGTGTGACGCTTACCTGAGGTTGTGTCGGAGGCAATATGCCGGAAGTCACGAATGAGTTGATGTTCGAGCTGCTGAAATGCGTGCATCACGAAATTGGTGAACTTCGTCAGGATGTGACGAAACGGGAATTGAGTGTTATGCGGGGTCATGTGGTGGCAACGCAAAGTGACATCTGTGGTATTCTCGCCCGCCAGGATGATCGATTTGAACGCATAGAACGCTGTCTCGATCCGCGCGAATTTGCCGAAGCTCAGAGGCCTTACGAACCAAAATGAAATCAGCTGTCGTCCTCCTGCCTGGCCTCAATCGCGACCGCGACATGATTGCGGCGCTGACCAAGATTTCCGGACAGGCGCCGGCAACCGTCTGGCAGACCGACACAGAAATCCCCGATGTCGACCTGATCGCCATCCCCGGCGGCTTCTCCTTCGGCGACTATCTGCGCTGCGGCGCCATCGCCGCGCGCATGCCGGTGATGCGGGCGGTCGCCGAAAAGGCCGCCAAGGGCGTCATGGTCATCGGCGTCTGCAACGGTTTCCAGATCCTGGTCGAGGCGGGACTGCTGCCCGGTGCGCTCATGCGCAACACCTCGCTGAAATTCGTCTGCCGGCAGGTCAAGCTCGAGATCGCCAACGCCAACACGATGTTCACCCGCCGCTACCAGCCGGGCCAGATCATCCGCTCGCCGGTGGCGCATCATGACGGCAATTACTTTGCCGACGCCGACACGCTTGCCCGTCTCGAAGGCGAAGGCCAGGTGGTGTTCCGCTATGCCGAAGGCACCAATCCGAACGGCTCAATCAACGACATTGCCGGCATCGTCAATGAACAAGGCAATGTGCTTGGCCTGATGCCGCATCCCGAGAACCTGATAGAAGCAGCGCATGGCGGCAATGACGGAAGGGCGCTGTTCGAAGGCGCCCTGGGCATTGCCGCTTGAAGTTTACAACCGCAACCTTAAGAATTGCGGCAATTCAAAATCATAGCGTGAGGGAGAGACGGTCATGAAGCTCTATTCGCGGCCGCTGTCGCCCTACTCTTCGATCGTGCGGGCACTGGCCTATATCAAGGACGTGCCGCTCAAGATCATCGCGCCGCCACCGGGTTTTCCGATCCCCGAAGAGTTTCGCGCCATCTCGCCGATGAACCGGATTCCGGTTCTGATCACCGGCTCGGGCGAAACGATCGTCGAATCGGTGGTCATCGCCGAATATCTTGAGGAGCGGTTTCCCGAACCGGCGCTGTTGCCGCCCGATTCGAAGGACCGCGCGCTGGTGCGCATGTTCGCCCGCATCACCGATCTCGATGTGCTGACGCCGACGATGAAGCTTTTCGAGCTGCATTTCGTGCCGAAGCGCAACACCGCCGAGATCGACGCCCAATTCGCCCGTCTCCACCATGGGCTGGCGGCCATCGAGGCACGCATGGCGCAGGGCCCCTTCGCGCTCGGTAGCGACATCAGTTTCGCCGATGCCTGGCTGACACCGACGCGGTTCATCCTCAACAACTTCCGCGCCATGACAGGCCGCCATGACCTGCTCGACGCCTATCCCAAATTCGATGCCTATGAGCAGATCGCCTCGCAGCACCCCGCATTGTCCAGGGTGTGGGGCGAGATGACCGACGGCCTCAAGATCTTTCTGTCCGAACTTGAAATGGGTGCCGCTTGATCAAGACGAGGACGATTGCCATCGTCGCCGCGGCGGGGTTTGCGCTGGCATCGTGCCAGTCGAGCCCCAAGAGCACGCCCATGCCGTCGGGCAAAAGTGCCGCGCTGCTGGCGATGGAACAGGTAGCGATATCGGCCCACAAATGCTGGATCGCCAGCAAGGACCCGGCCTTCAAGCAGTATCAGATGGCCAATGAGTTGAACTCGTTCAGCGGCCAGCCGCGCTTCCTTCTGGTGCCGGCCAAGCACTATGGCGGCAAACCGCTGCTGGTCGTGCAGGCGCAGGGGAATTCAAGCCATGTCGACGTCTTCGGACCGTTGATGAACGACCCGCTTGGCGCACGCATCAGCTCGGATGTAGCGCGCTGGCAGGCGGGCAATCCGGCCTGCGCAGCCACCGCCTGAGCCAGCCATGGGCCGGTTCCTGCAGATCGCGGGATTGGTTGTTGGCCTGATAGCGCTTGCCCTGCAGTTCTCGATCACCATTCCAGCGTCGATGGAAGCGGGCCGCGGCCTGTTTGGCTCGATCGTGTTCTATTTCAGCTTCTTCACCATCCTGACCAACATTGGCGCCGTGCTGGTTCACACCTCGCTGTTGTCATCCAACGGCCATGCGTGGCTGCCAGCCTTTGCCGGACCACGGATGCGTGCGGGCGTCGCGGTTTCGATCACCCTGGTCTTCATTGTCTATGCCACCGTGCTGGCGCGGCTCTGGCAGCCACAGGGCCTGTTCCTGCTTTGCGACGTCCTGCTGCACTACGTGACGCCGGTGCTGTTCGTGCTGTGGTGGCTGATATCAGGCGCCGACGGCAAAACGAGATGGAGCGATATTTCCTGGTGGGTTGTCTATCCCATCGCCTATTTGGCCTATGCGCTGGCGCGGGCGCCCCTGGCGGGCGAGGTGCCCTACCCCTTCCTCGATATCGCCAGGAATGGCGTTGAGAGCGTCACTATAGCGGCGCTCGCCATCACAGCGCTGTTCGTGGCGATATGCGTCGTCGCCGTTTTCGTCGATCACGGCATCGGACGCCTCAGGAGCAAAGGCACCCGATAGACCGGTCCCTATTCCCAGAGCGGCTTGATGCCCTCGCGGTGAGCGTCGCAGCGCGAGATGCCGATATCCTTGAGTTGATCGTCGGTCATCTCCAGCAGTGCCAGCCGGCCGCGCCGGCGCTCCAGCAGATGGTCGATCCATTTCGCCAGCGACCTGACCACTTGCACAAGTCGGCCGGCGAAGCCGCGCTGCCCGGACGGGCGAGCAGGCTGGCCGAGCAATTCGGTTCTCGAGTGGCGAAATGTTCCGATTGTATCCATTTTCTTTCTGCCAGAATATCAATTGCACCCTTTTTGGCGCGCTAGTGATATGTATTGACTCCCGAAACGGTGCAATATAGAAAATTGTCACCATGACAAATTGGGTTCCAGATCTCACGGGTTCAGGTCCGCTGTATCAGCGCCTCGCAGACGCCATTGAAGCGGATATCGACCGGGGTGTGATCGGCGCCGGGGCAAAGCTGCCGCCACAGCGCGACCTCGCCTACGACATCGGCGCCACGGTCGGCACGGTCGGCCGGGCCTATCAATTGCTGCGCGAGCGCGGTCTTGTCAGTGGCGAGGTCGGACGGGGGACCTATGTGCTGGGAGAGAACATTGGCGTTACAAAGCCAGAGGAGGCCGACACCAGCGTCGAAGGCACGCGTTATGCCGATGCCCCCAAGGACAAGCTGCGTTTCGACAGCACGGCAGCCCCTGACATCGGTCAGGGCGCCATTGTTGCCGACGTCCTGTCACGCGCCGCGCAAGACCATCCGCATGAGATTTCGAGCTACACGCGCGATTTCCCGGATCGCTGGTACGAAGCCGGCGCCCGTTGGCTGTCACGGAACGCCTTCCGGCCAGCGGCCGATACAATCGTCCCCACCCTCGGCACTCATGCCGCGGTGATGGCCGCGATCGCGGCCCTTACCACGCCCGGCGACTATGTCGCCTTCGAGCACCTCACCTACTCGCAGATTTCCCGCAGCGCCGGACTGATTGGCCGGCGCACCGCGCTGGTGGCCTCGGACGATGAAGGCCTTGATCCAGCGGATTTCGAACGCGTCTGCGCGCAAAAGCATCCCAAGATGATATTTCTGATGCCAACGGCGCAGAATCCGACCTTGGTGACCTTGTCGTCGGCGCGCCGTGAGGCGATCGCGCGTGTCGCTCGTGAATACAACGTCGTCCTGATCGAGGATGACCTCTACGGCCATCTGACCGACGACCCGACACCGCTGCTTGCCGAATTTGCGCCTGAACGCACCATCATTGCCGGTGGCCTGTCGAAATCGGTCGCGGCCGGCCTGCGTGGCGGCTGGCTCTCCTGCCCGCCCGCCTATCGCCACCGCATCCGGGTCGCCCACAAGATGATGACCGGCGGCATGCCATTCCTGTTGGCGGAGGTGAATGCCCGGCTGGTGCTTTCCGGCCAGGCCAGCGAAATCCGCGAGCGCAGCATCGCGGAGATCAGCGCCCGCATGGCCATGGTGCGCGAAAGCTTGACGGGCTTCTCATTCAAATCGCACGACAAAGTGCCGTTCGTCTGGCTCACCCTGCCCGATCCCTGGCTTTCCGGCACGTTCAAGAATGCCTGCCTGGAGCACGGCGTGCTGATCGACGATGAGGATGAGTTCAAGGCGGGGCGCTCGGAGCGGGTTTTCCATGGGGTGCGGTTCGGCGTCTCGCAGCCGAAGCGGCGCGAGGATATTGCCGGCGGCGTCGGGGTGATCAGGCGGCTGCTGGACGAGGGCCGCGCAGGTTACGACAGTTTTTCCTGAGCCATTCGCGGCCACCCGCCGTGCTTGCCTCGAGACGCCGCCTTTGTGAAACCGGGACTTGTCAGAACCGGACCGGATCAGCCTTCGGCCTTAAAGTTCTTGGCTTCCTTCTCGGCCTTGTCCTTGCCGTGCTTCTCAGCCAATTCCTTGGCTTGCCGGGGCGAAACGTCGGTGGTCTCCGCGATATGGAGAGCCTCCTTGTCCGAGAGGCGATTGTCGTTCTTGCCTTGCTTGGTAGCCATCGTGCTGTCTCCTGAGTGATAGGACCTAACGGCTGGGACATCATGGCGTTCCCCATTTGGCTTTTGGGGGAGCTTCAATCACTGGCCTGGCGCCTCTCATTGCTCACGAGAGAGCCTGCCGCGATCCATCGTGGTCATCACCCTGTTGCTTTCTGCCTTTTTCCTCAGCCGACGGGTGTATCGACCGCAAAGCTTGCGATAAGAGGAGACTCAAAAATCCCTGCTCCATGGACATAAACCGCCGCCCATGACCATTTCCAATTCCGTGCCGATCACATCAGAGCTCATCGCCGCGCATGGGCTGAAGCCCGACGAGTATCAGCGCATCCTCGACCTCGTCGGACGCGAACCGAGCTTTACCGAACTCGGGATCTTCTCGGCGATGTGGAACGAGCACTGCTCCTACAAATCCTCGAAGAAATGGCTGCGCACCTTGCCGACCACCGGTCCGCAGGTCATCCAGGGCCCGGGCGAGAATGCCGGCGTGGTCGACATCGGTGATGGCGACTGCGTCGTCTTCAAGATGGAAAGCCACAACCACCCCTCCTTCATCGAGCCTTATCAGGGTGCGGCGACCGGCGTCGGCGGCATTTTGCGCGACGTCTTCACCATGGGCGCGCGGCCGATCGCGGCCATGAACGCGCTGCGCTTCGGTGCTCCCGACCATCCCAAGACCAGGCATCTCGTCGCCGGAGTGGTTTCCGGCGTCGGCGGCTACGGCAATGCCTTCGGCGTGCCGACGGTCGGCGGCGAGGTCAATTTCGACGCTCGCTACAACGGCAACATCCTGGTCAATGCCTTTGCCGCGGGCCTTGCCAAGACGGACGCCATCTTCCTGTCAGAGGCAAAGGGGGTCGACCTGCCGGTCGTCTATCTCGGCGCCAAGACCGGCCGCGACGGCGTCGGCGGCGCCACCATGGCCTCGGCCGAGTTCGACGACAAGATCGACGAGAAGCGCCCGACCGTGCAGGTCGGCGATCCCTTCACCGAAAAATGCCTGCTCGAGGCCTCTCTCGAACTGATGGCCTCGGGCGCGGTCATCGCCATCCAGGACATGGGTGCGGCCGGCCTTACCTGTTCGGCGGTCGAGATGGGCGCCAAGGGCGACCTTGGGATCGAGCTCGACCTCGACAAGGTGCCGGTGCGCGAAGAGCGCATGAGCGCCTACGAGATGATGCTGTCGGAAAGCCAGGAGCGCATGCTGATGGTGCTGCGCCCCGAAAAGGAAAAGGAAGCCGAGGCGATCTTCCACAAATGGGGCCTCGACTTTGCCATCGTCGGCAAGACCACCGACGATCTGCGCTTCCGCGTGCGGCACCAGGGCGACGAGGTCGCCGACCTGCCGATCAAGGACCTTGGCGACAAGGCACCGGAATACGATCGCCCGTGGGTCGAGCCGAAGAAGCCGGCGCCGCTTGCCGCCAACGATGTCCCGCAAGCCGACCTCGCCGATGCGCTGCTGAAGCTGCTTGGCGGACCGGACCTGTCTTCGCGTCGCTGGGTGTGGGAACAATACGACACGCTGATCCAGGGCAATTCGCTGCAGCTTCCGGGCGGCGATGCCGGCGTGGTGCGTGTCGAGGGACATCCGACCAAGGCGCTGGCCTTCTCCTCCGACGTGACGCCGCGCTACTGCGAAGCCGATCCCTATGAGGGCGGCAAGCAGGCCGTGGCCGAATGCTGGCGCAACCTGACCGCCACGGGGGCGCTGCCGCTCGCCGCCACCGACAATCTCAATTTCGGCAATCCCGAACGGCCAGAGATCATGGGCCAGCTGGTCGGCGCGGTGAAAGGCATTGGCGATGCCTGCCGGGCGCTCGGTTTCCCGATCGTGTCGGGCAACGTCTCGCTCTACAACGAGACCAACGGCCAGGGCATCCTGCCGACACCGACCATCGGCGGCGTCGGCCTGATATCGGACTGGTCGAAGATGGCACGGATCGGCTTCGCCGCGGAAGGCCAGATGATCCTGCTGGTCGGCGCGCCGGCTTCCTGGGGAACGCATCTTGGCCAGTCGGCGTATATGCGCGATGTCCACGGCCGCAGCGATGGCCCGCCTCCGCCGGTCGATCTCGGGCACGAGAAGCGCGTCGGCGACCATGTGCGCTCGTTGATCGCGTCCGGTATCGTCACGGCGGCGCATGATGTCTCCGATGGCGGCATCGCGGTGGCGCTGGCCGAAATGGCGATGGCGTCCGGCATCGGCGCGACCGTTCCCGGACTGGTCGGCACCGATCCGATCCCGGTCTGGTTCGGCGAAGACCAGGGCCGCTATCTCCTGACGCTGTCGATCGATCCGCACGGCGATGAATGGGACGCTATTCGCAAGCAGCAGGGCGAACTCGGCATCTTCGCGCCGTGGATCGGCTCGACGGGCGGCAACGCGCTGAAGCTCGGCGATGCCAGGGAGGTCCCGGTCAGCGATCTGACCGCCGCCCATGAAGGCTGGTTCCCGCGTTTCATGGACCAGGCCAGTTGATGAGAGCATGATCCCGAAAAGTGGAAACCGGCTTTCGGAAAAGATCCTGCTCAATCATAAGAAACTCGCCGTCCGAGCGCTGCTTGCGGTCGTCTTCTGGCCGTCGCTGTTCTTCTTCTGGTGCCTCGGGCCGTTCGTCTTCTTCTTGCTGTCGACGACCTCGAGCGAGGTTTGCCCCAGGCTGGAAACACGCGCCGAGTTTCTCGCCGCGGCCAACGATACGCTTCCGATGCTGGTCCTGCAGAACCTCATCTATGCGGTTCCGATTGTGTGTCTGGTGCTTTGGAACCGGCTCCTGCCGGAGCCAGCGCGAGCCAGGCATATCATCACCTGCATCAAGCTTTTCGCCGTCTCGGCTGTCCTCGGGGCCTTGTGGGAGTATGGCTCTTCGCTTGTCTGCGATGGCTACGGCCAGCCGTTCTTCTCGCCCGCGTGGCGGATGACCAGCTATCTGCCGATCGCCAACCTGGCGGTCAACACCCCGCTCTACGTGCTGGTCTTCAGTCTGGGCCGCGCCTTCTCGATGCGCGAGGACGAGCCGGCGCAGGGGCCGGGTGAAACCATCTCCTGAACACCAACAGAACGAACTCCGGACGGAACCGCTTCAATCCGGATTGGAAAGGCTTTAGGCTTGCCCGACTCTCATCGCATGGGCCGCCGCGCCGCCGCCCGCCCGAAACAGGAATTTCTGCAATGGCAATGGACGCCCACGATATCGAAAAACTGATCAAGGACGGCATACCGGACGCCCGCGTGACGATCCGCGATCTCGCCGGCGATGGCGACCACTACGCGGCCGAAGTCGTGGCCGAGAGCTTTCGCGGAAAGAGCCGCGTCCAGCAGCACCAGATGGTCTATGACGCGCTGAAGGGCAATATGGGCGGCGTGCTGCACGCGCTGGCGCTGCAGACCAGCGTTCCCGACTGAGGCATTTCCACCCGACACGCTTGGCCCAAAACGGCCCATTCTTTGCGCCATTCGGGTGATGGCATGGCTAAAGTCTTGTTTCGGGCAACCTATGGGTTTATTTGAAAGACATGCTTCGAGCCTGACTCCCACAGGCATGAAAGGATATTCCATGAGCGGTATCAACGACTACATCGACAATGAAGTGAAGGGCAACGACGTCGTCCTTTTCATGAAGGGCACGCCCGGCTTTCCGCAATGCGGGTTTTCCGGCCAGGTCGTCCAGATCCTCGACTATATCGGCGCCGACTACAAAGGCGTGAACGTCCTGGACTCCGCCGAACTGCGCCAGGGCATCAAGGATTATTCCAACTGGCCGACGATCCCGCAGCTCTATGTCAAGGGCGAATTCGTCGGCGGCTGCGATATCATTCGCGAAATGTTCCAGGCCGGCGAGTTGCAGACCTTCCTGGTCGAGAAGGGCGTCAGCGTCAAAGGCGCCGCCTAATTCAGCCAAGGCATGTCGACACCGCCATGCCTTGGGCACCGGGGGCACCCCACCTCGGCAATTTTACATCCCGGACACCGGGACCAGGACGAGCCAATGCGCCGGCCCGCCGGCGCGTTTTCGTTTGAGAGATCGGACTTGCCGTGGACCAGCAGAAATCAGCGCCGCAAGGGGCAAGCGCCTTGCCCGGGGCAAGCGCCTTGCCCGGGGCAAGCGCCTTGCCCGGGGCAAGCCAATTGCCCATTCCGCGCTGGGAGTTCATCGCGCTCTGCGCGGCGCTGATGGCGCTCAATTCGCTGGCCATCGACATCATGCTGCCGGCGCTGCAGCAGATTGGCGCCTCGCTCGGCGTCGAGAATGAAAACCACCGGCAATATGTGATCACCGCCTACATACTGGGTTTCGGCGGTGGCCAACTGTTCTTCGGGCCGATCTCGGACCGGTTCGGACGCCGTTCGCCGCTTGTCGCCGGCCTGATCATCTATGTGGCGGCGGCTGCCGCGGCCGCCATCGCGCCCAGCTTTGAAACACTTTTGCTATGCCGTGTCGTGCAAGGCATCGGCGCGGCCGCCACGCGCGTGATCGCGGTCTCGATCGTGCGCGATACATTCGATGGCAGGCGTATGGCCGAAGTCATGTCGCTGATCTTCATGGTATTCATGGCCATTCCGGTCGTGGCGCCAGGCATCGGCCAATTCATCATGCTGTTCGCGACCTGGCATTGGATATTCGTCACCATGGCCATCGGCGCCTTGATCGTGTCGGCATGGTCGCTGCTGCGCCTGCCCGAGACGCTGCATCCCGAATATCGCCGGGCACTGACGGTCTCCTCCATTGTCGGCGGCTTCCGCATCGTGCTCACCAACCGCATCGCGCTCTGCTATGCCTTCGCCAGCACATTCATCTTCGGTGCCATGTTCGGCTTCATCGCCTCGGCGCAGCAGATCTATGTCAACGTCTTCAATGTCGGCGAGATGTTTCCCGTCATCTTCGCCGGTGTCGCGGGCGTGCTCGCCTTCTCCAATTATCTCAACTCGCGCCTCGTCGGCCGCGTCGGCATGCGCCGCCTGTCGCAAAGCGCGCTGCTGCTGTTTCTGGTGATCAGCCTGGCTTGGCTGGTGGTTTCGTTGGAAACGAGGATGCCGCTCTGGCTGTTCATCACCTTCTTTGCCGGCGCCATGCTGCCGTTTGGCTGCCTCGGCGCCAATTTCAACGCGTTGGCCATGGAGCCGCTTGGCCAACTGGCCGGCACGGCGTCGTCCATCCTTGGTTTCATGCAGACGTTTCTCGGCGGCATTCTCGGCACGCTGATCGGCCAGGCTTTCAATGGCACGGTGACGCCACTGGCCGCTGGGTTCTGCAGCGTCTCGGTTGCCGCGCTGCTGATGATCCTGATTGCCGAGCGCGGCAAGATGTTCCAGCCGCAGAACGCACCCGTCTCAGGGCACGTCACCGACCTGCACTAGATCTGCCGCAGACGCCGCGTGGAACTTAACCTATTGCGCCCACAACTCGCGGCGCAGCTCCTGCCAGCTGTCTTGGTCCGGCGCGACAAGCAGGCCGCCATCGACGTGCGAGGGCAGATAGGCGCTGCCGTCGATGCGCGCCGCATGGCCGCCGGCTTCCTGATGGATCAGCACGCCGGGCAGGTGATCCCAGGGCATCAGCTTGTTGTAGACGATAAAATGCGCGTGCCCGCTCGCCAGCAGCCGATATTCGTGCGCGGCGCAGCGATAGGCGAACTGCGACAGTGCCTTGGTCTGGTTGCGTGCAAGGCGTGAGCGCTCCGGTTCGTCGAGATATTGCCAGGAGACCGCGCCGGTCATCTGCGAGATCGGCACGGGTGCCGCCACATGCACTTTCTGCAGGCTGCCATGGGCATGCCTGATATGGCTGCCGGCGCCCTTGGCGGCGATGAGCCAATCCTTGCCCACCGGATCATGGATGATGCCCGCGACCGTCTCGCCCCTGACCACGACCGCCAGCATGACGCCGAACAGCGGTACGCCGGATGCGAAATTGAAGGTGCCGTCCACCGGATCGATGGTGAATGCCAGTTCGGCATCACCCAAGCCATCGAGCAGCGCCGGATTCTCGGAACAGGCCTCCTCGCCCACCATCATGGCCGAGGGATAGCGCTCGCGCAGCCTGGCGGTGATCAGCCGCTCGGCGTTGACATCCGCCTCCGTCACCAGGTCGGCTGCGGAAGTCTTCTGCCTGATATCGCCGTCGCCCAATCGGCGAAAGCGCGGCATGATTTCGGCCTGGGCTGCCTCGGCCAGAATACCGGCCAGCCAGTCGATCGCGGTATCGTCAAATGTCATCGGAAATGTCTTGCCTGGTCGCAAGGGTTTCATTGAGGGCGGCGAAATCGAACAGCTTTCGGTCGAGCAAATGCGACGGCCTGGTGTTGGACAGAGCGCGGATCATCGTGTCCTTGCGGCCAGGCATGCGCTTTTCGATGTCTTCGAGCATCGCCTTCATGGCGTTGCGCTGCAGCCCTTCCTGGCTGCCGCAGAGATCGCAAGGGATGATCGGGAACCGCATCGCGGCAGCGAATTTCTCCAGGTCGATTTCGGCGCAGTAGCTCAGCGGCCGCAACACCATGACGTCGCCGTCGTCGTTGAGCAGTTTTGGCGGCATGGCGGCAAGCCGGCCGCCATGGAACAGGTTCATGAAGAAGGTTTCGAGAATATCCTCGCGATGATGGCCGAGGACCAGGGCCGAGCAGCCCTCCTCGCGGGCGATCCTGTAGAGATGGCCGCGCCGCAGCCGCGAGCAGAGCGAACAATAGGTGCTGCCCTCCGGGAGCTTGTCCGTGACGACCGAGTAGGTGTCCCGGTATTCGATACGGTGGGCTATGCCGTTGGCGTCGAGATAGTCGGGCAGGATGTGCTTGGGGAAATTCGGCTGGCCCTGGTCGAGATTGCAGGCCAGCAACTCGACCAGCAGCATCCCGCGCCATTTGAGATCAAGCAGCATGGCAAGCAGACCGTAGGAATCCTTGCCGCCCGACAGCGCGACCAGCCAGCGCTCGCCGGGCTTCACCATCGAAAAATCCTCGATCGCCTGGCGGGTCAGCCGCAGCAGCCGCTTGCGCAGCTTGTTGAACTCGACCGAGGACGGCACATCAGCGAACAGCGGATGGAAACCACCGTCGGCGACCGGTTCAAGCGTTTCGATGTCTGGCTGCATGTTCATGGCGCGACGGCCCCGGAAATGTGACTTCCGCCCGGATTAACGCATCGGCCGGAAAATCGAAACGGCAAAGCGGATGCCCGAAAACAAAAAGGCCGCCTCGAAGGCGGCCTTTTCCGATATCGCAGAAAAGCCTTCGCTTAGCGCGAGTAGAATTCGACGACCAGGTTCGGTTCCATCTGCACGGCGAACGGAACGTCGGCGAGGCCCGGGATGCGCGAGAAGGTCGCGACCATCTTGTTGTGATCGGCTTCGATGTAGTCCGGCACGTCGCGCTCGGCGAGGCCGACCGACTCCAGGACGATGACCAGCTGCTTCGACTTTTCGCGCACTTCGATGACATCGCCCGGCTTGCAGCGGTACGAGCCAATGTTGACGCGCTTGCCGTTGACGTTGACGTGGCCGTGGTTGACGAACTGACGGGCGGCGAAGATGGTCGGTACGAACTTGGAGCGATAGACGACCGCGTCGAGACGCGATTCGAGCAGGCCGATCAGGTTCTCCGAGGTGTCGCCCTTGCGGCGGTCGGCCTCTTCATAGACCTTGCGGAACTGCTTTTCCGAAACGTCGCCATAGTGACCCTTCAGCTTCTGCTTGGCGCGCAGCTGCAGGCCAAAGTCGGAAAGCTTGCCCTTGCGGCGCTGGCCATGCTGGCCGGGGCCGTATTCACGCTTGTTGACCGGGGACTTCGGGCGGCCCCAGATATTTTCGCCGAGACGGCGGTCGATCTTGTATTTCGCGGATTCGCGCTTGCTCATCGCATTCCCTTTTCAAAACAGCACACCCGGCACCTCATGGTCCGGGTGAAGGAAACGCGCCCTCCTCTGGCCTCCGTTTTCGAGACCTGACAGGGTTTTCCCACGCAACGCGGCGGAAAACCCACGGGACACGTCAGTTCAAACAAGGCCAGAAACAGATAGGGTGACTGACTTTGCGTATATAAAAGAAACACCGGACATCGCTGCCCGGCGTTGGCGGCTGGTTAAACCGAGATTTAACCGATGTCAAGCTTGTGAGTAGCGTGGCCAACCACAACCATGTAGCGTTTGCGACGTTGATGCGATGCCGGATGTGGCGGGAGGTTTGCGCCAGCGGCACCAGGAAGGGACTGGAGCTAGAGGAGCCCAATTGCATGAAGAAGTTCTTCCTTACCCTGGCAGGCGCCGCGGTGCTTGCAGGATCGATGGCGGTGGCGCCGGAACCGGCCATGGCGCGCCATTGGCACGGCCACAAACAGGTCTGCCGGGTCATCGTCAAAAAGAGAGTGGTGTGGCGGCATGGTCATCGCAGGGTGATCGTCGAGAGAATACGGCGCTGCCACCGCTGGTAGGCTGTTCAAGCAACAATCCCAAGGGCCAGCGGACGTCGCTGGCCCTTTTTCAGTTCCAAGATAGTCTGGCTCGAAGCGCTCAATCCTAGGATTTTTTCTCCGGTAGTCCCTTGCGCTTGGTCTCGGCGAATTCCTCGAGCTGCTTTTCATTCATCGATTCATACATGCCCTTGGAAGCGCCTTTGAGCTCGCTCTTCTTGGTCTCGCCACGTTTGGCGGAGAGTGCGGCGCCGGCGGCCTTCTGCTGGGCTTTCGAGGTGGCTGGCATGGCGGTTCTCCTTTGCTGTTAGGAGAAACGCCGCGCTTCGGCGGCGGTTCCAGCGCCAGTGGCCCATCCGGTCCGCTCGGTGCCAGCCGGTGGCCGGCCTTGGCGATTTTCGTTGGTACCTTCCCGTGTCCGGAACCCCAGTGTAGGACGGCTGAATGAAATCCCTGACCGATCCCTCACAGGCTCTCTCCACCGGCCTGGCAAAAATCCGCACCGAATTACACGTGCCGGATGGATTTCCGGCTGATGTAGTTGCCGCGGCGGGGGCGGCGGCCAAACGCGTGCCCGACCAGCATGCCGACCGAAGGGCGATGCCCTTCGTCACGCTCGATCCGGCTGCCTCCACCGATCTCGATCAGGCGTTCTCGATCGAGGCGAGCGGTGGTGACCTTCTGCTGCATTATGCCATTGCCGACGTGGCCTGGTTCGTCGAGGACGGCGACGCGGTGGATCTCGAAGCCTGGACGCGGGGAGAGACACTTTACTTGCCGGACGGCAAGGCCGGACTCTACCCGCCGGTGCTTGCCGAGGGTGCGGCAAGCCTGTTGCCGGATGGACCCCGCCCAGCTGTTATCTTCACGGTTCGGATTGCGCAGGATGGTGCGACGAAGTTGGACGGCGCGGAGCGGGCGATCATTCAAAGCCGCGCCAAGCTCGCCTATGACAGCGTGAAGGCTTCCGACGTTCCGGCCGGCTTTGCCGAAATGGCGCTGCGCATGGCAATGAACGAACAGCGCCGCGGGGCTTCCCGCGTCGACCCACCCGAGCAGGAGGTGGAAAGGCTTGCCGATGGCACATACCGGCTTTCGTTCAGACCGCTGCTGCAATCCGAGCAGGACAACGCAGCACTTTCGCTGGCCGCCAACATGGCGATTGCCGATGCCATGCTTGCGCACCACACCGGCTTGTTCCGGGTGATGTCGGGGCCGGATGCTTTCAAGGTTCAAAGATTGCGCAACGCAGCACAGGCTCTCGGACTGTCCTGGCCGGCGTCCACCGGTTTGCGAGATTATCAGCGAACCCTCGATCCGACCGATCCGCGACAAGCAGCGCTGATGCTGGAAATCCGCCATGCAAGTCCCGGCGCGTCTTATCAACCCTATCACGACGGCGTTGTCCCATGGCATGAGGCCATGGCTGCGACCTATGCCCATGCAACGGCACCACTCAGGCGACTTGCCGATCGCTATGTCGTGCGCTGCGCGCTGGCTATCGCTAACGGCCAGCCCGTGCCCCACGCTGTCACCGACGCGTTCGCCAGATTGCCGAAGACTATGGGACGTGCGGATAGCCGCGCTTCGCAGATCAACCATGCGGCTATCGACCTTGCCGAGGCCATAATGCTCAGGGGACGCGAGGGGGAGATTTTCAAAGCCGTCGTCACCGACTTCGTCGACCATGGCGTGCGCGTTCAGCTTGCCGACATGCCTGTCGTCGCCACCGTAAAGGCCTCCGGCCTCAGACAGGGCGACGGTCTGACGCTAAAGCTGGTCCTGGCCGATCCGGATCAAGGCAGCATCGTCTTCGAACCTGTTTGAATGGCGGGCACCTCCGCCACCTTTTAAGTGCACGGTCAGTCCAAAGCCCTGCATAAGGCGGCTGACGGCGAAATCCGCCTTGCCCGAGGTGAAGACCGCGATATCGGGCTCGCCTTGCGGCAGCGCCCCAACGATGGGCGGCAGCAGCGAAAGGGCGCGCCGTGCGATCGCCTCGGCCGGATCGATCCAGTCGACCGGCCAGGGCGCGGTCTTGCGCATGCGATTGACCAGAAAGGGATAGTGCGTGCAGGCCAGCACAACGATATCGGTGCGCATGCCGTCACGCTCGATGAAGCATGGCGCGATCTCGGCGCGCACGGCTTCCTCGTCGACGAAGCCCTCGCGCATATAGGCTTCGGACAGGCCAGCCAGCCTGTCGCTGCCAACCAGGCGGACATGGCATTTCTGCGCCCATTTGCTGATCAGGTCGCGCGTGTACTGGCGCTTTACCGTGCCCGGGGTCGCCAACACCGAGACCAGGCCCGAGCGCGTGCGCTCGGCCGCCGGCTTGACCGCCGGCACCGTGCCGACGAAGGGATGACCGGGAAAGGTATCGCGCAGAGCATCGATCACCAGCGTCGAGGCGGTGTTGCAGGCGATGACCGAAAGGGCCGGCGCAAAGCGGTCGAGCAGTCTGGCGAACAGCTCCAGTATATGGGCCCGCAGCGCCGGCTCTTCCCAGGCGCCAAAGGGAAAGGCGGCATCGTCGGCGACATAGATGAAGCGACGGTCGGGCATCAGCACGCGCGCCTCGCGCAACACGGTGAGCCCGCCGACGCCGGAATCGAACATCAGGATCGGCTGGTCAGTCATTGTCGGTTCCCTTGCCGCCGAGCGGCGGCGTGTCCGCGTCGTCGCCGTTAGCGTCCGGCGCCACCCGGCCAGCAGCCTCCGCCTTGCGGGCGCGCGCGGCGGCCGCGGGCAAACGCCTCGGATCATCGCCCGGCGAGCCATCGCCGCGCGGCATCGCCGGTGAGAACCGGTCTAGTGACGAGATGATGCCGCGCAACACCTTGAGCTCCGGTTCGGCGAAGCCGGCGCGCGTCAGCACGGCGCGCAGATTGTCGACCATTTTCGGCTTCTTCGGCGCCGGTCGGAAATAGCCGCGCGCTTCCAACGCGCCTTCCAGATAGGCGAACAGGCCGTGCAATTCTTCCTTGCTTGCAGGCTTCATCTCCGGCCCCGTAAAGTTTGTCCTGGTCTCGTCCTCCAGGCCCGACTTCATCCACTCATAGGACATCAGCAAGGCCGCCTGGGCGATGTTGAGCGAGGAGAAGTCGGGATCGACCGGGAACGTGACGATCTCGTCGGCGAGGCCAACCTCGTCATTGTAGAGACCGAAGCGTTCGCGTCCGAACAGGATGCCGGTGCGTTGCCCCATTCCGTGACGGGCACGCAGCATCCTGCCTGCTTCCACCGGGCCGCGCACGGATTTGAAGCCGTCGCGCTGCCTGGCGGTGGTGGCGAAGACGAAGTTCAGGTCGGCGAGCGCCGTGGCCAGGTCGTCAAAAACCTTGACGGCATCAATGACATGGTCGGCACGGCTGGCGGCGGCGCGCGCCTTCTCGCTCGGCCAGCCGTCGCGCGGGTTGACCAGGCGCAGCTCCGAAAGTCCGAAATTGGCCATGGCGCGGGCGACCATGCCGATGTTCTCGCCAAGCTGCGGCTCGACCAGAATGATCGCCGGGCCGGCGGCTGCGGGGTTAGTGGGGTCTTTGGTGATGCGCATGATTGTCAATGAACTGCTGTTTGCGGCATTTCAGCGTCCCCTGCCATATTCGACCGGGAAAATGAAGCATTCGCAAATGGCTGCGGTCACGGCCTCGCATTCGTGACCGATCGCCGTTTGCGTGGCCAAAAGCGCTTTGATATACGGGCGGCATCCCCGGCCAACGCCACGCGGGCAAGGCCGTCCCATTCCCAGCAACGAGGCATTCTTTCCATGGCGAAGATCAAGGTGGCGAACCCGGTCGTCGAACTCGACGGCGACGAGATGACCCGCATCATCTGGCAGTTCATCAAGGACAAGCTGATCCACCCTTATCTCGACCTCAAGCTTGAATATTACGACCTCGGCATCGAGCACCGCGACGCCACCAATGACCAGGTGACGATCGATTCGGCCAACGCCATCAAGAAATACGGCGTCGGCGTGAAATGCGCGACCATCACCCCCGACGAGCAGCGCGTCGAGGAATTCAAGCTGAAGAAGATGTGGAAATCGCCCAACGGCACCATCCGCAACATTTTGGGCGGCACCATCTTCCGCGAGCCGATCATCATGAAGAACGTACCGCGCCTGGTACCTGGCTGGACCAAGCCGATCATCGTCGGGCGTCACGCCTTCGGCGACCAGTATCGCGCCACCGATTTCCGCTTCCCCGGCAAGGGCAAGCTGACGATCAAATTCGTCGGCGAGGATGGCCAGGTGATCGAGCATGACGTGTACGATGCGCCCGGCGCCGGTGTCGCCATGGCCATGTACAATCTAGACGAGTCGATCCGCGAATTTGCCCGGGCGTCGCTGAACTACGGGCTGCTGCGCAATTATCCGGTCTACCTGTCGACCAAGAACACCATCCTCAAGGCCTATGACGGCCGCTTCAAGGACATATTCCAGGAGGTCTACGAGGCTGAATTCGAGGCCGAGTTCAAGTCGAAGAAACTTTGGTACGAGCACCGCCTGATCGACGACATGGTGGCGTCGAGCCTGAAATGGTCGGGCGGCTATGTCTGGGCCTGCAAGAACTATGACGGCGACGTCCAGTCCGACACGGTTGCGCAGGGTTTTGGGTCGCTCGGCCTGATGACCTCGGTGCTGATGACGCCGGATGGCAAGACCGTCGAAGCCGAAGCCGCGCACGGCACTGTCACCCGCCACTATCGCCAGCATCAGAAGGGCGAGGAAACCTCGACCAATTCGATCGCCTCGATCTTCGCCTGGACACGGGGCCTGGCGCACCGCGCCAAGCTCGACGACAACGCCGAACTGAGGCGTTTTTCCGAGACCCTGGAAAAGGTCTGCATCCAGACCGTCGAGAGCGGTTTTATGACCAAGGACCTGTCGCTTTTGATTGGCCCCGACCAGCCTTGGTTGTCGACCACCGGCTTCCTCGACAAGATCGACGAGAATTTGCAGAAGGCAATGGCGTAGGTACCCGCAGTTCCAAATGCCGAAGGCTCCGAAAGGAGCCTTCGGTTTTTAGGGCCGGCGAAAGCAAAGGGCTGACAGCGTGACCAAGCCAATCCTCTACGGCGCGGAGTACAGTGTGTATGTTCGCATCACGCGGATGGCGCTGGCAGAGAAAGGCATCGACTGCGAGCTGGTGCCGCTCGACATCTTCGCCTCCGAGGGGGTCCCGGCTTGGTATCTCGAACACCATCCGTTCGGCCGCATTCCGGCCTTCGAGCACGACGGGTTCCGCCTCTTCGAGACCAGCGCGATCGCTCGCTATGTCGACGAGGCCTTCGATGGGCCGGCGTTGCAGCCTGCCGATGCGCGCGGCCGCGCCAGGATGGGCCAGATCATCGGCATGGTCGATGCCTATGCCTATCGGGCGATGGTCTGGGACGTCGCTGTCGAGCGGCTGGAAAAAGAAGCGCCCGACGAGGCGCTGATCGCCGACGGGCTGCGGCAAGCCGAAACAGTGCTCAGGGTGCTGACGTCGCTGAAGGCACAAGGGCCATGGCTGCTTGGCGACCAGCTGACGTTGGCCGACCTGCATGCGGCGCCGATGATCGGCTATTTCGTCAAGGTTGCCGAAGGACGCGACTTGCTGGCGCGGTTTGCGGATATCCGGGACTGGTATGCGCGTGTCTCGGTGCGTGCAAGCTTTGCGCGCACCGAGAAGGTTAGTTGACAAGGATTGAGATGGCTGCGGGGGCAGCGCCCCTCCCACCCGTCGTAATAAGTCCAATCCGACGCTTACGCCGCCTCGAGAGCCGCCCTCACCGCCGCGATCGCATCGTTGGCTTTCGACGCGTCCGGTCCGCCGGCCTGGGCCATGTCGGGACGACCGCCGCCGCCCTGCCCGCCCAATGCGGCAGAGGCGACGCGCACCAAGTCGACAGCGCTGAAGCGGTTGACGAGATCATCGGTGACGGCGACCACGACGCTCGCCTTGTTGTCCTCGCCAGCGCCAACGAACACGACGACGCCAGAGCCCAACGAAGTCTTGCCGGCGTCGGCCAGCGGCTTCAAATCCTTCGGCGAGACGCCGGAAACCGCCTTGCCGAGGAAGCCGACGCCAGCGACGATCTCGCTGGCGGCCGGGGCATCGGCAGGCGACCCGCCGCCCAGCGCCAGCTTCTTGCGCGCTTCGGCCAGGTCCTTCTCGAGCTTCTTGCGCTCTTCAAGCAGTGCTTCGACGCGCGCTGGCACATCCGCCGGCGAGATCTTCAGCGTGGCAGCGGCCGCCTTCAGCCGCCTGTCCTGCTCGTCGAGATGTTTTCGCGCGGCTTCGCCTGTCAGCGCCTCGATGCGGCGCACGCCTGCGGCGACCGCGCCGTCCGAAACGATGCGTACCAAGCCGATATCGCCGGTCGCCCTGACATGCGTGCCGCCACAAAGCTCGACCGAATAAGGCCGGTTGGCCTTGGCGCCATGAACGCCCGTGCCCATCGATACGACGCGCACCTCGTCACCATACTTCTCGCCGAACAGCGCCATCGCGCCCTCAGCAATGGCGTCGTCGACCGACATCAGGCGCGTGGTCACCGGGCTGTTTTGGACGACGATCTCGTTGGCCATGCGCTCCACCTCCTCGAGCTCCTGCGGAGAGATCGGCTTGTTATGCGAGATATCGAAACGCAGGCGCTCGGGCGCGACCAGCGAGCCTTTTTGAGCGACATGGGTGCCCAGCACCTCGCGCAGCGCCTCATGGATCAGATGCGTCGCGGAATGGTTGGCGCGTAGCCTGGAACGCCTGGCATGATCAACCTTCAGTTCGACCGCGGCACCCGTCTTGACCGTGCCTGCGATCACCTTGCCGAGATGCACAAACAGACCATCGGCCTTCTTCTGCGTATCGGAAATCTCGATCGAGAACCCCTCACCCGAGATTACGCCGGTGTCGCCCATCTGGCCGCCGGATTCGCCATAGAACGGCGTCTGGTTGACGACCACGGCGACCGCATCGCCCTTGGCGGCGCTGTCAACGGTCTTGCCATCCTTGACCAGCGCCTGGATGAGGCCCTCTGCCTGCTCAGTTTCGTAGCCGAGGAATTCGGTGGCGCCGGTTTTTTCACGCACGGAGAACCAAACCGTTTCGGTGGCGGCCTCGCCGGACCCGGCCCAGTGCTTACGCGCCTCCGCCTTCTGCTGCTCCATCGCATTGGTAAATCCGGCAAGATCGACCGAAATGCTGCGCTGGCGCAGCGCGTCCTGTGTCAGGTCGAGCGGAAAGCCATAGGTGTCATAGAGCTTGAATGCCGTCTCGCCATCCAGCATGTCGCCGGCGCCGAGCTTCTCCGTCGCCTCGGAGAGCAGCCCGAGGCCGCGCACCAGCGTCTTGCGGAACCGTGTCTCCTCGAGTTTCAAGGTCTCGGTAATCATCGTTTCGCCGCGCACCAGTTCCGGATAGGCCTGGCCCATCTCGCGCACCAGCGCCGGCACCAGCTTCCACATCAACGGATCGCGGGCGCCGAGCAACTGCGCATGGCGCATGGCGCGGCGCATGATACGGCGCAGCACATAGCCGCGACCTTCATTCGACGGCAGCACGCCATCGGCGACAAGGAAGGAGGACGAGCGCAGGTGATCGGCAATGACGCGGTAGGAGGCAACCGTTTCCGCATCGGGCGCGCGCCCAAGCGCGGAGGACGCCGCATCGATCAAATGACGGAACAGGTCGGTCTCGAAGATGCTCTCCACCCCTTGCAGGATGGATGCCATGCGCTCCAGGCCCATGCCGGTGTCGATCGACGGGCGCGGCAGGTCGACGCGCTCCTCCTTCGTCACCTGCTCATACTGCATGAACACCAGGTTCCAGAATTCGAGGAACCGGTCGCCATCCTCCTCCGGACTGCCGGGAGGGCCGCCCCAGATGTGCTCGCCACGGTCGATGAAGATTTCCGAGCAAGGGCCGCAGGGTCCGGTATCGCCCATCGCCCAGAAATTGTCCGAGGTCGGGATGCGGATGATGCGATCGTCGGAGAAACCGGCGATCTTCTTCCAGAAACCGGCCGCCTCATCGTCGGTGTGGTAGACGGTGACCAGCAGCTTGTCCTTCTTCAGCCCGAATTCCCTGGTGATGAGGTTCCAGGCAAGCTCGATGGCGCGCTCCTTGAAATAATCGCCGAAGGAGAAATTGCCGAGCATCTCGAAGAAGGTCAGGTGGCGCGCGGTATAGCCGACATTGTCGAGATCGTTGTGCTTGCCGCCGGCGCGAACGCTTTTCTGGGCCGTGGTGGCACGCGAATAGGGCCGCTTCTCCAAACCGGTGAAGACATTCTTGAACTGCACCATGCCGGCATTGGTGAACATCAATGTCGGATCGTTGCGCGGCACGAGCGGGCTCGAGGCCACGACCTCGTGGCCCTCCTTGCGGAAATAGTCGAGAAATGTCGACCGGATCTCGTTGACGCCACTCATGGATACTGCCTTTTCAAGAGAGCCGCCGGCCGGACCGGCGGGAGATGGCTCTGTGTTTTCTAGAAGATGGAGTTGGCCTTTTAGCCGTAGCTCTTGACCCTGTCCAGAAACACGGAATTGGGCCAATTCGCGCTTTGCACCGGCACTTACGCAGGCACGCAAACGAAAACCGCCGGCGCGAAGGCCGGCGGTTTGGAACGCGGGTACTACAGAACTCTGTTACTTAAGCATCAGATAATAGGCTGGATTTATGGCCAAACTCTGGCGCTGCCCTACATCGCGCCGGCTTCGTCCTCAAAACCATCGTCGCCATTGCCCTCTGAGCCACCGTTTTCGAGGAACTTTTCGGCGATCAATCCGGCATTCTGCCTGAGCGCCAGTTCGATCTCGCGCGCGGTGTCGGGATTGTCGCGCAGGAACAGTTTGGCATTCTCGCGGCCCTGGCCGAGACGCTGCGAATTATAGGAGAACCAGGCGCCCGACTTCTCGACCACACCGGCCTTGACGCCGAGATCGACCAGCTCGCCAGTCTTGGAAACGCCCTCGCCATACATGATGTCGAACTCGACCACCTTGAAGGGCGGCGCCAGCTTGTTCTTGACCACCTTGACGCGGGTCTGGTTGCCGACCACCTCGTCGCGATCCTTGACCGAGCCGATACGGCGGATGTCGAGACGCACCGAGGCGTAGAATTTCAGCGCGTTGCCGCCGGTCGTCGTCTCGGGCGAACCGAACATGACGCCGATCTTCATGCGGATCTGGTTGATGAAGATGACCATGGTGTTGGAGCGCGAGATCGAGGCGGTCAGCTTGCGCAGCGCCTGGCTCATCAGGCGGGCCTGCAGGCCGGGCAGTGAATCGCCCATCTCGCCCTCGATTTCGGCGCGCGGCGTCAGCGCCGCCACCGAATCGACCACCAGCACGTCGATGGCGCCGGAACGCACCAGCGTGTCGCAAATCTCCAGCGCCTGCTCGCCGGTGTCGGGCTGCGAGATCAGCAGGTTTTCAAGATCGACGCCGAGCTTGCGGGCGTAGACCGGATCGAGCGCGTGCTCGGCATCGACGAAGGCGCAGATGCCGCCCTTCTTCTGGGCTTCGGCCACGGTGTGCAGGGCCAGCGTCGTCTTGCCCGAGCTTTCCGGCCCGTAGATCTCGATGATGCGGCCGCGCGGCAGGCCGCCGACGCCGAGCGCGATATCGAGGCCGAGCGAGCCTGTGGGCACCGTTTCGATCTCGACGACCTGCTCGTTGGCGCCGAGTCGCATGATCGAGCCCTTGCCGAAAGCCCGCTCGATTTGCGACAGCGCCGCATCCAGAGCCTTTGATTTGTCCACTGCCTTATCCTCTACCAGCCGCAAAGAATTCTGAGCCATGATACATCACCCCTTGGTCGTCAATGAAGGCCGAACAATCCGTAATCCTTGTCATTTTGTACCTTTTTTGTTCTCATTTGGCAAGGGGTGACAACCAATTGAAAAACAAGTGATATCCTGATTTGTTCTTTTTTTGTCTCGCAAACCCGGGCAGGAACAGGCTCCGCCCGGGCAGGAACAGGCTCCGCATTGGGCCAGACAGCTCGATCCTATAGTCCGGCCGAATCGCCGTCCTGCATGCGAAGCTCTGTCGCGCATAGTAGCGCTTGTGCGGCCCCAACAACAAAGGTCATATCGCCGCCATGGTGGAATCCGCGAAGATACTGGCCGTGGGCGGTGCCCATATCGACCGGCGTGGCCAGGTGTCCGGCCTCTATGTGCCGGCCGCCTCCAATCCCGGCACGATGCGCGAGGATGTCGGCGGTGGCGTCTTCAATGCGTTGCGCAGCATGGTGCGGCGCGGCCTCTGCGCATCGCTGCTTTCGGTGCGCGGCGGCGATGTGTCAGCCGATACGGTTTCACGGGCCATCGCCGAGGCTGGCATCGTCGATTTGTCTGCGGTGTTCCTCGACCGTACCACGCCGAGCTACACGGCGCTGATCGACCGCGAGGGCGAACTGATCGTCGGCTTTGCCGACATGGCGCTGTACGACCTGGCTTTTCCCAAGCAGATCAGGCGTTCCAAGATACGCCAGGAAGTGGCCGCCGCGGATGCCATCCTGTGCGACGCCAACCTGCCGTCGGCCGCACTGGAGGGGTTGCTGTCGCTCGCCGCCGATAAACCGGTTTTCGCCATCGCGATTTCGCCGGCCAAGGTGACGCGGCTGATACCGGTGCTCGGCGGGCTGGCCCAACTCTTCATGAACCGACGGGAGGCCGCTGTGCTGGCCGGCGTCAATGCAAGTGCCGGCGAGCAGGAAATGATCGACGGGTTGCGGAGCAGCGGCCTTGCCAGCGGCGTGGTCACGGCAGGCAGTGGCCCTGTGCTGGGTTTCGACGGTACGGGCGCCTTCTCGATCGTGCCGCCTGCCCCCAGAAAAATCGCCGATGTCACCGGCGCCGGCGACGCGCTGGCGGGCGCGACGGTCGCGGCGCTGCTGCGTGGCCTGCCATTGCGCCAGGCCCTGCGCGAAGGCGTCGCGGCGGCAATCCTGGCCATCGAAAGCGCCAACGCGGTGCCCGAATTCACCGCGGCGAGCTTCGCGGAGGCGCTGGCCCTTGTGCCCGATGCCAGGGAAGTGGCATGAGACCGGCAAATTCATAGAGCGCAGTGGATGCGCCGCACTCCGGATTGGAGATCAGAGATGACGCCAGAAACCGCCCGCCCTTTCATCGATATCCACGCACCGGTAGCGCAAGCCCTGGCCGCCGGGCGCCCGGTGGTGGCGCTCGAAAGCACCATCATCACCCATGGCATGCCCTATCCCGACAATGGCGCCATGGCGGCCAATGTCGAAAAGATCATCAGTGACGGCGGCGCGGTGCCGGCGACGATCGCCGTGATTGGCGGCCGCATCAAGATCGGCCTCTCCGACGGCGAGCGCGAATCGCTGGCGATGACGGGTGACGCCATGAAGCTGTCGCGCGCCGATCTCGGCTTCGCCGTCGCGCAAGGCCGCACCGGGGGCACCACGGTCGCAGCGACCATGATCGCGGCTGACATGGTCGGGATAAAAGTATTCGCCACCGGCGGCATCGGCGGCGTGCACAAGGGCGCGGAAAAGAGTTTCGACATCTCGGCCGACCTCGATGAACTGGCGCGCACGCCGGTCATCGTCGTCTCGGCCGGCGCCAAGGCGATCCTCGACATCGAAAAGACGCTGGAAGTGCTGGAGACGCGCGGCGTGCCTGTGGTTGGCCATGGCTGCGAGACGATGCCGGCCTTCTGGTCGCGGCAGTCGCCGTTCCGGGCGCCATTGACGCTGCACAAGCCGGAAGACATCGCGCATTTCTATCAGACGCGCCTGGCTCTGGGTTTGGGCGGCGGCTTGCTGATTGCCAATCCGGTGCCGGAAAACCACGAAATCCCCGCTGAGGAAATGGCGGGCTACATCGAAGCCGCGCAGAAGGCGGCCGAAGCCCTCAACGTCACCGGCAAGGCGGTGACGCCGTTCCTGCTGGGAAAAATCCTCGAACTCACCGGCGGCCGCAGCCTGAAGACGAACATCGCGCTGGTCGAGAACAATGCAAGGCTGGCGGCTGAGATCGCCAAGGCCTTGTAGGTTCACGCGGCGAAGGCCCCCTCACCCGGATTGCCAAAACCGAATTGCAAAGAGCAATTCGGGGCAATCCGACCTCTCCCCGAGGGGAGAGGAGCTTGCAGCGCCGACGCCGACCTCTTCTCCCCTCGGGGAGAAGGTGGCCGCGAAGCGGCCGGATGAGGGGGCGGCCTCGCGCTTGCCGGAATCTACTTCCCCGCGCGCCGCCCCGCGTCATAGGCGCGGCGTGCCCAGACCGTCATTTCGTCCGGATCGTCAAAAGCGCTGTCGGGAATGCTCCAGTAGGGCATCGCCACCAGCTTGCCGTGGCGCGTGCCGGTGTAGGTCCACTGCCGGCAGCCCGCGGCTTCGAAATCCGGCGCGCTTTGTTCGTCCGCCTTCAGCAGCAATTCGCCACGCAGGACAATGGCGACGATGACGCCGTCGAAATAGATGCCTTTGCCGCCGAACAGTTTTCGGATGCTGACCGGACCGAGGCCCTCGAACAGTTCGGCGATGCGTTCATTGTCCATGCCGCGATCATGTCACCGGCATTTGGCCTTGTCATCGCCGCAACCAAAATCATGCTGACAGGTTGAGGCTATCCTGTCGGAGATTTTGCCATGCCTGTGCTGCTCAAGGGGTCCTGTCGCTGCAACGCCGTGCGTTTCGAAGTGGAAAGCCACACGCCGGTGCCGTTCATGCTGTGCTACTGCTCGATCTGCCGCAAGCAGCAAGGTGGCGGCGGTTTCGCCATCAATCTCGGCGCCGACTACGAAACGCTGAACATCAGGGGCAAGAGAAACCTTGGCGTCTATCGGGCCGAGATCGAGGACGACGAGCATCCCAACTGCGAGGTCTCGACCGGCGAGCGCAATTTTTGTCGCAAATGCGGGTCGGCGCTGTGGCTCTACGACCCGACCTGGCCGGAGTTGGTGCATCCCTTCGCCTCGGCGATCGACAGCGACCTGCCGAAGCCGCCCGAAAAAGTGCATCTGATGCTGAAATACAAGGCGAACTGGGTCGAGCCCGATGTCGGGCCGAAGGACAAGGTGTTCGACGTCTATCCCGAGGAATCGATCGCCGACTGGCACAAGCGGACAGGCATGTGGGTGGATTAGCTTTCTTCTCCCCGAAAGCGGGGCGAAGGAAATGCTCAGGCCGAAGCGCGCGCCTCGGCCAAGGCTTTCAGATCGGCGGGCTTCAACTCGACCGATTCGCCGCAGCCGCAGGCCGAACTCTGGTTCGGGTTGCGGAAGGTGAAGCCGGTGCGCAGCGTCGTTTGCTCGAAATCCATCTCGGTGCCGAACAGGAAAAGTGCTGCTTCCGGCGCGACATAGACATGGGCGCCGTCGCGCTCGATGTGATCGTCCTTGGCGTTCGGCTCGGTTACCAGATCGACCGTGTATTCCATGCCGGCGCAGCCGCCCTTCTTGATGCCGAGGCGAATGCCATGCGCGTTGTCGCGCGTGGCGACGATCTCGCGCACCCGGTCGGCGGCCTTTTCGGTCATCGTGATGACGGCAAAGCGTCCCATGTCTTTCCTTCTCCATTCCATGCAGGTTCAAGGCCTGCCGAATGATTCCTCACCTAAAATGGTGAAGTTTTCTGCCCAGTGCAACCCGATCGAGGCTCTATTTCAAAAGACGGCAATCGAAATTAAATGTCCACTAGGTATGTTCAACGCAACGCCGACGATGACATGGCGGGAAAGCCGAATGCCATTTGACACCAATCGAACGGTTGAGTTTCGCTCATCTCCTGCTCGGCTCGGCTTGGGTGCTATCTTATTGGTGATGGTAGGAACCCTGTGCCTTGCATTAGGCTGGCCGCTACTGCCGGGCATCGCTCCCACTGGTTTCGAACAAATTCTCGGTTGGACAGGTGCAATTTTGTCCGCCGCCACTTTTGTGATTGTCGTAGTGCGTCTTTTCGACTTGAACCGGCCAACGCTAATTTTATCGCCAAAGGGCTTTTGGGACGTCCGCTTGTCGGCCGAATTCATTCCATGGAGCGCCGTGAAGCGCATTTCGGAGCGGAGCCATCGGCGACAAAAGTTCCTTTTGGTAGAAGTCCTGGAGAGCGTCTGGCAGAATTCGTCTTTGACCAAAATGGCGCGCTGGAGTCGGGGACCAAATAGGATGATGGGTCTCGATGCAATGTGTATTGGCACGGGTGATCTCGAGGTCAAATATGACGAGCTGTCCTCAATGATCACAGCTTACGCCAAAGCACACGGCGTCAAAGTCTACTAAGCTCAATACCAGCCCACCGCGACCTGCGCCTCTTCCGACATGCGGTCGGGCGTCCAGGGCGGATCGAAAGTCATGTTGACCTCGACGCCAGACACGCCTTCGACGGCGCCGACGGCATTCTCGACCCAGCCAGGCATTTCGCCGGCCACCGGGCAGCCGGGCGCGGTCAGCGTCATGTCGATCTTGACCGAGCGGTCGTCCTCGACGTCGATCTTGTAGACGAGGCCGAGCTCGTAAATGTCGGCCGGGATTTCCGGGTCGTAGACCGTCTTCAGCGCCGAGACGATGTCATCGGTCAGCCGCGCCAGTTCATCGGCCGGGATGGCCGAGGCGGAAACGACGCTATTGCCGGCGGTTTCCGGCGTAGCTTCGGTGGTGGTGCTCACATCATCCATGGTCGTCACCCGAAAAACTTGCGCGCTTTTTCAAGCGCCTCGGCCAAAGCGTCGACTTCGGCCCTGGTATTATACATGCCGAACGATGCCCTGCATGTGGAGGTTACGCCAAAGCGTTTCAACAGCGGCTGGGCGCAATGGGTGCCCGCGCGGACAGCCACGCCTTGCCTGTCTATCACCATCGAGACGTCATGGGCATGAATACCTCTTAGTTCGAAGGAGATGATGGCGCCCTTGCCAGGCGCATCACCGAAGATGCGCAGCGAATTGATGGCCCGCAGGCGTTCATGGGCATAATTCTTGAGGTCTTGCTCGTGTGCCGCGATGTGCTCACGGCCGACAGAGTCCATGTAGTCGAGCGCGGCGCCCAGCCCGATCGCCTGGACGATCGGCGGCGTGCCGGCTTCGAAGCGGTGCGGCGGGTCGTTGTAGGTGACGATATCTTCCGTCACCTCCTCGATCATCTCGCCGCCGCCCATGAAGGGCCGCATGCCGGCGAGACTATCCTTCTTGCCGTAGAGCACGCCGATGCCCGAGGGGCCGTAGACCTTGTGGCCGGTAAAGACGAAGAAATCGCAGTCGAGATCCTGCACGTCGATGGGCATGTGCACGGCGCTCTGGCTGCCGTCGACAAGCACCGGAATGCCGCGGGCGTGAGCGATCCGGACAATCTCCTTGATTGGCGTCACCGTGCCCAGCGCATTCGACATCTGCGTGATGGCGACCAGCTTGGTGCGGTCGGTCAGGCGTTTTTCGAATTCCTCGATGTGGAAGACGCCGAGGTCGTCGACCGGCACCCAGACCAGCTTGGCGCCCTGGCGTTCGCGGATGAAATGCCACGGCACGATGTTGGAATGGTGCTCCATGATCGACAGCACGATCTCGTCGCCCTCGCCGATATTTGGCATGCCATAGCCATAGGCGACGGTGTTGATCGCCGAGGTCGTGTTCGAGGTGAAGACGATGTTGTCGGTGCTTGGCGCGTTGAGGAACCGGCGCACCGTTTCTCGCGCCTTCTCATAGGCGTCGGTAGCGGCATTGGAGAGGAAATGCAGGCCGCGATGGACGTTGGCATATTCCTGGCTGTAGGCGTGCTGGATGGTGTCGAGCACCACCTGCGGCTTCTGTGCCGAGGCGCCGTTGTCGAGATAGACGAGCGGCTTGCCATAGACTTCGCGCGACAGAATCGGAAAGTCACGGCGGATCGCCTCGACGTCGTAGGGGGTGGTTTCGATCTTCTGGTCCATCACAACTTCATCGCCTCATTCTGCCGCGCACCCCTCATCCGACCGCTTCGCGGCCACCGCCCAGGGCGAGTCACTTGCCTCGCCCGCCCTTCAGGCCCCACAATGGGAGAAGGAAGAGCGCTTTACCTTCTCCCCTTGTGGGAGAAGGTGGATTGGCGCGCAGCGCCAAGACGGATGAGGGGTGGCTTAGCCAGGCCCCATCCACTTCACCCGTGCGTCACGAACCACTCATCGAGCCGCGCTTCCAGCGCCTCGACGATCGCTTCGTCATCCAGTTCCTCGATCACCTCGGCGACGAACGCCTTGACGAGCAACCCCCGCGCGCTCTTTTCGTCGACGCCGCGCGCCATCAGGTAGAACAAATGATCGTGGTCGATCTCGGTGACCGTCGCGCCATGGCCGCAGACGACGTCGTCGGCAAAGATCTCGAGCTCCGGTTTGGTCGAGAACTCGCCATCGTCCGACAAAAGCAGCGTGTTGCAAGCCATCTTGGCGTTGGTCTTCTGCGCATATTGATGGACGTTGATGCGGCCCTGGAACACGCCCCGCGCCTTGCCGGTCACCACATTGCGGATGACCTCGGTCGATGTCGTATGCGGCACGGCATGGTCGAGCACCATGGTGACGTCGGTATGGGTGTCGCCGGCCAGAAGATTGATGCCGCGCAGCTTGAAGTCGGCGCCTTCGCCCGTCGTCTTGACCATGACTTCCTGGCGCACCAGCCTGCCGCCGGCGTTCATGACGAACAGCGTCAGTTTGGCATCCTTGCCGATATGGGCCTTGAACTGCGCCAGATGTGTCGCCGTATCCGGCTGCTCCTGGACGATCAGCCAGGTCACCTCGGCGCCCTCGCCAAGCACGAGCTGGCTGACCGAGCTCGTCAGCGCCGCGCCGTCGCCGGCCTGACGCTCGACGATGACCGCCTTGGCGCCGGTGCCAACCCGCACCGGCAGGCGCACATGGGTCTGGCCACCGGCCTGCAGGTTCTGCAGCTCGATCGGCTTTTCCAGTTCAATACCGTCGGCGATATCGACAAAATAGCCGTCGGCGACGAAGGCCGTGTTCAGCGCGCCTATGGCATCGTCGCTGCCATAGGGATCGAGCCCCGGCGCGATGCTGCCGTCGGTCAGCTTTTCGGACAGACGCTGGACGCTGACGCCGTCGACGACCGGCCCCTTGGCACTTGATACGCCGTTCAACAGGGTGAGGACCGTCGAACCCTCGACGATTGGCGCGATGGCTTTCGCGGCGGCGGCCGGATCGAAGTCCGGCACCGCACTCAACAGCCGGCGCAGGTCGGTATAGTGCCAGGATTCGATGCGCCGCGTTGGCAGGCCGTGCTTGACCGCTTCGATGGCGTCGTCACGTTTCAGCATCACCGCGCCGTCTCCCGGCAAAAGCGACAGCCGTTCGCCGAAGGCGTCGATTAACGCTGTCTCGGCCGGTGTCCGCTGCGGTTGTGTGTGCATATTCATCAGTCTCGCCTGTCTTTTGGAACAAAATGACTTGGCACGTTACGCGGCTTGCCCGATGACGCCGGCATAGCCGTTCGCTTCAAGATCGAGCGCCAGCGACTTGTCGCCCGACTTGATAACCTGGCCCCTGTAGAGCACGTGCACGCTATCAGGCACGATGTGTTCGAGCAGGCGCTGGTAGTGGGTGATGACCAGGAAAGCCCTGTCCGGCGAGCGCAGTGCGTTGACACCATCCGAGACAATCTTCAGCGCATCGATGTCGAGGCCGGAATCGGTCTCGTCGAGCACGCACAGTCTCGGCTCCAGCAGCTTCATCTGCAGGATCTCGGCACGCTTCTTCTCGCCGCCGGAGAAGCCGACATTGAGCGGCCGCTTCAGCATCGCCATGTCCATATTGAGCGAGGCGGCGGCTTCCTTCACCCGCTTCAAAAATTCCGGGATCTTCAGCGGTTCCTCGCCACGCGCCTTGCGCTGCTCGTTCATCGCCACCTTCAGGAATTCCATGGTCGCCACGCCCGGTATCTCCATCGGATATTGGAAGGCGAGGAAAATGCCGGAAGTGGCGCGCTCGGCCGGGTCCATTTCGAGGATCGACTGGCCGTTGTAGAGGATGTCGCCCTCGGTCACCTCATAGTCCTCGCGGCCGGCGAGGATGTAGGAGAGCGTCGATTTGCCCGAGCCGTTCGGCCCCATGATCGCGGCGACCTCGCCGGCTTTCACCGTCAGGTTCAAGCCGCGAATGATCTCGGTGCCGTCATCGACGATGCGGGCATGCAGGTTTTTGATCTCAAGCATTGTTCTTTTCTCTGAAATAATCGTCATAAGTGATCGAATAGTCGGTGTGCGTGCGTTGCAGGGCCTTGAACCACCAGAATGACAAGCCAAGGCTGACCGCGAAGACGCGCACGGCCCAAAGCCGCCGCCAAAAAACGGCGAACC
Organism: Mesorhizobium sp. Cs1299R1N1; assembly: GCF_037179655.1. Taxonomy (NCBI): domain Bacteria; kingdom Pseudomonadati; phylum Pseudomonadota; class Alphaproteobacteria; order Hyphomicrobiales; family Phyllobacteriaceae; genus Mesorhizobium; species Mesorhizobium sp. Cs1299R1N1. The sequence continues at coordinate 67,074 of NZ_JAPYKR010000017.1, read as the reverse complement.
AGATGTCCTCTCTGGGAATGGGCGCGGTCATCAATATCACCCAGCACCGCCATCGACTTTGTGCTGCCCCATCGGTCTCATCCGGGAAACAAAGCCAAACACCAGAATGGCAGCAAAGAAGCAGAGCACTCCCAAGGCAGACAGGGAGCCGCCGACTTGCTTCAGATCTGGAAAGCCGCCGATAGAGCCGACGAGCGCCAACACCGCACCGGCGATAGCCAGGAACAGCGCTATCGCCAAGGTACCAAGTAGCGTGTTTCTCAAGACCTTCAGCATCTTCTCGACTAGCCCACCGAGCCTTCCAGCGAGATGCCGATCAGCTTCTGCGCTTCCACCGCGAATTCCATCGGCAGTTGCTGGATGACATCCTTGACGAAGCCGTTGACGATCAGCGCGATGGCTTCCTCTTCCGGGATGCCGCGCTGCATGACGTAGAACTTCTGGTCCTCTGATATTTTCGACGTCGTCGCCTCATGCTCGAACTGCGCCGTCGAGTTCTTGGCTTCCATGTAAGGCACGGTGTGCGCGCCGCACTGGTCGCCGATCAGCAGCGAGTCGCAATTGGTGAAGTTGCGGGCGTTGGTCGCCTTGCGGTGCGCCGAGACCTGGCCGCGATAGGTGTTCTGCGAGAAGCCGGCCGCTATGCCCTTGGAGATGATGCGGCTCGACGTGTTCTTGCCGAGATGGATCATCTTGGTGCCGCTATCGACCTGCTGGTAGCCGTTCGACACGGCGATCGAATAGAACTCGCCCGAGGAATCGTCGCCGCGCAGGATGCAGCTCGGATATTTCCAGGTGATCGCCGAACCGGTCTCGACCTGCGTCCACGAGATCTTCGAACGATGGCCACGGCAGTCACCGCGCTTGGTGACGAAGTTGTAGATGCCGCCCTTGCCCTCGGCATCGCCGGGGTACCAGTTCTGCACCGTCGAATATTTGATCTCGGCATCGTCGAGCGCGACCAGTTCGACCACGGCGGCATGCAACTGGTTCTCGTCGCGCTGCGGCGCCGTGCAGCCCTCGAGATAGGAGACGTAGGCCCCCTCCTCGGCGATGATCAGCGTGCGCTCGAACTGGCCGGTGTTCTTCTCGTTCATACGGAAATAGGTCGACAGCTCCATTGGGCAGCGCACGCCCTTGGGCACGAAGACGAACGAGCCATCGGTGAACACGGCCGAATTCAGCGTCGCGTAAAAATTGTCGGAGGTCGGCACGACCGAGCCGAGATATTTCTTGACCAGTTCTGGATGCTCGCGGATCGCTTCGGAGATCGAGCAGAAGATGACGCCGGCCTGCGCCAGCTCCTTCTTGAAAGTGGTGACGACGGACACGGAATCGAACACGGCGTCGACGGCGACGCGGCCCGATTTATAGACATTGTCGCTGACTTCCTCGAGCTCCGAGGCGTCGGTCTTCTGCACACCGGCGAGGATTTCCTGCTCCTTCAACGGAATGCCGAGCTTCTCGTAGACTTTCAAGATCTCGGGATCGACGTCGCTGAGCGAAGTCGGTCCGGGCGTGCTCTTGGGCGCCGCGTAATAGTAGATGTCCTGGAAATCGATCTTGGGATAGTTGACGCGCGCCCAGGTCGGCTCGTCCAGCGTCAGCCAACGCCGATAGGCTTCGAGGCGCCATTCCAGCATCCAGGACGGTTCGTCCTTCTTGGCCGAAATGAAACGGATGATGTCTTCGCTCAGACCCTTGGGAGCCTTGTCGACAGCGATCTCGGTCTGGAATCCGTATTTGTATTGGTCGACGTCGATCTTTCGGACCCGATCGATCGTGTCCTGCACAGCAGGCATATGCGTTCTCCATCCACGCCGGGGTCAAGGCCCGACAGTTTTCAAACTATGGCACCGCCGAATGAACGCCCGAGCAGCGTCCGCGGCAGCGTAAGTTTCATATAGTGCGCCTCGACCGGAAATTCACCCGGCCAGCATGAAACGCACGGCTCTACCAGGCCGAAGCCTGATCCTTTTTCTCAAGCATCGGATTTCCCGGTCCGATGCTCCAACCGCTACGCGGCCTTCTCTCTACCCGCCCGTCGCGCGGCAATGCTTGCCAGCGCGGTGCGGAACAGTTCGATGTCCTCGTCGGCGGTCGCGGCACCGACCGACACGCGCAAGGCACCAAGGCTGTCGCCGTGTCCCATGGCCTTCAGCACATGGCTCGGCCCGACCTTGCCCGACGAGCACGCGGAACCGGCGGAAAGCGCCACGCCCGCCAGATCGAAGGCGATCTGGGCGGTTTCGGCTTTGACGCCGGGAATAGCGAAGAATGTCGTGTTGGCAAGCCTTGGCGCGCCGGCTCCGAAGATTTCCACGTCCGGCACCAGCGTCTTGATTGACGTTTCGAGCTCATCGCGACGCTGACGCACGGCACCGATGGCCTCCAACCCGGCCAGCGCTTCTCGCGCGGCGGCGCCAAAACCGGCAATGCCGGGCAAGTTCTCGGTGCCGCCACGGTGGCCCTTCTCCTGGCCGCCGCCATTGATCAGCGGCTTCGGCATCATCAGGTCGGCAGCGGCAACGACAGCGCCGGCGCCCTTGGGGCCGCCGATCTTGTGCGAGGACAGAATCACATAGTCGGCGTATCCGGCCGACATATCGATGGAAACGCGGCCCGCGGCCTGAACGGCATCGACGACAAGAATGCCGCCCGCTGCCCTGACGATCTCCGCGATGCGGTCGATCGGCTGGATGACGCCGGTTTCGTTGTTCGCGGCGTGGATCGCGACCAACGGCAAGCCATCGGCCTTGTCGTGACCGCCGAGCGCTGCCGTCAAGGCGTCGAGACTGACGATGCCATCAGCGCCGACACCGAGCCGCGTCACCAGGTTTGCCGGAAAGCGTCCGCCATTCAGCAGGCACGGATGGTCGGCCTCGCACACGTAGAGCCGGCTCATGCGAATGGCGCCGCGCCCCATCTGCCAGTCCGGCGTCAGCAGCATCGAGGCGGCCTCGGTCGCACCCGAGGTGAAGACGACATGTTCGGCCTTGCCGTTGATCAGTGCCGCCACGTCGCGCCTGGCATTGTCGACCAGCCTGCGCGCGGCGCGCCCCTCGGCATGGACCGACGAGGGGTTGGCTGCGTCAAACGCCGCGACCATGGCCTCGCGCGCCGCTGAAAGCAGCGGCGCACTGGCATTATAGTCGAGATAGGCGCGTATCGCGGCCATTTTCGTCCAGTTCTTCCCGTCAAAAGCCATTCCGCCGACGTATGGCGTTATTTCCTTGAAATTCCAAGGCAAGCCGTCCTATTTACGCGGCTTGCGGCGAGTGCGACCGGGCGATTGCGTTTCGGCCACCCAGTTTTGAACAATTCTAAACTAGCTTCTAGGAAGACGCTCGCCCTGCGTCAAGGTCTGTGGAAGCGGGGCCAGAGCAAGAGTTCCGGGCGCCGCGCATTTGTATATGTCACGTGGAGTATTTCATGCCTGAGGTCATTTTTACCGGTCCGGCCGGCCGCCTGGAGGGACGCTACCAGCCCTCGAAGGAAAAGAGCGCGCCGATCGCTATCGTGTTGCATCCGCACCCGCAGTTCGGCGGTACGATGAACAACAAGATCGTCTATGACCTCTTCTACATGTTCCAGAAGCGCGATTTCACCACGCTGCGCTTCAATTTCCGCGGCATCGGCCGCAGCCAGGGCGAGTTCGACCACGGCACCGGCGAGTTGTCGGACGCGGCGGCCGCACTCGACTGGGTGCAATCGCTGCATCCGGATTCCAAGAGCTGCTGGGTGGCCGGCTATTCCTTCGGTTCGTGGATCGGCATGCAGCTCCTGATGCGCCGGCCCGAGATCGAGGGCTTCATCTCGATCGCGCCGCAGCCCAACACCTATGATTTCTCCTTCCTGGCGCCCTGCCCGTCCTCGGGCCTGATCATCCACGGCGATGCCGACAAGGTGGCGCCGCCGAAGGATGTGCAAGGCCTGGTCGACAAGCTTCACACGCAAAAGGGCATCACCATCACGCAGAAGACCCTGCCCGGCGCCAACCATTTCTTCGCCAACGACGCCGATGTGCTGATCGAGGAATGCGCCGACTATCTCGATCGCCGGCTGGCGGGAGAATTATCCGATCCGAGGCCGAAGCGGCTGCGCTAAGACACCAGGCGGTCCGTATTCGCGGGGCTATGAGCGGGCGGGCAAGGCCCGCCTCCTCCACATGAGGCCGCCGCGGTGCGGACGCTCCGGCAGCGACCTATTTTTCCGGGGCAATAAGCCGGAACGATGGCTTGCGGACCGGCAATCCTGACGGTGCCGGCCGGAAGATGAAGCCGAGCCTGGCAAAGACCAGTCCGCACGCCAGCGCGAAGGCGCAGCCGAGGCCGAAGCCGGCAACGGTGTCGCTCGGATAGTGCGCGCCGACGAAGACCCTGGTCGAGGCGATGCAGGCCGTGACCACCAAGGCGATGTACCAACGCCGCGGAAACAAAAGCAGCAGGATGCCGAACACGGCGCCCATCGTCGTGGCATGGCCGGAGGGAAAGCCGGCAAAGCGCGCATCGAAAGCAAAAGGGTGCAGCGCAAGGACGCCGAAATCCTGGAAATAGAGCGGGCGGGCCCTGCCAATCGCATATTTGAGGACATTCACCGTTAGACCGGACAGGCCAACGGCGCTCAGCACCAGGAAAGCCAGGCAGGTCCAACTGTAGACCAGCATCAGCGCGCGGTGCGAAAGGCTTCGCCAATCCGTCAGATTGGCCGCGACAAGCAGCAGCGCGGACGGGATGAGATACCAGCCGCCCAGTCCGAACTGCGTGAAGAACTCGGCAAGCCTGGCGGCGCCCGCCGACCACTGGCCATGTGCCACTCCCGCCGGCGTATCGAGACGGACAAAGGCCGCGGCCGTCAGAAAGACCCAGACCAGGCCCCACGCCCACCATGAGATGTTGGGATAGCGAGCGGGGCGAACGGCAAGGCGCCGTCTGGCGATCTGCAGGGTGTCGCGAAAATTGCCGAGGGACCGGCGTCCTATCCCGAGGAGCGATCTGGAAACTCGAGGCCGCGATTTCACGAGCATTGGGAACTCGACCCCATCATAGAAGTCATTGCGCTATACGGTAAAGACCGAGCGACAGTTTGTCTCCCGACGAATAGTTGAGGCCGTCGACTTCGGCGAGGCGGTTCGCCGACTTGCCTTGCACGGACAGCATGCCATTCAATTTCTGCTCGTCGCCGGTCGGCACCAGGCCCAAGGAGCAAGCAGGATCGGCGAGCAGATGTTCCGCCACGCCACCGACATCGGTCAGCACCGTTTTCGTGCCGACCAGGAACACCAGGCTCGGCTCCTGATAACGCGCCGAGGCGAGCACGGTCGTGTCGCAAGGTTTGTTGGCGCGCACCGCGTCCCTGATTGCCGGGCTCAGCCAGATCGGCTTCAGGGACGGGGCGATGACGCCGAACAGCAAGGCGTAGGCGATGCCCGCACAGGCGGCGGTGGCGCCGATGCGGGGCAGCGGCACCTGTAACTGCCGCGAAAACGCGAAATAGCCCGCGCCAAGTGCGGCCGCGGCCGCCGGAATGCTCCACCAGGAGAAAGTGTGGGTGAGATAGATCGGCGCTCCGATGCAGACCGCCGCCAGGCCCAGGCTGACCACGACAAGACCGAATGCGGTAGACCACCACAGCCATTGCTGCCAGCGCCTGAGCGGCGCATTGGCGTCCTGCGGCTGCAATGTCAGCAGCCAGCCGATCAGCAGCGCCATGCCGGGATAGGCGGGCAGGACATAATGCGGCAGCTTGGTGGGAATGAGTTCGAAAACGAGCCAGAACGGGATGTACCAGGCGAGGCAGAAGCGAAGCCTGACATCGTCGCGCATGCGGTTGAGGGCCTGCAGGCCAGCGCCTACCGCGATCAGGCCGAACGGCCACATGAACAGCGAATAGGTCAGCATGTAGAAGCCGGGCGGCAGGCCGTGCGATTCCGCGCCCGACGCGACCTTGCCGAGCATGTCCTTGCCGACGGCCTGCTGCAGGAAAGCACCGTGGCTCTTCCAGGTGATCGCGGCGAGCCAGGGCAGCGCAATCACCAAGACAAGCAGCAGGCCGCGCCCAACCCTGAGCTTCGACAGCCAACGGCCGTCGCGTTCGAAGGCAAACAGGACGGCGATGGTCAGCGCCGACAGCAGCGGCGCAATCGGCCCCTTGATCAGGATCGCGGCCCCTTGCGCGATCCAGAAGATCCACCAGAGATGGCCGGCGACCGGTTCATTGCGGCGCGATGCGAGATAAATCTGCGCCAGCGCGCCTTGCGCCGCAACGCAGCAGGCCAGCAGCATCGCATCGGTCTTGGCGTCGCGGCCCTCGAAAGCCGTGGCGAAGATCGCGGCCATCACCAGGCCGGCCGCGAGGCCCGCATTGGCACCGAAAAGATTGGTCCCTGTCCAGGCGATCGCCAGCACTGCAAGGGCAATGCCAAATGCCGAGACGGTGCGATAGACCCAGATCGGTGCCTCGGCACCCTGCCCGCTCAGCGCCACGGCCGCCGATTGCAGCCAGTAGATGCCGATCGGCTTCTGGTAGCGCGAGGTCTCCTGAAAGCGGATATCGACATAGTCGCCGCTCTCGACCATCTGCTTGGAGGCCTGGACGAAGCGCGGCTCGTCACGGTCGACTGGCGGCATGGATGCCAGGCCCGAAGCCGTCATCACCAGGCTGAACAGGAAGAGGAAGATGTAGTTCCTGTTCAACGCCATTTCTGAGTCTCTCCGATCATTTCTTTTTGGGCGGTTGCTCAATCGACCTTGGTCATCGCCGCCTTGCGCTCATTGGCGATCAGCCAGAGATTTCTGATGTAGATGAACATGCCCATGGCCTGCCCGGCGATGAACACCGGATCCTGGCGCTGGATGGCATAAATCAGAAGCAGGCCGCCGCCGAACAGGGAGAAGAACCAGAAGGCCACCGGCACGACGCTGCGCTTGGCCTTTTCCGAGGCCAGCCACTGCACGACGAAGCGCATGGTGAAGAAGAACTGGGCGACGAAGCCGAGCAGGATCCACGCATCGAACTGCTTGATGAAAACCTGATGAAGCCAGGCTCCCAGTTCCTGAAGCACATTAAACACGCTTGATTTCCTCTATTTTTGGCATTCTGCGGCGCCGGCGGCGCAACCACCAGACACCGCAGAGATCGAGCACACCCTGCAGGCCGCGATCGAAAATGCCGTAATTCGATTTGCCGTGCCGGCGCGAGCGGTCGACGACGTCGCAATGCACGACGCGATACCCCTCCTGGATGACCAGGGCCGGAACGAAGCGATGGGTGCCGTCGAAGAACGGCAGTTTGCGCAGGATATCGGTATGAACCGCCTTCAGGCCACAGCCGGTGTCGCGCGTCTCGTCATGCAGGATGGCGTTTCGCAGCCAGTTGGCGAAACGCGACGCCAATTGTTTGACCTTGCTGTCGCGGCGCTTGAGGCGCTGCCCTTGCGCGGCGCCGAAATCGGGCCCGGCTTGGCGCAGCGCATCGACCAGCACCGGAATGTACTGCGGATCGTTCTGGCCGTCGCCGTCGATGGTCGCGACGATGCCGCCGCGCGCCGCCCAGGCGCCCGAACGCACCGAAAGGCTCTGGCCGGCGGACTTCCGATGCCGCAATTCGCGTAGCGGAAACGGGCGTCGCGCCGCCTGTTCGGCGAGCACGGCAGCCGTCTCGTCGGTCGAGCCGTCATTGACGATGATCAACTCGAAGTCGCGGCCGGCCATCGCCGCCTCGATCTCGTCGATCAGCAGTGGCAGGTTTGCCGCCTCGTTCCTGCTAGGAATGACAATGGATATCAATGCGTCCGGCATGTCGCGTCGGGGCTCTGTCGTCGGATATGGCATTTTATGGATGCCGTGCGGTGCCGCTTGAGGTCGTGGACTGTTAGAACCTTGTGGCGCGGCGCCTCATTACGCCAGCCGAAACGATGAAGCAAGCATTGCGGCCGGACCGCCGCTGGCACCATCCGCGCGGCCGCAAAACCGGAATCCACTTTTGCTGATCGCCAACTCTTGGTTGGCGCGCGATCCGGCGCAAAACCGGAATCCACTTTTGCTGATCGCGCTTGGGTGCTAAACGCGCGCGTTCACATATGCCCGCCACGGACCGTGGCGTACGCTTCGGGAAAGAAAACATGCCTGCCTTCAAATCCGATTTCCTGCGCACGATGAGCGAGCGCGGTTTCATCCACCAGACCTCGGATGATGCCGGTCTCGACACTATTTTCGCCAAGGAAACGGTGACGGCCTATATCGGCTTCGACGCCACGGCCAAGAGCCTGCATGCCGGCTCGCTGATCCAGATCATGATGCTGCATTGGCTGCAGCAGACCGGCCACCGGCCGATCGCGCTGATGGGCGGCGGCACGTCGATGATCGGCGACCCCTCCTTCAAGGATGAGGCGCGCAAGCTTTTGACGCCTGCGGATATCGACGCCAATCTCGCCGGTATCCGCCGCAACTTCATGCCCTACCTCAAATTCGGCACCGGTCCGAACGACGCGGTCATGATCAACAATGCCGACTGGCTGATGGAGATCAACTACGTCAATTTCCTGCGCGATGTCGGGCGGCACTTTTCCGTCAACCGCATGCTTGCGTTTGATTCCGTCAAGTTGCGGCTCGATCGCGAGCAATCGCTGTCGTTCCTCGAATTCAACTACATGATCCTGCAGGCCTATGATTTCGTCGAACTCTACAAGCGCCTCGGCTGCCGCCTGCAGATGGGCGGCTCCGATCAATGGGGCAACATCATCAACGGCATCGATCTCGGCCGCCGCATGGAGGATGCGCAACTCTACGCACTGACCACGCCGCTGCTCACCACCTCGTCGGGCGCCAAGATGGGCAAGTCGGCCTCGGGCGCGGTCTGGCTCGATCCGGAGATGCTGAGCCCCTACGAGTTCTGGCAGTACTGGCGCAATACCGAGGATGCCGACGTTGCCCGGTTCCTGAAACTCTACACCACGCTGCCTTTGGAAGAGGTCGCACGACTCGAGCGGCTGGGCGGTTCCGAGATCAACGAGGCAAAGAAGATCCTCGCTACCGAGATCACCGCTCATCTGCATGGCCGCGCGGCCGCCGAACAGGCCAGCGAGACGGCGCGCAAGACCTTCGAGGAAGGCGCGCTCGCCGACACGTTGCCGACCGTCGAGACGGACAAGGCCGCGCTCGAAGCCGGCATCGGCATCCTGGCGCTGTTGGTCAGCGCGGGGTTGGCTTCATCCAATGGCGAGGCACGGCGGCACATCCAGGGTGGCGCCGTGCGCCTGAACGACCAGCCGGTAAGCGACGACCGTCGAATGGTCACGCTTCAGGATTTGAGTCCGGAAAACGTCGTAAAGCTTTCATTGGGCAAGAAAAAACACATCCTGGTGAGACCGGCCTGAGTACCCCTCACCGGTATTCGAAGATCGACCTGAATATCCCCGGCGCGATCACCGACAGCGGGTTGACGTCGAGCACCGGCTTGTTGGCATTGCCCCTGAGCCGGAAGGTGACGCCGATCAGGCCGCGGTCGCGACCATTGCCCAGAAGCGCGCCGACGATGGGCAGTTCGCCGAAAATGCGGTTGAGGCCGTAGGCCGGCATGAAGGTGCCGGTCATGTCCATATTGTTGTTCTGGTCGTAGAGGATGCCTTGGAACGTCGTGCCGATGCGCGGGCCACGCAGCACGCCATTGGTCAGCTTCAGATAGCCACTGCCCTTGTCGATCTCGGCGTAACCACGTTCGAATTTCACCCGCGACGTGTCGAGCTTGCCCTTCACCGCCTGGTCGAGGCTGCGACTGTCGCCGGCCGGCGTGGTCGAGACGATGGAGGCGAGCTTGGGTTCGTTGACGACGAAGAAGTTGCTGGTGTCGACCTTGCCCTTCATCGGTCCGTCGCTGGCCCCCGTCAGCGCCAGCGCGATCGACCCACCTTCCATGTGCTCATAGATGTTGAGGAACCGCAGGATCGCGCCGGCGTCCGCCGACTGCACGTTGAGCGAGCGCCTGCCGTCACCGGTGGTGTTGCTGATGGCGATGGCTGCGCCGGAACTCGCCGTCGCGCTGACCTTCAGTCCGTTGACCCTTGAACCAGCCGCACTGTAATCGAGCTTCAGGTTGGAGAGTTGCTCCTCGTGGAAGCCGGTCAGCTGATCGACATCGGCGCTGACGGAAATGTTGTCTGTTCCCGTCGTCTTGGTTGCGGTGTCCACATCGGACGTGAACTGCTTGATGAGCGAACGAGCGTCGAGCGCGTTGCCAGTGATGTCGACCGCATAGCCCTTGCCCGATCGCTTCACCGAAACCGCCACGTCGTCACCCCTGTTCAAGGTGACCTTGCCGAACTTGGCCGAAGACAAGGCGCCGTTGACCAGCACGATGCTGCCGTCGACGGAGAACGTCTTGCCGTCGAGCTCGAAGTCCGACAGCGTCGTGGTGTCGCCGGACTTGGTCATGACGAATGTGGCGCTGGCGGGAACCCCCGCCCCCTTGCTCCAGCCGGCCCAGGGAATGTCCAACCTGGCATTGGTGAGGTCGGCCGACACATTCTGGTTGCCGCTGCCGCTCTTGTCGATCGCGACCTTCACCGTTCCGGCAAGCAGCGGCGTCAGGCCGGGCATGGCGGCGGCGCGGATCTTGTCGTCGAGTACCAGGGCTACCTTGCGGCTGCGCGCCGGCCCGTCATCCGCCAGCGGCTCGACGAGATCGAGTTCGGCCGGAATGCCGTTCAGCGATGCCTTGGCCGAAATGACAGCCTTTTGCGGGTCGACGGTGATCGAGCCATCGGCATCGGTCACGGCCTGTCCCTCGAACGGCTTGGCCAAGGACAGGCCGGTGTAGTCGAGCGACACCAGCCAATCGAGCTTCGCGGTGTCGACGCCCGACTGCAGCGGAATGTCCGCCTTGACGTGGCCGGTGACGCCGCCGGAAAGGTCCTCCGGCAGAATGCCGACATGGCGCATGGCATTGATCGGTTCGTAGGATGCAAGTTCGGCGACGGCAGACGCATCGCCGGCAACGTCGATATCGAGAGCGCCGATGACCGGCGGGCGGTTGGCTGCCTTGACGGCCAATGTCCCGTTGCTGGCCGCCACCACGCGGCCACTGGGCATGAAGACGGTGCCCGACGACAACGAAATGTCGACGTCGTTGCCGTGGAATCCGACGACGCCCACCGCATCGCGTATCGGCGGAATGCGGCCGGCCGTGTCGAAACGCGCCCCCTCGATCTGGAAGCGGCCAAAGACCTCGTCGGCTGAAAGCGGCACGCCATTGCCGAGGCGGTCCGGCACCACCTGGAACTGGAGATTGGCGTCGACCACACGGCCGCCGAACAGGTTGTCCAGACACCAGAGCCGCGCATTGCGCGCCGAAAACCACGGCCACAGCTGTTTGACATGCGAGACCGGCATGTCATGGATGTTGAGCGCCAGATTGATCCCGGGAGCCTTGCCGTCGACGAATTGCATCGCCGCGGTGCCAAGCACCTCGCCGGAACCGGCGGACCGAACCGCGATCTGCTCGGCCACCAGTTTACGGCTTTGCGGCTGGTAGACGCCGGCGATCCGCGCCAGGAAGATCAACGCGGGCTCAGGCGATTCCGATGGCGCCAAGGTCGAACCGTCGCTGGTCAGGTCGTAACGGTAGGAGGGTTCCTCGCCCGCTACCCCGGTTGCCGGTTTTGGCCCGATCGAGCCGCCGAAATCGAATGAAGACCGGCCGGTTTTCAGCAGCAATCTGTCTACCTGGATCTTGTTGGAGCCGTGGACCAGCGTCGCATTGACATCGGCATCCGCCGGCAGCAGCCCGCGCGTGCCAAGATCCAGCACCGACCCGGTGGACGAAAGGGCGGCCATCAAGCGTGATGCGGTGGCACCTGAGCCTTCCGATCCTGTCAGCTTCAACGCGACGGCACCAAGCCTGCCGGAGCCGGCAGCAGTGTCACCGGCATCCGCCAGATTGATGCTGGCATCCAGGCTTATCACCCGATGCGCGGCGATATCGCGGGTGGCGGAGGCGGCAACGGTGACTGTCCTGCCGTCGACATCCGCCTCGGAGGTAAACTCCATGCCGCCCGGCCCCGACTGAACGACGGTGGCGTCGGCGATCTTGACCAGTTTGATCGATCCGGCGTCGGGCAGCACGAACTCGACATTGCTGAGATCGATGCGACGCATCGAATCCTCCCGCACGGCGTCGAGCGCGCGATGGATGTTGCCGAACACCGCGTCCGACAGTTTTTCCGGATCGACGAGGCCGTTCTCGTTGCGCAGCGCCGCGGTCCAGTCGCCGCCGGACGGCATCGCCGCCATGACGATGCGGGCATCGGAGATCCTGGCGCTGGTCAACCGCACCTCACCCCATAGCAGCGGCACGAGACGCACGCCAAAGCGCACACGACCGGCATCCGCCATCGGTTTGCCGTCTGATGTCTTCAGGCTGACATCGCTCACCTGGAGGGCGACGAAGCTCGAACTGTCGAGCGTGATGCGGGCTGGCCCGACCGCGACATCGACGTCGACGCCCGCCAGCCTCTCTATGGCGCTCTCCGCCTCGACGCGCAGCCTGTCCGACCCGATGCCGGAAAGGCCGATGAGATAGATGGCGACCGCGGCCAGCAGCATGAATGCGACCACGCCGGCAACCACGCGCGAAAGGATGCGAAAGCCTCGGCCGATCGCCGCCTGGCCGAGAGGCGGGACGCGGCACGCGGACGGCAAGGCTCCCAGGTCGGTGATTTCGTCCCGCCTGAACCGGATCTTCTCGTGCTGCGGTTGGTCCTGATCCACGCAATCTTCCGTTGTACAAACTCGCTCGTGGACGAATCCCCGCTCGACACTATATCGGTGTGGCTTCGCGCGTAACCATAAACAAGGGCATCGATATGGCTGACCTGGAAGTAGGCGATCCCGCGCCGCAATTCGATCTGCCGCGGGACGGCGGCGGATCGCTCAGCCTGGCCGCATCCGCCGGCAAGCCGGTCGTGCTCTATTTCTATCCGCAGGACGACACGACAAGCTGCACGCAAGAGGCGATCAGCTTCTCACAGCTGAAGCCGGAATTCGAGAAGGCCGGCGCCGTCGTCATTGGCCTGTCGCCCGACAGCGCCAAGAAACACGACAAGTTCAAGTCGAAATACGATCTCACCATCGATCTTGCCGCCGACGAGGAGCGCAAGGTGATCGAGGCCTACCATCTATGGGTCGAGAAATCGATGTATGGCCGCAAATACATGGGCGTCGAGCGCGCGACGTTCCTGATCGGCCGTGACGGGCGGATCGCCAGGATTTGGCGCAAGGTCCGGGTCAAGGGCCATGCCGAGGCCGTGCTGGAAGCTGTTCGCGAGCTTTGAGCGTCACCGAAGCCCACCAAAGCAATCGACAATTATGGTCGCTACTCGTCAGGTGCCTCGGCCTTCGGCTGCCGCCCAGTCCTCCAGGATTTCGAAACATGGCTCACATGATCGGCCAGCGCGGCGAGATGACCACGCAGGCCGCGCGCGCCCATCATCGATGACAGCGTGACTGATTGCGTGGCGAAGCGCCGCTTGAAATCCTCGCCGCCGCAGAGAAAATCAATTGTGGCAAGGCCACGGTCGAACGACCACTGGATATAGTCCATCATCAGTACCATACCCGGCGAGCCGCGCTCATATTCGGGATCGTAGGTGGTGACGAAAGCCATCATCGTGCCGTGCTGCTCGAAATTGATCGAGACGGCGACGATCGTCTCGTCAAGCTCCAGCACGAAGATGCGCAACAGCCCGAGGTCGGCAAGCACCGAAATAAGCGCGGAGAGAACTGGCGAGCCCTTATCGAATAGATCCGAGGCGCGACCATGCCGGGCGAGCCAGAGGCGCTTCAACGTCGCGACCCGCTCGAGCACCGGCTCGCGCGGGTCCTCCGCATCGAGGAGCCGGAAACGCAATGCACCGCTCTCTTCCATGGACTTGCGGCCACGACGATAGTTCTGCCGGCCCTTCTTGGACAACGTCTCGAACCATTCCGCCCCACGTTGCCAGGGACCCGCAACACGATAGCTGATTTCAGTGCGGTGGTTGCGCCGAAGCGCCTTGCCATGGGCCGGTCCCAACAGAGCATGAACACCGGCATCCGGCAGCAGACGGTTGAGATAGATCAGGTCGAAGCCGCCCTGGTCAAAAACATACTGCCAAAGGCCGGAGATCGCTCGCGGATCGCTGTCGGGTGCAACCAGCGCGTCGCCATAGTCACTGTGATCCTTCGCCGCCCATTCGAGCATGCGGATGCCGGAGCGCCTGAAGGTCGCGAGCGCTATCACGCCATCGAGCCGGTCACCGTTCCAGGCAAGCCCGATCCTGAGCGCGCGCCGCTCCTGATGCGGGGTGGTGCGCCACCAGGCCGCAATCCAGTTCGGATGCTGGAAGACAAGCCCGCCAGCCCGCTGCCAGAGCGCACTCCAGGCCGGTGCGATCTCGGCCAGGCGCACCGCCGATGTCACGACTTCGAAGGTGCGTGTCCGCGGGATCGCGAGCACAACGGGAGCGTTCATGGCCGTGTTCCTTCCGATGACCGCGCGGTCCTTGGCCGTGGCTTTCCTGGCCGCATGCGCCTGGCGATATGCCCCCACATCCGCTTCAACGGCATGACGTAGAGCCCGGCGAGCGACTGGTAGTCACGCACATCGCGGTCGACCAGCCCGAACTTGAAGTCCTCGTCGGGCCTCGGCACACACAATGTTCCGAAGAGCCGATCCCAGAACGAGAAGAGCAGCCCGAAATTCTTGTCGTAGTGGCGCGGATCGACGCTGTGATGCAACTGGTGCCAATGCGGACACAGGATCAAATTGTTGAGCGGGCCGAACGAGATCTTGAAATGCGTGTGCCTGACGAAATCCATCATCAGTATGTTACGCATGACATAGACGTTGACGCCAAGGACGGTCAGTTCGACAAGGTTCAGCGAAATCAGCGACCAGATGCCGAAGCACAGCCCCACGATGAGGCCGTCCCAGGCTCGGTTCATCAACTCGTCCAGCGGATGGACCCTGTCTTTGGTGATCCCGACCATCACCTCGGCCGAGTGATGCACCTTGTGCAGTTCCCAAAGCAGCGGATAGCGATGCTGGGCGACGTGATAGAGATAATAGGAGATGTCGTAGGCCAGCAGCATGCTGACGGTGAAGATCAGCACCGTCACCGGCCCTGCCGGCCCCTCGATCAGAGGCGGCTGAAACTGGAACAGTGTCGAAAACAGCCAGTTGGTGCCGTAGCCCACCGCCGTGACGAAAACGATTCCGGCGGGGAGCATCAGGAAAGGCATCAGGGCCTTCTTCGTCACCCAGAACAGCAGGTCGGCCTTCGCCGAGGGATGGGTGATGACCTCATGCGGGATGACGAACTCGAAGAACTCCTTCCAGCTCTTCTCCTCGACCGTGCGCCAATAGGCCACGAGCGCGCTGACAAGGGCAGTCAGCAGCAAAAGCCCGGTCGCCAGCAGACTGGTGGCCGAAATCTTGTCGAGGATCTTGCCAATCAGATCGTTCAGCATCCCTACCGCCACGGTGAATCCGAAGTACCAGCACGCCTTTACTCGAAAAACGTCAACTAAATGCAATCGAAGACAGTTAAGAAACCCAAGCCTTGCTCTGCGGGCGACAGGCCATTGCTGGCGGAGCATTGGTGCTCATCGCCAACGATTTCGCGACATGGCGGCCGCACCCCGGCGGCTTTCATGCAACCTCTTGCCCGTGCTGCGTGCATTCGGCGCGGCGCAGTGGACAAGGCAAGCCTTTGTTAACCCTAATAATGTGTAATCAGGCTGTCGTGGTGTCGTAAACGAAAGCTTGGTCCCGTGAACGTAACCGGTCAGTCCGCAGTCTTCGGCAGGCGCAAGGAACCCCACACGGTCATTATCGCACGGGGCAACGAGATCAGGCACTTCACGATCCGCCCCTGGCTCGCGGCATTCATCGGTTCGGGACTCGCCGCCATTGCCATCGGCTATCTCCTGGCCACATCCTATCTTGTGCTGCGCGACGACCTGATCGGCGCCACCACCGCGCGCCAGGCGCGGATGCAACAGGCTTACGAGGACCGCATTTCGGCGCTTCGCGCCCAGGTCGACCGCATCACCAGCAGGCAGTTGCTCGACCAACAATTGATGGAAACCAAGGTCAGCGAACTGCTTCAGCGCCAGACACAGCTCAGCCAGCGGCATGGCCGTCTCGGCCCGCTGTTCGAACGTGCCGAGAACGACGTCGGAACGGTGCCCGCGGAAGATCCGGCCGCGACCGCCAAGCCGGACAAGCGCGCCGATGTGACCGGCAGCATCAACCAGCCCGCGCAGACCTACGCGGTCGCTGGCCTGGGCGCCGACCTCGGCACCGCCGACACAAGGCCCTTCTCCTTGTGGTCGACCCGCACCGATCCGCTGCCCAGCGATTCAGCCGCCGATCGTGCCGACAAACTGTTCGTTTCGATCAACCAGTCGCTGAAATCCATCGAGAATGATCAGCTCAGCCGCATCAGCACGCTCGCGGACAATGCCTACAAAAGCGCAGATGCCATCCAGCAGGCGCTGCAGGCAGCCGGACTGCCGGTCGACAGCGATTTCGGCAAGAACGAAAGCGATGTCGGCGGACCGTTGATCCCGCTCGACTCCTCGATGATCTTCGACAGCAAGGTCAAGGAACTGGACGAGGCGCTGGACACGCTCGATCAGCTGAAAAAGGAAGCGCGCCGGCTGCCGCTCGCCAATCCCGCCCCTGGCCACTCCGTCACCAGCCCGTTCGGCGTGCGTACCGATCCCCTTCTCGGCACGGCCGCGCTGCATTCGGGAATGGACTTCAGGGCGCCCATCGGCATGGCCGCCAAGGTCACCGCGCCCGGCATCGTGACCAAGGCCGGCTGGAACGGCGGTTATGGCCGCATGGTGGAAGTCGATCACGGCAACGGCTTTGCGACCCGTTACGGGCATCTGAGCGAAATCGACGTGACCGTCGGCGAGAAGCTGGACGCCGGCGCCATCATCGGCAAGACCGGCAGCAGCGGCCGCTCGACCGGCCCGCATCTGCATTATGAAGTGCGGCACAATGGCGAGGCGATCGATCCGCTGCGCTTCCTGACCGTCGGCAGGAAAGTCGCGCAATATCTTTAGCAAGGGCAACCGCTCGCCTGCGGGCTGAATCGGGACCACCGGCCAGCCACGCCTCTCCCTCGCCAAGCAGTCTCCCGCACGTCGCCAGGCTGCTGACGGCCATCCGCCAACGGCAGGACCGCAAACCGTCGCTTCTTAGTCTCATCCCTAATCCACACCGAAGGTGAGAAGCCGTGGGATCGGCAGCTCGGTCCGCGTGCCGGATTATTTTTGAATTCCATTTGACTGAATAAATATTTGATGCGAACCTCACGTCAAGCAAGGGGCGCAAGGCATGGCATTGCGAGGGACCAACCAGGAGTTCGGGCGGCCGTACAACAGGCGCATCGTGCTGGAGTCCATCCGCCGTCATGGCCCGATCGCCCGTGGCGACATCGCCAGGCATGTCGGGCTCACCGTCCAGACCGTGTCGACCATCGTTCGCGAACTGGAGGAACAGGGCTACATCCTGTCCGTGCGCGAAGAGCCGAAGGGCCGTGGCCTGCCACCGGCGACACTGCGCATCAACCCGGAAGGCGGCTATGCCGTCGGCATCCACCTGACGCCGCTTGGAATAGACGCCGCACTGATCAATCTCAGCGGCGACGTCATCGAGAGTTCACGTCGAGAAGCGCCCAACGCGGCGCCCGATCATGCGTTCGAACAGATCGGCGCCATGGTCCGCGACCTGACGGGCAAGCGGCCCGGCGGCCGCGTCATCGGCATCGGCATGGCGCTTCCCGGCCCGTTCGACGTGGACTCCATGAGCTTTGTCGGCCCGACCACGATGACCGGCTGGAAACACGTGGCGCTGCGTGAGCGGCTGACGGCCGCGACGGGATTGCCGGCGTTCTTCGAGAGCGACATGGCCGCCGCCGCGATGGGCGAGCGGCTCTATGGCATCGGTGCCCGACATTCCGACTATTATTATCTCTATTTCGGCGTTGGGCTTGGTGGCGCCATGATGCATGACGGCAGCGTTCTGCGCGGCGCCTGGGGCAATGCGGGCGAGATCGGCCATATTCCCGTGGTCCCCGAAGGCGAGCTTTGCCCCTGCGGCAACCGAGGCTGCCTCGAGCGCTACCTCTCGCTCGAAGCGCGGGGCCGCCGGGCCGGCAATGACGCCGATTGGGTGGCGCAGGTCGGCCCGATCTTCCGCAACACCATCGCCATCATCGAAAACCTCTTCGACCCAGAGACGGTCGTGCTCGGCGGCCTGGCGGCATCGGAGTTGCTCGAACGCCTGGCAGACGCGGCCGAACCGCTGCACAATTCGGTTTCGGCCCGCGCGGACCGCAAGACGCCGCGCGTCGTCGTCGCCAGCGGCGGCCAGCATGCGGTGCTGCGCGGCGCGGCGGCACTCGCCGTTTCCGGGGTGTTGTCGCCACGCTTCGGCCAGATGTTCGCCGCCGAACGCGAGCGCGGCCGCGACATCCTTTCGGCCGGGGAGATTGCAGCATGAGCGAACCCCTGCTGGTGCTCGACAACGTGACCAAGAACTATGGCGCGATCGAAGCGCTGAAGGGGATCAGCTTTTCCATCGGCAAGGGCGAGGTGGTGGCGTTGCTCGGCGACAATGGCGCCGGCAAGTCGACGCTGGTCAAGATCATTGCGGGCGGTCTCGAACCGACCTCCGGCCGCATGCTGTTCGAGGGCAAGGAGTTCCTGGCCCGGTCGCCGGCAGAAGCCAAGGCGGCGGGTATCGAGACCGTCTACCAGGACCTGTCGCTCTGCACCAATGTCGACGTGGTGGCCAATTTCTTCATGGGCCGCGAGATCACCAGGAAGGTGCTTGGCATTCCCGTGCTCGATGAGCGAGCCATGGAAGCCGTTGTCGGGAAAGCGCTGGCCAGCGCCGGTACCCGCATTCCTTCACTGCGCACCAATGTCGAGCATCTCTCGGGCGGCCAGCGGCAGGCCATCGAACTCAACCGCTTCGTGCACTGGGGCGGCAAGCTGGTGCTGCTCGACGAACCGTTCGCCGCACTTGGCGTCGAGCAGACGCGGCGCGGCCTCGACATGATCCGCCAGGTGGCGAGCCAGGGCATCGGCGTCGTCATCATCACCCATATCATGCAGCAGGCTTTTCAGGTCGCCGACCGGATCGTGGTGATCCGGCAAGGCGTCGTGGCGGGCGATGTCGCACGCAACAAGACAAGTCCCGACGCGGTGATCAACATGATCACCGGGGAGACGCTTGCCGGTGCCGGACCGGCGGGCTGAGGGACAAAGAGGGGTCCGGCTTAACAGGGAGCCAACGACATGAAGCGAATACTTCTTGCTGTCTTCGGTATCCTGGCACTGGCTTTTGCCACACTCACGCCGGCATTCGCGCAGTCCAAGGGTATTGTCTACTACATGGTGCCGACACTGCTCGACGAGTTCCAGACTGGCTCGGTGAGCGCGCTGGAGCTGTTCCTGAAACAGACCGGCTACGACATGAAGACGCTGAACGCCGACAACAAGACCGACGCCCAGCAGTCACAGATGAACGACGTCATCGCGCTGAAGCCGGCGGCGATCATCCTGGCCGCCGTCGATTTCAATGCGCTGAAACCGTCGATCGAGGCAGCGCGCGCCGCCGGCATTCCGGTGGTCGAGTTCGACCGCCAGATCACGTCGACGCCGTCCGACTTCACGTCGGTCGCGGGTACCGTCGAGATCGGCTACGTCGCCGCCGACCAGGCCGAAAAACTTCTGAAAGCCAAGAACGGCTCGGTGAAGGGCAAGGTCCTGCAGGTGCTTGGCGATCCCGGCGATCCCTACACGCTCGACATCCAGAAGGGTTTTGAAGAAAAGATGAAGGCGTTCCCGGACGTCAAGATCATCTCTCTGCCTGCCATGCAATGGGAAGCCAGCAACGCCGGCACCATCGTTGCCGACCAGATGCTGGCCAATCCCGACATCGACCTGATCTTCAGCCATGCCGCGCACCTGTCGGTCGCCGCCGTCGCTTCGCTCGAGGCCGCCGGCAAGAAGCCTGGCGACGTCATGCTGATGAGTTCGAACGGCGCGCCGGTCGGTCTCGACCTGATCCGCAAGGGCTGGCTCAACGTCGAGGTCGAGCAGCCGCTTTACGCACAGGCCGCGGCCGTCGCCATGTTCATGGACAAGGTCGTCAAGAAGGAAGAGATCAAGCCCGGCGAATACGATGTGCTTGGCCTGAAGTCGACCGTCACCAAGGAAGCCTGGGGCCCGAACATCAAGATCCCGGGCGCCGCAATCACCAAGGAGAATGTCGACAATCCGGCCTTCTGGGGCAACCAGAAGCCGCCGACCGATACGGTCAAGCCGGTCGAATAGACAGATGGCCCAACCGCTCCGGGCCATACCGGCCCGGAGCCCTTCCCTGCCCGTATCGAATGAGACGCAGGCAATGTCCTGCGGCCTTGATTGCGCACGCCAACCGGATCGACATATGAACCCTCGCACACGCAACGCCCTGGAGTTCGTCCTCGACAACCTCGTCTGGTTCATGCTGCTCCTTGTCCTGGTCGTCTTCTCGCTGTTCATCCCGAACTATTTCCAGCTCGGCATCTTCGCCAACATCATCGAGGCGTCGAGCGTGCTCGGCGTGATGTCGATCGGCCTGGCGCTGGTCATCATTGCCGGTCACATGGACCTGTCGGTCGAATCCGTCGCCGCGCTCAGCGCCATGGCGGTGGGCATCCTGTTTTGTTCCTCGGGCATCGGCCTCGGCGTCCAGTTGCACCCGGAATGGCTGATGGTTCCGGTTTCGCTGCTGCTGGCGCTGGCCGTCGGCGGCCTCATCGGAGCCTTCAACGGCTATCTTGTGGTCAAGGTCAAGATGAGCGCCTTCATCATCACGCTCGCCTCCTACATCTGGGTGCGCGGCCTGGTGCTGGTCATCTCGGGCGGCCGCTCGGCCCAGGATCTGGCACCTGCCATCCGCTGGTTCGGCATCCAACGCCTGATCGGCCTGCCGCTTACCGCCTGGATCGCGGTGGCCTGTTTCGTGGTCTTCTCGCTGATCATGGCCAAGACGCCGTTCGGCAGGCACCTCGTGATGATCGGCGGCAATGAGACCGCGACTTTCCGCGCCGGCATCCGGGTGAACCGCAACCTGATCATCGCCTTCGTGCTCGCCGGCGCCATAGCAGGGCTCGCCGGCTGGCTGCTGGCGATCCGCACCTCGGGCGCCACGGCCAATCTCGGCGTCGGCCTTCTGTTCAACGCCTTTGCCGCGGTCGTCATCGGCGGCGTCAGCCTGAAGGGTGGTGTCGGCACCTTGCCGGGCGTCTATGCCGGCGTGCTCCTGCTCTCTGCCATCAACACGGCGATCAACCTGATGGGCCTGCCCGCCAACTTCACCCAGGTCATCCACGGCCTGCTGGTTCTGGCAGCCGTGTTGCTCGACGCATTCAAGCAAACCATTCGTCAAAGACTGGCGTGAGAGGGGAATTGGCGTGAGGCGGGGATTTGGCATGACAGGACGGCTCGCATGACAGGACGACTGGAAGACAAGGTGGCGTTGATCGTCGGCGGCGCGCGCGGCATCGGCAAGGGCATCGCACTGCGCTTCGCCGAAGAAGGCGCAAGGCTGGTGCTGGCCGACACGGAGGAGGAGGCCGGGCAAGCCAGCGCGGATGAACTCGGCGTCCCCTTCATCCGCACCGACATCTCGCAAATGAGAGACGCCGAGGGCGCGGTGGCGATGGCGCTGAAACACCACGGCCGCCTCGACATCATCGTCCAGAATGCCGGCATCTATCCCTGGCAGTTGATCGAGAACACCAGCGCCGACGACTGGGACCGCGTCATGGCCGTCAACCTGCGCGGCACTTTCAATGCCAGCCGCGCGGCCCTGGTACCGATGAAGGCGCAGCGCTTTGGCCGCATGCTCTACACCTCCTCCATCACCGGCCCGCATGTCACCAGCCCTGGCCATGGCCATTATTCGGCGACGAAAGCGGGCATCAACGGCTTCATTCGCGCTGCGGCGCTGGAGTTCTCCGGCTACGGCATCACCGTCAACGGCGTCGAGCCCGGCAATATCCTTACCGAAGCCATCCAGCAGCATCGCGGCGCCGCCTATATCAAGAACATGGAAGATTCGATCCCACTCGGCCGGCTCGGCAACCCGCGCGACGTGGCCAACGCCTTCCTGTTCCTCGCCTCGGACGACGCCAGTTACATCACCGGCACCACCATTGTCGTCGATGGCGGGCAATTGCTGCCCGAGGGCAAGGATTTCCGGATGGTGCCGCCGTGAGCGGGGGCAGCCATACGCCATGAACCGTGTGCCTGCTGAATTGCCGATTTGGCTCGAGCGCTTCGGTGAATTCCTCCAGGCGTCCGGCCGGCTTCAGCCCTTACGGATGGCTGAGGGCAGGCAAGGCTTTCGTCTTGCCGGACAATCTGGCTCCTAAGGTCAGGCTATTCGGGAACCACCCCACGAACGCCTTCATCGCCGTATTGGACCTGGGGAGGACGGCAATGCGCGCCAACAGTGCGGCCGCATGAATGCGAGTGGCAAATTGCCGGCTCCACGCTCTTGAATAGCGGTTGCCGACGGCGATGCGCGCCGTCCGGTCCCATTGTTCGAACCTTGCCAATTCGCCAGCGAGAAGCCAGCTGGACTGCAGGGCCATGGAGATGCCTTCGGCGATGATGGGATGGGACTCGCCGGCGATGTTGCCGACCCGAAATATGTCGTCGGCAAATCGTGGGCGCATCCCCGGACGTATGGGACCGGCGGCAAGCCATTCACCTTCGAGGCTGGCGTCGCCGATCGTGGAAACCACCGCCGGGCACGATGCCAGTATGTGCGCGTGAACGGCTTGGGCCGCTGACGTGGCAGCGCCCTTTTTGCGCAGCCTGGCCAACACGTCGCGGCGTATGCAACACGACAGCGATATCCTGTCCTGATCCGCCCACACCATGCCACCATAGCCGCCCGGAAACACCAGGAGCGGCATGAGGTCTCGAGCGAGCGAAGCTCCCCTGAAATGAGCCTTGAAGCCAAACAGATCAGAGGCCGCGCTGCTCTTTGGAAGATTGGTCGGCAACCTGCCCTGGCCCCAGGAGCCATGCGCCGCAATCACCACCTGCCCGCTAAGACTTATCTGACCGTCCTTGTTGGCGATCCGGACGATGGCACGATCGCCATTGCTGGCGATCTCCACCGCGCGCCACGGCTGAAAAACGTCGGCTCCGGCGTTGCGCGCCGTGTCCAAGAGGATGCCATCCAGAACGTCCCGTCCAAGCGCCCGCCCGAAAGCATCTCCGGCGGCGCGCGGCATGCCTGCTTGGATGCAGGGGCCCGACGCGAACAACGCAACCCGCTTGACCTCGGGTCCTGCCCTGGCGCGAACCGCCACGCCCGCCTCCAAACGGTCCAGCAGCTCCAGATTGACCGCCGACATGAATTCGCCGCAGACCTTGCGGCGTGGAAACTCGCTTGCTTCGATGATGGCCACGGAACGACCCTGGCCGCGCAAGGCCAGGGCTGCCGACGAGCCGCTTGGGCCGGCACCTATGACGATGGCATCGTACATCGCGCAAATCCTTCCTTGGGGAAAACGCGGAAGGCGTGGGTAAACGGGCCAATCCTGCGTTCTTCACACTGCTGCGCGGGACCGAGAGGCCACAAACCGGAAAGTTCCTTGCCAGCGAAACCTGCGCGGACGCTTGCCGCCGCATCGTGCATGGTGACCTGGTTTGCACCGACAAGGCGCAGGAGCGAGCATGCTTTCAAGGCGATAACGTTTCGGCTTGGCTCGGCGGCGAGGAACACCGGTGCCAAACGGCGCAGGGCTTCGAACAGGATCTTTAAGGCGGCGTCGGAAAAGTGGTGCAGGAACAGATTGGCCGAGACAACGTCGTACGCGTCACCCCCGGGTTTTGCGATCCAGTCGAAGACATTGTCGGTGACGGTTTCAACCCGCCAGCCCAGTGCCGCGAAATCGGCGCGCCGCCGGTCGGTGAGGAGGTCAACTTGGTCGAGCATGACCAGCTCCACGTCGATCCACTTCCTGGCGAGGCGCCTTGCAACCGAGAGCATGAATTCACCGTCGCCGGACCCGACTTCCAATATTCTGATCGAACCCTCGCGCACGCTTGCCTTCAGGAGGCTGGACATGATCGCATGTTGAAACATCAGCGAATTTATCCAAATCAAGTCACGCCGGGAGCCAATCGCCTCGGGATCGTCGGGAGGCAAATGATCGAGCAGTTCCGGCTGGATATGACGGCTGTCGAGACCCGTGGCCATGTCAGGCACTGCCGGCAGTGTGGAACATCATCGTCTCGGCCGTGAGGCCGGGGCCGAATGCCATTGCACAGCCCACGTCATCATCCGTGACCCCCCGAAGCATCCGCTCCAGCACGAACATCACGGTGGCGGAGGACATGTTTCCGTTTTCGCGAAGCACGTCGCGCGACTGCAACAGCGCATCGGGAGGAAGATCCAGCGCGCGCTCCACGGCGTCGAGAATGGAACGCCCACCCGGGTGAACAGCCCAAAGGTCGACGTTGGCGGCGGTCCTGTTTCCCAGGATGGCGCCGACGCCTTTGCCAAGCGCATTCTGGATTGCAGCAGGAACCTGCCCCGACAGAACCATGTCGAACCCGTCGTCGTGCACGCTCCAGCTCATCAGGTCGCGGGCGTCGGCCTCCACGATCGCGTGAAAACTGTCCAGGCCGATGCCGAACGGGCGGGCGGTCACCGACGCGGCCGCGCAGCCATCGCCCCAGAGGGAGAAAGATAGCAGTTTTTCGAGATCGGCCGTCTCCTTGAGATGGAGCGTACAGAGTTCGATGCAGACGATCACAACGTGGGCCGCAGGTTCCGACAGGACGATGTGCCGCGCCAGTTTGAGCGCATTGATTGCCGCATAACATCCCATAAAACCGATGATCGTGCGCTCCACGGTGGTGGGCAGATTGCACCGGGCGATTATTTCCAGATCGATGCCGGGGGCGGAGAAGCCCGTACACGTGGTGACAATCAGATGCGTGACACCCTTCCTGTCTTCGCCCTCCAGGAGCCGCTCCAATGCTCGCTCGGCCAGCGCGGGCGCGGCCGTGGCAAACATTTCCATGCGTTTGGCCGTACCTGGAAACGCACCGCGCTTGAAAACACCCGCCAGGTCGACGCTCAGACCCTCAGGATCACTAGCGGGTGCGAAGCAGGAATAGCGATGTTCGATGCCGCCCTTGTCGGCCATGCGATCGAAAATTGCGCGGCGGCGGGGATCTGCCAGCTGGGAGCCCGCAAATTGAAGGAAGAATTCGTGGACACCGTGATCAGGGACGGCCGTGGCAATTCGGTTGATGAAAGCTTGAACGGGCATTTTCCTTGACCTGCAGCCGCAAATCCGTGGTCGCGAACCGAGAGGCACAGTTGCCTTCGGCGGAAGCTGCGGCCCCCACGGCAATGGCTATCTCTATCGAGGTGAACGCTGGGAGGCCCAAAAGATTTCCCGAAAATGCCGCTCACCCGTTAAAAAGCAATGCACGCCCTTAGGAGGGAGAACAGGTGAGCTGTGCGCGGAACTGTTGTCGACGCGGCGGTTCGTGGCGCCCGCAAACCGGAAAACATCAACGGGTGGAAAGATATGGTGGGCGATGACGGGCTCGAACCGCCGACATCTTCGGTGTAAATGAAGCGCTGACAGCTAAGTTATGAAATAATAGCTGCTTTTCCGCCTACTGATACCCGTCAATTTCCATGAATATCGCTGTTTCGGTGGTAAACGGCGGTGGCATTGACTCCGCCGCCATCATTTCCGGAACCCGCGGCGACCAATCTCCCGACCGAGCGGAGCGCATTCGACCCCGGTGTCTTCTTGAAGATTGACACCAGTTCGCTGGCGGCTGGATTCGACATTTCATCCACGAACTGTTTGAGGATTTCGGAACACCGTTACAGGCAAAATTCCCTTCAGCCAACAAGGACGGCTGCGTGGGATAGCCCGCTCGCCGCCGGAGGCGATGTAGCTGATCGCATAAGCGGTCGTATCT
Organism: Mesorhizobium sp. Cs1299R1N1; assembly: GCF_037179655.1. Lineage (NCBI taxonomy): Bacteria > Pseudomonadati > Pseudomonadota > Alphaproteobacteria > Hyphomicrobiales > Phyllobacteriaceae > Mesorhizobium > Mesorhizobium sp. Cs1299R1N1. The sequence goes on along the minus strand of NZ_JAPYKR010000017.1, from coordinate 40,999 downwards.
ATGATCTCGATCATATAATTTTTGGTCCCGAAGCCGTAACGTTCAGCTCATGAGCGAGCTGAAAGCAAAACCATTCCGTCGGTCTTCCGCATGCTATTCGAGCGCGCGCCAATGAGCGGAGAACTTGCCAGGCTCGACCTCTCTTCCCTGTTCCGCGAGGGTCGAGATCGCGTCCTTGCGCCAGGGCAGTTCTTGTTCCGCCAGGGCGAGTCGGCAGAGCGCGTGTTCTTGATCCGGCGCGGGCGGCTGCGCATGATCCGCCATCTTGCCTCCGGGGAGGCCGTAATCGTCCATACGGGACAAGCGGGTGAACTCTTCGCAGGGGCGGCCCTCTTTGCCCCGAATCGTATGTGCCGGGGCTGTTGGGCGTGGCGCGCCACTCGGGCTGACGTTCGGGGTTCGCCTCGGCGAGCGCGCTACGGACGCCCTGGACGCCATAGTCCTTGAGATAGCCCGGTGATCCCGGTTGCTGACGCCAGGATTCCGCGATAGTGCCGGCGTCCACTGCGTCGAAGCCGATCCCGTCGATCAGCGCCATGGCCTTAGACTTGGTCCGGACGTCATCACCCGCCACCGCCAGAGCGATACGGTCCGCGGAGCCCGCAGGCTTGGCGCCCGGTTGGAGATGGGTCGCTTCTATCGTGTTGAAGGCTTTGATCACCGGACGCCCAAGGTGCTGCTCAACCCATTCGCTTTCGGTGTTCGCGTCCTCAATTCCGTCCAGACGACCGTCGCGCTGTTGTGGATAGTAGTTGGTCGTGTCGATGACGGCGACGTCGGCGGGCGTGGACGCGAACAGTTCGCGGGGCAGACTAGGGATTTTGTTTGTAGGAACGGCGACCACCACGACCTCCTGGCCGCGGACAGCATCTTCAATCGCAGCGGCCCGCGCCCCGGTTTCCGCCGACAGAACCGCCAAAGACCCTGGTCCGCGCGAATTGGCGATCGTGACTTCGTGCCCTGCGGCCCGGAAGAGGCGGGTGAGTGCGCTGCCGATATTGCCAGCGCCAACAATGCCGATTTTCATGTTTGTGCCTTTCGAAGATGTGAGGGAGGAGAATGCTGACAAGCTATATGGACCCTGGCATTCGATCGACAAATGGCGTCATGAAGCCCACTCTCCCAACCAGGAGTGTGGAATGGATCGTCTCGCCAGCATGGCCGCGTTCGTGAGGGCGGCAGAAAGCGGCTCCTTTGCAACGGCGGCATCGGCGCTCGGCATCTCACCGCAGATGGTGGCCAAGCACGTCACCTACCTGGAGGCACGCTTGGGGGCACGCCTGCTCAACCGCACAACCCGAAAGCAAAGTCTGACGGTGATCGGCAAGTCCTATTACGATCGGTGCAAGGTGGCGCTGGCCGAGGTCGATTGGGCGGATGCAATTGCTGATGAGGCCAAGGGCAAGCCGCGAGGGCTCTTGCGCGTCAACGCGCCGGTTTCATTCGGGGCTCATTGCGTGACTCCCGTGGTCGCACGCTATTTGAGCAGTCATCCCAGTGTCGATGTCGACCTGGTTCTCAACGACCGCTTTGTCGACCTTATCGACGACGGGTTTGAGGCGGTGTTCCGGATCGGTCCTCTCGGAGGATCTAACCTCGGTGCGATAAAGCTCGCGCCCTTTCAGACTATCGCCTGCGGGTCGCCTGCATACCTAAAAGAGCGAGGGATGCCATCGACTGTATCGGATCTGGCCAATCATGAATGCCTGCTCTTCGGCAACTGGCCCGAACCAACGTTCAGCGACTGGCTCTTTGTGCGGGACGGTCTCACCTCAAAAGCCACAGTCCATGGCCGTCTCAAGGTCAACAACCCCGCTTCGTTGCTGGAGGCGGCGCTCGCAGGTTTCGGCTTGGCGCTCCTCGGGGAAGAGTCGGTGCGCACGCACCTCGCGACCGGGCGGCTCGTCCGAGTGTTGCCGAACTACGAAACGCCTCCGCGTCCCATTCATCTGCTGTTTCACCCTGATCGGCGACAAACACCGAAGCTGAAGAGCTTCATCGAAATGGTGGTGGAACAGCTAGGATGTGGCGAAGCAGCTGGACACGGACAACAGCCCTAGCCAGCACGGCGATTGCGCATGGGCTTCGATTGCAAGCAATGGGTGCCCCTGACTGCCATTACATCCTCCATTGCAACGCTCCGGTACGTGCGTGCGGGAATGCTCCGCACAATAGAAAATCTCTCGAGTCACCGCCGGTCGCTCGTCACCGCCAGCCAGATGGCTCAGCTGCCTGCCGACCAAGCGTCACCGAAGGGGCTCGCGTCCCCTTCCGAGAACTGGGTCTCTGTCGAGCGTCTCGCTGCCGTCTCTGACTACGCCCCCTTCCCGGCCCAACGTTCCTCAACACCCGACGAGCCGCCGCACCCTGCACTAAGGCGCAGAAATCGCTGAGGAATCGCACGTCTCGCAATGTGCAGCATACATGCGCACATTGCGAAATCACCTTCCAACTCATTGAAAAACAACCGATCGCCAGGCTCGCAATGTGCGGGCTTTTATCTTGCCATCTTAATCGGTCGTATTTCACGATACTTACTATACATCGTCTCTATTCTTCTAACGTACGATAATACACCATTCTATGCTCTACGCTACGATTGCGTACTTTTGCGTTTAGTCCGATGCACCGCGCAGTCTTCCGCGCTCTGCGACGGCGTAGTTGCGCTGCTTATTTGCAGCACTAGAACCGTCGCGGGGCACTTTTCCATCGGACTGACGGAGCATCATCACAGGCAATCGGGCGCGGTCCGGCCGTGTCGCAATCAGCGGGGCCGCATGCAAGATAAGGTGCGTTTCGTCGTTCCTAGTCTGCATCGGTCCTCATCCGCCGGAGCGGACCTCTTGTGTCAGGTGACGCTCGTGAGCGTGCCGGCGCCATGCGTTTCAACTTCCATTGCGCTGCTCATCGATGCGCTCCCAGCAGCCGGCGATGCTTGTCATGGGCATGCCGCGCGGCGTCCGCTTGGCTTGCTGCCGAAGCGCCGACATAGAACGTTCCGTCGGTCCAGATCGCGTGCATGATCACCGCCAGCTTGCGCGCCACGGCGACACAGGCCTTGCGGTGGCAGGAGCGTTTGGCGATCGCCTGGCCCCAGTTCTTGACCTTGTCCCTGCCCTTGAAGCGCGTCATCAGCCCCGAAGCCGCCTCGTAGAGCGAGCGTCGAACATCGGCATCGCCGGCCTTCGATATACGACCCTGAACGTCGATCGAGGTGCCCGACTGCCATCGCCGCGAGGTCAGCCCGAAGTAGGCCGCGACGTCGCGCGAGCGACGGGAGCGCGACGGATCGTCGATCGCCGTCATGAATGATAGCGCTGTGACGGGGCCGACGACTGGGATTGCCATGAAGCGCCGGCACGGTTCGCTGCCGGCCACCATTTTGACGACGAGATCGTGCCAGCCGGCAATACTGCCTCCAAAGCGTTGCGCGTGCCGACAGCAAGGCGTCCATCAACTCGCACGACAGCGGATCCTCCGCGACGGCGGTGCGCACGGCCTTCTCCAAAGCCCCTCGCCCGACCTTGCTCAGGCAGATGCCGAACGCCTTCAGCGAGTGGCGGAGGCGTTCTACAGGTCGAGGGACTCGGCCTTCAAATTGCGCCGGAGCGTCGGCAGAAGCCGTGTCCAGTAGCAGCTCTGCAACTTGATGTGGGCCTGGCGATACCAGACCGTGCGCGTCAGATGGGCGATGCCCCGGCGCGTCGGCCTTGTCGGTCTTGTTGCGCTGCGCCGACATCGCGGCGCGCACATGCACCGTCTCCAGGCAGATCGCCGGCAAGCTGAGCTTTTGAACTCCGGATGATGCCAGGGCGATAGCGATCCCGCCTCGCGGCGAGCTACAGCGCGGTAGCGCCAAGAGCAAGGATCGTTACTCGAAGGGGCTGAGGTGCCGACGGCTCTATCCGGCGTCGCCCTTGGCCGAACCGGATAGGCTGGTGGGTGAAGTAGGATGCTTCCATTTTGTGAGCACCTCGCGATTTCCGCAATATCCCGGATGAGAGCGCAGATTTCATCTTGCCGAACGAGGGGCTTCGCGCTGTGGTGCGCCCACCCATTGAGCAGGAAGTGCGCTTTCATGAAGTTAGACAATCTGTTGGACATTCCCGATCTGGACGCGCCGCTTTACCGCGTCTTCTCCAAAGGCAGGTTCCTCGAGCTGGTTCGCACCGGCAAAAATGCTCTGGTAAAGCCCAGGTTGTGGGATGATCCTTTCGAGAACTTTTTCTTACAGTCGGAGGTGGAGGATTCCAGCGGCCAAAAAATCTCGATCGAGGGGCTCGCCGAGGACTGGTACGGCCAGTGCTGGACGCTGAACGAAGACACAGACGCCATGTGGCGGATCTACAGCCACGACAAGGATGGCATCAAAGTCAGAACGACGATCCGCAAATTGTTTGACAGTTTTTACGATGACACAGACACCTTCGCTTCACTGAAGTACCTGATCGGCAACGTGCAGTACCGCAAGGAAGCAGAAATTGCCGACTTTATGGCCTCGGCCACTTTCACGGATATCGCCTTCGGCGGCCAGGCGACGGGCTTTGCGAGGCTCCTATGCGTGAAGCGCGAAGCCTTCGACCACGAGCGGGAGGTTCGCCTGTTGTTTCAGGACACCAATCCCAAGCGAAGCGCGGGAAAAGCGGTTCTGTTTGATTTTGATGTGAACGCCATTTGCGATGAGGTCATGGTCGATCCACGACTGGACGATGCCGGCGTCTCTTCGCTAACGGCGGAGATAAAGGCGGCCGGATGCACCGTGCCGGTGCTGCAATCACCGCTTTACCGGGTCCCAAAATTCACGCTGCGGCTTTAGCGCAAGCGAAGCCGGATAGAGCCCGGTCCGGCAGAGCAGGATGAACCAATTCTTCACGGGCACTTGCTTAATCGAGATTGCTTGCGTTCTATTGAACGTAGTTTTCAGCACCAACTTAATTGCAGGCGGCCGTGACTCCCAAGTATCTGTCGTATTTCCCTAAACCGTTGCTGGACGACCTTGTGAGCGGTCGCTGGTTGCCTGTGGTCGGTGCAGGTATGTCGCTTAATGCCGTGCTCCCACCGCCAGCGAAAATGCCGCTTTGGGGGGATCTCAGCAAATATTTTGCTGATGAGCTGACGGACTATTCACCGTCCGGCGTTCTGGACGCGATTTCCGCCTACGAACATGAGTTCGGACGAACACGCCTTATCGAACGGCTCGCCGAGTTGCTACATCTCGACAAGGTGCAGCCGGGTCCCGCGCACAAGGAGTTTTGCAGCCTTCCGTTCGATATCGTTTGCACTACGAATTTTGATTTCCTGCTGGAGAAACAATACGACCTTGCGCGGCAGGACAACCGCTCGGTTCATCCGGTGGTGGATGAAGACCAGCTCTCAATCAACATCGGAGCGGCTGGTATTCTGCTGCTCAAACTGCATGGCGATATCAGGCACCCTAAGCGGCTTGTGGTGACCGAGGCCGACTACGACGGTTTTCTTACCAACTATCCGCTGATCGCAACTTATCTGGCAAACCAGCTCATCACCAAGACGGCGGTGTTCATCGGCTACAGCCTGGACGACCCTGACTTCCGGCAAATCTGGCATGTGGTGGCAAGCCGGCTGGGTAAAACCCGGCGCATGGCCTATGCCGTCGTTGTCAATGCCCGGCCAGGCGACATTGCCCGTTTTGAGCGGCGAGGCGTCAAAGTGATCAACCTTCCGGGAACGCGGGACCGATACGGCCAGGTATTAGCAGAAGCTTTTGCTGAACTCCGCGAATACCGGCGCGAGAATGCGGGCCCAACGCTAAAGCCGACCGAGGAAAAGCCGCTCGAACAGCTTCTGTTGCCACGTGACGCGCTGTCGCGGCTCTGCTTGTTCGCAACGCCGCTCGACGTGCTTCCCTTCTACAGGCAATACATTTTTCCACTCGCTGAAGCTGCCGGGTTCGTGCCGGTCACCCCTGCCGATGTGGTCAATCTGGGTGAAAGCATAAGCGCCAAGATCGACACCCTTATCGACCGTGCTGCGGTGATGGTGGTGGATGCAACGACACGCAGCACAGAGGCTGAGTTAGGCTTGGCGCTCGGACGCGCCCGGGAAGTCTCCACGCGTCCTAATCGCCGGTCATTGCGCGTTATTCCGGTGCTGACAGATGGCGCCCGGATTCCGACTGATATCAGCGGGATCATTTATATCAGGCGACCAGTCGTCTTGTCGGAAGACGGCGAATTTGTGCGCGCGCTTGGTCTGGAGTTCGCTCGCTTGGCGCAAGAGATGGGCAATGTGCAGAACCTTGAGCCGAGGCGGCTTTTCGACGCGAAAGAGTACCGCGCTGCAGTAATCGCGGCAATGTCTCTACTAGAGGCAGAGCTGCGTCAACGGCTGGATAAAGAGCCGTGGGAAAAGGTCGAAAAACCCGCATCGATGAGGCAACTCGTGGGCCGAGCCACACAAGCAAATCTTATCCAAAACGTTGCGGATCAAGAGATTTCAAACTGGATCAAACTGCGCAACGCGGCCGTTCACTCCGCATTGCCACTTGGCCGCAATGAAGCAAAAGCGGTTGTCGAAGGTGTCGAACGTATTCTAGGTCTCCAGCCTGCGTAGCCAGCCTGCAGCTCATTCCGCCTGACCGCCAGCGATCCGATAGCCATGAAGGTCGCGTCCATTCACTGCGCGGAATGGAAAATTGCTTTCGAGGACCTTCTGGCCTTCAATAGCAATCCCGCAGAGATCGTCCCTTGCGCGCAAAAGGCCGAGCGCCCGGCGCGCTAGCCACGCTTCGTGAAACTGATGCGCGTCTCGGGAAGCGCGCACGGTGTCAACGCCACTCCGATTCCCCGGGATCCTCCGTTCCCCTACAAGTTTCTTTGTCGAAGTTTTCGTCAAGGCACTCTCAGCTGATCGTCTGTCCCGTCAACTAGGAAGTTGACCGATTCTAATGTACGGCGATAGCCTGGCACAGAGGTTTCACGCAGACGATTTCGTTGAAGTGTCCCTGCTGGTGGATATAGAGACGAACTTTGCCTCGGTGATTTCTTCAATCGGCAGTCATACGATTCCCCAGACGTCAGCCTAGTGACCAGATTTAGCGAACGGCTGGGTCCTAATCGCCCGGTTCCTGATCCAGGAGATGACAGAAAATGGTACCTAGCGTACCGCAATTCACACGCGAGCGGATGTTCGCGCTGTTGAAACAGCAGGAAGAGCGCGAAGCGCAGCAACGCGAGCTTATTCGGCAAGCCGTGGCAGCAAGCAAAGTGCCGCTGCCGGATGACCTTGCGCAAACTGTCATTGAGCTCAATAACCGGTATGCACGTGCGATCTTGCGCGACCATGCTGGTTATCCGATTGCGGAGCGGCGAGATTCTTACCTGACCAGCCTCGCTATCATGGAGCAGTGTCTTCAGGATTTACTCGTCGCTATCTGCGTTTTTGAGCGCTCGGCACTGTCCAAAGAGTCAAACTACTTCGCACCTGGTGGGGAGGATGAATCCGGCAGGACGGAGCGCCGGATCCAAAAGGAACTATTTGCCACAGCGAACGCGGCGGCTTCGCTGGTCGATCATGGGCGACGGGTACACAAGCTCCAACCCCTCCCCGGCTACAATGCCAAGCGTGCGGAGTGTTTCGGGTCTGACGGCTTGCATGAGTTCGTCATTGGCCTTCGGGTTATTCTTCACCACTTGCAGGCCGTAGAACCCGGGTGGCTCATTGAGGGTTCGAGCAGTGCGACATTCGTGATAGATAAGGATGTTCTCCAGCGCATCGTAGGCGCCCACGCGAATGGCTTAGGCGCCAACCTTACCGCTATCAGGGCGTATGTCGAGGCGTCGCCCGAACACGTCGATCTGCGAACGGTATTTCTCGACTACCGTGCCCGCGTGGCCGCATTCAACGGGTGGATGAAGAAGGAACTTGAGGCCGAGAGCTTGGTCGCTCTGCGCGACTATGATGCCCTCCACAAGCGGAAATCGGCTGCGGACCAGCGTATGTTCTGGAAAGCGATGACGGGCAATTGGCTACGCAACTGGAAAGTGCCGCCGGATCCCCATGCTCACTTGCCGAAATACCTCAGCCAACCCCAGCTCGATGAAGTTTATGAGCTGCCAAGAAACTCGAAAGAGCAGGTCGATCTCGTCATCCGGTACATGGACAAGAATGACATTGTGGATGATGTTTTGCGGGCGGACGCGTATGAACTGTTCGCGCGGTCGCCATCACCCCAATCGGAGCCTTTGCCAGCTTCGGAGTTAAGTTGAACAGCCACAGTGTTTGGTTGCCTCCACATCTGATGCACAATGGCCAGTGCTTTAGGCGTTACCAGCTTTCCGGATATCCGCCATCCGGTCTCACGATGTCACGGTCATGAGGTTATGGTTTGATGACGCTATCGATCGCCTGGGTTCGGCAGCGCGGCAATGCCCACGAGTTGATATTCGCTTCCGATAGCCGCCTAAGCGGGGGTGGCAATGTGGATCACTGTCAGAAGGTTTTTTCCCTCCCCCGAGAAGACTGCTGCATAGCTTTTGCGGGTCATACCACAATCGCCTATCCCTTCATCTTGCAGCTTCAGAATGCGATCATCGACTACAAGAAGGCATTCGATCGTGAGGTTGACATAACCAAACTGAAAACCCGCGTGCTTTCCCTTTTGAATTTTTTTGTGAGGGTCCACGAAGGTACAATCCCGGCAGATTTCGAGAAGGACCTTCTTGAAACAAGCTTCATTTTCGGGGGATGGTCGTGGATCAAATCAAGGTTCTTCATCTGGAAGATATTCTACAACAAAGCCATAAAGCGCTACGTAGCTTCAGGCACCGGAACCTGGCGTGGTTTTGGAATTCCTCGGACCAGCGAAGCACCGATCCGCTTCGTCGGTGACTACATAACCGAATTTCAAGCCGCCCTGAGGGACAAAATGGGCGCTGAGATCAACATCGCCAAGGAGAGTGGCGGACGTATTAAGCTAAACTATGAGCCACTAACTATCCTGGCAGAGATGCTTAGCGATCCAAAGTTCACGGATCGCAAGAAAGAGCTGAGGGGAAAGATAGGAGGAGCACCGCAGGTAACGAAGATTTACCCCTTCCTCCGCGCAGTGAACTTCGCTGTGGAATGGAACGAAGGGCCAAAGTTCGTCTACTCAATCAAGGGCCGGGTGATCGCCGACTTTGAAATCTTCGCAGTCCCCGGGCTAGACCCCTTCACGGGAGCGATCAGACAGCCCGTCCGAGGCAGGGAAGGTGACGAATCGCCTTCTAGCTCCGGCAATCTACCGAGTATGCTCTGTCCCTGATCATTGTTGGCTACGTTTCAATCGAGTCTATCGAAGCGCAACCTCAAAAAGGGGCTCGTGACCACTAACTGTCGGCATGAGTTTGCATCGCCCGCAGCGATTTGGAACATCTCAATCTGTTCATGATATTCGGCCGTCGGCACTATTGGCTTACTGGGCGTACTGAATGTGGCTTTGATCAAATTGTTATCTGGCCGCTCGCGGCCCTACCGTCCCGGCTTCTTTGCACGGCTTTTTCCGGCGGGAAAATGGAAGCTGACCCTAAACCCGAAAATCTCGGGATATTTCCGGCTGGCTCAAGGTAGCGAGGTAGAGCTTAGCTGCCTCGATATGGTGTCGATTTCCGTCAGCAAGGCCCTCTTGTGGCACACAGTGGAGATCCGCGCTCGTGGCAGAACAGATTCGCTATCGGCGCTGTCGGGCGACGCGGCCACACAACTGGCCGCAGACCTTCATGCCTTCATCAACACTCACCTCTTCGGGCTGATCGCCACCGAGAAGGATCGCCTGCTCGATGTCGACGAAAGGCTTCGCGAAATCACCGAAGGCAACAGACAGTATCTTGCACAGGCCGATCTGGGCAGGGCCGTTGCCGGCGTCCCTGGGGCCGCAGCGGCCGCCCTCTCTCACCCGCTTCTAAACCCGGACCTGATGCCGGCAGGACTTAGGGCCGCCCTCCCGGCCTCGTTCGCCATGATAACTGACCCGGGCGTCCGCCACGCCTACAATGAGGCTTTCGTCAGCTCGGAACTGATACAATTCCAAACGTTCTTTGACGATCTCGACAGGCGTTCTTTTTCCGATCAGCAGCGCGAGGCCTGCATCCGCTTGGAGGACAGCAACCTGCTGGTGGCCTCGGCAGGGTCTGGCAAGTCGGCGACCATGGTGGGCAAAGTCGCCTACGTTCTTCAGAAGCAGCTCTATCGGCCCGAGGAAATCCTGCTCCTGGCCTTCAACAGAAACGCAGCCGATGAACTCAGGGCGAGAATCGCCACCCAGCTACAGGTCGCAGAGGACGCCCTAGAATGTCGTGTTACGACCTTTCATGCGCTCGGGCGCGGAATCATCGAGGAGGTCGAGGGGCGCCCACCCCAGCTCGCCAATTGGGTTGATCATCCCGCCGGCGAAACCAGGGTCATCGAGGCGATAATACAGAACCTTGTCGAGAGCGATCCGGAATTTGCCCGGATGTGGGCCGAGCTTCTCGTCGTGCATCCCAAGGCCGACATCCCGATGGAGGTATTTGACGGGGAGGCCGACTACCGGCGCTACGTTTCGGACACCCTTAGAAAGGGTAGCGCCACGATCGGTTCCTTGTCCGCCCTGATCGTAAAGTCGTTGCAAGAGAAGAAGATCGCCAACTGGCTTTGGCTGCATTCAGTCGCCTTCGAATACGAACGGCAAATTGCGGTGGAGGAAGACGGTGGCAGCATCCGCCATCTGCATCCAGATTTCTACTATCCGCAGACCGAAACTGTGCATGAGCATTTCGCGCTCGATGCGGACGGAAGCTCACCATTTGCGGACTACGCCGAGCACGCCGAGAACAAGCGGCAGGCATATCGCCGCAATGAGATCGATTTCTTCGAGACCACATCCGCTCAGGCCAGCGACGAGACGCTGCTCAGCACGCTCGAGTCCGAACTGGTTCGCCGCTCAATACCTTTCGAGCGCAAGAGCTACGCCGAAATCACCAAGGCGCTCGATCCGGTCGTTATCAAGCACTATCACCAGCTGATATCCACCTGCTTGAAACACATACGTGCCAGCCACTTGACGCTCGACATGCTGCTCGAACGTGCCAAGACCTTGCATGACAAGGAGCGTGCGAAGCTATTCGCGCGCGTCGTTTGGGCGATCACTCAGGGATATTCCCGAAAGCTCGAGGAAACGAAACGGATCGACTTCGATTCGATGATCGCGGATGCGGTGCGGCTGGTCGAGACCGGACGATATCGGAGCCCCTATTCCCTGATTCTCGTCGATGAGTTTCAGGACATTTCGGAGCCGCGGGCCAACCTCATCAAGGCGCTCAAACAGCAGAAAGCCTTCAGCAAGGTGTTCGCGGTCGGAGACGACTGGCAGTCAATCTACCGCTTTGCAGGATCGGACATAACGATCTTTACGCGGTTCGAAGCGAACTTCGGGACCAGTTGGCAGGGGCGCCTTGAGCAGACGTATCGCTGTAACCAGCTCATTGCCGAGACAGCCGCTAAGTTTGTCCAGCGCAATCCTGAACAGATCAAAAAGTCCGTTCGCTCGACGCGCCCGGCAGTCCCGCGATCGATCCGTGTCATTCCCATTGAGGATAAGTGCGACAAGCCGGACTTTGCGACGGCCTGTCAGCGCCTGCTCGAACGGCTGGATGCCGCTCTGGGCGGCATCGCCAACCGGTGGCGCGACGAAAAGCGCGACAAGCTCAAGGTTTTGGTGTTGTGGCGCTATAACGTCCTCGATCCATTCGAAGGGCGGCCGCCGTCCTTTGCCAACATTGAGGTGGCCGGGCTGTCGTTCCACCGGGCAAAGGGCCTTGAGGCCGACTATACGGTCCTGCTAGATGTCAGCGAGGGAAACTACGGCGTACCAAGCCGCATCGAAGACGATGAGTTGCTGAACTTGGTCATTCCCCGACCCGAGACCTTCGCCTACGCGGAAGAACGACGCCTGTTCTACGTAGCGCTTACGCGTGCCAGCCGAGGCGTCTACATGCTTACCAATCGCCGTCAGCCATCCCGCTATATTCAGGAGCTTTGCGAGATCGCCGGCGACGAAGTCCGATTCGAGACGGTTGATGGAGCCGAATTGAGCCAATGTCCAACCTGCCTCGTCGGTCAATTGGTCGAGCGACGCAGCAAAGACGGATCGATGTTTCGCGGATGCAATCAGTTTCCCGATTGCAAACACACTGAACCGGCAAGCGTAGTGCGAAGACGGTAGCCGCCTGCACTCATTGTGACGGTGAGCTGGCATCCTTTACGAACTCACGCTCTAACGAGCATTGAGTTGAGCTTTGGCCTAACGGGGAAAGAAGCGGCTGCTGGATTTATCTCGGCATCGCTCAAAATTGCGATATACGGAAAATGGGCGATGAGGATTTGACCCATACCAGGAGCGAATACTTAGTGATCAAAACGAATCCGTGACGGCTGATCTGGTCGGGCTGACTGCAGACATTGTCTCTGCCTATGTCAGCCAAAACCCCCTGCCCGTCGCTGGGCTTGCCAAACGAAAGCCCAAGGCTTAGCGAAGGCTGGCTGTCGGTGTGTCAAACCTCGGCGCGCCGTGAGGGCAGTTAGCCTATCGAGATCGTGGGCCATGCAACCTAAATTCGAGCGATCTTCAGCGAAGTTATGGGCTATGCAGAGCGTCGCCGATAGCAGAAGAGTGCTTCTTCGATAGTGGGTATCGCGATGGAGCGGCCTACCGGCTCGAACCTCCGTAGGTGCTTGAACCAAGGGTCGCACTATGTCGGATCCAGGCATGCCAATTTCTTTCAGAAGAGCGCGCATTTCGACTTTTGGCTGGGACCGCGACACAGAAAGGTTGAAATCCCGAGAACCCCGGTCGACGGCCACTAGTAGAATTGTCTGACGTCCGCTTGGGGCCGATTCCGGACCGCCTGGTTCTGGAGAACGATCAATGCTAGCTGCCGTTTGATGAAGTCGATCGGTTAATAAGCTCTGTTCGAGCCTCGGACCTATGCTGATCTCAATTTGAGTTCGATGACATCATGCGTTCTTTCGGTGAGAATGAAGCATGACCTCTCGAACCCGCCGAGTCGCCGCGCCAAGCCGTCAGGAAAACCCGGAATGGCTGACTGCGAAACCTGCCAAAGAAACCATCAGTCCTCCGGTGAATACGCGGGGTGACAGGCTTCCGTTCCTCGAACTCAGTTGGGAGAATTTTGAGAGGCTTTGTCGACGGCTTGCTGAAGCCGACGGAGATGTCGAGCGCGCCTGGGCATATGGTACGCGCGGACAGAAGCAATATGGTATCGATCTTCTCGTCCGTCGCTCTGACGGCACCTATGAGGTCTGGCAAACGAAGCGCTACAAAACATCCAAGGCGACGGATGTCACAGCAGCACTTGAGATTTTTCTTAAGCACCCATGGGCCGAAAAAGCGAAGCGATTTGTCCTGGTGTTCGCCTGCGCACTGGAAGACACGAAAGTTGTAGAATCGATTGAGGACGCCGGTACCATCCTCTCATCAAAACCCATCGGGTTTGATCCGCTGGATGCCGTTCGTCTCACGCAACGCCTGGTCCCACATCCCGAGATTGTCGACGATTTTTTTGGCCGTACTTGGGTTGAGAAGGTCTGTCCGCGCGAAGCGATGACGCGGTTGGCAGCGCGAATTCCTGCCATCAGCAAGGATGCTTCGACGGTGGCATACCACTCTCCAGCCGCAGAAGAGGACAACCGCTTCGCGGCGTCATTGTCCAAACAGGAACAGATGCTTGACGTGCTAACGCAGGCTCATGCCAATCTCGCCACCAAGGACGATCTTGCGGCTGTCGCCCGGAGTCTCCAAGGACATGATTCTGAACCCGTAGTTAGACTGCCAAGAACGTTCGCCGATCGGGAGTTGCAGACGGAGTATTCGAAGGCCCTGCGGCGACGCGGCTTTAGCCATACGGATACAGCGACAGAACTCGCAATGCTCGCTGAGCGGGCTATCGATGGCGATCTTGCGCTCGCCTCTCCGTTGTTGCGGGCAGAGGTATGTGAGCGGGCGGCCCGAGCCAACGCTGTACCCGAGACAAGGGCTGCCGCCGCTCGGTTTCGCAGTGAGGCGGCAACGCTTGATCCGACGCGCGATCTTTTCCTCGTGGATGCCTATCTTAAGGAGGCGGCTGGCGAGGCTGATGCAGCCTTGCGCGATCTGAAGACACGCCACGATATCGAGGCCCGATCGGCGGTATTTTTCATGTTGGTCCGAGAGCGGGGAACCAGTATTGCCTTAGAATGGGCGCGCGCAGAAAATTTCAAGGCCGTCGATTTTACGCCGCCCAGCGCATTGAATCTTGTGATCAAGACAATCGAAAATGGAGAATTCGATGACGCTCTGACGTTTGTCCAAGAAATCCCTAACTCGTATTTCGATGAAATCGCGGCGCTTTATCTCCTCAGGGCACAGCTCCTTCTCGCGTCGCTCCTCCCCCGCGATCGCAGAGCGGCTATCTTTCAGGGCCTGCCGATCAATCCTCGCATCCTGCAGTTTGCCACCGGCCCGAACGCGGAAAACTTTGTCAAAGCGGCATTCGCTGACGTGCAGACTCTCCAAGCTAAGGTCCAAGAGCTTGGAATTGATCACCTAGGCGAGTTTCTGTCGGAGTTCGCTCTTTGGCTTCGCCTAGAGATTCCAGATCAGCGAGATGCTGCCTGTGCGCAGTTGGCGGCAGAACTCGCCGACCCGAAAACAATCCTCCAGCGTGTTCGCCTAGCGCTCGCCTATGGTGCGCCGTTTGATAAAGATGCGCTCCAACGCAGCTTGGTCCGGCGCAAGGAACTCGGCGGATGGTCGTCGGACGAGCGTTTCGCTGCGTTCCTTCTGGCTTTTCACGATGGCGAGGCGAACACGATCAACGCGTTCTTTGCCGCTCATCGCGAAGATCTCTTCGCACAGAGTGATCTCGCACTCGGCTATCTCGCTGCTCTCGAAGTTGAAGCCCTTGCCCGTAGCGGCCGTATCGACGAGGCAAGGCAAACGCTTGATAGGCATCGCGGCAAGCATCTTACCAATGAGCAGGCCGGAGAGGCCGAAGAGGCGATCGTCGCCATCGAAAATCAAGATGAGGTGGAATGGCATCGGGAGCGTTATGAGCAATCTAAAAACCTTCAAGAACTGCAACTTCTGGTCGGGGGCTTACGCGCCCGACGCGATACAAAAATGCTCGCCGACTACACGCCTAGATTGGCCCGCGAGACGAGGACGCGCGAAGATTTCGACGTAGCGATCAAGTCTCTCTATGCAGAGAAGCGGGACGCAGAACTCATTGAACTCTACAACGAGCTACCGGACCAGGCGGGACTTGATCCCGAATACGAAGCGATAAAGGCATGGTCGTTGTATCGTATTGGTCGGGTTGTCGAAGCACGCGCGATCGCGCGCAAGCTGTTTTCATCGCGAGGTGAGGCCAGTGACCGCGAGCTGGTCATCAATACCTCAGTGGAAACCGGCGACTGGGGATACTTACAGGGCATTGTAGCGCGCGAGATAGACCGGCTGGATATCCTTTCGCCAAAAGACTGCATTCGGATGGCCAGGCTCTGCCTTGAGATAGCCAGTCCCTATGTGAACCAGTTTCGCGATGCCGCGATCGAAAAGGCACCCGACGATCCACATGTCTTTCTTTCCGCGTATGTCCTCGCAACCGAGCGTGGTGAAGAGGATCACGAGCCGCGAGCTCACGAGTGGTTTCAGAAGGCGATCGAACTTTCCGGGGCCGATGGGCCTGTCCAAAGTATGTCGTTTCGCGGTGTGATCGAACACGCATCCGGATGGAGAGAGCGAACTAATAGGTTTGAAAAGGCGCTTCGCGAAGCGACGATTCCCGTTTTCATGATCGCGCGCGCAGTCAATCGCCGCTTGCTTGATTTGACCCTCGGCCAAAGCCATCGGAACCTCAATGTAGACGATCAACGAGTAAGCTATCCGGTATTTGCTTTTTCAGGGGCAAGGGCCATCGACGAGGTTGCGCAGACATCAACGGTGGCACTCGATATCAGCGCCCTGCTAACCTTGGAGTATCTCGGCCTGCTTGACGCGGCGGTGGCATGCTTCAAGCACGTGATCATCTCTCCGCGCACCCTCGGGTTTCTTTTTGCAGAACGGCAATTCATTCGCATTCAGCAGCCTTCGCAAGTTGCCAAAGCACGGCGTATTCAGTCCTTAATCGCGAGCGGACGGCTAAAGACACTCCCACGTTCGGTCGGGCATGCCACGGCGGCAAGCAAGGAAATGGGCGGAGACTTGTTCACGCTGCTGGAAACGGCCGCGGCTCTAGGCGGCTTGGTAGTGAGAACCGCTCCTGTCTCGAAGCTCGGCTCTTATCTCGAAGAAACGGTCGACATGGACGCCTACAAGTCGGTCCTTACCGATACGCATCGTGTCATGTTGCTCTTGTCATCCAAGATCGATTCCGCGCGAAAGAATGAGGCGGAAGCTTATCTAAGACAGCTAGACCAAGGCTGGCCTGAAGCGAAGCCTATCGAAACCACGTCGACTCTCTACCTCGACGACCTCGCCGTCACGTACCTCGATCACGTTGGCGTTCTCGATAGTGTAACGAGTTCTGTTGCAAGCGTGTACGTGCACGAGGATGTCGCCGAACAAGCTCAGGCCACCCTGCGGCATGCCGAAGATACCAACGGCTTGCTCACGGCCATTGACGAAATACGCCGCAAAATATCGGCACAAGTTGAAAGTGGCCGGATCACCTTCTCCGCCAGACACGCATCGGAACGAGACCAGACGGATGACGAGCACGAGGACCCCACCGATGCGGCGCCTACTCTCGATCTTCTCTCCAAACTTGCTGACATTGACGTCATCGTCGCTGACGATAGATGTCTAAACAAACTGCCAAATTGGTCCGACGGCGCGGGTCGAACGGTTCCGTGTGCGACTACGCTCGATGTGCTTGCGTCGCTGCGTCGATCCGGCCAACTAAATAGCGATAGTTATTGGCTGGCACGCCATCGATTGCGTGCCGGCGGTTTCTATGCGGTGCCGCTGGAAGCCGACGAGCTGATGCATTGGCTAGGACTCGCGTCAAGCAAGGACGGACGTCTGGACGAGACGCCCGAGTTAAGGGCGATCCGTGAAAGTATCGCTCTGCCGCAAATTCACGGGCTGTTCCTCCCACCAGAAGATTGGTGGTTGGCCGGCATACGCCTAGCGATTTACAAGGCAGTACGTCAGACGTGGAGTGCGCTAATCAACGCAAAAGTAGCCGCAACTCGTGCCGATTGGCTGATGTCAATTTTGCCCGATCCACTGGCTTGGTGCCCCGACACCGACAATCAAATTCTTTGGTCAACTGCGCTGCAGCAGGCCGGTATGCAGGCCGCCATGTTTTTGGTCTTCACTGAAGGCAAGAAAGGACGGCAGCGTGAGTATTTTTCTTGGGTTGAGGAGCGAGTAGTCGGCCCCATTCAAAAGGATCGACCAGAAATTTGGGATGCGACTATCGAGTTCCTGAAATCGTACATTTGGCGGCTTTGGAGGATCGACGATCAATCGGATGTTGAGATTCATCGCGAGGTGCTGGCCGCACTGCTTCTCAATCCGCTCCCGCCATCAGTGCGAATGCCATTGCTCCTCGACGAGGAGTTCCGGGCCAAACTTGGTATCAAGCCGCGCTTCTCCTACCCGCTGGGCGAGCAGCTTTCTGTCGAGACTGGCGGTCTGCATAATGCGCTTCGGGCGGCAATTAGGGGCCGTACCAGCGCGGTGATAACGCTCAGTGATGGACAGCGCGTGCGCGGTAAAGTCGGCCGCCAGTCCGGTGGGAAGGCAACCTTGGTCGTGAAAGGCGAAAGCTTCTCTTTCAACAACGCGGATCTTCTGAGTGATGAGCGAGAGGTTCGGATCGAGGGTTTGCAACGTATTTTCGCCACTCAGCCGCTTTCAGAGAAAGAGGAGCGGTCCTGGCACGAGACCGCCGGAGGTCGCGCCCTGACAGACAGCGAGTACGACGAACTGATGACGACGTTAGGCTACACGCCTGAAGCGTTCGCAGCCGACCTACAGAAGCCGCAGTCGCTCAGTCGTGAAACGATGTTGCCAGACGCGCCTGCATATTTTGACCGACTTGTCGCGCCGGTAGGCGAAACTCGGGACATGGAAACGTTCATACGAGGCGAACTCAGGAGCGCTCGTCGATCGCTTCTTGAGCGCAACCCGACGGTAGCTGTTCGTCGGATCGCTTTCACGGCACTGTGGCAACCGCTAATTCCGTTCGACCAGCTAGAAGGTCTCGCTGCCGCCGATCTCTCCCCCTTGCTGGACGCGGAAGACCCATTCACTCTAATCTTTGGATTTGAGGTATGTCGCGCGCTGCTTGACAAGGATGATGCGTTTGTCGATCTCGGCAGCGCGTTCCTCAGAAAGTTGCTCGGTGACGCGCAAGCTTCAGAGCGTCGCTATGAGATGTTTTCAGCGTGCGCCATTGTCGCGACCATTGAAATCCGTCGCGCGGCGAAAGCTGCTTCCGCGCCGGTCTTCTGGACGAGACTTGCAGCTCTGACACACGCCGGAGTGTTAGCCAACGCTCTCGGGAGAATGCCTGATACGGTGGGCTTCTTGGGTTGGGTGGCCCGCAATTTTTACGCGCACTATGTCTGGAATTGCATTGTTGATCGCCGTGACGCTCCGCGTTGGTGCCCTGATTGGATCAGCCCCGAACATATTTTTGCGGAGTTGGTCGGTCGTGTACGTGGAGCGCTCTATATGCTGGCGGAGGCCAACCGACCGGCCGCGTGGGTGGAACTGATTGACGCGGCCACAACACGCCTCGCCGACAGTAGGAGTATGCTTACGTCAATGTTTCCCGGGCCATTCGATGATTTCATCGCATCAACGAATGCCGTTTCTGCGCTGCGAGACGTGCTTACTGAGGTAGAGGCGGCGCTCGACCAAGCCACTCGTCTCGCCGATGTACCCGGCCTTGCTGCGCTAACATATGCCTCGATTCCTTCCCAACAAGCTATCAACAATGTGGCGCGTATTTTGACGGTAGGCGTGAACGAGCCCGTCACCGACATCGAGATCGAACTTCGTTATCTTAAACTTGCAGCGCACTTTGCTCTTGCCGGCCGATCTGAGGTTGTGGCGCAAGCCCTGATTGATCGGTGTTTTGTCATAGCCCGCGGTGCTGATGCTTCCACGGAGATCACAGATGTTTTCGCCGTGATAACGGAAGCGTGCGCCGTCTGTCCCGCTAGCCATCGATATTATGAGGTTGTAGGTGAGTATGCGGCCCGCATCTGCTTCTTGGTGAACGGCAACGAAGCCCTTTCCAGGCTGGATGACATTTTCGACGTCCTAGTTCAACGCGATGAAAGGCTCACGCAGGCACTCGGCAGGGCCCGCGCGATCACTCGAACTAGGCGAAATCGAACAGTTCACTGACCGTGCCTCGAGGAGGCAATCGCTTCGCCCGAGCGTCGTGGTTGAAGGCGCAGGACCAACTTCTGTTCGCGCCCACCGAGCGACCGCTTTTGGGCAGAAGCAAAGTCGGCCTGAACGTCTGCGATGAGGCGCATTGCGGACCGGCAGCCTTGGGTCGACTTCACGGTCCGCAAACAGGGCACACGATGCGGACGGCTGACGCACCGGACCCGCTCAAGCGATCGGCACACCCAAACCTGTTGCTCGCGACAGGCTCACCCAACGTATAGAGCCGCGGGATCACGCCAAGGCCGGGGTAGGGTAGTCGGAGGGGTAACTCAGCCATCCTGAACGCCGAATCGCCCTTAAACGCAAAAACCGTCCCGGTTAGACCGGGACGGTTATAGATTTATGATAAAATTGGTTGCGGGGACCGGCTTTGAAGCCGCAAAGCTCGCGAAGAATCTTCCTTCAGCAAACGGACGCAGTGCTAGCGCTGTATTGGCGGTATTCGAACCCCAGAATGGGAGCTTCGATCAAATTTGCGCCACTGTGGATCGAGAGACCCCAGCGTCCCTCATGAGCACGAACAATTCGACCGGAGGATCGCGATCGGAGTCGGAATAGCTGTAGGGCACGCCCTCGCTGGGTCGGTCTAAAGGTGGAGCCCGCTTGTGCGCGTTCTGAAGCTCGCGTGCGTGATGAACTGCAGGCATCGTCGTCGACATGATGGCAAAAGGTCCCCTGACCCTGCCTGGTGACGCTACCATCGCGACCTCGTTGCAAGGCTGGTCGACGCGGAAGGATATGTCCGGCGCATTTTTGAACGGATGCGCGCTGGGAAACTCGACCAGGTGCTCGACATTCGCTCCCGAAGCGTTCGAAATGTTCACTCTTCCCTGAAGGCCCGCGCGATCTGATCGGCCAGTGGCTTCACGAGGTAGGATAACATTGTGCGGCTGCCGGTTGAAAAGAAGGCTTCGACGGGCATGCCAGGCGCCAGGGTCAAACCTTTCAGCTTTTTCACCTGTGTACGCGGCAGGCTGACCCTGACCGTGTAGAAGCTCGCCCCACTGCGCTCGTCGACACTGAGATCGGCCGAGATCTCGCCGACGACGCCGTTCAGTTCCGGCGTTATGCGCTGGTTGAAGGCCGAGAGCTTCAGGGCAACATCCTGACCCAGCGAGAGCTGGTCGATGTCCTGCGGCGCAATGCGTGCCTCGACAGTCAGATCGTCCGCCACCGGCACCACCAG
Organism: Mesorhizobium sp. Cs1299R1N1; assembly: GCF_037179655.1. NCBI lineage: Bacteria > Pseudomonadati > Pseudomonadota > Alphaproteobacteria > Hyphomicrobiales > Phyllobacteriaceae > Mesorhizobium > Mesorhizobium sp. Cs1299R1N1. The sequence goes on along the minus strand of NZ_JAPYKR010000017.1, from coordinate 20,345 downwards.
CATGATGAGCTCTCCTGGCGAGATCACGCCGCCAACCGTATGAACGGCAAGCTGGTGAACGACCCCATCCTGCGGGCTGCGAATATCGATGCGCTTGAGCTGGTCCTCGGCCGAGACCTTGCGTTCGACGAACTCGGCTATCTTTCCCTGGACATCGCGCAGTTCAGTCGCCACCTCGCTGCGCAGGTCCTGGTCGACCTGGATGATCTGCAGCCGGGTTTCGGCGATACGACCCTTTGATTGCGCGATCGACGCGGTCAGCTGGCCATGCTCGCCATCGAGCCGGACGGCATCGCGTTCCAGAGCCGTCAGCCGGTCGATCGACACAAGTTTCTGCTGCCAGAGCTTGCGGATGCTGTCGAGCTCGGTGCCGATCAGTTCGATCTCCCGGCTCTTAGCCGTCCGCTGCTCGGCAAGTCCTGAGGCTTCCTGCGAAAGCTGGGCGATGCGTTCCTCCAGCTGGGCCTTCTGACCGGCGCGAGCCTGGAGGCGAAAATCGAACAGCGATTGCTCGCCTGCCATGGCGCGCGCGACCGCCGGATCATCCTGCCTGGAAGTCAGCGAGGGCGGAAAGGCGATGGCGGCATGGTCGTCGCGCTCGGCCTCGAGACGGGCCAAGCGAGCGTCGAACTCATCGAGGCCCTTGGTGACGATGGCGAGGTTGGCGCGGGTGACGGTCTCGTCGAGGCGCAGCAGGACCTGGCCGGATTTCACCGCGTCGCCTTCGCGCACCATGATCTCGCCGACCACGCCGCCGCTCGGGTGCTGCACCTTCTTGACGCTGGAATCGACGACCAGCTTTCCCGACGCTATCACGGCGCCCGACATTTCGGTGACCGCCGCAAGGCTGCCGGCGCCGCCGACAAGCAGGACGCAAGCCGCGACCCCGCCAAGCAGATAGCGGCGAATGGTACGATCTATGGTGCGAGCCCCGGCCATCAGGATGCGTTCTCCTCGGCCGCGGGCACGACTTTCAGGGGGACGCCAGCCGGCCGCGTGACCTTGTTCAGGACCTCGTTCTTCGGGCCGAAGGCCTGGACGCGGCCATTCGCCATCACCAGGACCTGATCGAGGCTCGCCAGCGCGCTTGGACGATGCGCCACCACGATGGCGATGCCGCCGCGGGCGCGAACACCCTGGATCGCCTCGGTCAAGGCGGCCTCGCCTTCGGCGTCGAGGTTGGAATTGGGTTCATCGAGAACGACCAGGAACGGCTCGCCATAAAGAGCGCGCGCCAGCGCCACCCTTTGCCGCTGGCCGGCCGACAGGGCCGAGCCTGCCTCGCCGATGCGTGTCTCGTAGCCTTCCGGCAGATGGACGATCAGGTCGTGGACGCCGGCCGCCCGGGCCGCCGACAAGATCTTTTCTGAGGGCGCCTCGGGCTCGAAGCGTGCGATGTTCTCGGCAATGGTGCCGTCGAAGAGCTGCACGTCCTGCGGCAGATAGCCGACATGCCTGCCGAGTTCCTCCGGCGACCACTGGTCGAGCGTTGCGCCATCCAGCCTGACCGCGCCGCGGGCCGGCAGCCAGATACCGGCAACCGCCCGCACCAGCGAGGATTTGCCGGAAGCGCTTGGCCCGATAATGCCGAGGCCAGCGCCCCTCTCCAGAGCAAAGCTTGCGTCCTGCACCACCAACCGCCGCTCACTCGGCGGACTAACGCTGATGGTCTCGACCGTGAGGGCAGAGGCCGGCGCGGGCAGCGAAACGGTCGTCGCGGCCTCGGGAAGCAGCGCCAGGAGTTGGGTCAATCTTCCCCACGCCTGACGGGCAGTGACAAAGCCCTTCCAGTGCGCGATCGCCAACTCGATCGGCGCCAGCGCCCGGCCCATCATGATCGAGCTCGCGATCATGATGCCGCCAGTCGCTTCCTGGTGAATGACCAGCCATGCGCCGATCGCCAGGATGCCCGACTGCAGCATCATGCGCAGGATCTTCGAGATTGTGCTCAGCGTGCCGGCGAGATCGCTCGCCTTCGCGTTGGTGCCGAGATAGTCGGCGTTGATATCAGCCCAACGGCTTGCAATGCGCGAGCCGAAACCCATCGCCTGCAGCACCTCGACATTGCGCCGTGTCGCTTCGGCGAGGGTGTTGCGCGCGGCTGCCTGGCTGTTGGCCCTCCTTGCCGGCTCCCTGGTGCGCGCCTCGGCAAGCAGTGTCAGGCCAAACAGGACGATTGCGCCGGCCAGCGCCGTCATGCCGATCCAGAAATGAAAGAGGAAGCAGATGCCGAGATAGAGCGGCATCCATGGCAGGTCGAAAAGCGCGGTCGGACCGGCACTCGACAGGAAGGAGCGCACTTGATCAAGATCGCGCAGCGACTGCAAGCCGTCGCCCGCGAGCTTGGTGCGCAGCGGCAGCCGCATGAGCGCGGCATAGACCTGGCCGCTCAGGCGCGCGTCCAGACCCATGCCAATGCGCACCAAAAGGCGCGACCGGATGAGTTCGAGAACGCCCTGGAAGACAAAGAGCACGGCGGCGAATACCGCTAACCCGACCAGCGTCGGCACGCTGCGGCCGGGAATGACGCGGTCATAGACCTGCAGCATGAAGAAAGAGCCGGTCAAGGCCAAGATGTTGACGACGCCACTCATCAGCGCGATGCCGGCGAACGCGCGGCGGAAAGAACCAAGAACCGCCGCGAGGGTCGTTCGCGGCGGTTCGGAGGGATGGGGCTGCGGCGACGCTTTCAAGTTCTTTCCAGTTCAGACATCAGGCGGCGATGAACTGGAAATCGTCCTGATGAAGATTTGCCAGGGCAACGTTCTTCAGGGTCAGGACATTGCTGGCGTCGTGCGTGATCACCGTGTCGGCGCCGACCTGTGTAGCCGAGGCAAGAACCGAAGCGAAGTCGTCGAAAACATTGTCGGCGAATTCGATGACGTCTGCAGAACCGGCACCGGCTGTGAAGTCGACAATCGTGTCTGGTCCGAAATTGACGTGGAAAATGAAAGTGTCGTCTCCCGCGCCGCCCGACAGCACATCCTGACCGCCACGGCCCTCGATGACATCGTTTCCCTGGCCGCCAAACAGGCTGTTGGCAGATGAATTTCCAAGCAGTGTGTCGTCGAAAGCGGTGCCAGTGACGTGCTTGATATTCGTCAGCGTCTGCGTGCTGCTTGCCGCGAACACGGTGTCGCTTATGGGAAATGTACCGGCGTAGTGCACGGATTGAGCCCCAGGCTGCGAGATCGCATCCTGTAGCGTTGCAGATGCTGACAGGGGTTGGCTGGTCACGACGATGTCAAAGTCGCTGAGCCGATATGAAAAATCTGGCCAGTTGAACACGACGATCTTGTCGATTGTAGCGGCTCGGCCAAGATCGACCTGCCACCATTCCCCAACGTCGGGCGTGCCCGTGTGGCTTACCGAGCCGTGACTGAAATTCCCGTCGGTGTTCCCATCATTGGCGCGGCTGGCATCACCTCCCCAGCCTGTGGTTTTTTGGCTCGCAGTGCCGTTCGGGGCGATGTTTTGGCCGTTCTCGAATACCTCCACTTCCGCAAGATGCAGATAGTTCCCATTGGTCTGGTAAAGGCGAACATATTGCCCCACGATGTCCGCTTTGTTCACCATCGCCGTGCCTAGGTCGAGATCGACGGTTACCAAACCGGAATTGGAGGAATAGCTGACGGTAGAGTTGATCCGATCAACCATATCCGCTCTCGTCCAAGTGGTGCCGTCGGCGAAGACGACCTTCTCCACGCCCTGATAGGATGCGTCGTTGAGGCTGTTCTTGAGCAGCACCGAGCCGCCGTCGCCAGCGCCCGGTGCGCTCTCGGCGATCACCACCGTCACGTCGTTGCCGTTGCGCACCAGCGTCACGTCGGACGCATTGAGATCGGTGAACATTAGCCTGTCATTGGCACCGTTCCAGGTGTCCTCGGTGATGGTGTCATTGCCGTCACCACGGGCATAGACATAAGCGTCATCGCCGCCAGCCCCGTTCAGCGCATCATTGCCGCCGTTGCCGTGAAGCGTATCGGCTGTGTTGAAGCCGGTGATGGTGTCACTGCCGGAAGTCGCGGCCTGATCCAGCACGAACTGACGCACTTGGCCTCTGGTCCAGGTGCTGCCGTCGGCGAAGACGACCTTCTCCACGCCCTGGTAGCCAGCGTCGTCGAGGCTGTTCTTCAGCAGCACCGAACCGCCATCGGCGGCTCCCGGTGCGCTCTCGGCGACCACCACCGTCACGTCGTTGCCGTTGCGCACCAGTGTTACATTGGACGCATTGAGATCAGTGAACAGCAGAGTGTCGTTGGTGCCGTTCCAGGCATCCTCGGTGATGGTATCGTTGCCATCGCCGCGGGCATAGACATAGGTGTCGTCGCCGCCAGCGCCGTTCATCGTGTCGTTGCCGGCCTTGCCGTGGACCGTGTCGGCGGTGTTGAAGCCGACGATAGTGTCATTGCCGGCAGTGGCGGCCTGATCGAGCAGCGCGACCCGGATATCGGCCCGGGTCCAGGTGGTGCCATTGGCGAAGACGATGCTTTCCACGCCCTGGTAACCAGCGTCGTCAAGGCTGTTCTTCAGCAGCACCGAGCCGCCGTCGCCAGCACCCAGTGCGCTCTCGGCGACCACCACCGTCACGTCGTTGCCGTTGCGCACCAGTGTCACGTCGGACGCATTGATGCCGCTGAAGACGAGCCTGTCATTGGCACCGTTCCAGGTATCCTCGATGATGGTGTCGTTACCATCACCACGGGCATAGCGGAACGTGTCGTCACCCTTGAAACCGATAAGGGTATCGTCGGCTGCTGTGCTGGTAAGGCAAATATCGCGCAGTTGAGCCCTCGTCCATGACGAGCCGTCGGCAAAGACGACCTTCTCCACGCCCTGATAGGATGCGTCGTCGAGACTGTTCTTCAGCAGCACCGAGCCGCCGTCGCCAGCACCCAGTGCGCTCTCGGCGATCACCACCGTCACGTCGTTGCCGTTACGCACCAGCGTCACGTCGGACGCATTGAGATCGGTGAACAGCAGCCTGTCATTGGCACCGTTCCAGGTGTCCTCGGTGATGGTGTCATTGCCGTCACCACGGGCATAGACATAAGCGTCATCGCCGCCAGCCCCGTTCAGCGCATCATTGCCGCCGTTGCCATGAAGCGTATCGGCTGTGTTGAAGCCGGTGATGGTGTCACTGCCGGAAGTCGCGGCCTGATCCAGCACGAACTGACGCACTTGGCCTCTGGTCCAGGTGCTGCCGTCGGCGAAGACGACCTTCTCCACGCCCTGATAGGATGCGTCGTCGAGGCTGTTCTTCAGCAGCACCGAGCCGCCGTCGCCAGCGCCCGGTGCGCTCTCGGCGATCACCACCGTCACGTCGTTGCCGTTGCGCACCAGTGTTACATTGGACGCATTGAGATCGGTGAACATTAGCCTGTCATTGGCACCGTTCCAGGTATCCTCGGTGATGGTGTCATTGCCGTCACCACGGGCATAGACATAAGCGTCATCGCCGCCAGCCCCGTTCAGCGCATCATTGCCCTTGCCACCGTGCATTATGCCCGAGGCGGCACTACCAACCAGGATATCATCGCCATCAGTTGCCGAATCCGACACCGACATTTGCCGAAGAATGTCTCCATTCCAAATCACCCCGTTGTCGAACTCGATGACCTCGATGCCATACTGGTCGTAGTGAAGGTTGCCGTTTTGAGGTGCAGCGACGGTCAGGCTACCTGCATCGACAACACCGGGAGCACTCCCGGCGATCTGGATGACAAGGCTGCCGTTCAGGCGTGAGAAGCTGACTTTGGCCGGATCAACGTTGTGCAACCGAATCCGATCGTTCGAACCCGTTTCGACCTGCGTCTCGAAGATCGCATCGTTGCCGTCGCCGCGCGTATAGTCATAGACGTCATTGCCGAGACCACCGGTCAGCGTGTCGTTGCCCGCGCCTCCAACCAGGGTGTCATTGCCGATATAGCCGTCGAGCGTGTCATTGCCCAAGCCACCCAGCAAGATGTCGTTGCCGGACCGTCCGTCGAGGAAATCGTTACCCGCACCGCCGACGAGCTGGTTGTCGGAGGAGTCGCCATGAATCTCGTCGTCGAACGTGGTTCCAGTGACGTTCTCAAGACCTCTCAAAGTGGCCACAAGCCGCAATGTTCCGACCTGTAACGACGGAGCGTCGCTTGTCTTGGCCTCGCCCTGGTTTTCAACGAGGTCGACGCGGATCGCCGCGCCGAAATTCTCGAATGTCGCAATATCGGTGCCTGCTCCACCGTCGAGCGCATTGACATCGCCGGGCTCGGCAATGCTCAACGAAAGCGTGTCGTTGCCGGTATCACCGAAGATCAGGTCGGCGCCTCCCTTCCCGTCTATGAAATCGTTGCCGCGGCCACCTTCGATGCGCTGATCCAGATAGGAACCGATAATGGTGTCGTCACCACCGCCGCCCGCGAAGAAGGCTGAGCCTTCCTGAGCCCAGAAACGAATATCCTCACGATTCCAGACCGTGCCATCGGCGAATTCGAAGCGATCTAGCCCTTGCCCGAGCGTTGGCCGTCCCCAGAAAGCGCCCTCATCGAGAATTCTCTGCCCGGTTGGGATAATTGTTATGTAGACGCTATATCCGTCCGTGGCGAGCGCAACATCCTCAGGATTGATCCCTTTGAGGACTAACGTATCCGTCTCTGCGAGCGACCGCGAGCCTTCATAGATCTGGTCGTTTCCGTCGCCCAAAGTGTATATGAAGGTATCATTGCCGTTGGCAGCGCCGTTGTTGCTGTTGCCTCGCCCATTGGCTGAGATAATCAGATCATCGCCCAGACCACCGACAAAGGTCTCGTTTGCGATATAGGCGCTCTGAAGCGTGTCGTTGGTATTGGTGCCCTGATACCACAGCTTTTCTCCCATAGCTGCCCTGTCCCAGATGACACCGTTGGCGAATTGCAAAGCATCGACACCCTGACCGCCCGAACCCCAGAAGAAACCCTCATTGGTGATCACCTGCCCGGTCACAATGTCCTTGATGAGCAGGTCATTGCCAGACTTCGAGATTTGGACTTCATCGTCGTTGATGTCGGTGAAGACGAGCTTGTCGATCTCAACCGTCGACGAAGACCCGTCAAAGATCACGTCGTTGCCGTCCCCACGGCCGTAGACGAACGTATCGCTGCCGTTCCAGGCATAGTTGTTCAGGATACCACGAGCATTCGCGGAGACAATGACGTCGTCGCCGAGTCCGCCATAGAAAGTCTGACCCCATGCGGATTTGTCCTGCAGCCAGTCATGTGAGCTCGTGCCGCGCAGCCACGTCGCCTCAGCGTGGCTGCGAATCTGGGACCGGCTCCATGTGATGCCGCTGGCGAACTCGATTTGATCTATTCCCGCGCCCGTCGTTCCGTCGAGATAGAGAAAATCCTCGCTGATGACGGTTTCGTTCGTCTGCAGCATCCTTATGACGAGGCTGGTGCCGCTGAAGGAGAGTTCCACCTGATCAGAGTTTATGTCGGAGAGGACCAGTCGGTCTATTTCCGTGAGAGATGCTGAGGAGTCCGCAATAACGTCGTTTCCATCTCCGAGGCGATAAAGGAAGGTGTCGTTTCCGGTATTGCTGCCGTTGAACACTGTTCCACGGACAATCCCGGACTGCATGAAGTCGTCGCCCTTGCCGCCATCGAACGTGTCGTTCTCGACGCCCCAGTCCATCAAGGTATCCGAACCGTCCCCGCCCATCAGGTGGTCGGTCCCGGCTCCGCCTATCAGCGTGTCATCTCCCTTGCCGCCGTATAGAAGATCGTTGCCGTCACCGCCGTCGAGGTAATCATTTCCGGCCGCGTCCGGCGTGGCGGAGCTTCCATATCCAGCTAACGGTGCGTCGCCGAAAAGAATGTCGTCACCGCCGCGGCCCACCAAGGAATCGTTACCCGCGCCGCCTGTGAAAAAGTCATTGCCGCTGCCACCGGTTACCGAATTGTGACCTGCTACTGCGTGAAATACGTTGTTGTAGTTGTCATTGCCCTGGGCATCGACATAGCCCGAAAAGATATCATTATCGCCAACCCCAGGTGCTCCGCCAACTATGTGGCCGGAATTGCCGAATTCATCGGTGAAATAGGACCATTGCAGATTACCGTCGACGTATAGAGAGTGTGTATAAAACTTGCGGCCAAGATAATCCTCTCCAGTCTTGTGGAATATCTGTTCCCTGTTCAGCGTCGTCCCGCCAGCGAATGTTATCTGATCGATTCCATATGCGGTCAGAGCCCAATCCTCTTGAAGATTGTCGGCCGAACTGAAGAACCCACTTACCGATATGACCTCTCCGGTGGATTGCACACTAATCTGCAGATTATCGCCGCTATAAGAGAATTTTACGTCGCTAACATAGACATCCTTCAGAACAAGCTTGTCGATCTCAGCTGAATTGTTGACGTTGTCGACGATGTAGTCGCTGCCATCGCCCTTCTTCCAGATGTAGGTATCGGCACCGGTGCCGCCATCCATAGTGTCGTTGCCGCGACCGCTGGTGAACGTGTCATTGAGCGCCGAACCGGAGAGGCCGTTCGCCTTGTCGTCACCGCGGACCCAGGCTTCCTTTACAATCGTCTGCCGGTCCCACACCGCACCGTTGGCAAACTGGATCCTGTCGATGCCGCGTCCATAATCATTCCAGTCGTTCAACTGGTAGGGAGCGCCGCTTTGGTAGAAGAACATCTGGTCGGTGACGACTTCCCCGGTCGCCAGGATCTTGATCGTCAGCGCATTTCCGACGCGCGACAGCTCGACGTCGGATGGCATCATGTTGGCGAGCACAAGCCTGTCGACCTCGGTCTTGACGCCGCTGGTGTCGTTGATGAAATCGAACCCGTCGCCCGCGGCATAGAGGATGGTGTCGTTGCCGCCGCTGATCCTGATTTCGTCGTCACCCCTGCCGCCCTGCAGCACGTCGTTGAGCGCAGAATCCTGGACAAGGTTGTCTCGGCCATCGCCAACAGTCGTCGTGTGGCTGCGGATCGCCTCGCGATCCATCAGCGTGCCGTCGGCGAAACGAATCTGGTCGATGCCAAGATTCTTCGTTCCCCAGTTGGCGAAGAAATCCTCGGATATTACTTTCTCGCTCGAGCCCGAAATTTTCAGGATCAGGGTATCTCCGATCCGTTCAAAAGTGAGATCCGTGGCCGCCAGATTGGTGAGGAACAGCGTGTCTTTTTCGACCAGTGAGGTCGACGTATCGCGAATGTAGTCGGTGCCGTCGCCGCGCGTATAGACGAACAGATCGCTGCCGGCGCCCGACACAAGCAGATCGTCCCCCTTGCCGCCGATGAAAATATTATCGCCCTCGGCACGGACCATGCCGTCCGCGCCTTCCGTTCCAAGCACCGCTGTGCCGCCGGCGATTTCAGTCGCGATCAGCCGCAAATCATGATCGGCAATCGTAGACAGTACGGTGTTGGCCGTCGTCAGATAGGCGGCATGGTCGCCATTGAAGGCGATCGATACAACCCCGTCCAGCCCTGACATCGTCTTGACCAGATAGCTCGCCGCCGCTCCGGTCGCGTCTGGCATCATCCCCTTGATGAGATCGAGCACCATGCCGACATTGCCAGGCGTCTCCGGCGGCTCGGTGCCTGCCGGCCATTCGTGTCGAAAATCGAGCAAGGCATAGAAAAAATAGGGGCTTTCCAACGCAGCCAGCAAATCGCCACCACGCGCGATCGTGCTTCCCGCAGTCTGGGCTAGGAAAGCCGTCAGCATGACGTCGACGATTTGGTTGAAACTCGCTTCGATGTTGGCGCCGAACTGTTGCGTCGTCGGTGAAGTGGAGAGCTGTCCGCCAGCGTACATCTCTTTGTATTCGACACCGAAGAATTTTTCGACGAAGGCCAAATGCTGGGCGTCGACATATTTCCCACGTCCGCCCTCGGCGGTCCCGTCAACGGATGCCCACCGCAGCAACAGATCCTCGAAGGCGGAACGCAATTGCTCCGGCGATAGTGTCGCCGCTGCGTCGGTCAGCGCCGTCCAATCGGCCTTGAACGCGGCATCCTGCGTTGCCTTCCAGGCGATCGAATTGATCTGGCCGGAGCCCGGCAGTTGCGGCAGCTTGTCGACATCTTCGGCCGGTGTAAAGGCGGGCGTGTTGTCGGTGCGTGTGTCCTGCCGGTCAGTTTGAAAGTAAATCGTCTGCGTGGATCCGGTCGTGCCGTCGGCGCGGGTGAACACAGCTTCATAGCCGACATCATGGCCTGCGCTGGTCCCGGCGACATCGGTTCGGGTCAACGAAATCGAGACGATGCCAGCCTCGGCCAGCGTCATCATCTCGCCGGCATCGGCAACACCATCCTGGTCGAGGTCCCGCCACACCCTGAGCGTGCTGAACACTGCGTCGGAGGCATCGATCTTGCCGTCACCATTCGTGTCGAACGTCTCAAGGACGGCGAAACCGTCCTGTGTGGACGAGCCGAAGAGCTCGGACGCACTGTCGACGACACCGTTGCCGTTGACGTCGCGAACCAGAATGCCATCATCGGCCGACACCCAGCCGGTGAGCTCGGCAAAGCCGTCGCCGTCAAAGTCGAAATGGACCGTAGAGCCATCGAGTGGGGAGAGATGGATGCCGTCTCCGTTGAGGTCGAGAATGAGCGGGTCATGCTTTTCGTTGAAGAGTGAGCTCATAACATGAGCGTATACACCTCCAAGAAAAAATCCCAAATCATAGGCCACGCCTTCGGCGCCACCGAATATCTTCTGAATATACTCATCAATCAATTTCTCGAATTGAAGTCCAGCAACCAGGCCAAACGCCAAGGCTATACCCAATAGAATAGCACCCGGCGGGGTCAATTCGAGAAAAATCGGCAAAATTCTTACCAGCGCAGACCCGATTAGTTCACCTGCCGATATATTGAACATCATCGACGCTATGTCGGCAGTTACTATCTGTAGTGTGTCTTTTGCCGTGGCGCCATTAGCGCCATCTGCGGCGGCCGCCACAAAATTAATTGTGGTCACGATTTTCACTGATGGTCCGGTAGCTGCTGATATTATCGGGAACGCTTTTCCGATAGCTTTGAACGCGCCGGACAGCTCATTCAACCAAAACAATGCGTCGGTATCATTGAGATCCGTCGTCAATTGCCCCGAGTGACCATCAAATGTAAGGCTTGGACGACCCGGAAAATTAAGCACGTATTCAAACGGCTCTGCCATTTATTTGTTCCCCCGCATGTTATGCTTACCTTGACAAGAAGTATAGCTCAGGAAATAAGGCATATATCACAAACATCCATATGTACAGGTAAAAGAATGAATCGAATTTCGCGAAGAGTGAATTGATAAAAAAAATGTGACCAAATGTGAACAAAACAACTGCAACTATAAAAATTATACCCGGAGCAGAAGAATTTCTGAGAGTCGTCGACTTGAGTTCAGAAGAAAATCGGCTATCCGGCTCCTTTCTTATGACCAAATAAGCGTATACGAAAGCGGTATCTATAGCCGTTGCGCACAAGTACTTGTAGCCAGTAGCCGTTGACTCGTATCCGAACAAATAAACAGCGACACAGGCTAGAATCGCAAGCGCGCCTGCGAACTTCAGTTTGAGTCTATGTCTTCCTTCTAAAATATACACCTCAATTGCTTCCAGCCATTACTTCTCTGCGTGATAGGCCTCGCCGACTCGGAGGTAAGCGTGCGCGACGGACTTTTTCGCTTTCGAATTCCAGCGTTGGTTTAGGACTCACATAAACGAGAACCAGGTTCGCACCGGCCTCCCCCAAAAAATCTCGGCACATGCTAAACTCACCAATGCCATACAGGCCCGGCACCATGAAGTACCCGCCGCTTTTCTGGGTCTGCGACGATGAAAGGTGCAGTACCCCCGCAAGTAAATCGGTAACACATCCGTGATGGCCTGTTAAGAGCCTGGGAGGGGACTTATCAAGAAGATTTGTTCTCTGCTTATTAGTCTCCTCTAATTGATACTTTCGTCATGTTGCATATCGGCACGTTCTATTTGCGAATTCGCAAAATCTTAAGTCTCAAACGTTAGTGCGGGAGGAGGACACTTGTCGTCGTTCGCAGAACTCCTCGATCTCTGCAACTGAGGCACACCATGCAGGCGCTCAAAACGGCCGTACGAATTCCGCTTGCCGATCTGGTCGCAATCGCGCGTCCCGATCATTGGTTCAAGAACGTTTTCATGATCCCGGGCCTCGCCATTGGGCTGCTTTCCGTGCCGGAGGCTCGCCCGGATCTTGCTTTCGCGATCCTGATCGGTCTTGTCTCTACCTGCATGGTTGCTTCCGCCAACTACACGATCAACGAATGGCTGGACGCGGAATCCGACCGCCATCATCCGCTAAAGCATACGCGGTCGGCGGCCCAAGGCAGGTTGGCCGCGCACCAGGTTTTTGCACAGTATGTCGTTCTTGCGGTCGTAGGGCTCGGTTTGGCGTCCGTGGTGTCGCGAGATTTCTTCCTGGCCAGCAATGTTCTTCTGATGATGGGGATCTTCTACAATGTACACCCGTTCCGGACCAAGGACCGGACGTATCTCGACGTGCTTTCCGAATCCGTCAACAATCCTCTCCGGCTGCTTCTCGGCTGGTTCATCGTCGTTGACGGCAGTTTCCCTCCATCGTCCGTGCTGATGGCTTACTGGATGGGTGGGGCCTTTCTCATGGCCATCAAACGGTACGCGGAATTCCGCTTCATTGGCGATCCGCAGCGGGCCAGCCTCTACCGACGTTCCTTTGCTGGATACACGGAGAAGACGCTGCTCCTTTCGGGATTTTTCTACGCAATCACCGCCAGTTTCTTCCTGGCAATCTTCCTCATCAAGCACAGGATCGAATTTGTCCTGTCGTTTCCGCTCTTCGCCATCCTCTTCGTCTGGTACCTTTCCATCGGCATGAAGGACGGATCGGCGGCGCAGCGGCCCGAGAAGCTCTTTCGGGAGATGCCTTTCATGGCCTATGTCGGCTTCCTGGCTGCGGCGGTGGCCGTAATGCAGCTTGTCGACATGCCTTTTCTCTATCCGTTGCTCGATGGGCGGCAGCTTGGCCTGGGTATGGGCAATTGAGGGTCATGCCGACCAGCCAGATCGCGCGTTACGGGGCTGTCGGCCTCGGAGCGGTCGCAATCCACTATGCCATCCTGATTGCGTTGGTGGAGCTGGCCGACGTGAGAAAGACTGTTGCCTCCGTCATCGGATTTTGCGCTGCCATCCCCTTCAATTACTACTTCCAACATCGATGGGTCTTTCGGTCCGGGGATGAGCACCGCCTGGCACTGACGCGCTACCTGATCGTTACAAGTCTTGGCCTGGCGATCAATTCGGGCGTGTTCTACACCGGGCTGGCAACCGGGCTTCCGTATCTCCTGGCACAGGCCACGGCCATCATGCTGGTAACCGTGTTCAATTTCGCGGCCAATCGGTTCTACACCTTCAACGCCTATGATTCCGCAGCGCGGTGATGACCGAGGGAGCTCCAGCCGGGAGAGCCGTCATAGCCGTCTACGATCTGGACGGCACGATCACGCGTTCCGATACTTTCGTGCCCTTTCTCCTGGGCTTCCTAGCCAGGAACCCCTGGCGCGTATTTCGTTGCGGCCTGCTGCCGTTTTATGCGCTGGCTTTCCGGAGCGGGCTTTGCGGCAACAGCTTTGCCAAGCAGAAATTCCTTGCCGCTATATGCGGCGGGGCCAGCCGCAAAGCACTGGCGGACCATAGCGCCGAGTTTGCCGCGGCTGTCGTCAGAGGCGGCCTTTTGCCCGGCGCCCTCGCCTCGATCGAGGCGCACCGCACTCGTGGTGACAGGCTGATCCTCATAAGCGCGAGCCTCGATCTTTACGTCGACGTGATCGCGCGACATCTGAGATTCGACGATGTCATCGCGTCGAAGACCCGGGGTGGGAGGCTCGATGGCGAGAATTGTTATGGCGCGAGCAAGGTTGCAAGGCTGAAAGCCCTTCTGGCAATGGATACGCATGAGACGCAGGTCATCGCCTATTCAGATCACGCAAGCGACCTGCCGCTCCTGGCTGTCGCCGACGTCGGCTATGTGGTCAACCCCAAGCCCGCGATGCGCAGACTAGCCGAAGCAAACGGTTTGCCGGTGCTGAACTGGTCCGCGTCGTCTGAACGGACGCTGCGCCGGGCTGGGTTCCGTTTCCAGCGCCCAGGGATATTTTCATGATGGATGTCGCGCACAAGCCGGATGGAGTCCGCGCTGCGTCGTGCTGGGTTTGCGGTTCCCTCCGCACGAAGCTATTTCGCCCCTCTACGATCGCCGAGAAGATGACCGCGAACGCTGTCGCCATAACGGATGCCAATTACGGGATAACTGCCGCAATCTTCCGCTGCGATTCATGCGGCTTCCTGCAATGCCCTGACGTCAGCGGCGTCCTTGAACTTTACCAGGATATGGAAGACCCGGGATACGCTCTGACCGCAGGGCCGCGCGCGTTGCAAGCGCGTAAGCTGCTTGAGATTCTAGAGAAATTCCGGCCAGCTCCTGCACGACTTCTGGATGTCGGCGCGGGTATCGGCTTGCTGCTCGATGAGGCGGAAAAGCGCGGTTTTTACGCCGTTGGCATGGAACCGTCACGTTGGCTCGCAGGCTTGGGGCAGGAACGCGGGCTTCGGCTTCACTGTGGCGTGCTGCCCCACGGGGATGTAGTGGGACCATTCGATGCGATCTGCCTCATCGACGTTATCGAACATGTTCCCGACCCCGTCGACCTGTTGCGAACAATTCGCGACGTGATGGCTCCGGATGGAAAGCTGGTCATGGTTACGCCTGATGTGAAATCCGCGATGGCGCGCCTGATGGGCAAGAACTGGTGGCATTTCCGCGCGGCGCATATCGGATATTTCGACCGGACGACGCTGGAAAGAGCATGCCATGCGGCGGGTTTGAAACCAGTTCATGCATCGCGGCCCTGCTGGTACTTCAACGCCGGTTATCTATGGGACCGCGTCATGGCCTATCTCCCTCGGAGATGGCGGCTAAAAGCGCCGTCGATCCTGATGCGATTGACGGTTCCGCTCAACCTCTACGATTCCATCCTGTTTGTAGTCGAGCCCATTCATGGCAGTGACGAGGCCCGATCAGCTTGATGGACAGAAGCGACGATAGGGCGCATGCCGCCTTGCCCGCGGCTTCAGAGCAGGAAGGGGTTCTTCCGCCATCGCGGCTTCCGATAACCTTGCTTCAGTTCGCCGGGTGCTTGGCGGTCATCGTGCTCGCCACGATCGCTGTTCGGCTTGACGCCTACAACTATGAATACGCTTGGGTCAGCAGTCATTTCGCGGTGATGGCTCGGACATTCAACGTCATCGGCCTGTTCGATCTGGGGTTGGTCCCGGTACAGAACAACGCGCCGCTTACAGATTCACCTGACGCCTATCTTCACTGGCCGCCGCTTTATCCGGTCCTCCTCGCCTTGTTGTTCCGGTTCCTTGGCGAGGGTGCGGTTATCCAGCATCTGTTGTCCGTTACCCTGAATCTGGTGTCGGCGGCCTTGATCTGGCGAAGCCTTGCCGACCGGTCGTCCGACAGAACCGCGGCCAGCCTTGCTGTGCTTGCCTTTCTCGGCGCCCCCATGATGTTCAGTTTTGGCTTTGTCGGCCTGCATCTGCACCTGGCCATCATGCTGACCCTGCTCGCGCTGGTTCTGTTCGCAAGCAACACTGGGGCCGCCGCGCGCGGCGGCGATGCTTCTCGGCGGCAAATTCTGCTTAGCGTCGGTGCCGTCGCGTATTTTCTTGCCGTAATGACATCCTGGGAGCCACTGCTGGCTGCCCCGGCCTTGTGCTTTCTTGCGCTGCTGGATCGTCATAGGCAAACCACGCTTGCGCTTCTTTTGCTCGGCTTCGCCGCCACAGCGGCTCTGCTGTCAATCGCCTTGCTTTACGGGTCCGAATATCCGCACTTCGCCGAACGGTTGTGGAACCGGGCCTTGCTGCGCTCGGGCGAAAGCGTGGCCCTCTATCCACCGGACTACACTCCGCATGACCTGCAGGACATAGTCCTTCCGAACCCGACCGACACTTTGACGACTTACGTGTGGCACGGAATTCTGAGCCGCCTGCCGGCGCTTGGCATGCTTGGCATGCTTGGCCTCGCGGGCGGCCTGGCCTGCGTCCGGGCGGCGGCCGAGTTTCCAAGGCCGGCGATCGCGATTTATCTCGGCTCGTTGAGCATGTTCTTCTTGTGGTCAATTCTCATGCGCAACCACATGGGCATACACGAATATGAGATGTTGATCCTGTTACCGGCCGCGGCCTGCGGTGTGGGATTGTCTTGCGAGCGATTTCTTCCGTTTCGAGGCGCGAGTTCATCTGAGCCGACCGGCCGCAACGAGAACCCGTCTCTCCAGGAGGCGCGGGATACGATACGACGCCGCGCGCTCGTCTGCCTTGCGGCGCCATTTCTGGTGGCATCGTCGTCCTATGCCACCATTAGAGACACCATTGGCGATTTCACGCCGAGCAATGAAATGATTGCAATGGCTGAATTGTCCAAAGCGGTGTTGCCCGAGAATGCGATCATTGCCACGCCCTACTCCCGCATGGAGTTCGTCTACTATTCGGGCCGCCACGTCATCCGTGCGATCGAGAGCGAGGAGGTTCTTGAGCGTGAACAAAAGGCGACTGCCGCGCTATGTGCGACCTGCCCTGTCTATTTGGTGGCAGGCAACGACGCGGTCGACGCCTTCCCTTCCTATCGCCATACGAAACCGTTGGCTGAAATATCCAACACGGGTGCTGTTTGGCGGATCGGGAATGTCCTTGACGCAGGGCGGGACAGAGGAAGCGCGGATTCGCCTAAAGATAATCTTATCACGGATATCGAGCCTTAAGGATTTAGGCGACAGTTTCCGCGCATTCGGATTCACCCCACGGACCGGCGATCCTGAAAGGGCTCTGTTTACGGGAGTATTCGCGGAAGGATAACGCTGTCGTAAGCACCGAGACTGCCACCGATGACCGGCGTTTTAACAGTCATCGGTACAGTTACAGCAGCGGCACACGTCACCACGCCGGAGTCGAACAGTAGGCGTGTGATTTGCGTAGTAGCGTATCTGGATCTGGCGACATTTTCATGCTTGCTGACTATCGCACCCGGAAGTTGAACAGCACCTCCTCGATAGTGGGTCTCGCCATGTAGCGGTCTCCTCTCTCGCCTCAAACCAACTATCCAACCTGATCGCGATGCACCGCCTGCCCGACTATCTGTAGCTCGGCTCGATATCGGCGGCACAACCCAATCATGTCGCTTCCTGATCTGCTGCGCGATAGGCTCCATATCCGACCTTGATGAGCAGGCCCTCGTTGCACATCCGGGCTAGGTAACAACGGGGAATACCGATGTTCGTGAGGTCGCGCGTTCGCACCACCTCTTGTTCTTGGGCGAGCGCGACTGCCCGTTGCCTCAGCGATATTCTTGGGCCGCCCGATAGCCGGATCCGCTCCGCGCGCTCGCGATCCCGCTTGCGAATCTTAAGGGAAGGTTCTGGAGTAGTTTTGAGAGGGATCGGCAGCTCATAGTTCGCAGTTTCGTGCGGCCCGGGGAGCCAGTCTCACGTCAAACTGCGAACGCCGCCTTTAGCCCCTTTCACTCCGCACTATTGCCTGACCCCGGCTCGTCGCCTCCCACTTCCACAAGCACGAACATCCTCGACCTGATGGTGCCGGCCGCCCCTCCACCGATTTCTATCCGGACATATCCGCCGCTTCTACTCCCCCACATTGCGGCTTCCATTTCCCATCCACATTCCCACCCATGAGCGTGCAACTGGATGACACACGGTTCGTGAACATGCTTGGGCCTGCTAACACGCGCCCGACGTCGAATGTTGGAGAGGCCGATGGACGGCAGAAAATTTTTGACAGCTAAGGAAGTCTCAGAACGCTATCGCGGAAGCATTTCTCTTGGAACGTTGCGAAATTGGCGGGCCAAGAGAATTGGACCAGCATACGTCAAGCTCGGCAAAGCTGTATTATACCCGATTGATGAACTTGAGATGTGGGATCAAAAGAATAAGGTTACCTGCCGAGGCGTCAACGCGATTCACCGTGGACGCCCGTGATTGAGTGTGATCGGCCACAAAGGTCCATCTAGTACCGCCCCCATTAAGCACTCCCAACCCCTTTGGACATCGTGATATTATCAATATTTTTCAATGAGATAACGTATGACGCAGGGAAGTTCCACAATGATCCCGCTCAGTACCCTTCTGGCATTCTAGGTCATGTACAATCACAGGCGATTACGAAAATGATGTGTTTTCCATAATTTACTGACGGCTCACTCTGCACGGAGTTGGATGACGAATTACCTGATGCCGGCTCTGTCCCCGAAAAGCGCAGCCACTGGCGGCGTGCCCTGAAGGTCAGGTAGCCATCAACCCAGCAGCTCAATACTGCCCATAGCGGAACTTCACGAGCAGCCCTCCTCGCACAGCCGGGAGGGATAGCACCGTGGGATGCCGATATTGGTGAAATCGCGAGTCCGTACGTCGCCGGGCTCTTGAGCCAAAGCACGGCACGGTCCCGGAGCGATGGCGGCCGCCCCACCTGTAGGCTCTACTGCTGCGCCGTCTGGCCGATCTTGCCGATCGACAGCCGCGTGCCGGCACCGGCCAGCGATGCGAGGATGATGTCCTGGACGCTGCCCCATGTCGTGTTGGTCGCCCACAGCACCATCACACCGACGCTAGCGATGCCGGCGAGCGCGATGGCGTTGGTCATGAGGTCCCAGGCCTTCCTGGAATCGGTGAGGTCGGCCAGCGTGGCGCCGGCTTCTGGCTGGAATGCCGTGTCCGACCACTCGAATTTCAGGCCGCTGCCGGCCTCCACGATTGCCGGCACCTCGACCGTGCCATCCAGCCCCTCCAGCCCGGAAAGGCTTGCCAGTTCTTTCCCCAGGCGACCGGCTTCCGCGACCGCCGCCGCATCCGGCACGCGCGACTTGAGCGCCGCCACCTGCGTCTGCAGGCCTTGCAGGCTCTTCTTCTCGTCATCGGTCGACGCTGCCACAAGCTGCGTGGCGATATCGCCGTCCAGCTGGGCTATGATGATCGGCGCGATCGTCGCCGGCATCGCTTCCAGTATGTCGGCTGCCTCATTCAGGGGCTTGGCCCGCGTCGTCGTTTGCGTGCCATCGCCATCAGTCTGGAGCGGCTGAAACGCCTCCTTGCGCAGCGCCAGCGCAGCCTTCCACTGCGTGGTCTCGCCGGCAGCACCCAGATATTCCACAGCCTGCTTCAGCTCGCCCGCGTGCTTGTCGAAACGCTGCGCCGCCGCAAACAGCGGCTGGAAGCCGGTGAGTTCGGCGCTCAGCGTATCTGCCGCAGCAGTCACCGTCTCTTTCTTCCATTCGACCGCGACCAGAGCGGCTTCCAGGCGCTGCGCAAGCAGGCTGAAGACGCCTGCCGCCCCGTTCTTAGGCTCAGCGGCCGCCTGCAGCAGCGCGTCGGCGCGGTTGAGCAGATCGAGCCGCTCCCTGTATTCCGGCAACTTGGCCGGATCGTCCTTGCCGGCGAGGATGTCGCTGTCGAGCACCTTGAGGTCGAGGGCCAGTTGCCTCACCCGCCTCGCCATCGACACCTGGCCGGTCGAAGCGGCCAGGTGCAGCGCTTCCTCGCGCAGGCGCGCCGCCTCGATGCGTTTGTTGACGATCGGCCGCGCCGTGCCGCGCCAGTCCGTCACCGCCGCGCCCAGCGCCACGCCGAGCGCAATCACAACGCCGGCCCACCATGCCGAGGCGCGGATGTCGAGGCTCACCGTCTTGACCGACTGCCCGCCATTCTTACCGGTCACCAGCACATCGCATGAATAGCTGCCTGGGGCCAGTCCGGGAGGAAGCCGGATATCGAACATGCATTGCTGCTTGGACTTGATTTTAGAGCAGCCATTGTTGGTCACCGACGGCGCCGTCGGCGTCGCGGCCTGTGTCAAGGCCTCTGCGCCCCCGGAAAGGATCGGCCCCACGATGGGCGGGTCGGCCTCGACGTCGTCCGCTTCCGCATTGCTGCCGGACAACCGGACACGGTAGGACGACGTCGTTGCAATGTCGGGAAACGCAAGCTCGATGCGGGCCGGCTTCGGGGTCAAAAGAAAATCGGTATCGAGTGCCTGTGCGGCTGTCTCGTCGGCGCCAGCTGCGGCGAGAGCCGCCAGCGACAGAGGCCCCATCCACCAACGCGATTTCGATTGCATCTACCCCTCCCCGCGAAAGATCAAACAGGAATTAAATTGCCTAGCAGGCTGTTGAAAAAGGTGCTCGCCGCAGGTCGATGACCGTGATTCACTAATTCCGAAGAGATTCGGAGATGACACGTGCGCGGTGGCGACAATCGAACTGGCGAGTTGTTCAGCTACGTTG